>JBDTKZ010000028.1:0-15757 GCA_039935075.1 Bradyrhizobium sp.
CGGAGTCCCGCCCCCGCCCGTCGTCTCGCCGATCAGCGACACACCGCTGATCTTGGTATCCTTGCCCAGATCGGTCAAAAGCGCGGCATAGCTGTTGCTGTTCAATGTCAGCGTCAGTGGATCGAAGGTGCTGGTGCTGCCTCCACCCCCGGGGCCCTGCTGCGTCGTGCTCTTGTTCGTCGTCAGAAATTCGAAATCGCTGACCTCGAACGCACCCGTCAGCAGCTTGTCGCTGTAATCGCCGGAAACCCCGTGGATCACCAAATAATAAGTGGTAGCCATGCCACCCCCCAAAAAATACGCCACCGCCCGGGCAATATCCGGACGAGGGTCGTCCGTTCGACGGATCCCCCCGAACGGATTATGGGTCATTAAATGTTGGAAACAAACAGAAATGTGATGAGATAAACGAAGCTTTTTGTGAAAATGGAACTCGCCTTCTTACGCGGCAGAGAAATTAATTAATACCCAGCCGCTGGTAGATCGGCAGCCGTTCCTGCCGAAACGCCGTCAACGCCGCCTCAAGTTGGGCTATCGTTTCCCCAGGCGATGCCGGCTTGCCATCCTTCATGAAGGTACGATTGCGCGCCGCCATTTCCTTAGTGAGCTTTTCAATCGGCGGCGCCTTGTCGCCAGCGGCGTGCGCCAGAAACATCTGATCGGTCGGTGGCACCGCCATCCCGGTCCCAAGCACCGGCGAGGCCAGCGTGTGCTCCTGTCGTTCCGATCCGAACCGCGCCAGCATCGCCTGGTTGAAGCGGGCGACCCGCTCGCGGCGGATGTCCTCCTGCTCCGGTCCAAGCGCCGGCAATATCGCGCCCCCTGCCAGCAGGACCGTGATGGCCTTGAACGCGACGTTGCCGCCGTCGCCGCCCGCGATCACAGGATCTTTCAGGATGTCCCCCAGCATTCGCGGCCCCTCGGCCAGAGCATCAAAGATCGCCTTGGCCGGATTGGCATCGATCGTCACCTCGCCGACCGGCACCGACACCTTGAACGGAAATTGCGGCGGAGGCCGCGTCAACACCAGACGGGTTTGCAGCAGGCGTTCGTTGCGTTCGCTCTCCGACAACTGCCGCGCGCCGCGCACGAACAGGTCGCGGCGAAATTGCGCATTCAGGAAATAGTCGCGGATGGTTTCGCGTGCGGTCGGGTCGGTGACTTCCTTCAGCAGCTCGCGCGCCGGCGGCGCCAGCAGAAAGGCATCCATCTGTTCGGACAATACGCTTGGCGCGGCAAACGTCAGTTTCGCCGCGGCGAGCTCCGTCACCACCTCGGAGTGATACGAGGCCGACCAGTACACGTTGAAATATTCATGGGCGAGATAGTTTTTCGGCATCGCCGCGAAACTATCGAGCCGCTTGCCGCTGGCAGGGTTGGCGCGGAAGTATCCCGCTCCGGCATCGCGCACCCGTCCCGCAAACGAAAGCGCCGCGTCGATGGAATCCGGCGTCGCGCCGCCTTGGCCGCGCAGCCGCTCCACCAGGAGCTGACGCAGCGGCGCCGCGGCCGACCAGCCCGGCAGCGCGTTATAACTGATGTAGACGACGCCGCCCGGCTTTAGCTTGGCATAAATGAAATCAAGGATGGCGCGGCGATTGTCCGGGCTGATCCAGGACCAGACGCCATGCAGCGAGATGAAATCGAATTTCGGCAGATCCGCCGTCAGCGATTCCGCGAAGCTCAGCTCCAGGAAGGTGACATTCGGGACTGACGTGGCCTGCTTGAGCTGCTCGGCATCGGAAATATGCGACGGATTGAAGTCGATCCCCCAAAACGCGCCGGCCGGATTGGCCGCGGCCAGCAGTGCCGTACTGAATCCACGACCGCAGCCAAGCTCGCAATAGGTGAAGCCGTCCGCAAGCTGCGGCCCGGCATAGCCGCGGTATAGCAGCGCAAAATTCTGCGCCAGCGGTGACAGCCCGGCGTAGAAGCCCGAAGTGTATTCGATATTGGTGATGTAACCGTCCGACCAATCGGCCATGCTTGTCTCCGCTCGATGCCAGGCTACGCTGGATCCAGCGCGGCCATGGTGAGGCCTGCGGAAACACCGATCGACATCGGATGGATCGTAGGATCAAGCCGGGCATCGCCGCAAGGGCAGCGATCGACCACGTCACCGTCGTCAGCGGTGACCCGGCAACCAGGCCTTGAACCCAGCCGCGCCGAGTTTTGTCATGACCTCGTCCAGATGCGCGCGGTCGCGGGTTTCGATCACGAGTTCGAGCAACGTGCCCTTGGCCGGCAGATCGGAGAAGGTGCGCTGATGCGAGACCTCGACGATGTTGGCGCCGACTTCCGCCAGCAGTGCGGCGACGGCGGCGAGCTGACCGGGCCGGTCGACGATGTCGAGCGCGACTTGCGTCAGCCGTCCCTCACGGGCGAGTTCGCGGGTCAGCACCGAGGCGATCAGTCGCGTGTCGATATTGCCTCCGGTCAACACCAGGCCGACCTTACGCCCGGAAAAGCGTTCGGGTGCTGCCATCAGCGCCGCGAGCCCGGCAGCACCGGCGCCTTCGACCACGGTCTTTTCGATCGAGATCAGGGTTGCGACCGCGCGCTCGATCTGGTCTTCCGTCACCAGCACGATCTCGTCGACCAGTTCGCGAATGATGCCAGTGGTGATCCGGCCGGGCGCCTTGACCGCGATGCCCTCGGCCAGCGTGTCGCCACGCATCGGCAAATGCTCTCCGTTGATGACGTTGTACATCGAGGGATAGAGCTGGGCCTGCACGCCGACGATCCGCAAATCGGGATTCAAGGCCTTCGCGGCCACCGCGATCCCGGAGATCAGCCCGCCGCCGCCGATCGGAACCACCAGCGTGTCGAGATCGGGCACCGCCTCGAGCATTTCAAGCGCGATGGTGCCCTGCCCCGCAATCACGAGCGGATCGTCATAGGGATGAACCAGGATCATGTCGTGAGTCTTGCAATAGTCGCGCGTGAACTCGCCCGATTCTTCCAGCGTTGCACCGGAAATGATCACCTTGGCATCGAGCCGCCTTGTGTTCTCGACCTTCACCATCGGCGTGCCGACCGGCATCACGATCACGGCGGGAATGCCGAGCCGTTTGGCGTGATAGGCCACGCCCTGCGCGTGATTGCCGGCGGACATCGCGATCACGCCGCGCCGCCGCTCGTCGGGCGACAGCGCATTCAGGCGATTGAGCGCACCGCGCTCCTTGAAGGTGGAGGTGAACTGCAGATTCTCGAATTTGAGCCAGACCCTGCAACCGAGCACGGTGCCGAGCGTGCGGCTTTCATTGCATTCGGTCACAATGGTCGCACCACGGATGGTCGCCGCCGCCGCCTTGACGTCGGCCAGCGTGACGGTAAGGGCATCGGCCGCAATTGCGGGGTTTTGGGCTTGCGGCATCAACGATCTCATCGAGATTTAGCGTGGGTTCACACCCTACGCCGTTAGACCGGTCTGTGCATGAAGAATTGGGCGATCAGGGTGGCCCCGAAACGGCGGCGCCAACGCGAGGAAGTCGGGCGGCCGGTCCTGATGACGCCGGCCGCGCCTCAGATCTGCGCGGCGACCTTTTCCAGGCCGATCAGGCGGGCGAGCGAGCGCACTTCGCGCTTCTGGTCTTCGCGCAACTGGAACAACAACGGCATCGCCGCCGATTTGAGTTGCTGGACTTCCGCGGAGTCCGGATCGATCGGCGCGCCGGTGGCGTGCGGATCGGCCTGACGGGTCGCATGGATCTTGCGGGCTACCGCACGCAAGGCGCTTTCCACCCCCGGCCAATAGGATTGCTGATCCGGGGAAAGGTTGAGGCGTTCCTTGATGCCGGCGATCTGCGCGTCGCTGAGCAACGCATAGGATTTCTGCGGCGCCGGTTTCACTGCGAGTTTCGGCGCTTCAAGTTTTGCAACTTGCGGCGGGAGCGGCGCCTGAGGCATCGTGGCAGCAGGCGCAACCGCCTGAGATGGGAAAACCTGGGGTGCGGCGATCTGCGGCGGCACGACGTCGGCGGGATTTTGGGCAGCGAACGCCTGCCGCAAAGACTGGGTCAAGTCCGTCGGCGCCGGCTCGAACGAGGCCAGCGCGAAGCTCGCGACTGCGAGCCGGTCTTTCTTGGCCTGCTTGTTCGACACCGGATGGTCGGCGACCCGCGAAACGGTCGACGACGTCGCATCCGGCAGGCTGTTGCGGCCGAGAATGCTCAGGGCTGCCGCGCCGACCACAAGAAAACACGTCAGGGCGATGATCGTAACTGCGCGCGTCAAGCAGCGCTCCGTTTCCGTTGACCAACTACGGCCAGTTTCTGGGGGCTAATTAAGGCTTAACCATGCCGCCGCCGCGCGCCGCGGACCCCGGCTGCATCGGTTTTGGGGACGAAAAGCGGCAAATCAGGCCGCGACAGCCAACTCGTAGGCTTCCTGGATATCGGCGACGATATCGGACGCCTCCCACAGCGCATCTGATTCAACCGACTGCAGGCTGATGGTCCAGTTGGTCT
This sequence comes from Bradyrhizobium sp., assembly GCA_039935075.1. Lineage (GTDB taxonomy): Bacteria > Pseudomonadota > Alphaproteobacteria > Rhizobiales > Xanthobacteraceae > Bradyrhizobium. The sequence goes on from JBDTKZ010000028.1 coordinate 4,470, forward strand.
TTTTCGAGCGGGGCATGCTCACGATGTCGAATTCGACGTTGCGGCACAGCGGATGCCGATCGAGCGCGCGAGCGACGCGCCACCTGATTTCGTCCAGCGTCGCCGATGTCTTTGCAAAGCCCGTATCGAGATCCATGTCGCACCCCCGTTGAGTGGAAGCCTTCCGGTGCGGCCGCTGCCACAGGACGATGGACGGCCTCGACATGATTTTTGGAGCCGGAGTGGTTAACGGCGCGTTAAGGGCGAAAAAAGCGCGGCCAGACAAGGCTATGGCCGGGGTATCCCGGCCGCGCGTTACCCGGACGCCTTGATCGAACCGATACGCAAGCGCCGCATGGAACTCAGCGGCTGGCAGATCGGCGATCCCGCCAAGGCGGCGCAGGCGATGTTGAAGGTCGCGGATTCGGACAACCCGCCGGCGCATCTTTTGCTCGGCAGCGACGTCGTGCGGTTGGTCGGGGAAAAGATGAAATCGCTGCAGGCTGACTTCAATACGTGGAACAGCGTCTCGTTGTCCACCGATGTGGCATGAAGCGAGCGCTGGCGTGGAGCTTGAAGCGCAGCCCCGCGTTGCTTCCGATTCCAGACGCCTCCAAGGTTAAGTACCTCGAAGAGAACGTCGCCGCTGCGAAAAGCAATCTTTCCGACATCGAGTTTGCCGCGTTCCCCGGATGCTGCGCAATGCGACGCGTTAGCGGCGTAGTACGCTGCTGATCCGGGGTCCACGCGTTATGGCTTGTGGGTCCCGGCTCTGCGGAGCAGCACGATAGAGTGCTGCACCGCGTCCGGGACACGGTGGCACCTCACAGCGCGGGATCGATCGCCGCGTCATATTCCTTCTTGAAGCGCGCAATCAACTCGGCGGCCGGCACCACCTTGCCGATGCTGCCGACACCCTGGCCCGAGCCCCAGATTTCCTTCCAGGCTTTCGGCTTGGCGCGCTCGCCCGCGGCGTCGGTGCCGAAGCTCATTTTCGAAGCGTCGGATTGCGGAAGATTTTCCGGATCCATTCCGGCGGCCACGACCGAGGGTTTCAGATAATTGCCGTGGACGCCGGTGAACAGGTTCGAATAGACGATGTCCTCGGCGCCCGAACTGGTGATCATGTTCTTGTAGCCTTCCACCGCGTTGGCTTCCGTGGTGGCGATGAAAGCGGAGCCGATATAGGCGAAGTCGGCGCCGAGGATTCGCGCGGCGCGGATGGCGCGGCCATTGGCGATAGTGCCCGACAGCGCGATCGGGCCATCGAACCACTGCCGCGTCTCCGCCACGAAGGGGAACGGCGAGATCGTGCCGGCATGACCGCCGGCGCCGGCTGCCACCAGAATGAGGCCGTCGGCGCCCTTCTCGACCGCCTTGTGCGCGAATTTCTGGTTGATCACGTCGTGAAACACGATGCAGCCCCAGCCATGGGCGGCCTGGTTGAGCTCCTCGCGCGCGCCGAGCGAGGTGATCATCATCGGCACCTTGTGCTTTTCGCACACCGCCAGATCCTGCTCGAGCCGGTTGTTCGACCGGTGCACGATCTGGTTGACCGCGAATGGCGCCGACGGCCGCTCCGGATGCGCCTTGTCGTAGGCGGCGAGTTCTTGCTTGATCTGCGCCAGCCACTCATCGAGCAGTGCGACCGGCCGCGCGTTCAGCGCCGGAAACGATCCGACCACACCCGCCTTGCATTGCGCGATCACCAGATCGGGCACGGAGATGATGAACAGCGGCGCGCCGATTACAGGAATCGACAGACGGCCCTTGAACAGAGCAGGCATGGACATTCGAAAAGCATCCTTCGGTTACGGTAAGAAAACGTTGCGCTAAAGATGCCAGACATCATACCAACAAGGCAACCCGCGATCCCGGTGCGGCGCTCGATCGATCCGGGTTGATTTCCGCCGGTTTCGGCCCGCTACTGGCAAAGCGCGCGGGTCACGTAGGTATCGGTGCGGCAATCGTCCGGCTTGCGCGCGCGGCCGGGGATCAGGACTTTCGCCGAACAGGTCTCCGCCGAGTCGGTGGTCAGGCTCTTGCCTTCCTTGAAGGCTTTGGTCTGGCATAATTTGTCGGAGGCGGTCTTGCAGTCCGGCGCCCCGTTGCCCGAGACCGGGCAGGCCACGCGCCCGGACACCATCGAGGATGTGGTCAGGCGCGACAGCGAGTCAGAGGCATCCCTGGCCGCGTCTTTTGCGCGCGCGTTTAGATCGTCCATGGTCTCGCTTGGGCTTTTCAACGAAGGCAGCTTGCCGAACATCTTTCCGATTTCGCCGATCAGGCCTGGATTTTCCTCGTGGGCCGGAGGGCTGGCAGGCGCTGCGGCGTCGCCTTGCGGCGGTGCCGATGGTTCCGGCGCAGCCTGCTGAGCCGGGAGTTGCGCGTTCGGCGGCGATGACGGGGACGTGCCCTGGCACCAGGCCGCGCCGGCGGCGATCGTCAGCACCAGCGCCGCGCCGCCACAAACGGCGGCAACGAGCCTCCCGGAGCGCGCGAACAGGATGCCGGATCGATCAAACATGGACCGAGGCTAACCCGAAGCGGTCGGCCAGCAAAGCGATACGCGCTAGATCAATCGGTAGGCGATGTAAAATCCAAGCACCAGCACCGCGGCGCCGATGGCGACCCACAGGCCCAGCCGTTTTTCGAGTTCGGCGCGAATGGTGTCGCCATAGCGGTTGAGCAGGATCGCAACCACGAAGAACCGGCCGCCACGGGCGACGATGGAGCACACCACGAACAGCCAGATGTTGTAGCCGGCAAATCCCGAGGTGATCGTCACCAGCTTGTAGGGAATCGGCGTCAGCCCCTTCAGCAGGATGATCACCGCGCCCCATTGGGCGTAGGACGCGCGAAACGCCTCCACCTTGCCGTCGAGGCCATAGAGCTGGATCAGCCAGTGCCCGATCGAGTCGTACAGCACGGCGCCGATGGCATATCCCAGGAGGCCGCCGACCACCGAAGCGGCGGTGCATACGCCCGCGAACAACCAGGCTCGCCGCGGCTGCGCCAACGACATCGGCAGCAGCATGATATCGGGAGGCACCGGGAAGAAGGAGCTTTCGGCGAACGCCACCGCCGCTAAAATCCAGAGCGCGTATGGCTTGTGCGCGGCGTTGATACACCAATCATAGATACGTCTCAGCATGGCGCGATGAACCACCGTGGGATGGATTTGTCCATGCCGGGATTGGGGAGAATTCGGGGGTATCTAGTGGCGCTTGCGCAGCGCCCGGCCCTCAAGCGCGACAATTGGTCGCCGCGCAACCCGGGGCGGCGACGCCTTGGGCAACGAAGCCTCGGACAACGAAGCCTTGGACAACGAAGCCTTGGACAACGAAGCCGTGGATTTCGGCAGCTTCTCGGCGATGCCGAGCAAGTGCTCGCGCCGTTCCATCTCGCGCCAGACATCGTCGGGCTGCACGCCGGCGGACGCCCAAAGCACGGTGAGGTTATAGAGTAGGTCGGCGCTTTCGCGGACTACCGCGTCCGGCTTGCCGTTGACGGCGTCGATCACGACCTCGATGGCTTCCTCAGCCAGCTTCTTGGCCATCTTGGCCGGGCCGCGCTGAAACAGCCGTGCGGTTCGCGAAATTGCCGGATCGAGATCCTTGGCCGCGATGACCGCTTGGTAAAGCCGATCGAGCGAATCACTCATCCCTTGAGGCTAATCGAAAGCAATGGCCAGCGTGTTAACGGCCGGCGGCAAAGCCCGATTGTCATAAAAAATTCGTCGACCGTCCGAAGCGGCCGACGAATGATCGGTTTGCGAATTTTAAAGGTTACCAGCCGCGGTGTGGGTTGACGTACGGAAGGGTCGATCGGTCCCGGCCGTAATAACCCGGCCCGCCACCATAATAGCCCGGGCCGCCGCCGTAATAATAACCCGGCGCCGCATCATATGAATCATAATAGTCGCGCCGGTTCTGGGATGCCGCGATCGCGAGACCGGTGCCGACGATGCCGGCAAAAACCGCCGCGGCTGCCGCACCACCGCCACCACCCCGATGGACCCTGCGCCGGGAACTGACATCGGTGATGCCGTGGGCCGGGGTCGGCGTCGAAAGACCCTCTCGGGCCGAACCCGCGAATGCCGATACCGGCCCGACCGTGGTCAGCGCCACCGCCACCACCGTCGCCATCGCGGCCGAACGCCCAATGCCTGAGAACAAACCCTTTCGCGCAATCATCTGTAAAATCCTCCGTGGCTCGGCCTGACAGGCCTGCCACAGCTAACCCCCGGCCTCGTGTTGGGTTCCCCGCTCCGGATGCAAGCGCAGCGACGCAACGCCGCATCGGCGGGCGGTCCTAACCCCTTCGGCTTGACCAACGTAAGCAATTAGCTTACACTTTCAACCTTGAAATCCGCCGGCGGCGCTTGTGATCAAGACCTTCCAGAACAAGGCGCTCGGCGACCTGTGGTCGAGCGGCAAACCGTCGAAGATCGACAGGAAGATGCATGATCGCATCCTCCGGCGTCTCAGCCAACTTGATGCTGCAATACGTCCCGACGAAATGAACTTACTTGGTTTCGATTTCCACCGTTTGCACGGAAAGCCAATTCGCTATTCCGTTCATGTGAACGGGCCATGGTGCATCACCTTCGAATTTGAAAACGGGGACGCTTATCGTGTGGACTACGAACAATATCACTGAAGTAACGGGCCCCAGAAAGGCAAAGGGGAATTAGAGTGACCGAATATGCCGCCAAGCCGAACCGCGATCGGTGCCCCACCCACCCCGGCGCCCTGCTCCGCGAGGATATGCTGCCTGCGTCGGGCAAGAAGAAGGTCGAGATTGCGCGACTGCTCGGCATTTCGAGGCAACACCTGCATGACATTATGGCGGAGAAGAAACCGGTCTCGCCGGAGGTTGCCGTGCGCATCGGAAAATTGTTTGGCGGCGGTCCCGGCATCTGGGTTCGAATGCAGGCCGCCCATGATACCTGGCACGCCGAACGAAATGTCGATGTGAGCGGCATTCCTACCTTGAAAGTGGCTTAGTCGATCCACCCGAACGTCCCGGACTTGTGGCATCCGCTTTTCCGGACCATGCTCACTCTATTGTGTCCCGCCCGCCCGAGCATCCCGCCTGATGTCCCTGCTTCGCCTCTACACGCGCGTGCTTGACCTGCTCGGCAAAGAGGCGCGGCTGGGCTGGATCCTGGCCGGCGCCAATCTGCTGCTGGCCGGCGCGCAATTCGCCGAACCGGTGCTGTTCGGCCGCATCGTCGACGTGCTGTCCGGCAAGCCGACCCCCGGCCAGCTCGGATCATCGGCCGCGTGGCCGTTGCTGGCCGCCTGGGCGGCGTTCGGCCTGTTCACGATTCTGTGCAGCGCCGTGGTAGCGCTGCATGCGGACCGGCTGGCGCACCGTCAGCGCCAGGCGGTGCTGACGAATTATTTTGAACACATCATGCAGTTGCCGTTGACCTTCCACACCGGCACCCATTCCGGGCGCCTGATGAAGGTGATGCTGAACGGCACCGATTCATTGTGGCGGCTGTGGCTCGGATTTTTCCGCGAGCATTTCGCCGCGATCATGTCGCTGGTGGTGCTGCTGCCGCTGGCGTTTTACATCAACTGGCGGCTGGCGATCCTGCTATTCGCGCTGTGCATCGTGTTCACGGTGCTGACGACGCTGGTGGTGCGCAAGACCTACGGCATGCAGAGCGAGGTCGAGGCACATTACAGCGACCTCTCCGCGCGCGCCTCCGACGCGCTCGGCAATGTCGCGCTGGTGCAAAGCTTCGTGCGGATCGACGCCGAGGTGCAGGGATTGCGTTTTGTCGCCGACAAGCTGCTCGCGGTGCAGATGCCGGTATTGTCGTGGTGGGCGCTAGTCACCGTGATCACGCGGGCGTCGACCACCATCACGGTGCTGGCGATCTTCACCGTCGGCATCGTGCTGCACCAGCAGGGCCTGACTTCGGTCGGCGAGATCGTGATGTTCGTGCGCTTCGCCACCATGCTGATCCAGAAGCTCGAACAGGTGGTCGGCTTCATCAACAGCGTGTTCATGGAAGCCCCGCGGCTGCAGGAATTCTTCAACGTGCTCGATGCGGTGCCCGCGGTACGCGATCGGCCCGATGCGATCGATACCGGCCGGCTGTCGGGGCTGATCGAATTCAACGACGTTTCGTTTTCCTATGACGGCAAGCGGCCGGCGGTCGAAGACCTCTCCTTCACGGCGCTGCCGGGCCAGACCATCGCGCTGGTCGGCCCGACCGGTGCCGGCAAATCGACCGCGATCGCGCTGCTGCACCGGGCATTCGACCCGCAATCCGGCTTCATCCGCATCGACGGCATGGATGTCCGCGGCCTGACCCTGACGGCGCTGCGGCGGAATATCGGCGTGGTGTTCCAGGAGGCGCTGCTGTTCAACCGATCGATCGCCGACAATCTGCGGGTCGGCAAACCGGACGCCACCGAAGCGGAAATGCGGATCGCGGCGGACCGCGCCCAGGCGCTGGAATTCATCGAGCGCAGCGACCGCAAATTCGACACCAATGTCGGCGAGCGTGGACGCATGCTGTCGGGCGGCGAGCGGCAGCGGCTATCGATCGCGCGCGCGTTGTTGAAGGACCCGCCGATCCTCATTCTCGACGAAGCGACCAGCGCGCTCGATGCCGTGACCGAAGCCAGGGTCAACGCCGCACTCGACGAAGTGATGAAGGGGCGCACCACCTTCGTGATCGCGCACCGGCTTTCGACCATTCGCAACGCCACCCGCATCCTGCTGTTTGATGGCGGACGCGTGATCGAAAGCGGAACCTTTGATGAACTGGTGGCAAAAGGCGGACGATTTGCGGAACTCGCACGTGCCCAGTTCATGGTTCAAGAAAATGTGCGCAGCGTTCAAGCTCAGGAGACCGGCAGCGAGGCCGTCAAGATTTAAACTTCACCGAAATTTGGCCTATTTCGTCCACGATTTAATCAGACAAGCTCTGTTCCGGAACGCCAAGCCGGTATAGGTTCGCAGCCGCCGTGAGCGACGGCGCAAGATACAGTTGAAGACCGCACGCTTGAACATCTCCTCAGGCCCCTGGCAGACTCCCTGCAAGGGACGCGTCTCAAAAGACCGGAATCGCATAGTGCATTTTCTTCGCCCGTTGCTTCGCAGATCATCGTTGAACTGGATCGTGGTTGTCGTGGCGCTTGCCGTCGTCTACGCGGCGCTTGCCGTCGTCGCGCCGCGCACGGCACACGCGGAAGCGCTGCTGCTGGTCGAAGCCGACAGCGGCAAGGTGTTGCAGGCCGACAACGCGACGGTGCCCTGGTATCCGGCCTCGCTCAGCAAGATGATGACGGCCTATGTCACGCTCAAGGCGGTCAAGGAGGGACGGATTTCGCTCGACACGCTGCTCACGGTGTCGCCGATCGCCGCCTCGCAGTCGCCCTCGAAGATGGGCCTCAAGCCCGGCACCCAGGTCACGGTCGACAACGCACTCAAGATGATGCTGGTGAAATCAGCCAATGACATGGCCGTGGTGCTGGCCGAAGGTATTGGCGGCTCGATCGACGGTTTTTCGGTGCAGATGAACGCGACCGCACAGCATTTGGGCATGACGCAGACGAGCTACGTCAATCCGAACGGGCTGCCCGCCGACGGCCAGATCACCTCGGCGCGCGACATGGCGATCCTCGCCCGCGCCATCATTCACGATCTGCCGGAATACGAATATTTCCTTCACATCCCCTCGATCCGCTTCGGCCGCAAGGTGACGCAGAATTTCAACAAGCTGATCGGACGCTACCCCGGCGCCGACGGTTTCAAGACCGGCTTCATCTGCGCATCCGGCTACAATCTGGTGGGCTCGGCAACGCGCGACGGCCGCCGGCTGATCGCGGTCGTGCTGGGCTCGTCGTCCGGCACGATGCGCGCGGTGCGGGCCGCGCAACTGCTCGATCGCGGCTTTGCCAACAATAACGGCCTGTCGTGGCTGCGGCCCTCGCTCGGCACGGTCGATCAATTGGCGCCGATCGACACCTCGCCGCCGAACCTGCGCGACGAGATGTGCGGCGGCAAGCACCATCATCCGGCCAGCGACGCCGACGAGGAAGCCATCGCCGGCAACGCCGGCTCTTCCAGCACCGGCGAAACCAGCGCGACGTTCTTCGCCGCCGGGCTGCAGCCGCCGATGGCTAAGCCTTCCGACCTGATGGCGGCGGCACCCGCGGCTTCCGAACCGATCCCGGTTTACACCGGCCCGACCAAGACCGGCGCCGCACTGATCGCCGCCGTCGCGACTGACTCCGAAAAGCAGACGGAGCGGCCCAAAGGCCGCAAAGCGCGCGCGGCGGGGAAGAAAGCCAACGCCGCGACCGCTGAAGCCAAAACCGATGCAAAGCCTGACGCCAAGTCAGATGCCTCTGCCAAACCCGCCGGCGTCAAACACGCCAATGCCAAACCGGATGCCGCAGCCAGACCCGCCGACAAGCCCGCCGCAGCAGCCGACCAGACTCCCGCGAAACCGGCAAAACCGAAGACCGCGGCAAAGCCTGCCACCAAGCCCGTGCCCAAGAGCAGCAGTGGCGACACCAAGCCCGCGGGTTAGCAACGCCGCGCGATTTGGCGGATTTCGGCCCGCCGGCCCCCGCTACCGTTTTGGCGAAGCAACAGGCCTCATGCCCGCCCGCTTGCCATCGCTGTCCTCCTCGCCAATACTGCCCAAAACACCCCGTACGGTACCGAGAACGGGCCTTGAAACGGGAAAAAGTGGCTAAGTAAATCACAGGGGAAATACCATGGAGCGGATCTGGCTCAAGCAATATCCGGCTGGCGTGCCCGCCGATATCGACGTGACCCAATACGCATCGCTCGTCGAGTTGCTGGAAGAAAGCTTTGCGAAATTCGCCGACCGCAAAGCCTTCATCTGCATGGACAAGTCGATCAGCTATCGCGATCTCGACGAGATGTCGCGCTCGCTCGGCGCCTATCTGCAAAGCAAGGGCATGCCAAAGGGCGCCCGCGTCGCGCTGATGATGCCGAACGTATTGCAATATCCTGTAGCAACCGCCGCCGTGCTGCGCGCGGGCTATGCCGTGGTCAACGTCAACCCGCTCTACACGCCGCGCGAACTCGAACACCAGCTGAAGGATTCCGGCGCCGAGGCGGTCATCGTGCTGGAGAATTTTGCCACCACCGTGCAGCAGGTGATCGCCAGGACCGCGGTCAAGCATGTCATCATCGGCAGCATGGGCGATCTGCTCGGCCTCAAGGGCATGATCGTCAATCTGGTGGTCCGCCGCGTGAAGAAAATGGTGCCGGCCTATTCGCTGCCGGACGCCGTCACCTTCAACGATGCGATCGCGGCCGGCCGCGGCATGAAGCTCAACACGCCGAAGCTGACGGCCGACGACGTCGCCTTTCTGCAATATACCGGCGGCACCACCGGCGTCTCCAAGGGCGCAACGCTGCTTCACCGCAACATTCTCGCCAACGTGCTGCAGAACGACGCCTGGCTGCAGCCGGCGCTGAAGAAGCCGCCGATTGTCGACCAGATGATCATCGTCTGCGCGCTGCCGCTCTATCACATCTTCGCGCTGACCGCATGTTACCTGCTGGGAGTGCGCGCCGGCGGCACCAATCTGTTGATTCCCAACCCGCGCGACATGGCCGGCTTCATCAAGGAGTTGATGAAATACCAGGTGAGCTTTTTCCCGGCCGTCAACACCCTCTACAACGGCCTGCTCAACACGCCGGGGTTCGACAAGCTCGACTTCTCCAAGCTGAAGGTCTCCAACGGCGGTGGCATGGCGGTGCAAAGACCGGTCGCCGAGAAGTGGTTGAAAATAACGGGCTGCCCGCTGGCGGAAGGCTACGGCCTGTCGGAAACCTCGCCGGCGCTGACCTGCAACCCCGCCGATACCGACAAATTCTCCGGCTCGATCGGGATTCCGGTTCCCTCGACCTATCTCTCGATCCGCGACGACGACGGCAAGGAAGTGCCCCTCGGTGAGGCCGGTGAAATCTGCGCCAAGGGTCCGCAGGTGATGGCCGGCTACTGGAACCGGCCGGACGAGACGGCGAACGTGATGACGGCGGACGGCTTCTTCCGCACCGGCGATATCGGCGTCATGGACGCCAACGGCTATACCAAGATCGTCGATCGCAAGAAGGATATGATCCTGGTGTCGGGCTTCAACGTCTACCCGAACGAGGTCGAGGAAGTGATCGCCGGCCATCCCGGCGTGCTGGAGTGCGCCGTGATCGGCGTGCCCGACGCGAAATCCGGCGAGGCGGTCAAGGCATTTGTGGTCAAGAAGGATCCGAGCCTCACCGCGGAGGAGATCATCAAGTTCTGCGGCACCCAGCTCACCAACTATAAAGTGCCGAAGCAGATCGAATTCCGCACCGACCTGCCGAAGACCAATGTCGGCAAGATCCTGCGCCGCGAACTGCGCGATGAGAAGAAGGCTGCCGCTTAAGCAGGCGATCGCTCCTGGCGTCGTGCCGCACGCGGACGACGAAGCAGTCCAGCCTACGTCATTCCGGGATGGCGCGTTGGCGCCAGACCCGGAATCTCGAGATTCCGGGTTCGATGCTACGCATCGCCCCGGAATGACATAGGCTGCATCAAACGGCTGTGAACCGGGTTTCCACCCACCCCCAAAATGCTCTAAGACACTTCCGCACATTGCAAGGAGAATTGACCATGACCATCAAAGTTGGCGACAAGCTGCCCGAGGCCAAATTTCGCGTGATGACGGCGGAAGGTCCGCAGGTCAAAACCACCGACGACATCTTCAAGGGCAAGAAGGTCGCGCTGTTCGCGGTGCCCGGCGCCTATACCGGCACCTGCCACAAGATGCATCTGCCGAGCATTTTCCTCAACGCCTATGCCATCAAGGACAAGGGCGTGAACTCGATCGCGATCGTCTCGGTCAACGACGCCTTCGTGATGAACGCCTGGAAGCGTGACACCGACCAGCGCGACGAAGCCACTTTCCTCGCCGACGGCAACGCCGAATTCACCAAGGCGATCGGCATGGAACTCGACGCGTCCGGCAACGGCCTCGGCATCCGCTCCAAGCGCTACTCGATGCTGGTGGAAGACGGCGTGGTCAAGAAGTTCAACCTCGAGCCCGCGCCGGGCAAGGTCGAAGTCTCCGGCGGCGATACGCTGCTCGGGCAGCTCTGAGCGCCAATTGGCTCCGACAGAATCCAAAAATGGCGTCATGCCCGGGCTTGTCCCACGGCTGTCCGGCTCGATTTTTGCTGTGCAAGGTGCACGGCATTGATTCTAATGGTGTCCAGAGTTTTGCGACTCAACTGGACATGAAAAGGATCAGCGCCGTGCC
>JBDTKZ010000029.1:0-28046 GCA_039935075.1 Bradyrhizobium sp.
GCCGCCGTCAATCCTCCGATGCCGGCACCCGCGATGACGACGGTGCGCGTCGGGGCCACGACAGGATCAGGCGACCCGATCTTTCAGCACGCATTCCGGCGGCCGCGCCTCGCCGGGCTTGAGATCGGCGGCAAACCGATAGAGCGTCGAGCAGTACGGGCAGATGATCTCGTTGTCGTTGCCGAGATCGAGAAACACATGGGGATGGTCGAACGGCGGATTGGCGCCGACGCACATGAACTCCTGCGATCCGATTTCGATCACCGAAACGCCGGCGTCATTATGAAAGTGCGGAACGACGTGGTCGGACATTGTATTTCACCCTGGAAGCAATGGAGGCGGACGCAATCAACAACATGCAGCAATAATGGGCAGCAGAATTGAAAATGCCGCGCACCATACTGAGGGGTTCCATTGATTCCAAGGCCCCCGACCGCTCATTTGCTCATGCAAATTCGACACAATCTTGTCGTCCCAGAGAAGCCCTTCTTTCGTCGGGGACGTTGTGTCGTAAAAGCGGCATACTATCTTTTGGCTATTCCCGGGACGGGGAAATGGGCTTTTCTGGATGATGCGATCGCGGCTCGATTGGGCGTTGACGGGTATGGCGGTGTGCGCGGTCGCATGCGCGCTGGCCTGGCCGCGTGCGCGCGACGCCGGCGCGATCCTGGCGGCGCAGGACGATCCCGCGGCGCTGTCCGATGCCCGGATCAATTCTACCCTGCGGAATGACGATGCGGCAGTGATCCGCCAAACGGTGGCGCGCCATATCGAGGCGGCGCTGGCCGCCAACGATGCCGATCTCGCCAGCAGCTTTGTCGATCTGGCGCGCGACAAGAACATCGCCGTCACCGACGAATTGACGGACCGGGTACGGGACGCCGTCACCGACGCGAATTCGACCTCGCACATGGCGAAAAGTTTCGCCAGCGGTCTGATCACCGGCAACGCCGACGATGGCGCCAGCATGACCGGCACCGTCGTCGGCGATCTATTCGTGTTTGGCGACATCAGGGATGTGGTGCGAGAGGGCAAGCATCTGGCGACCGGTGAGGAAACCGATCGGCTGGTGCTGGGCCTTGCTGCGGCCGGCCTCGCGGTGACCGCGGCAACCTACGTGTCCGTCGGCGGCGCGGCGCCGGTGCGCGCCGGCCTGACGCTGGTCAAGGACGCACGCAAGGTGGGGCGGCTCGGCGAGGGGCTGACGCTATGGGCCGGTCGCTCCGCGCGCGATATCGTCGATACGCCGGTGCTGGAGAACGCGATTGAGTCCGCCTCGGTGCTGCGCCCGGGCGACAGCGTGCGGGCCATCAAGGCGGCGTTCCGCCCCGAGCAGGCCGGCGGGCTGGTTCGCCTCGCCAAGGATGTCGGACGCGTCGGCGAGAAGGCCGGCAGCCGTGGCGCGCTCGATGCGTTGGCGGTCGCCGAAGGTCCGAAAGACGTCGCGCGCGCAGCAAGGCTCGCGGAGTCCAAGGGCAGCCAGACCCGCGCGATCCTCAAGATGCTTGGCCGCGGCGCGTTGCTGCTGGCGGCCGGCGCGTTCGATCTGACGCTGTGGGTGTTCGGCGCGCTATTGGCGTTGTTCGGCCTGTTGTCGTCGATCAAGGCCGCCACCGAGCGCATGACGCAGTCCTGGCTGGATCGCAAAAAGAGACGGCAGCTGCAAAAACAGGTGGCCGCGGCCGCACAACCTGCGCTGGCAGCCGCTGCGGCGCGCGGCTAGTTTCCGCCCGACCCCCACTCCCCGAAATATGGAATTGTTGATGTCGAGCCTTCACCAAAATATGGAATTATTGATGCCGAGCTTTCACAACGGCGCCGTTGAAATTGCCTATCTCGATGAAGGTGAGGGTGACCCGATCGTGCTCGTGCACGGCTTTGCCTCGAGCAAGAATGTCAATTGGGTCTATCCGACCTGGGTTTCGGAATTGAAGAAGCACGGCCGCCGCGTCATCGCGCTCGACAGTCGCGGCCATGGCGATTCCGCCAAGCTGTATGATTCGGAAGAATATCATATCGGCACCATGGCCTCCGATGTCATCGCGCTGATGGATCATCTGGATATCGCGCGCGCCGATATCATGGGCTATTCGCTGGGCGGGCGGATGACGGCCTGGCTCGCGCATCGCGAGCCGCGGCGGTTGCGCTCCGCGATCCTCGGCGGCATCGGGATGGGATTGATCGAGGGCGGCGGTCCCGGCGAAAACGTCGCGATCGCGCTGGAGGCAGACGAACTCGATGACGTCACCGATCCGGTGGGACGGACGTTTCGCGCCTTCGCCGATCAGACCCGCAGCGACCGGCGGGCGCTCGCCGCCTGCTTGCGCGGCTCGCGCCGGCTGATGACCGCTGCCGAAGCCGCCGACATCAAGGTACCGGTGCTGATCGCGGTCGGCACCGCGGACGAAATCGCGGGCTCGGCAGCCGCCCTCGGCAAGATCATTGCGGGCGCCGAGGTGCTCGACATTCCCAACCGCGATCACATGCGCGCGGTCGGCGACAAGGTCTACAAGACAGGCGTGCTGGAATTTCTGTCACGGCGAAAGTGAATCGGGGCCGGGCTCGTCGGCGCCGGCGAAATGCCTGAAGGCCGCGATCAACACCACCAGCGTCGCGATCCATACCATCCGCGCGCCGTAGCGGTCATGCGGCCCGGATATCACGCCGCAGACGAAAGCGTTGCCGAGCAGGGCAACGCCGACGGTCGCCGCCAGCAGCGTCAGGTCGTCGAGCCGACGGCGAAAGATGGCGGCGGCGCAGATCGCAACGATCGCCAGCATCGAGCCGAGCGCGACCGGCACATGGACGCGGTTGATCGCCTTGAAATCGATGTCCCAATGCTGCTGGCGCGCGGCGCGCATGGCTGGGAGCTGCGACGGTATATAGCGCTCGATGATGCCGTAGGTGTGGGGTATCCAGCCGCTGGTACCTTCCCCGGTCGCGACATCAGTCAGTTGCTGCGCGGTGGCGACGATGGCGGCCTCGGCCTGCCATGCCGGGTACTCGGCCAGCGAATGCAGCGCGATGAACCCCATCTCGTCGTTCAGGCCCTGAAAGCGGCCGAGCGTGTTGAACATGCTGTTGCCCCACAGAAAGTCGTCCGCCGTCGGAGGCAATTGGTTACGATAGGGGCAGAGCTTGAGTTTTTGCGTCGTGCAATGGTCCCGCAGATATTGCGTGACGATGCCATCCTGCAGCATCCGCCCGAACGCCACGCCGTAGCCGCCGGGCGTCCAGGCCAGTTGCCCCGACAACGCGAAATTCGCCGCCAGCAGCATCGCAGCACCTGCGACGATGGTCAGGCTACCCTGCGCCAGTCCTGCAAGGGCGATGCGTGCGCGCAACCATGGCCGCGCGATCCAGCCGCAGCAACATAATCCGAGCAGCACCGCCAAGGTCGCGCTGTGGGTTGCGGCGGCAAACGCCGTAAACGCGAACAGCAGTATTTTTTCCGCGGTCGAAATCCTGTCGCCGTGCAGCACCAGGATGAACAGCGACAGCACCGACAGGCCGGCGAAGATGTCGGTCAGCAGCATGCTGGCCAACCAGGGCAGCGCCGTGGTCAACATCAGCACGCCGCTGACGATGGCCAGCCGCGATGGCCTCGTCATGCCGAACACCCGCAGCACCAGCTGCAGGATCCACAGCGTCGCCAGCGCCTGAATCCCGAGATTGATCCAGAAGTGCGAACCCTCGCCGAAATGAAGATAGAGCCCGAACACGGTGGAGCGGCTCGGGACCAGATAGCCCTCGTACCACCGCGCCAGATAGCCGCCGGTGTCCCATTGCAGCAGTGGATATCCGTTCCATAGCGCCGGTGCGACCAGCAATAGCGGAACGGCGAGCGCTATGACCCGGACCCAGCTCGAATCGGTCCGGCGCGCCGGTAAAGTTTGCGTGGTAATGCGGCTTCTCCCCCGTTTCGGGACACCTTGGCCGGATTGGACGGAAGACGGAACTCGGCAAATAGTTGGATGGCGGGTGGCTTGATTTCTCCGAATTGCCAACCACTTGCATTCGACGTTTCGGGGAACGCAGGCCGGAGGCAGCTTGACGCTTGGCTTTGGGGGTGGCTTGGGCTGAATGTGAAGAAAACGCGTCGCTTCAATGTTTTAGCGCGTGTTTCGAGCCCGGCTAACCATGCTTTTCGGCGTCTCGCGCCCTGGGACAGCGGCGGCCCCATGATGCTATAGTAGGGGACGGAACGGTCGAATTTGCGAAAGCAGCCCAACTTTAGAGCGCAGCCCAAGAGAGCAATCCATGGCCATTCATCAGATCAATCCGCAGAACGCAAAACTGGCAGCGCTCGATCCGATCTGGGATCGCGTTCGGCAGGAAGCGGAAGACATCGTTCGGCGCGAGCCCGAACTCGCGTCGTTTATCTATTCGACCGTGCTGCATCATGATCGGCTGGAAGCCTCGGTGGTGCATCGTATCGCCGAGCGCCTCGATCATTCGGCGCTGTCGGGCGATTTGATCCGGCAGACCTTTGACGAAGCGCTGCGCGACGATCCCGATCTCGGCAACGCGTTCCGTGCCGATCTCGTCGCGGTCTATGACCGCGATCCCGCGATCTCGCGCTTCATCGATCCGCTGCTCTACTTCAAGGGTTTTCATGCGATCCAGACCCACCGTCTGGCGCACTGGCTCCATAAAAAGGGCCGCAGGGATTTTGCCAATTACCTGCAAAGCCGTTCCTCGGCCGTGTTCCAGACCGACATCAATCCCGCCGCCCGGATCGGCCGCGGCATCTTCCTCGACCATGCCACCGGATTTGTCTGCGGCGAAACCGCTGTGATCGAAGACGATGTCTCGATCCTGCACGGCGTCACGCTTGGCGGCACCGGCAAGGAGAACGAGGACCGTCACCCCAAGATCCGCCACGGCGTGATGATCGGCGCCGGTGCTAAAATTCTCGGCAACATCGAAGTCGGCCATTGCGCGCGCATCGCGGCGGGCTCGGTGGTGGTGAAGCCGGTGCCGCACAACGTGACGGTGGCCGGCGTACCCGCCAAGATCGTCGGCGAGGCCGGCTGTGCCGAGCCGTCACGCACCATGGATCAGATGATCAACGCGATCGGGCTCTGATGTTTTCCAAAACCCGCCTGATTTGGTAATTGCCTGACTTTCAGGCCGCTTGAATCACGCGGGCGAAAACGGCAGGATGCGGCCGGTGGATGGCTGCGCGGCATCCTGGAATCCGGCCAGTCTCGTCACCTCGGACCTGCCGATTATTTTTCGTTTGGGCACGATCTTTTCTCGAAAACCGGTTTCCCCTTTTCGGGATCATGTCCTAAAAGCTCTCGAAACCAGCAATCGTATTGGAGACTGCCGTGGACGTTCAGGAAGTCAGGAAACTCGACGCTTATCTCAAGCGCCTGTTCGGCAATCCCAAGATCCGCGTCGTGCCGCGGCCGAAGAAGGACGATTCCGCCGAGGTTTATATTGGTGAGGAATTCATCGGCGTGCTGTTCGTCGACGATGAAGATGATGATCGCTCGTTCCAGTTCCAGATGGCGATCCTCGAGGACGATCTGGTCGACAAGGGCTGACGCCGGCCCGCGCGTGGCGCAAATCCTTCTCCGGGGAATGACAATCGTCACCCCGGGGATTTACCCAGCGGATGATGGTGGCCCGGACTCACAAATGCGATGAAGATGCCAGCATGGTGAGCCTGACCATGAGCCGGTTTCGAATGGCGCCATTGAGCGCTGGCCTCTCCATCAAGTTCGTTGCAGCCGCGGCTGCGGTTATGCTTCGCGCAGGCTCGGCGGTAACGGCGGAGGCGTACGGCTTGATCCAAAAGTCTTTTCACCTGTTGCGGCTCAGCCGCACCGCATGTGCCGCGCGTAGAATGCGAGTTCGATGGATATCCAGCGGCCGAAGTCGTCGCGCAGTTTTTGCGTCGCGGCCGCGATGCCGGCGGCATCGACCGCGAAATATCCAATCCTTTCACCTTCGCCGATAACGTGCGTAATCTGCGTCTTGCTCAGGCCGTAGCGTTTCGCGATGCCCGCGCGGCTCGGCACCGGCGTCCCGTCAGTGCCGGCAAGGATGACGGCAAGGATCACGGCGTTGGCGCCTTCGCGCCCGCCGAAAAAGCCGATGAATTCCGGCATGCGGCTCGCCGGCGGCTCGTTGTCGGCATGATCGCGCCCGCCACAGACGAGGAACCGCTCGATGAACGTCGGGTCGTCGCGCAGCATCTCGCCGCGCCGCATCCGCGGCTGCAGCGTGTCGAGCGCGGCGGTGGCATAGCCGAGCCATCCCTCGACGAAGGCAAGCATGCGAGGCATCGGCCGATAGAATTTCTGGCGGCGGTCGGTCTCGCTGCGCACCGTGCTGACGAAGCCGGTGAGCCGCAGCAGCGCCAGCGTCGTTTTCAATGTACGCGGACTGACCTCGTTGCGCCGCGTGCATAGCTCATGGAGGCGCCCATAGGTCGCGCCACCGGCCGGGCCGTATCGCTCGCGATCGGCATGAAGATAAAACAGGTAACCGACCACGCGATGCCGGCTGTCATAGGAGATCATTTTGTTGATCAGCCGCGAGTCCTCGCGAAATTTAGCGAGCCCGACGGTGTATTCACGGATCGCCTGCGCAAAGGCAGGCAGGGCGCGGAGGGCCGCGGCCTCGGCGAGCAGCGGATCTTCCTCACGGACATCGCTCTGCGACTGTGTATTCCCTGCAACAATGTCGTGCATAGGGGCGAGCGTCCGGATCGGGTGCGTTTATGACCGCGCCTTGGCGGCGCCAAATCATCTATCCACGTTTATGGCTCGCGGGGGCGAGAATCAAGCAAGCGCTTCAGCGGGCGCGTTGCGCAGGCATGGCCGCTTGTGAGTGGCTTGAGGGGTTGGGAATTTCGTGGATCGGGCAATCATTCGCAGGGCTTTTAGCCTTGCTGCGGCTGTGTCTTTCTGTGCGGCCGCATTTATCCCCCAGGCTTGGGCGGCGGATGCGACCTGGCTTGCGAATCCAGGGTCGGGCGATTACAGCACCGGGAGCAACTGGAACCCCGCTAGCGTGCCGGACGGCACCGCGTCATTCGGCATATCGAGCGTCACAGGTATTTCGTTTTCTACAGGCGCCAGCTTGGGCGGCTGGACCTTCAACGCCGGCGCTTCGAATTATACCTTCACCACCAGCACCAGCCAGTTTCTGACCTTCACGGGCGCCGGGATCGTCGTCAACGGCGGCAGCGTCAGCATCACCAATAGCAATGCCCTGGAGTTTAATAACAACAGCACGGCCGGCAACGCCAGCATTACCAATAACAGTAGCCTGATGTTCTTGGACAACAGCACGGCCGGCAACGCCAGCATCACCAATGTGGGCGTCTCCGCGATCGCCGACTTCTCACTGTCGAGCGGACCGGGCAACAACGGCCAGCTCTCCGCCGGCTCGATTGCCGGCAGCGGGCAATTCTATCTCGGCAGCATCCAAGTCACGGTCGGCGGCAACAACCAGAACACCACCGTCAGCGGTGTCATCGGCGACTGCGGGGCGGGTGGTATCGCTTGTGGCAACGGCGGCGCCACCGGCGGGTCGCTGGTCAAGGTGGGCAGCGGCACGCTGACCCTGACGGGCGTCAACACCTATACCGGCGCGACCACGATCAACGGCGGCGCGCTGGAGGTCGATGGTTCGATCGCCAGTTCGACTGTCACGGTCAATTCCGGCGGCACGCTGTCGGGCAGCGGCACGATCGGCGATCCCCTTATCAACGCGGGCGGCACGCTGGCGCCGGGCAGCGTGGCCAATCCCTATGGCACGCTGACCATCAACGGCCCGCTGACCTTCGCAGCCGGTTCATTCTACAACGTCAATATCTCGCCGGCGGCGAACAGCGCCACCAGCGTCATCGGCAGCGGCGGCACCGGCACGGCGACGCTCGGCGGCGCCACGGTGAACGCAAGCTATGCCGGCGGCAGCTATGTGGCGAAGCAGTACACCATCCTCACGGCCAGCGGCGGCGTGTCGGGCACGTTCGGCTCGCTGGTCAACACCAACCTGCCGTCAGGCTTCAAGGCGAGCCTGGGCTATGACCCCGATGACGTCTTTCTCAACCTCACACTGGGCTTCGCGGTGCCGGGCGGCCTCCACGGCAACCAGCAGGCGGTCGGCAACGCGCTGACGAACTTCTTCAACAACACCGGCGGCATTCCGATCGTCTACGGCACGCTCAACGCACACGGCCTGTCACAGGCATCGGGCGAGACCGCGACCGGAACGCAGCAGTCGACGTTCGGCGCCATGAACCTGTTCATGGGCGCGATGACCGATCCGTTCTCGCATGGCGGCGGCGCGACCTCGCAAGGCGGCGCCTCGCCCTACGCCGATCCGCGCGATGCGAATGCGATGTTCACCAAGGCAATGCCGGTGAAGGCCGATCCGTTCGCGCAGCGCTGGAGCGTGTGGGCGTCGGGCTTCGGCGGTTCGCAGGCCACCGACGGCAATGCGGCGACGGGATCCAACAATTCCGCCAGCAGCATCTACGGCACGGCGGTCGGCGCGGACTATTCGCTCTCGCCCAACACCATCGCGGGCTTCGCGCTCGCCGGTGGCGGAACGAACTTCAGCGTGACCAATGGCGGCTCCGGTCATTCCGACCTGTTCCAGGCCGGTGCGTTCGTGCGCCATACGGCGGGTGCGGCCTATGTCAGCGCGGCGCTGGCCTATGGCTGGCAGGACGTCACCACCAACCGCACGGTGACGGTGGCCGGCATCGACCAGCTACGGGCCCGCTTCAACGCCAACGCCTATTCGGGACGACTCGAAAGCGGTTATCGCTTCGTCGCGCCGGTTGCGGGCGGCGTCGGCATCACGCCCTATGCGGCCGCGCAGTTCACGTCCTTCGAATTGCCGGCCTATGCCGAAGGCGTGTTGTCCGGAAGCAGCGCATTCGCGCTGGCCTATGGCGCCAAAAGCGTGACGGATACCCGTAGCGAACTCGGCCTGCGCACCGACAAATCCTACGCGCTCACCGATGCAATCCTGACCCTGCGCGACCGCCTCGCCTGGGCGCATGACTACGATCCGGATCGCACGGTCGCGGCGACCTTCCAGGCCCTGCCGGGGGCCAGCTTCGCGGTCAACGGCGCGGCGCAGGCTTCCGACTCGGCGCTGACCACCGCCACCGTCGAGGTGAAGTATATGAACGGCTGGTCGGTCGCCGCTACCTTCGAGGGCGAGTTCTCCGATGTCACCCGCAGCTACGCTGGAAAAGGCGTCGTCCGATACGTCTGGTAGGCGTATTCTGCCTCCGATCGACTACCGCGAACTAATTAGCCTTCGGCCCGTGCAGTTGCACCGTCAGGCGGTCCATCGCATTGGCCACGTCGCGCCATCGCCCCAGCCAGTTTCGTGGAAATCGAAATGTCAGGTCGGCGCCGCCGATGCGGCGCTCGCTGAGGCACATCCCCGGCGTTTCGCCATCGCGGGTGCAGCGCGCGTCGAGGTGAGGGCTGTCGGCGAGAAACAGATCCTCATGGCTGTAAGGCGTGCCGTCGCGAAACGCGCGAATCGTCAAGCCGTCCTGGGCTGGCAACGCGGCCTGATCGAGATAGCGCGGATAGATCGTGTTCATGCGCAGGTCCGGCGCCATGGCATCATGATGCGCGGAGATCGACAGGAAGATCCGGTCGATCGGCTGCATCGCGGCGTCTTCCACGGTATCGGTGCTGACATGCTTCGGTCCCTCCGGGACCGCGAGCGAGGGAAATTCGAAATTGAGATCGACCCGTTCCTGCGGTCCGGTGTGGCGCTGGATCTTCATGCGGATCGCCATCGGCGGCACGTTGAACAACGTGGCGCCGACGCTCAGCGGCAACTGCGCCGGATCGCTCGAAACATCGGCTTCCCAGGTCGGCCACAACAGATAGGCGACCAGGCCGATCGCGCTGACAGCAATCGCGCTCGCCAGGATGATCGGCACGATCGGGCTGCGGCGATGCCGTCGCGCACCGCGCGCGACGGGCTGGGCCGCGGAGAAATAGGTCATGAGCGAAGCATCGGTGAAGGCGCCTCAGGCGAGGGTCGAATCATGCCCGAATATGTCACAGGGGACGGCAAATTTCGCAACCTGCCGGGCCATCGATGTTGCGCGAGCTATGTGCAGGGCGCGGTTCCGGGAGCCCGCGTTAACCTTTCCTTAAGGATAGTGTGGCGGACGGCGGCCAATTTTGCGAAGCAGGGAGCGTTGCAAGCGCGTTCCTGTAGCGGAAGAGTACCGATGTCGCCTGATGCGTTGAATTCGCTGTTTTCCCTCTGCATCGGCTTCGCGCTGGCTGGCGCTCTCGCCAGCGGCTATCAGGCGATGGTGCAGCGCCCGGCCGGATTTGGCCTGCTGCAGGAGGGGGCCGCCCCGAGCACCTTCGCCGCCGTGCCGTTCCTGGTCTTTGCCGCGCCCTTCATCATCATGCGCAACACGCTGCGCGGTGCGAAGATCGAACGCCGCCGCTTCGAATTCGTGATGATGGCCACCGTGCTGGCGGGATTCTGGAGCATGATGTCGGGGACGTTTTTCCTGATGACGCTGCGCGCCGCCGGTCTGCTGGCCTGACTTCAAGCTTTTTCGTTTCGACGCATTGTCCGTTCCGGCCGGCGCGTGTCGCGCCCGGGCCGCCGCGCGTGCCCGGCTTGTAAACGCTGATGTCCTCATGCCAAGGTCTCCGCCAACAGGAGATGCGCATGGCCATTTATGAACTTGACGGGCAGGGCCCGGAATTCCCCCCGGACGGCAATTATTTTGTCGCCGACACTGCGACCCTGATCGGCAAGATCCGTCTGCTCAGCGGCGCCAGCGTGTGGTTCGGCGCGGTGCTGCGCGGCGACAATGAATGGATCGAGATCGGTGAAGGCTCCAACGTCCAGGACAATTCGACCTGCCACACCGACATGGGCTTTCCGCTGACGATCGGAACGAATTGTACGGTCGGTCACAACGTCATCCTGCACGGCTGCACCATCGAGGACGGCGCATTGATCGGAATGGGCTCGATCGTGATGAACGGCGCCAGGATCGGCCGTGGCAGCGTCGTCGGCGCCGGTTCCGTCATCACCGAGGGCAAGCAGTTTCCCGAGAACTCGCTGATATTAGGCGCGCCGGCGCGGGTGATCCGCACGCTCGATCCTGAACAGGTCGTCAAGATGGGCGGCGCCGCGCGCTCCTATCAGCGCAACGGCCCGCGCTTCAAGAAAGGCTTGAAGAAGATCGGCTCATTGTCGTGACGACGATGTCTGCTGCGGATTAATCGGCTCGCCGCTGGCGCTCGACGCCACCACCGGCGAGATCCCGCGAAAGGCCTGCACGACAAAGACCTGCACGACAAAGACCTGTACGACCAAGACCTGTACGACCAAGACCTATAGGACAAAGACCTGCACGACCAGGAACACGTCGGGCCCGATCGAGGAGTTCAACGTGCGCGATTTGCTCAAGGCGGCCAAACTGCTGCTGCTCGACCTGGCGTCGACGATTTTCTTTCTCGTCGTGTTTCTGCTGACCCACAACACGATCCTGTCGGTCGGCCTCGGCATCGCACTGGGCCTCGCGCAGATCGGGATTCAGTTGGTCCGCCGAAAACCGATTGATGCCATGGAGTGGCTGAGCCTCTTTCTGGTCATCGCCGCGGGCACCGC
This sequence comes from Bradyrhizobium sp., assembly GCA_039935075.1. GTDB lineage: Bacteria > Pseudomonadota > Alphaproteobacteria > Rhizobiales > Xanthobacteraceae > Bradyrhizobium. The sequence continues at coordinate 11,644 of JBDTKZ010000029.1, forward strand.
TGCGCTGCTCACCAACGACCCTCGCTTCGTGCTGCTCAAGCCAAGCGTGATTTATGCGATCATCGGTATCGTCATGCTCAGGCCGGGCTGGCTCAATCGCTATCTGCCAGAGATCGCGAGGGTGGTGGTGCCCGATGTCGCCGTGGTCGTGGGCTTCGTCTGGGCCGGCCTGATGTTCGTCTCGGCCGCGGTGAATGCGTTCGTCGCCATAACTTTCAGCTTGGCGACGTGGGCCGTGGTGATGCCGATTTTCGGCATTGTGAGCAAGGTGGCTCTCTTTCTGATCGGATTTGCCGCCTTGCGCCTTATCGCCAGGCGCCGCGTGCGCGCCATGCCGGCTCCTGAACGTGAGGCGTTGTTGGCTTCGGCAGGGTCGCGGTGAGGGCGTCGCTATTGGCGGAGCCCGCTCAAAACGATTATTTGCGTCGCGGACAGGTCCGCGCCCGCTTATCTTCGGATTAGCTGCCCTCGGATTCCCCGGCCTCGGCCGCGCCCGCCACCTCCTCGTGGCCGGCGGCCCATAGCGCATGCTCCTGGCTGCCGTCCTGATACGGATTGCCGCCGGCCGGAATGTTTTCGCGTGCGGCGCGCTGGCCTCGCTCGAACGGATCGGGATCCCCGGTCATGATCTGGTTTTCCTTGTTGCGTTGGATCGGGTCTTGTTGGATGCCTCGGCCTTGCTCGGTGCCTTGGTCCTCTCAGGTTTGGTCTTCTCAGGTGTCTCCGTCGTCGAGCGCGCGGCGCTTTTGCGCAGCGCGTCCTTCAGATCGATCGGGACGCCGTGCTTCCGTAGCAGATCAGCGAACGCTTCGTCGGCCAATTCCTGGATCGTCGCCATGCGATCGCGCCTCAATTGGGTCAGCTTGTCGAGCGTGTCCTCGTCGAAGGCGATCAATTTTCGCACCACCCAGCCTGTCTCCTGCGCGACAAACAGATGAAACTCAATACCACCCGGCCGGATTTGTTCCCACCGGCGGCCGGGCCGCGGCGTCGAACCATTTGGTGTGGAATCCCAAGCGGTTGGTCGCGCAGAATTGAGCAGCATTTTGAATAATTCTTGCAGCTCAAGCTGCGAAATCTGCAACCGTTGGCGGGCTCGAAGAGTCATGATCCATGAACGTTCATGGTCTGAGCGTTGTGATCTGATCAGGAGGGACGATAATGTTGCGTAAGATCTTTCTCGCCAAAACCTTGCTCGCCATCGCGGCGATCGCCGCGGCGGGTGCACTTGTTCCGAGTTCAGCCTTCGCCTTTGGTCACGGCGGTGGAGGCGGCGGTCACTTCGGCGGCGGTCACTTCGGTGGCGGTGGCGGTCACTTTGGTGGCGGAGGCTTTCACGGCGGCGGCTTCCATCGCGGCTTTGGCATCGGCGCCTTTGGACTGGGCGCGGGTCTGGGCTACGGGCTCTACGGACCGGGCTATTACGGCAATCCATATTACGATGATTACTACGCCGACGAAACCAGCTGTTACATCGTGCGCCGTCGCGTAGACACGCGCTACGGCTGGCGCATCCGGCCGGTCGAGGTCTGCCGCTAAACGCGGAACCGTCGCAGCGGCGTGCGCACGAAAAAAACAAGGCCGCCGGCGTAGTATAACGCGCTTGCGGCCTTGCCCTGCCCGGATATTGAAATCGGCTCACGCCACCCGGTAAGCGCATCATGGCCCGAGTCGCCAGCGGACGTTTGTGATCCAGTTCACATTTGGTCCGGAAAAATTTTCGCCAAGGGTAAGGAATAAATCGGGCTGCCACGCATTTGCAGCGCGTGCGGGCACATCGCCGAATCAGGAGCGAGACCGCGATCGCCGGCGCTGACCGCCTCGCATCGCGTGGGTTTTCGGCCGCGCGGCGGTGTGACGGGCCCGCGGTGGATCGGGGGCGTCGGCGGTGGACGGGACGCTGGCGAAGGATTGCCGCAGGCCATCGATGGCGCTGGCGACAGCACCGACCTGCTCGGACAATCGCTTGGCATCGCTTTGTTGCGCTGCGAGCAGGCGTTTGACGCCCTGCATTTGGTCCTGCAGCGCCTGCAGCTGGTCGATCGCTTCCTGCTGCGACACCTCCAACGCGTTGGTCTTCTCGGCCAGCTGCTCGGCGGCTTCCGTTGCCCGGAGTTGAATTTGCCGGGCCGATATCGCGCGCTGGGTTTCGGGCAAGGCGCCGGCGGTGCTGCGCCAGATCGCGATTGATCCGGCTCCGGTCAGCATCAGGACGAGCGCCACCGCTGCCAGCGCAATCGGTTGCGAACCGACTCGCCCGATGCCGTTGCTCCGTGCATCGTCCGCCCTGACGTCGATCATCCTGCTATTAAGCCCCATCGTGTGCCAATGTTCCAGCCTTGGAATGGTAGTCCTGGAATCGCGGCCCTGCAATCGAGCGGCAGGTGGGTCGATCGGCCGCTTGTGCCTGATACGCGCCGGCAACCGCGGCCAGGACTTCGGGTGTGCTGTGCAGCAAGCGGGGCCTGTTGCCGGGAAACAACAGGCTGGGGATGTTCGCCGCCGTGAATTGAATTCAGGCGGGCATCCGGGTCACAATCTTCCGCTCTACTCGGGAAATAACATGCAACACGCGATGCTTCTCAATCCGTTCAGTGCCAATCCGGAGCAGGCGCAAATCGTCAATCCGCAGGCGCAGCCGCGCGCCGTCAACCGGCAGGCGACGCGGTCGACGCCGGTGTGCGCCCGATGCGAGTCCGATGACATCATCTCCTACGTGACGGCGCAGTGGAGCAATGAATCGCAGGAATGGGAGCTCGCCAACACCTTCGATCAGCCGGCGCATTGCAACCGCTGCAACAGCGCCTGCGAGATAAATTGGCTGGCGCTCTGAGGTATCTCTGAAAAAGTTGAGGCCAGCCGTTGGGGGACGGCTGGCCTCGCGCGATCCGGTCTGGGACGGGGAGGGGTGGGGATGTGACCGGGTCGCGTATCCTGTGATCGTTCAATCCTTGTTCAGCGCGTGGTCGCGGTAGCGACCGACGGGCGGTTGTCACCGAGCGAGACCCACACATTGGGATCGCCCTGCGACTGCCGCTTGACGAAGCGATAGCCAGTCTCGGTCCAGGCCACGACGTTTTCGTTCTGGTTGTCGAGAACGAACTCGCCCTTGTCGGTCTTCACCGTCAGGATCGCGTGGCCTTCGCCGTTCTTGTCACGCACCACCGTGATCAGCAGCGCTTCGCGCGGCCAGCCGGCGTCGATCAGCATCTTGCGCTTCATCAGCACGTAATCTTCGCAGTCGCCGTAGCCGTCTGTTGGCAACGACCATTTCTCGATCACGCCCCAATGCTCCATGTCGGTCATCGGCTTGACGGTCTCGTTGACCCAGTGATTGACCTTGAGCAGATCGCGCCAGGCGGTCTGCGTCAGTACGATATCGCGCGGCTGCGTCACGCCGCCCGTGCATTCGCCCGGATTGCTGGAGCAGAATTCAACCCAGCCGATCGGCGCCCGCGTGGTGTCGCCGAGGCTCGCATACAACACACGTTCGTCGCCGGCATGCGCCGAGACGCTCATTCCAAACAGGATGGCGGCAACCGCCAATCCTTTCCCCTGTCCCCTGAACCCAAACATTGTGGCCCCCGTTTCTTGTTGGGACCACACTTCGCACAAAGGTTTTGCGCCGCCGCTAAGTAAGACAAGTACATTTGACGCGAATACAAGTAAAAGAAACGGCGAATTCGATCTATACTTGAATAAAGTTCGATTAAAATTGTAAGTATTGGCAATTGATTCAAATTTTACGGATTAACGCTGATATCGCTGGGGCGCAGCGGTTTGCGGTGGCAAAGCCGGCGCTCGTTAACCGGCCGCGCGCCGCCCAAAAGGCTTCAAACACGGCATCCAACGGCGCTTATGCCGCCGCCAGAACAGCGAAATCCGTGGATCGCGGTCCGCGGCGCTTTACCGCGCGCTAACGCTGTCGCGCGGCACCGAAAAATCCGGCGGCAAGGCGGGTGTTTGCAAGCAGGTCTTGGCAAGGCCGGACCTGCCGTGCATGCATGAAAGAAAACAGGCGAAGAAAATCGGGAGGTCGTCGTGAAGCGGTTGATCTTGAAACGTTTGGTTTGGGGTTTTTCGGCGCTGCTGTGCCTTGCGATCGGGAGCGGCGCGCAGGCGCAGCAGAAAATTAACCCCACCGATCCGCAGCCGACCTGCCCGATGTGTCCCGGCACCTATATCCCGGCTTCCGAGATCGACGCCTATGGCCAGAAGGCGCTGGATGAAAAGCTGCTCGACCAGCAGGTTCGTGATATCGACATCGGCAAGGCCCATATCGGCATCGGCCGGGTTCATCGCGGCAGGCTGGAAAAGCCCGCGCCGGATTCCGTCGCCGAGCACGACCAGATCAGCGAAGTCTATCATGTCATTTCGGGGTCGGCGACGCTGGTGCTGGGCCCCGACATCGTCAACCGGCAGCGCCGCCTGGCGACCATGCGCACCGTCGTCGAGTTCAACGGTCCCGGCAATAACGGGTCGGACGTACGCGATGGCGTGGCCTATGACATCAAGGCCGGCGATGTCGTGGTGATCCCGGCCGGCACCGGGCACTGGTTCACCAGGATCGACGACCACATCGACTACATCATGGTGCGGATCGACCCGGACAAGGTGACCCCGCTCAAGAGCGAGGCGCAGTCGAAGGATTATCTGTCGAAGCCGGCGAAGAAGGGGAATAAGGCGATCTGACGCGGCCGGTTCGCGGCGCCTTGCTTGCTGCGCTTTACCTGGAGCTGACGTTGTCTTCCAGCGTCTCGGCGAGCTGCTCATGAATGAATTCGAGCGCGAAGCCTTCCTCAAGGTCACGCACCACGCGGGCGGCGACCCTGCCGAGCAGCACCTGGGATTTCAGCGGCGGCCGCCGTTCCGCGGCGATCGCAGCACCCGACGCCGACATGTCGATGATGCGGCAGGTCATCTTGGTGCCGTCCTCGAGCGTCATTAGCGCGATCGGGTTGCGCGGCACGATACGGTCGTGGCGGCGATCTTCCGGCAAATTGAGGATGTCGCGGTTGGCGAGCCAGGTCAGCTGCGCCGCGAGCTTGTCGCGTTTGCGGGCGGTGGCGCCCACGGTCATCGCAAAGCCGTTGTCGATGATGCGGGTGATCTTGCCTTCGACGCGGCCGATATGGTCGAGATAGGCGATCACGCGGTCGCCGACGTTGCCGATGCCCGGTGCCAGCAAAGCGAGGCCGCCCGGCGACATATTGATGATCTGGCAGGGAAACTCGCGGCGGTCCGGCAGCATGTAGCGGCCGAGCAGGTGCACCTTGACGCGCTGAAAGCGCCGTCGCTCCTCGGCGGCCGGAAGAATAGATTTTTTATGCGCCAACGCCATTCTTGCCACCCGACAACCGTCCTTCCGGTGTCATCCCGACCCTACGGCCGTCAGGGTTAACGAGAGGTTAGCGCGGGTTGCACGAATGATAGTCACACCGCTTGAGGGGTGGCCGTGATCCGGTTGAAAACCCACAAAATCAGCGGGCACGCCAGCACCGTCGCGGCGCCGAAATCGAACGCTGCGGTTGCACTGCCGGCCGATTTGGCGCAAGCGCCGCCGATGATCGGCCCCAGCATCATCGCGGCATAATAGACGGTGTAGAAGATGCCCATGCCGATCGCGCGGGTGGCCGGCTGTAGCACCCGGGCCGGCAGGCTCATGATCGGCCCCGCGGGTTGGCCCGAGACCACGCCGATCGCGATCACCAGCAACAGCACTTCACCGCGGCGCGGCAGCAACAGCATCAAGAGCGCGAACAGAATGGCGCCCGCGACCAGGATCAACTGCGGTCGTCGAAGCCGGTCGGCGAGCATGCCGCCCAACGGCACCGAGAATACGGCGATCCACAGCACGATGCTGATGGTCGAGCCTGCCGCGGCGATGGTCCAGCCGCGTTCGACCAGCAGAGTGGGGCCGAAGCTGAAGACGATCGCAAAGCCGACATTGAACAGGCCCCAGATCAGGCCGGCCAAAGTAACCGCCATCAGCGCGCGGCGGTCGAGTTGCGCGGAGGACGTCGTAACCGCGGCGGCCACCGCTTGCGCGGGCGGCTGGTAGGTGGCGGCGAGCGCGATGCACGGCGCGATCAGCGCGGCGACCGCGAGATGGACCGCGCTGACGCCATAGGCGGTCCCGATCGCCGGCAGTGTCAGCAGTGAGAGTGCGACACCGGCCGGCCATGAATTGACGAACACCCCCATCGCGGTCGATATCTCATGGCCAGCGAACCAGTCGGCGACCATCTTGGTCATCTGCACGTTGAGCAGCACGCCGCCGGCGCCTGCGATCAGCCGCCCCGCGACCTGAACGCTCCAGTCATGCGTGGCGGCCATCATCAGACTGCCGATCAGCATCAGCGCCAGCGCCAGCAGTACCGTGTTCCGATCGCCGAATTTCTTGCCAACGGCGCCTCCCGGCAACGCGATCACGACGCCGGGCGTGAAATACAGCCCGATCAACAGCCCGATATCGGCGAGACCGAGGCCGAATTCTCGACCAAGCAACGGCGCGACCGCCGCGACACTTTGAAACTGAAAAGCCATGGTGAGGCGGACCGTGAACAAGACGGCAAGAACGCCCCAGCGATTGCGCAATGTCTCGTCCCCCAAAACCGCAACACAGCGTGAGGCGGCGGTCCCTGGGTGTCAACCGGCACGCCGGAGGGAATCAAGACCTACCGCTTCAGCATCATGTTCGGCAGCAGACTCGTGTCCCGGACGCGGCGCGGCCTCGGCGATGCGAAGCATCGTCCGGGCAGTGCTGCTCCGCGGAGCCGGGATCGAGAAACGCCAAAACAAAACAAGCAGCAAAACTCGACAAATTGCCTGACCACATGTCGCGGCGGTGCATCAGGTCGCCGCATCGTCCAGGATCGCCGATAGCGCCGACACCAGCCGGTCAATTTGCCCGTCGGTGCCGACGGTGATCCGCAGATAATCGGCGATGCGCGGCGCGGAAAAATGGCGGACGATCACCGCTTGTTGGCGCAGTGCGGCGGCCAGCGCTGCGCCGGCATGCGCCGGATGACGCGCGAAGACGAAGTTGGCGGCGGACGGCAGCACGTCGAAGCCAAGCCGGAGCAGTCCGCGGTTGAGCCGCTCCCGGCCTTGGATCACGCGCGCCCGGCTCTGTTGAAAATAGGCTTCATCCTCGAGGGCGGCGATGGCGCCGGCCTGGGCGGGCCTGCCGAGCGGATAGGAGTTGAAGCTGTCCTTGACGCGGGTCAGCGCCTCGATCAGGTCGGCGTCGCCGATCGCATAGCCGACCCGCAAGCCGGCCAGCGCCCGGGACTTCGACATGGTCTGAACGACCAGAAGATTCCGGTGCGAGGCAACCAGCGGTATAGCGGTCTCGGCACCGAAATCGACATAGGCCTCGTCGATCACCACGGGAGCGTCGGGATGTTGCTCCAGCAGGGTCGCGATCTCGGCCCGTGACAGCGCAATCCCGGTTGGCGCATTCGGATTGGGGATGATGAGCGCACCGGCCGGCCGGCGATAGTCGGCGAGGCGTATTTGCATGGCGTGATCGAGCGGCACGGCCTCGTAGGCGATGCCGAACAGGCGGCAATAAACCGGGTAGAAACTGTAGGTGATGTCAGGGAACAGCAACGGCGCATCATGCTTCAGCAGGGCCACGAAGGCATGCGCCAGCACCTCGTCCGAGCCGTTGCCGACGAACACCTGTTCGGGTCGCACGCCGTGATAGGTGGCCAACGCCGCCCGCAGCGCTGACGCCTGCGGGTCCGGATAGAGACGCAGCGTCTCAGTCGCCTCGCCGCTGATAGCCTTCAGCGCGCGCGGGGAGGGAGCGAGCGGACTCTCGTTGGTGTTGAGCTTGACCAGATCCGCCATGCGGGGCTGTTCGCCCGGCACATAGGGCTTCAAATCGTGCGTCAGGCTGCTCCAGTAACGGCTCATGGTTCGGTCCAAATCGGATAGAAACTGCGGGCGCGGCAGGCGTGATCTCTTTAGCGCCAGCGAAGCCTCGTAGAAATACCAAAGAAAGGCAGCCGAGCCTCGCTCCTTCTCAGCCCGACACCCGCATCATCCGTGCGTGGCGGCAAGCTCTGCCGCGATGATCGCGCCAAGGGCCATGTCGCCTTGCTGCCCGAAGCCATGATGCACGACATGGCCATCGCGTCCGATCAGGATGCTGGTCGGCGTTCCCTGCATTCCATATCGCCCCATGGTAACCGGGATCGGCGTGCCCTCGGCCGCCTCGTCGACGCCGATCGGAAAGGTCAGCCGGTATTCGTGGATAAACGCTTCCAGTGACACCGGCGTCATGGCGGTATGATGCTCGAACACCGTGTGTAACCCGATGACCTGGAGGTCCGACTGCTTGAAGAGGTCGAAGGCGCGTTGCGTCTGCGGGGTTCCATGCGCGACACATCCGGGACACAGCATCTGAAACGCATGCAGCAGAACCGGCCGGCCTCGCAGTCCCGCCAATGTCAGTGGCTCGCTGGTGTTGAACCAGCGCGATACCGCAATTTCGGGAGCGAGAGCCATGGACGTATTCCTTGTCGGATGCGGAGCAAGGCAAGCAAAGGCAGGCACGGCCTGTCAATCGAACAAGGACGTTGCGAATTCCGAACATGATGGCTCGGAATCCTCGTATTGCGGATGGCGTCCCAAGGCTCGATCGATTAAGGGCTGGATCGATTAGATGCGCGTTTGACCTGGTGATCGCCGACCATCCAAAGTGCATCGTTGCCGGCTTGCCATGCCGTGAAGACAGGGAAGGACCTCAGCTTGTCCGACGAAAAGACCGCCCGGCGCCAAAGCTCGGTCAAAGCAGAGCGGCGCGCCGATATGATCGAGCAAATACTCGACACCGCCGAGTATCTGTTTTCCAGAAATGGCCTCCATGGGGTCACGTTAAAGGACGTCGCGCAACGTATCGGCGTGCATCATACGCTGATCAATTATTATTTTGAGGACAAGAAGACGCTGTTCGACGCGGTATTCGCCCGGCGCGCGGTGATCACCAGCGAGCGCCGCATGAAGTTGCTGGATGAATATGACCGGGCGACCGCAGGCAAGCCTTCGGTTGAAGGCGCGCTGCGCGTGTTCCTGGACACCGACCTCGACATCTACATCGAGGGCGGCGAAGGTTGGAGGAATTACGGCAGGCTGGGCGCCCAGGTCGCCAACACACCCGAATGGGGGGCCGAAATGATGGATCAGCATTTCGATCCGGTGGTTTTGCGCCTGGTCGATCTCCTCAAGAAGGCGCTTCCGGATTGCGCCGAAGAGGACATCTTTTGGGGCTATCACTTCGTGACCGGCGCATTGATGCTCACGCTCGCGCAGACCGGGCGCATCGACAAGCTCTCGGGCGGTTTGTGCAAGTCCAGTGACTATGTCGCGGTTAAGGAGCGGATGGCGACCTTCATGGCGGCCGGGTTTCTTGGCATCTGCGAGCGTCGAAAAGCCGAGCGGATGGCCTGAAAGGGCCTTGCGGCGACGGAAATCCTGTGAATATGATATTCACTCACTAGTGAGCTAATAAAAAACGATTGAGAGGAAGCCGGGATGAGGCTGCGAGATCGCGCTGTGGTCGTCACAGGCGCGGGCCGAAGATAACGCCAACGCGCGGTGACGCAATCGACGCAGCTATCAGCAGGTCACGCAGAAACTGTGCGATGGCGCCTTGCAGACGCGTCGACGTTGCTGGCAGGGCAGCCGATCGAGAATCGCATCCACCAGGCATCTCTCAATGGCGAGAGCGTCTCACAGTTGGTCCCGGCCGGCAGAGAGGCGCACGCAAAACGATCCGGGCCCAAGCGGCCGTCGTCATCATCAAAGAATCGAATCCCGTTCAAGGGAGCGAGTGGTTAGTCCAACGAGGAGGGAATCCATGAGGAAGATACTTGGCTTGACAGCACTTGCGCTGTCCGTGCTCGGCGTGAGCGCGATGTCGGCGGCGGCCGAGGACACCGTCAAGATCGGTTACATCGATCCGCTTTCGGGCGGCGGTGCCAGCGTCGGCGAGGTCGGCTTTAAGACCTTTCAGTTTCTGGCCGACGAACTGAATGCCAAGGGCGGCATCCAGGGCAAGAAGGTCGAGATCGTCCCGTTCGACAACAAGACCAATCCGCAGGAAAGCCTGATCCAGGCGCAGAAGGCGATCGACTCCGGGGTCCGCTTCCTGACCCAGGGTAACGGCTCGGCGGTGGCAAGCGCGCTTTCCGACTTCGTCACCAAATACAACGAGCGCAATCCCGGCAAGGAGGTGCTCTATTTCAACTATGCCGCGGTCGATCCCGTCCTGACCAACGCCAAGTGCAGCTTCTGGCATTTCCGCTGGGACGCCAACTCCGACATCAAGATGGAGGCGCTGACCAACTACATGAAGACGGTGCCATCGATCAAAAACGTCTATCTGATCAACCAGGATTACTCGTTCGGCGAGGCGGTTCGTTCCGCCGCCAGGACCATGCTGGCTGCCAAGCGGCCGGACATCAAGATCGTCGGCGACGAACTGCATCCGCTGCTGAAGGTCACCGATTTCGCGCCTTACATCGCCAAGATCAAGGCGTCCGGCGCCGACACCGTCATTACCGGCAATTGGGGCCAGGATTTTGCGCTGCTGTTGAAAGCGGCGGCCGACGCCGGACTGAAGGTGAACTGGTACACTTATTATGCGGGCGGCACCGGTGGTCCGACCGCGATCAAGCAGGCCAATCTCGATCATCAGGTGTTCCAGATCACCGAAGGCGTCGCCAACATCGATAATCCTTCCTCGCAGACCTTCGAGAAGGCGCTGCGCGCCAAATACGACTTCAGTCTGTTCTATCCGCGCGCCGTCAACGAAATGCGGATGCTGGCGGCGGCCGCAGACAAGGCCAAGTCGCTCGATCCGGTCAAGGTCGCCCAGGCGCTCGAAGGCATGCAGTTCGACGTGTTCGACGGCGGCAAGGGCTATATGCGCAAGGAGGATCACCAGTTCTTCCAGCCGATCTATATTTCCTCGTTCGGCGATCGTACCGCCAAGGAGCCGTTCGACGAGGAGAAGACCGGTTGGGGCTGGAAAGTGGTGGCGAAGGTCGATACACCAGCGACCGAACTTCCGACCACCTGCAAGATGGAACGGCCCTGATCGTTGCAGCATTAGCCGTCCGCTCCGAAAGATTTTCGGGGCGGACGTCTCCTTAATTCCGGCGGTACGTCGTGCTTGAACTGATCGTCATATCCACGCTCAACGGCGTGCTTTTCGGCATGCTGCTGTTCCTGATGGCGAGCGGGCTCACCGTCATCTTCAGCATGCTTGGCGTTCTCAACTTCGCCCATGCGAGCTTCTACATGCTCGGGGCATTCTTCGGTTTTCAGATCAGCCGCTGGTTCGGGTTCTGGCCGGCGCTGTTGATCGGGCCGCTGCTGGCCGGAATGATCGGCGCCTGCGTCGAGCGCTATGGCCTGCGCCGCGTGCACCGGAACGGCCATGTCGCCGAGCTGCTGTTCACCTTTGGCCTCGCTTTCGTGATCGAGGAGGTGGTGCAGATCATCTGGGGCAGGAGCCCGGTCGATTATCGGGTCCCGGCGCTGCTGGATTTCCCGGCTTTCACGATCTTCTCGACCAACTATCCCGCCTACAAGATGTTCATGCTGCTGGTGTCGATCGTGATCTTCATCGGGCTTCTGCTGGTGCTGAAGAAGACCCGGATCGGGCTGATCGTCCAGGCCGCGCTGACCCATCCGCATATGGTCGGCCATCTCGGCCATAATGTCGGGCGTATCTTCATGCTGGTATTCGGGGTCGGCACCGCGCTCGCCGCGGTCGCAGGGGTGATCGCCGGCCCGGCGCTGGTCACGCAGTCGAACATGGCGGGACTGCTGGGGCCGATCCTGTTCGTGGTTGTCGTGGTCGGCGGACTGGGCTCGTTGCCCGGCGCCTTCGTCGCCTCGCTCCTGATCGGCCTGGTGCAGACCTTCGCGGTGTCGATGAACGGTTCGCTGTCCGGCCTGTTTGGTCCGCTTAGTCCCGCCTATGCCTCGACCTGGGTCGCCGACATCTGGGGCGTCACCATCGCGCAGATCGCGCCGATCGTTCCCTACATGATGCTGGTGCTGGTCCTGATCTTCCGCCCGATGGGTCTGCTCGGGACACGCGACACATGAGCGAACTCGCCGCAAGCATCGCGCCGCCGCTGCCGACCGTCGCCGACAGGTTCAAATTCCACGGAATGTGGCTGACGGCAGCGATCGTGCTGCTGCTGCTCCCGAGGATCTTCAGTTCCGGCGGCTCGCTGACGACGTTCAGCCTGATCGGCATCTCCATCATCTTCTCGTTGTCGTACAATATCCTGCTCGGCCAGACCGGCATGTTGTCGTTCGGGCATGCGGTGTATTACGGCCTCGGCGGCTTCCTTGCGATCCACGCCATGAATATCATCGGCGGCAACAAGCTGCCGGTCCCGCTGCCGGTCGTTCCGCTGATCGGCGGCATCGCCGGATTGCTGTTCGCGGTCCTGCTGGGATGGGTCTCGACCCAGCGCTCCGGGACGGCGTTCGCCATGATTTCGCTCGGTGTCGCCGAACTGATCGCCTCGTCGGCGCTGATCCTGCGAACCTTTTTCGGTGGCGAGGCCGGCGTCTCCACCAACCGGACCAAATTGCTGAAATTGTTCGGCTGGAGTTTCGGCCCGCAAATCCAGATCTATTATCTGGTGGCGGCATGGACGCTGATCGCGGTGATCGCGATGTACGCGCTGACCCGCACGCCGCTGGGCCGCCTGTGCAACGCCGTGCGCGACAATCCCGAGCGCGTGCAATTCGTCGGCTACAATCCGCACGTCGTCCGCTATGTGGCGTTCTGCTTCGCAGGCCTCTTCGCCGGCATCGCCGGTTCGCTGGCGGCGATCAATTTCGAGATCGCCAATTCGGCCTATCTGGGCGCGGAGCAGTCGGGAACGGTGTTGTTCGCAACCTATATCGGCGGGGTCGGATTTTTCGCCGGCCCGATCGCCGGCGCGATCTTCGTCACGCTGCTATCGCTCGGCCTCAGCGATCTCACCCAGGTATGGCAGCTGTATTTCGGGCTGATCTTCATCGCCGTGGTGCTGTTCGCGCCGGGCGGCATCACCGGGCTGGTGATGATGCATCGTCCGCTGGTCGCGGGCGGAACGCTGTCGAAGGTAATCCCGAGTTACCTGGTTTCGCTGGTGCCGACCCTGGCCATGATCGCCGGACTTGTTCTTTCAGTCGAAACCATCGTGCATTACACCGTCAATCCCGGCGATGATCCGCACATCAAGGCTTTCGGCGTCGGCTTCGACGCGGCGAGCCCGTATATCTGGGCGTCCGCGGCGGTTCTCCTGATCGGTGGTTTTCTGGTGGCGCGCAAGACCTGGCAATGGGTCGCGCACGCCTGGGATAACGCGGCCACCATCGCAGGCGAAAAGGGGCGCGCTGCATGAGCCCCGCGATCGAACTGCGAGGAGTTAAAAAGAGTTTTGGCAACGTCGCCATCATTCGCGAGATCAACCTGACCGTGGCGCAGGGGGAGCGCCACGCGCTGATCGGCCCGAACGGCGCCGGCAAGTCGACCACCTTCAATCTGATCAGCGGATATGTACCGCCGACCTCCGGCAGCGTGCTGCTGCGCGGCGAGGTGATTTCCGGGCTGCCGCCCTACCAGATCAACCGCCGCGGTCTGTCGCGCAGTTTTCAGGTCACCAACGTCTTTGCCAATATGAGCGTGTGGGAAAATTTGCGCTGCGCCGTGCTGTGGGCGACCGGCCAGCGCTATGCCTTCTGGAAGAACATCGACAACCTTCCGGAGGTTCGCGAACGCACCGCGCAGATTCTCGCCGATATCAATCTCACGGAAAGGCGCGACGTCGCCGCGGGCCTTTTGACCTACGCCGAGCAGCGCGCGCTGGAAATCGGCATCACGGTGGCCGGCGGCGCCGACGTCATCCTGCTGGACGAGCCGACGGCGGGAATGAGCCACGCCGAAACCGAGCGCGCCGTCACCTTGATCCGCCGTCTGACCCAGGGCCGCACGCTGCTGATCGTCGAGCACGACATGAGCGTGGTGTTTGGCCTTGCCGACCGGATCTCGGTGCTGGTGTACGGCGAGATCATCGCCTCCGGCACGCCGGAAGAGATTCGCGGCAATCCGATCGTCCGCGAAGCCTATCTCGGCGAGGAGGTGGCGTGATGCTGGAGATCGCCGGTCTGCACGCCTATTACGGCAAGAGCCACATCCTGCAGGGCGTCGACATGCACGTCGATGCCGGCGAGGTCGTCAGCCTGCTCGGGCGCAACGGTGTCGGCCGCTCCACCACGGTCAAGGCGATCATGGGCGAAGTGCCGCCGCGGGGCTCGATCAGGTTCAAGGGGCGCGACATCGCGGGCTTGCCCAACTATCAGATCGCGCGCCTGGGCCTGGGCTATGTTCCGGAGCATCGTGACATCTTCCCCGGCCTGACGGTGCGGCAGAACCTGATACTCGGCATCAAGGATACCAGACGCGCGGGGAAGTGGCGGCTCGAGGACATGCTGGCGATGTTTCCTAACCTCGCTGCCAGGGCCGATACCGCGGCGGGCGTGCTGTCCGGTGGCGAGAAGCAGATGCTGACGATGTGCCGCACGCTGATGGGCGACCCGGAATTGATCATGATCGACGAGCCGACCGAGGGGCTGGCGCCCTTGATCGTGCAACAGGTCGGCGATCTCATCGCCGAGATCGCGCGCCGAGGTGTCGCCATCCTGCTGGTGGAGCAGAAGCTCTCGATCGCGATGCGAATATCGCACCGCGTCTACGTGATGGGCCACGGCCGCATCGTGTTCGAGGGCACACCCGGCGAACTCAGAGAGAACCTCGCCGTCAGCAAGGAATGGCTGGAGGTCTAGTTCGGGATTTCGCCTGAGCTTATCGCGGGAGCGGCCCAACTCGCTTTGTTTTAGCCCGCCACCGGCACCAGCCCGTAGCGCAACATCGTCTCTTTCATCTTCGCCGGGTCCGGCGTGCCGGCCGACAGCAGTCCGGCCATGTCCCTGAAATATTGCGGACCGAGCACGCCTGGGCTCAGCGTGCACAGGCAGGTGGCCGGTGCGTTCGACCGGTTGGTGAATCCGTGCACGACGCCGCGACGGATGAAGACCGCCTCGCCAGGCGCGAGTTCCACGTCCTTGCCGTCGATCCGCCACGAGGTGGTGCCCGACAGTCCGTAGATCGTTTCGTCCCAGCGATCATGATAATGCGGGATCGGCATGCGCGCGTTGGGCTGCAGCGTCAACTCGAACATGTCGAGGCTGCCGGAGGTGTCCTGCATGGTCTGCAGGAATTTCAGTTGCAGTGAGCCAAGGTCGATGATGTCGGGCATGGTGCTCTCGTCCGGTGGAAGCAGACCGCCATCATACGATGTGTCCTGAATTTGCACAGTCCGATCCATCGATTGATGTGTCTGCCCGACAATTCGCCTGTCGCCTGCGAACAGGCGCATCGCAACCAGCGCCGACGTTGGGCAGGGATGCGATCAACGCGGTAGCGGTGTCGCGCGAAGTGGCTGTAGGATATCCCTGATACCTCGTGAGCGATCAACGTCGCGCCCACGAATGGAATGCACATGCAGCAACCGCGGTTCGGCCTGGTCATGATGTCATTTGCTGTCGGTCACTCCGAATCAGCAAACGACTCACGCGGTTGGCTCCGAACTTTGTGCGTTCCCGGCCAGATACAATACACGCGTGAATGGAACGCGGCTGAATCTCGCGCATTGGACACGATGCGACAGGGACGTGTTGAGCCATGACAGCCTTTGCGACCACATTGACCAAACCGGTGCCGACAGGTCTTCCCAGCGAACAGCTGGTTCCCGGGCTTCTGATCACGCTGTCGAAGAATCTTGAGAGCGGCGACCGCAGCTTCAGCCGCTTCATCTGGGAAATCGTTGCCGCCAACAAGGGGCATGTGGTGATCGAGCCGGCGCACAAGGGCGGGCCGCCGAAATATCTCGGTTCCGGCCCGCATCTCATCTGCGCCGACGAATACGAATTCTACGATGCGGATCATCTGCTCAAGGCGCTGGAACCATCACGACAGGGTGCTGCGGCCTAAAGCGTCGTGTCGCGCGAAAAGTGATTTGCCTGTCCAGCCCCCTCGACAAAAATATTTTGCTTCCCTTCTGACCCAAATCACCGGCTCATATCATGCCATCCCGTTCCACAAGAGGGGCGTATCGCGATCGTCACGAACGCGGAGCGGGATGCGGTGGACGCCGATGCGCTTTTGACGAACAGCGCGTGAGGTGGACGGTGAAGTCGTGTGGTCCTGACGCCCCGGTGCTGGCGTCAAGTTCGCGATGATGCTTCGCATCACGCGGATGATGGTGACAAAAAAGCCGGTCGCCAAGGAGAGCACGAAATAAGCTGTAAAACCATTGCGC
>JBDTKZ010000030.1:0-9937 GCA_039935075.1 Bradyrhizobium sp.
CCGAGCTACCTTTACGATGCAATTCTCTCACTACGCGGAGGCGCCCCCGAGCAACGACAACGGCGGCCCGCCGTTTCGGCCGGCGATTGGAATGCGCGCCTGACGAGCGAGAGTTACGTGACAGTGCGCTTAACTCAATTTCTATGTCCGATAGCGGTTCTCGCAGCGCGGCGCATTAAGTGCGCTGTCATTGTAACGGCCGTTGTCAGCGCGCGTCCCCGAAAGGATTGACGATCCGCAATCCGTCATCCAGCACCAGGCCATGCTGCATGTCCTCCGACCACAACGTGTCGCAACCAGCGTTTAACGCCGAGGCGACGATCATCGCGTCGTAAACTGAAAAGCCATAGCGTTCGGCGAGCCGCAGTCCGGTTTCGTGGATATCGACGGTAAGGGGATGAACCGTCAGCAGGCCGCGTAGTGCATTCAGGAGAGCATGGGTGTCGTCCCAGGACATCTGCATCTTGCGACGCGCGACATTGGCGAGTTCGTTCAGGACTTGAACACTTATCGAGCCGCCGGCGGCGATCGCAGCCTCTGCCCGATCGGCTTTCGACGTATCGCCGGATGCGAGGTAGACGAGCATATTGGTGTCGTAAAAACTACCGGGCATTTGCCTCGTCTCTGTCGAACTTGAAATCGGCAGGGAGCCGACCGCGGAAGGCACGTAGACGTTTCAGCAATTCGTCCCGCCCGGGCTTGCGCGCGATGCCGAACTGCCTGGCGTCGGCAACATGGATTTCAATCTCGTCGCCTTCCCTGATTTGAAGGGCCTCGACAACCGCGGAGGGAAGGCGGACGGCGAGACTATTTCCCCATTTGGCAACCTGCATGGCCTAGCTCCATTGGATATACATTATGATAAATGTATATCACGACCGGACGGATATCAAGAAGATCTGCGGGCGTGGTCAGATGCAGGCGCAAGACATGCGCGGCGGTGCCGGCGTCGTCAACGCGATGGTGCCGCTCATAAACATGTTTACGTGAACGGCCTTCGCTCAATGAGCCGGGGCCGAGCCACCTTTATGATGCAGTTCGCTCACTACACGGAGGCGCTGCCGAACAACGACGGCCCGCCGTTTCGCCCGGCTATTGGGATGCGCGCGTAGTTCGTGATAGCGAGTTACGCTTTCGTTAACCCGCCCCACGCAGAGGCAGCCATGAAAGAGCTTGAGCTTGATGACGTCGAGGCCAACCTCTCTCGGGTCATTGATGACGCGACGCAAGGGCGCTCGACGGCCATCACGCGCGGCGGCAAGAAGCTAGCTGTCGTCTTGAGCTACAATGAATGGCAGCGGTTATCTCGCGTCCCGAGCTTCGGGCGTTTGCTGATGTCGGCGCCGGTGGAAGCGGGCGATCTTCCGAGCCGTGCGGAATAGCGAAATTGATCCCGCGAACTGATTTGCCCGTCGGGCAAATCAGCAAATCGCTGTCCAGCCCCGCACGCAAAAATATTCTGCTTCCCTTTCGACCCAAATCACCGGCGTATTTCTCGCCATCCCGTGCCCACCGAGAGGGGCGTTTCGCGATCGTCACGGACGTTGGGCGGGGATGCGGTGGACGCTGTCAGATCGGGTATGCCTTAGGCATGCGACGAACGATGTGGACGGCGGACGGCGAAGTCGTGTGGTCCTGACGCCTCGATGCTGGCGTCAAGTCCTTGAGCAGCAAGATTCTTGGGGGCGACGGTGGCAAGAAAGCCGATCACCGGGGAGAGCACGAAATAAGCCGTAAAACCATTGCGCAGGGAAGGCCGGACTGCTTCCGCTGAACCTGTATGCTCGTGTGCGCTTTTTTGTCTGTCTTTGCACGCGAGACCGCGGGTGCAGCGCGCACCCGGTCTTCCCTGCGCCCTCTCTTGAGGGTCGCACTGCGCCCTCTTGTTTTTGGGCGGAATGACTTTCAAAAACTCGGGCGCATCGTGCCGCGAGATCGGGCGCGTGTGTCTGCCCGCAGTACACCCCGGCTATTTGCTGTGGTATCAAACTTCATGTTTTCCGCGATTGCGTTACACATGCAATCGATCCGCTGAGCAGGACTGCTGATGGTTTCGGTCAAAATCAATCCCGACAATATCCGGACCTTCAAGGATTCCGAGAGTTTCCATCAGTGGCTTGGCCAGCGCCACGACAAGGAAGTCGAGATCTGGATCAAGATTCATAAAGTCGATTCAGGGATGAAATCGATCACGCCGAAGCAAGCCATCGACGTCGTGTTGTGCTGGGGCTGGATCGATGGCCTCCGCAAGGGGCTCGACGACAAGAGCTATTTGCAGCGTTACACGCCGCGCACCCGGAAAAGCATCTGGAGCAAGATCAACGTCGATAACGTCGCGCGGCTGATCAAGGAAGGCCGGATGACCGAACACGGCCTGAGGGAGGTCGATCAGGCCAAATCCGATGGCCGCTGGGCGCGCGCCTACGACGGCGGCAAGCAAATGACGATTCCCGACGATCTGCAGGCCGCCATCGATGCCGAGCCCAGGGCAAAGGCCATGCTGGCAAAACTCAGTGCGCAGAACCGTTTCGCGCTGGCCTTTCGCACCCACAATATGAAGACGGAGGCGGGACGCCGGAAGAAGATCGAGACCTTTGTCGCGATGCTCAAGCGCGGCGAGACGATCCATCCACAAGGCAAGAAGTGAGGCATCCAGCCTTCGAGAAGCTTCGTTCGCTAGGCGTCGCTCTTCCGGTGCGGATCGTGCTTCGAGAGCACGTCCTTGAGATAATCGCGGCTCTTCCATTCCGGTGCCGGCGGCGCGTAGCCGGGGCGGGGAACGAACGGGTTGGCGGGCACTTCCGCGGACTCGCCCATCAAATCGGGAACGTAGCGCGGGCAGTTCGGGAAGATCTCGCAGGTGACGCGTACCACGACTTTGGCGCCGTGATGCCTCGCAATCGTTTCCGCGGTGTCGTCGATCATGGCCTTGCCCCGGATGCGGGTGCGAAAGGTCTTGCCGTCGAGGCGCACGAACAGCAGCCCGACATTCGGGTTGCGGTTGATATTGCCGAGCGTGCGATACATGTTGTTGCCGTCGTATTCGGGAAACTCCAGCGTGTCGGGCCCGGTGATCCGGACGAAACCGGGATCGCCCGAACGCATCGAACAATCGACGTTGTCCTGGTAGCTGGTCGCGATGAAAAAGAATCGCGTCTCTTCGATCAGTCTGCGGTCCTGCTCCCAGAATTCGAAATGCAGCCGATGTTTTTCGAGGCCGTCGGCGACGCGGCGGCCGTCGAAACGGTCCTGCAGCTCACGCATGCCGTCGTGGTAGAACGGGGCGCGGTCGATCGGGTCGGTCATGGGGGCCTCGACGCTGAGATGCGGCATGTCTCGGTTCTTAGCAGATCGCTGTTCCCAGCGCGACATTTCTCCTTACCCGCGCGACAGCTTCTCGAACCGCTTGATCAGCCGCTCGCGCTTGAGGCGGCTCAATCGCTGGATCCAGAACATGCCGTTGAGCTGATCGATCTCATGCTGGTGGCACACCGCGCGCAGCCCCTCCGATTCCTCGGTTCGTGGGTTGCCGTCGATGTCGTGATAGCTGAGCCTGATATTTTGATGACGCCTGATGTCGTCGTTGACACCGGGCATCGAGACGCTGCCTTCCTGATGCAGGATCATCTCGGGCGAGGCCGAGATGATCTCCGGATTGACATAGGTCCGCGCGCCAGCGATCGGGTCGAGGTCGAGCACCACGACCCGCAGCGAGATACCGATATGCGGCGCGGTGATCCCGATACCGGGCGCTGCATGCATCGTCTCCAGGAGGTCGCGGGCCAGCTCGCGCAGCGCGCCGTCAAACACGGTCACCGGCTGCGCCGGAAGTGCAAGGCGGGGATCGGGGTAACGGACAATGGTGCGAATGGTCATGATCTGTTCATGATGGTGACGGTAGACAAAACCAATAGGCGTTTGCGCGGATCGGGCGCCCGAAAGACAAGCCCTGCCATACCAGCAATAGGTTTGCTTGATGAACGCAACGCTTTCAAGCAATTTGCCGGGCAGGGACGGCTCGCCGCCGCGATCTATTTTTTCTGGAGCGGCAGCCCCGGCGACAGGGAAAACAAAGGCGCCGTTTTCAGATGCAACGCTTTGACCGACGCCGGCAAACTGGCGCTCAGTCCCCTGTAATGTATCTTTGAGGATCAACACCGATGCATAACATGAAAGCCGGTAACTCGCGATTGACGCGGCGCGGATTGTTGGGAGCCGGCGCGCTGGCCGTGGTTGGTTTCGCGGAATCGCGCAGCTTCCCGGCGCTTGCCCAGACCATGCCGCCGATGGCGAAGCGCGATCCGACCGATGCCGAGCGGCAGGCCGTCCGAGACTACCACAAGCGCGGCGCCAAGGTGCTTTTCGAGGACGGTTTCAGCAGCCGCGCCAAATTTGAAGAGAACTGGACCGTGTTTACGGACAACCGTTCCGACCTGAAGGCGTGTCGCACCGCGGCGAGTCTGGCGACTTCCGACAAGGGGCTCGCCATCAACACGATCAAGGCGGAGCAATGCATCGCCCCCTGGAGCACAGGGGAGATCGTCAGCAAGCAGGCTTTTCAGTATGGCCTGTTCGAGGCTTACATGCAGATCGCGCATGGCCCCGGCGTGGACAATGCTTTCTGGCTCACCTCGGAGCGCGCCCTGACCGACGGCACCGGGGATACGTTCGAGATCGATGTGGCGGAGACTTACTATCCGTCCTTGATCCGCTCCACGCTGCACCGTCACAATCTCGACAAGCACCTCGACCGCTACGAGACCGGAAACAACAATCCGGTCCGCGAGAATTTAGCCAACGGATTCCACGACTACGGCGTGCTCTGGACGCCCTCCGCCCTGATCTTTTGCCTGGACGGAGAGGCCTTCAAGACGATCGAAACCAAGGGGACCGTTACCGGCCCGGCCAATCTGCGGCTTTCCACGGCGCTGGCCGCCGCGTTCGGAGGCAATCCGCCGGCCGACCCCCGCGGGTTGACGATGAATGTGATGCACGTACGGGTGCTCGGACTTTGAGGCTGGCGAAGGTGCGGGTGCCTGGAGCATGATCCGGAAAAGTGGAAACCGGTTTTCCCTCGGGACAAACGCGGAGCGTTTGCCCGGAGATCATGCTCAAACAATAAGATGACCGACGAGCATGATTCAACTTAGTTGAAGCATGCTCTAGGGTTTTCATGACGAACGTCCTTCAGCCCTCGGCCGCCGCGTCGAACGCGTCCATCGTGCGGGTGGAGTAAACCAGCGCGGCACCGGCGTTGACGCTGATCGCGACGCCGAGCGCTTCGGCGATCTCGTCCTTGGTCGCGCCGTGCTTGCGCGCCTCGGCGACATGGACGGTGATACAGCCGTCGCAGCGCAGGCTGACCGCGACCGCCAGCGAGATCAACTCGCGGGTCTTGGCGTCCAGATGCCCGGTGTGGGCGCCGGCCTGGCCCAGTTGAAGGTAGCCCTTGATGGTGTCGGGGCTAAGCTTGGCGATGCCGCCGACACCGGCGAAGAGCTGCTGACGATACGCGTTCCAATCGAGCATACGCATGGTGTGGTCTCCCTTGTTGATGTCTGTAGAGTAGGGCCTCCCCCCGGCGCGGTTGATCCCCGCGCGGCGCAGGTGCATGACCGTGCGGATCAAACTGCAATGGAAGGTGACGATGCCGCCGCCCGAAGATGCGCTCACGCTGCTCGCACCGCTGCTGCGGGTTCGCCCCGAATTGCAGGATTTCTGCCGCTTCGGGGGCGACTGGCGGTCCGCCCATTCATCCGAAGAAAAAGGCTGGGCCGCGTTCCACATCGTCACGCGCGGAGCCTGTCAGGTCGAACGAACCGGGCGACCGCCGGTGCGGCTGGAGGCCGGCGATATCCTGCTGTTTCCTCACGGCGATGCGCACATCGTCTACGGCGGCGGGCGGCACGAATTTCGCGATGTCTCGGTAACCTACCGCGACTATGTCCGGATCAAGCAGACCGAGGGTGTCGCGGTCGAAACCGAACTGATCTGCGGACGGCTGCATCTTGAGACGACCGCCGAGAATCTGCTGTTGGCGGCACTGCCGCGCGTCATTGTTCTGCACGTCGCGACGCAGATCGGGCTGGATCATTGCCGCGGCCTCGTCGCGGCGATCCGTGAGGAACTGGAACAAGGCCGCGCCGGTGCAGCCGTGATCGCCCGCGATCTGGCGAGCGCGCTTTTCGTGATCCTGCTGCGCCAGCACCTCGCGGATAAGCCGCCGGCGGATGGATTGCTGGCGCTGCTCGGTCATCGCGAGACCGCGAAGGCCGCTGCTGCGATGTTGCGCAAACCGGCCCATGATTGGGCGCTGGATGAATTGGCTGATCTGGCGGCGGTGTCGCGCGCAACGCTGGTCCGGGCCTTCAGGCGGATCTGCGGGATGCCTCCGCTGGGCTTCCTCACCGAGTTGCGCCTCGGCCTTGCCCACGATCGCATCGCCCAGACAACCGATACGTTTGGGCGCATCGCCGAGGAGGTCGGCTATCAATCGGAGGCCGCGTTGAGCCGCGCGTTCCATCGACGCTTCGCGATCCGCCCCGGCGCCTTGCGTGGGGGACCAACTGACTGATCTCGTTGCTGGCCCGACACGCCTGGCAACCTCACTCGAAAAATTTGCCGGCCGGTCTATATTCGTGTCGGCTTCAGCAGCCTCCATTCGTCTTCCACCCAGAGAGATCTATTTGGGAGATTGTGAATGACCAGCTCCAGCTATCGTTGGGTGATTGTCGCGGCGGGCGGCTTGCTCGGTTGTGTCGCGATCGGCGGCATGTTCTCGCTGCCGGTGTTCCTGCAACCGATCGCGCGGGATACCGGATGGTCGGTCACCGGCGTGTCCAGCGCCATGACCATCGGGTTTCTCGCGATGGCGTTCACGAGCATGATCTGGGGCACTCTGTCCGATCGGATCGGGCCGCTGCCGGTGGTGCTGACCGGGTCGATCGTGCTGCCGGCGAGCCTAGCGCTGGCCAGCCAGGCGTCGTCGCTGCTCTCGTCTCAGATCATGTTCGGATTGATGGTCGGCGGCTCGATCTCCGCGATCTTCGCGCCGATGATGGCGTGCGTCACCGGCTGGTTCGACACCCATCGCAGCCTTGCGGTGTCGCTGGTGTCGGCTGGCATGGGGATGGCGCCGTTGATCATGTCGCCGCTCGCGGCCTGGCTGGTCTCGAACCATGATTGGCGAACCTCGATGCTGGTGATCGCCGGCGTGGTCGCGGCCGTCATGATCCCGGTCTCGCTGCTGGTGCGCCGCCCGCCGTCGGTCGAGAGTGCGCCATCCGCGTCGGCCAGCGATGACGCGCCGCCAGCCGAGATGTCGGTGGCGCAGGCGCTGCGCTCGCCGCAATTCATCATCCTGCTGGCGACCAATTTCCTGTGCTGCGCCACCCATTCGGGCCCGATCATCCACACCGTGAGCTATGCGGTGACCTGCGGAATCCCGCTGATATCAGCCGTCACGATCTACAGCGTCGAGGGGCTGGCGGGGATGGGCGGCCGGATCGCGTTCGGCCTGCTCGGCGACCGCTTCGGCGCCAAGCGTGTGCTGGTCTCAGGGCTGCTCGCGCAGGCGTTCGGCGCGCTCGCTTATATCTTCGTGCGTGAGTTGTCCGCGTTCTACGCGGTGGCGGCGCTGTTCGGCTTCATCTATGCCGGGACCATGCCGCTATATTCGGTACTGGCGCGCGAAAACTTTCCGCTGCGGATGATGGGCACCGTGATCGGCGGCACGGCGATGGCCGGCAGCCTTGGCATGGCGACCGGGCCGGTCGCCGGCGGTTTGATCTACGACACTTTTGCGAGCTACGCGTGGCTCTATATCGGATCCTTTGCGGTAGGACTCGGCGCGTTCCTGATCGCGATGACGTTCCGGCCGTTTCCGAAGGTCGAGAGGCTGCCTGCGCCGATGCCGGCGTAAGGTCAATGGAGAGAGTTGCCGGCAAGCAAATCAGTTTCGCGGCGTCTTGGTCTTGTTGCCGGCTTTTGAGCGCGACTTCACGTGATCGATGAAGGCACGCAGCTTCGGCATCAGTTGCCGGTGGCCGGGATAATACAGAAACACACCCGGACCCATCGGCGCGAACGGCGCCAGCACCTGCACGAGTTTTCCCACTTTCACCAGGCCGGCGGCGATCGGTGCCGGCACCTGCGCAAGCCCGATGCCCTCGACTGCTGCGCCCAGCATGGTCGGAAAGTCGTTGGCGATGAGGGGGCCCGCTACCGCAATCTCGATGGCGCGGTTGTTGTCGTTGAGCGACCACAGCGCGACCGCGCCGTTCGATCGTCGTAGTCTCAGGCATGCGTGTTGGCGCAAATCGTCCGGGCGCTGCGGCCGGCCGCTGCGGGCGAGGTAGGCGGGACTGCCGACGATGATGAAACGAAACGGCGGCGTCAGCCGCACCGCGACCATGTCGGCGGCGATGAACTGGCCCATCCGGACGCCGGCGTCAAACCCGCTCGCGGCGAGGTCGACCATCTCTTCGCTCGCGGCGATCTCCACCTCGACCTCGGGATACGCAGCGCAGAACGAGGCGATCAGCGGCTCCAGCACGATCGGCACCACCGCGCGCGGCACCGCGAGACGCAGCAGTCCGGCCGGCCGTTGTCCGAGGTCACGCGCGACCTCGCTTGCGGCGACGAGCTCCTCGAAGGCCGGCTTGGCGCGCGACAGGAAGCGGTCGCCGGCTTCGGTCAGGCCGACACTGCGCGTGGTGCGTATGAAGAGCGCGGCGCCGATTCGGGCCTCCAGCGTGCGTATCGCCTGGCTGATGGCCGAGGGCGTCACCCCGAGTTGGGCGGCCGCCTTGCGAAAGCTGCGGTGCGCGGCAACGCTAAGGAACGCCTCCACGCCGTCGAGCGCGCCCTGCCGGACTGTGAAATTCTGCTTCATGACCCATCGACATTATCGCAACTAGTCTCCCGCCGGAAGCGGCCGTACATCCGGGCCTGCACATCTAGCGACAACGGCGAAGCCGTTGCGCAGGGAATGGCGCGGTCGTCAAGGCCGTGTCAGTCAACGCCCGCCGGGAGTCCACATGTCGACAGAGATCATCTTCCAGATACAGCTCGTGTTAGGTTATGTCGCGTGGCTGCTTTGCTTTGGCGTGTACGTCTGGCCATGGCTCAAGTCAGCGGACCCGGTCGGAGCCCAACGCGCCATTGCCACCCTGCACAGCTTCCGCTTCTTCGGGCTCGTCTTCCTCGTTCCAGGCGTCGTCGGGCCCCATCTGCCGGCGGCCTTCACCGGCTTCTCCGCCTATGTCGACTTCGCGACCGGGGGGCTCGCCATGCTGGCGCTGCTCACCGTCAGGATACGTCCGCTGTTTTGGACATTCGTCGTCGCCTTCAATCTCGTGGGCGCGGCCGACCTCATCATCAACTATATCCACGCCGTCCAGGTCGGCCTTCCCGCTGTCGCGGGGGAGCTGGGCGCCGCCTACGTGATCCCGATCATTTACGTGCCGCTGCTGATGATCACGCACGTCGTCGCGTTTTATTTACTGCTGCGTCCTCACCTAAAAGCGGCTCCGGCCCTTACCGCCAGCGCGGCCGTGTCTTGACCTGGATGAGGCGTATGACACGGCCGCTGGCAACTTCATTCCCAACTGTCGATCTTGATATCGTTGGGGAAGGGGGCGCCTTTGCCGGTTTCGAGCAGCGATTTCAGGCTGACCAGAAAGGTGCCCCATTTGGTGCTGCAATGGTGCATGAACTCGACGGGCTCTCTCCAGCCCTGGTGCTTGAAAAAGACCAGGGTCCAGTCGCCCTCCTGCCGGAGTTCCCAATCGACTTTCGTGCCAATCCATTCCTCGGGGCCTTCGACCACTTGCCAGAGCACGCGGCGGTCGGGATCAAGCTCCAGAACCTTCATGTCGAAACCGCCCCGCTCGCCGAAGCGGAATTGCAGCGTGCCGCCGGCTTTGTCTTCCGCCTG
>JBDTKZ010000031.1:0-6722 GCA_039935075.1 Bradyrhizobium sp.
CGGCTACGTTGTCGTCGTGAACAAGAAGTTCTGGGACGGCCTGCCCGCGGATATCCGCGATGAATTGACGAAAGCGATGAAGGAAGCCACCGAGTACGGCAACGGCGCATCGGCCGCGGACAATGAGGAGGCGCTTGCCGCGATCAAGAAGACCGGCAAGACCGAAATCATCTCGCTGACGCCAGAGCAGGACGAGGCGATGCGCAAGGCGATGATGCCGGTCTACAAGGACGTGGCGTCGCGGGTCGGTCAGCCCCTGATCGACGAATTCCTGAAGGAAACGGGCCGCGGCCCGATGAACTGAGCGATCGATTCCATGAACCATTCGGTTCACACTGCTGGACCTCATCCTGAGGAGCGGCGTCTCGAAGGATGGTGGCGAGTCCTTGCATTGCGGCCATCCTTCGAGACGCATCGCAAGCGCGATGCTCCTCAGGATGAGGGTGGTGGCGTATGGTCCAAACTTTGGAAACGCATTACTAGACGGCAAACGCTGTAATGGGGCCGCGGCCGGGCTGGCCGCGGGACGAGGTGCACGATCGGACGGCGTTATGCCGCCCGATTGTCACGGGGGATATCGATGTTGTTACGCATTCTCGACCGGCTTGAGGAGATCATCATCGCGTCCCTGATGGGGGCCGCGACGTTTCTGACCTTCATCACCGTCGTGCACCGCTATCTGGTCAACGTTCCCGTCCTGTATCCGATCCTGTTTCCGATCCGGCTCGCATGGTCGCAAGAGCTGTGCATCTACATGTTCATCTGGATGGCGAAGTTCGGCGCGGCCTATGGTGTGCGCACCGGCATCCATGTCGGCGTCGATGTCCTGATCAAGCGCCTCAACGACAAATGGCGCAAGGGCGTGGTGCTGTTCGGGCTGCTCGGCGGCGCGCTGTTCACGGGCATCGTCGGCACCATGGGGGCGAAATTCGTCATCGAACTGATGAGCACCGACCAGGTATCGCCCGATCTCGAACTGCCGAGCTGGATTGTCTACGCCTGCATTCCGCTCGGCTCTTATTTGATGTGCTTCCGCTTTCTCCAGGTCGGCTGGGCCTACTGGAAGACCGGTGAGCTGCCGCATCACGATGCCACCAATGTCGATGGGATCGAAGTGACCAGCGCCAAAGCGCCTATCGCGATCGGAGAGGCGTGATGAGCGCGGCCATTATTTTCGGATTGCTGTTTGCCCTGATGCTGACGGGCATGCCGATCTCGATTTCGCTCGGCCTGACGGTGCTGACCTTCCTGTTCACCATGACCGAGGTGCCGATCGAGAGCGTCGGCCTGAAACTGTTTTCCGGCCTCGACAATTTCGGTATCATGGCGATTCCGTTCTTCATCCTGGCCGGCACCTTCCTGACCCGTGGCGGGGTGGCCCGGCGCATGATCGCGTTCACGACGTCGGTGGTCGGCCATTTCAACGGCGGCCTTGGCCTCGCCGGCGTGGCCGCCTGCGCGATGTTTGCCGCGATCTCCGGATCCAGCGTTGCAACCGTGGTGGCGATCGGCTCGATCATGATGCCGGCGATGGTCGAACATGGCTATCCGCGCCGCTTCGGCGTCGGCGTGATCGCGACGTCGGGCGCGCTCGGCATCCTGGTGCCGCCGTCGATCATCCTGGTGCTGTACGGCGTATCCACCAACACCTCGATCGGCGCGCTGTTCATGGCGGGCATCGTTCCTGGTATCCTGCTGGCACTGATGCTGGCGGCGGTCACCTGGTTCATCGCCAAGCGCAACGATTATCCGCGCATGCCGAAGGCGACCTTCGGTCAGCAAGTCAGGGCCTTCCGCGAGAGTTTCTGGGGCCTGGCGCTGATCGTGCTGGTGCTCGGCGGCATCTATGGCGGCGTCTTCACGCCGACCGAGGCTGCGGCCGTCGCCGCGGTCTACGCCTTCTTCATCACCGTGTTCGTCTACAAGGAACTGAAGCTCACCGAAGTGCCGAAGGTGCTGCTGCAGGCCGCGTCGATGAGCTCGATGCTGCTCTACATCATCACCAACGCGGTGTTGTTCTCGTTCCTGATGACGCATGAACAGATTCCGCAGGAGATGGCGGCCTGGATCATCGACAAGAATTTCGGCATCTGGACCTTCCTGCTGGTGGTGAACGTGATCCTGCTCGCGGCCGGCAATGTGATGGACCCGTCGTCGATCCTTTTGATCATGGCGCCGATTTTGTATCCGCTCGCTACCAAGCTCGGCGTCAATCCGGTGCATCTGGGCGTGCTGATGATCGTCAATACCGAAGTCGGATTGTGTCATCCGCCGGTCGGATTGAACCTTTATATCGCCAGCGGCATCGCCAAGATGGGCATCAGCGAAATCACCGTCGCGGTATTGCCATGGCTGTGCGCGATGCTGATCTTCCTCGCGCTGATCACCTACGTGCCGGAGATTTCACTGTGGCTGCCGCATTTGCTCGGCATGATCTGAGTACTGGATTCGATTAACGGGCGTTCAGATTGGCGCAATGAAATATTGAGACACCGAAATATTGAGGCGCTGAAATTTTGAGGCGCTGAAATATTGAAACATTGGAATATTGAAACGCAGTTGAGGTTACATCTTGGTAAGAGAGACCACTCTGTCCAAACTGTAAGTTGATTGCCCGTGAAAGCGCGCTCATCCTCGTCCGACCTTGCAAAGGAGGTTCGCATGAAGAAGGTTTTACTCGCCGGCGTCGCCGCGCTCGCCATCGCCGGCACCACTGTGGCCTATGCCCAGCACCGGCCCTGGTTCCACGAGCATATGCGCATCAGCCCCGAGGACAGGGCGGCCTTTGCCGATGCCCGTATCGCCGCGGTCCATGCCGGCCTCAAGCTTTCGCCCGACCAGGAAAAGCTGTGGCCGCCGCTCGAAGCCGCGGTGCGGGATTTCGCCAAGCTGCGGATCGATCGCGCCAATGCGCGCATGGATGCCAGGCCGGATGACACCAGGGATGCGCCGAACCAGGACGATCCGGTGGCGCGTCTGCGCCAACGCGCCGATAACATGACGGCCTCCGGTGCGGCGCTGAAGAAGATCGCCGATGCCGCCGACCCGCTCTACAAGACGCTGGATGACGGCCAGAAGCGCCGCCTCAAGGTCCTGACCCATATGGAGCGTCGGTCCGAAGGCGGCGGCTGGCGCCACCGCGAATTCGAGCGCGACAGGGATCGGGGTTTGGATCACGGGATGGATCGGGATCACGACGGCGCCGACCGCGACGGCGGCTCGGGCGGGGACCATGGCGGCCGGGATCCTGGGCGGCTCTGACCGCCGGTTTGACCCTGCCTGCGAAGGTACTGAAAAGCCGCCGGAATCCGGCGGCTTTTTGGGCATCACCGGCCCGCTTATCGGGCCGGGAAAACTCCGCCGGTTTGCTGGACATCGGGGAGTCGCTTTGCTAAACGACGCCCTCTTGCGAAGGCTTTTCCCGGCCGGTTCCGGGCGCATAGCTCAGTTGGTAGAGCAGATGACTCTTAATCATCGGGTCCCAGGTTCGAGCCCTGGTGCGCCCACCACCCAGTCTTAGGGTTCAAGCCTTCGCAAGCAATCTCGCAGTTCGTGCGCGGAAATTGGGGCTTTCTCGATTCCGGCGCATCTCTGAATCTGTCTCTGCTAGGTGATGCGCCGGCTTTTGCCGGCCTGTCTCCGCGGAGGAAATTTCCGTTCCCGGCGCAGGCCGGAGACGGGTTCGATGACTGGGTGGTGGGTCCCCAGTCGAAGTACGACCATTGCGACGTTTATTCTGCATTGCATCAGGCCGCATGTTTGGCCCGGTCCACAGCTGGAGGCGAAGCCTTGACGGCTCTGATCCGATAGACCCGTCCGTTATCCATTTGCTCCCAGACAAGGTTGAGCCTGAGCTTCTTGCGGAAGAAAGCCGCGTACCGAATGTTGCTGCCACGCAGTTGCGGTGACGAGAGACGCAATCGTCGCACCAGCCGATGTTCGCAGTATCGCAATGATACGGTCGTGTTTGGTAGCGGATCGTGCGGATAATTTGGACGATGCGGGCGCCGATCGCTTGGGGGACGCCGGTTTGGCGGTCTTTCGGGCGATCGAGCGGGTCGTAGCCTTCGACTAGGTCTTACGTTCGGTCGTGGGATCCTCGAGGCTTGTGTGGCGCCATCCGCCGCACCACCTCAGCCCGCCCAGGCAAGTATCCGGCAGGGCAAGTCCCCGAAGCGCGCCTTAGCCGCTCCAAGCCACTACAGAAGCGCTCCGTTTGGGCAGGAAAGCCAGTCAATTCTGGGCAAAAAGTTGCCTGTTTTATGAGTCGCTTTGACCCCGATTGTGCCGCATCGCTCCCGCCCCAGCCAAAAAATGTTGCGGCAAAACAATCGAGTAGATTGAAATTAGCAAGAATTTCCACCGCTTACTCGGCGTTTTCGTTCGCCAAAAATTTCCGTTTGTTTTCGAGGCTTCCAAATCATAGCCGGTGACTCCACGAGACATGGGCGCGACGAAAGTGCCAAACCTTCGTCTGCGAAGCCGGTTACAGTGGGGCTAACTGGCCGTTATGGCCGATGAAGAACAAGCTGCAGTTGGCGATCCAACTTTCCGCTGTTAGCAGTTTGTTGCAAAAGCCAGTTGAGACGGACCGCGAAGCGTGATCCCGTTGTGTTGAGGCGATTCTCGGCGAGGTGAGGGTCGAGCTGTGGTTTGCGCGATGATGGAAAGATTTGTGCTGCGTTTCTTCAGCTTCCCGTCCTGTCACATACTGATCGAAACGATCCTGTCACCAATCCTTGTATGTCGGCTCGATACACCCGCCGCAGACCCACGGAAATGTCCAATCGGCGGTGCGTTTGGCACTCTCGGGAAGATACCTGCTCCAGACAGAAGCCTTGATCGGGTTAATTGACCGCCAGACCACGTCGAAGGCTCCGGAATCGTTGAGCTTGCCGATCATGGCTGGCTTGGAGAGATGATGATTAGTGTTCATGACAACCTCAAAACCGCTCGGCGCCCTTACGCGCTGGCCGTACATGGCTTGCCGTACCGCATTGACATCAACCGTGCCGGCCTGGCTGACGGCCTGCACCCACATCCTGAAGCCGATGAAGGTGGCCTCCATTGGATCATTTGTGGTCTTGTCCCGTTGGTCGTTGAAGTCAGCCCACATCTTGATAAATGCGTCGTTTTCCGCCGACTTGATGGATTGGAAGTAGTTCCAGGCAGCGAGTTGGCCGGTTAGGCCACCTCCGCCTATGTCCAGAAATTCGCGCTCACCCACCGAGAGCGCCATGACGGGAATGCTTTTGGCGCTTACTTGTTGGGCCATGAGTTCCCGATAAAAATGAGCGTTCGCGTCTCCGTTTATTGTTGAGATCACCGCGGTTCGCTTTCCGCTCGAACCAAAGGTCTTGATCCTTGCAACGATCTCGTGCCAGTCGGAATGCCCGAACGGCGTGTAGATCGTCGTTATGTCTTCCCCTGACACACCTTCGGCCGCGAGATAAGCGCTCAATATCCGGTTGGTCGTGCGCGGATAAATATAGTCCGTCCCGAGTAGAACCCATCGCTGAACCTCGCCGCCTTCCTTGCTCATGAGGTACCGAACGGCCGGAATGGCCTGCTGGTTCGGCGCGGCACCCAGATAGAAAATGTTGCGCGAGCTTTCCTCGCCCTCGTATTGAACGGGGTAGAAGAGCAAGCCGTTCAGTTGTTCGAAGACGGGAAGAACCGCTTTCCGGGAATTAGACGTCCAGCAACCGAATACGACCGCGACTTTTTCCTTGGTCAGCAACTCGCGGGCCATTTCGGCATAGGCATCCCAATTGGACGCGGGATCAACGACGATCGGTTCAAGTTTCTTTCCGAGCAGTCCCCCTTTCTTGTTCTGGTCCGCAATGAGCATGAGCACCGTGTCTTTGAGGACGGATTCGCTAACCGCCATGGTGCCAGACAGGGAGTGAAGAATGCCGACCTTGATAGTGTCTTCTGCGGCGTGAACAGTTGGAGCTGCGAAGCTGAGCCAGACGGCGAGCAGGACCGATTGTATGCCGCTAGGAATCGCTACCCACTTCATGTCGATGCTCCCGTGAGTTCAAAAACGCGGGTTTCTTTTGTCATGCCCTTGGCAACGACGGCATTAAGGGCCTTGAATTCGAAGAGATCCTTAACCTGGCGATACACATCTTCACTGACCAGGATCGTTGTCCCAAATTCCTTGTTCAGGCCTTCAAGACGCGCTGCAAGATTAACGGTGTTGCCGAGAGCGGTATAGTTCATGCGCTCTGTCGATCCGACATTGCCAACGACGGCTTCGCCGACATGAATGCCGAACCTCGTAACGAACGGCTTCAGTCCGTCGGCCTCAAACTCCGTGTTGAGTCGCTCATTGGCGGCCCTGGCGGCGAGAACGGCCCGGCAGGCGCGCGCAACGTGGTCTGGCTGCGGATTGGGTGCGTTCCAGAAAACCATCACGGCGTCGCCGATGAACTTGTCTACCGTGCCGCCCTCGGCGAGGAATGCTTCCGTCAGCACCGAGAAATATCGCGACGTTTGGCGCATCAGCACGTCAGGATCGGCCGATTCTGCGATCGACGTAAAGCCCTGGACATCCGTGAAAACCAACGTCAGGTCTCGCTTTACGCCGCCGAGCTTGGTCGAGATGGAATTGTCGATCAGCCCGCGGACGATCTCTTTGGGAACGAAGTGCGCGAACGACCATATGGCCCGCTGCGCGAGATTCATGGTATTGCCCAGTGCGTGAATTTCCCTGATGT
>JBDTKZ010000032.1:0-98741 GCA_039935075.1 Bradyrhizobium sp.
TGTGTCGAATTCCCGCAACGTGATCTATGGCGGTTCCGGTGCGGACAGTCTTTACGGCGGCGCCAGCAGCGACACGATCTATGGCGGCCCGGGCACGCGCCTGATCGTTGGCGGCGGCGGCCCGACACTCATCTACGGCGGAGCCGGGGCAGGCGTCACCATCAATGGCGGCAATGCGGGCGACGTCATCATCGGGTCCGACGGCGGCGGCGACAGTATCACCGGTGGCGCCGGTAACGACCGCATCGAGCTCCGCGGCGGCAACAACCACGCCAATGGCGGCGGCGGCGCCAACGTGATCATCGGCAGCATCGGCAACGATGTGCTCGTGGGCGCGTCCGGCAACGACTCGCTGATCGGCGGCGCCGCGTCCGATCAGCTCCAGGGTCCCTCGACGGACAGTTTCTTCCCCAATTCAGGCGTGACCGGAGACTCGCTCTCGGCCCCCAGCGTCGTCACGCCGCCGAACACCTTGTCATTGCCGAGCGATGGCGTCGCGCAGGGCTGGTGGAGTCCGGTCGCGGGCCCGCAAGGGATGGCACTCGGCGGCACCAGCGGCGATGCATCGTCGCCTGCGATCGCCGCGGATGCGATCGGACCCTGGGTCGCCTGGACACAAACCAACGATGGCATTCAGGGGCTCTATGTCGCCCATGACGTCAACGGCACCTGGGTGGGGGTCGGCGGCAGCGTGACAGGTGCGGGGCTTTCGCTTGCGGGCGCCGCGGCATCCGATCCGTCGATCGCCATCATCAACGGGGCTCCGGTCGTGACCTGGACCTCGACGACGGCGTCGGGCAACATGATCGAGGCCGCGACTTACAGCGCCACCGCCAATGGCGGCGCGGGCGGCTGGGTCGGGCTGGGTAATTCCTATTCGGCCACCGGCATCAGCGGCGTCGGCGATTTCGACAATGCGCGGATCGTCGAGACCAGCGCGGGGCCCGTGATCACGTGGCGCAATCTCGCAGGTGCGGCGCCGAGCCTTTACGCTATGCAATATAATGGCACGGCCTGGGTGGCCTTCGGCGCGGGCGCGGCGTCAGGGACGGGTATCGCCGGTTCGGCCGGGGTCGGGAGCAACTATTCGCTGGCGACCGACGGCACCCATGTCGCCGTCGCTTTCAGCGCTACCGTCGCCAACGGCGCCGCGCTGCAGGTGCTGCAATATTCCGGCGGCGTCTGGGCGTCCCTGGCCTCGCCGAATCCTGCCTCCGCCGCGTCGACCGATAATGCATTCAGCACTTCGCCGAGCGTAGCCTATTTCAGCGGCAGCCTGTTCATCACCTGGGTTCAGCAGGACCGGTCGACCGTCTACCAGCCGCGCCTCTATGCCGAGAAGGAAAGCGGCGGCGTCTGGTCGCCGGCGGGAACCGGCGCGGCAAGCGGCGTCGGGCTGACCGGCAGCATCAACGTCTCCCGACAGCCCGTGCTGGCCGCATCGGGCTCAACCCTGACGTTGGTCTGGGTGGCAACGATCGATACGCCGACGGGCCAGACCGAAAACTTCTACAGCATGAGCTGGAACGGCTCGAGCTTCGCCGCTGTTCAGCCGACCGATGTCATGGGAACCGGTATCGGCCAGATCGCCGGTATTCCGCGTACCATTTCATTGTCGATCGATCCGAGCGGCCGTGTGTGGCTGGCGAACGAAACGGTGGGCGACACCGGCCTCGTTGTGCTGGCCGGGCAGACCAGCGCCGCGCACATGTTCATCGCCAACGGTTCGACGACGATCGCCTCGCTGCTGTCGAGTGGCCAAGTTGCGGCCGGCGATCTCATTCTCGTCACCGCGACGACCACCGATACGACGTTGACGCTTGGTGCATCGGCTGCGGGTGTCAGGATCGCTGGCCTCGACGGCGTCAGCCTGACCAACGGCCTCACGATCGACGGCGCGACGGGACTGACGATCCGCAATTTGATCGTCGACGGCGCGGTTTCTGTGACCAATACTGCGAACGTCACGTTTGCTGAGGATGTGTTCGGTTCGCCGGTGACGCTGAGCGGGGCAACCGGCCTGCTCATGCGCAACAATCAGCTCGGCGCCTTGACCATCGCGGGCGCTTCGCAAGGCACCATTCACGATAATATTCTTGCCGACGCTGCGACCGGCCTCACGATCGATGCGGTGTTTACCGGGCTCATTTTCAACAACGACATATCGGCAATCCAGACGGCGGTGGTTTATGCCGCCGCCGCCGCGCTCTCGAACAACCGCATCCATGGCGCGGCCATCGGTGTATCGACGAATATTTCCGATCCGGCCACGATGCTCGGCGCCGTTGCGGGCTCAACGCCGAACATCATCACCGGCAATAATCTAGGCATCTCGCTATCGGATGCCCAGGTCATTGATCAGCAGGTCACCGCCAACATAACCGGATTGTCCGGCAGCGGCATCATCGGCGGCTCCGGGCCGGCCGATTTCAACCTGATTACCTATAATCAGACCGGTATCGCTGCATTCAGTGGTCTCATCGAATACAACCGTATCGAAGATAACTCGGTTGGCATCACCGCGACCAACGGGCTGAACATTTTCAGCAACCAGATCGTCGCCAACACGACCGATGGCATATTGATTTCCGGCGTCAGCAATGTCGAGATCGCGGGCAATACCATCCATTCCTACATTGGCGATGCCATTCATCTGACCGCCAGCGCCTACAATGTCGAGATTGTCTCCAACATCATCTGGGCGGACACCGGCTACGGCATCTATGTCGACAATAACAGCCAGAACGGGTTCTGGAGCGACTACAACACATTATACGAGACCGGAACGGGCAAGATCGTCTACTGGACCAGGGATTTCACCGACATCCTGGATTGGCAGAACGATGTCGCGACGTTTGATCTGCATTCGGTCGGCACCACCGTCGTCAATCCGAACTGGGCCGAGCCGCATTTCGGGCTCGATGCTTACGGTTTCGAGGTCACCCGGCCGCTGCTCGCGGGCCAGCGCGCCAGCGATCCGACCATCGGCGGCGGCGATCCCGACGGCTCCTTCCTCGGCTTCAACGGCATCGCGAACCTGATTGCGAATGGCAATTTCGAGAACTCGCTGACGGGCTGGACGGTCACCCAGGGCGGCACGACCTCATCGAGCCTGCAGACGCCGTGGCAGAGTACCGCGGAGTTCTATTCAGGCACGGCCCAGAATTCGGTCGCCCAGCAGACCGTCAGCCTGCTGCAACAAGGTGTTACTGCGGCGCAAATCGACGCGGCCTCGGTGCAAGTGGCGTTCGGCGGACAGGTCTCGATCCTGTCGTCCGCGGTCACCGCCGCGCAGATATCGATTCAGTTCCTCGACGGCGGCAACAATGCGATCGGCAATGCGATCGTGGTGTCGGCCGGCAGCAATCTCCACACTTGGATGCGCGTCTTCGATACGCTGGTTGCTCCGAGCGGTGCCCGTTCGGTCGAATACCTCTTCAGCGTCGCCAAGTCCGACGGGAGCAGCGCGGGCGCGCTGCTCGACGGCGCCTTCCTGGGCGTGATCCCGCAGGGTGTCGGTGTCGATCAGGGCGTGCGAACGTCGCCGGACGTGATCCCGGGCAATGCGACGCTCGGGCGCATCTCGCTTCGTTCCCCGGATCTCTATGTCAATTGGGACGTCAACACACCCAAGTTCGTCAGTTGGGACAGCTTTGGCGCAGCTGCCGGACAACCGGTCACGATCCAGCTTTGGCAGGACGGCGCCAACGGACCGCAATTCCTCGCGACCATTGCGTCCTCGACGCCGGACACCGGGCAAATCATCTGGACGCCGAGCCAGAGTGGCATCACGGCGGGCACCACGGGCCTGCGCATTCGCATCGTCAGTGTCGCGAACCCCTCAGTCTACGACATGTCGACCGAAACCTTCGCGGTCCCGCGCAGCGGCTCGACCTATTATGTCGCTACCACCGGCTCGAACCGGAACGACGGCAAGGACATCAACGCGCCCTTGCCGAATCCGGACGTGTTGTTCCGCGACTATGCCGTCGGCGCCGGATCGGTCGTCAATATCGCCGCCGGCAGCTACCCGCTGATTCAGCCGCTGCAGCTCTCTGGCACCACCGACTTCGGCTTCGGCCTCGATGCCGGTTTCACGGTCAATGGCGCCGTCGGTGGTGGTACGGTGTTCCTCGCCGCCAATCCCGATTTCGTGCCGCAGGCGCTGATTCAACTGACCGGCGCCGCCTTCGTGTCACTCAACAATCTCACCTTGCAGGGCGGAGTCGACGCGTTGCTGGTCAATGACGGCAGCGACAATTTCAGCGCCTCCTATCTCGCCTCGACCGGTGCAAGCGGTGCTGCCTTCAACATCACGACCAATTCCAGCGGCGCGCTCGATCACCTGTCGGCGACAGGGGCGGGCGGCGCCGGCCTGTCGTTCACGGGCACGATGGGCTCGATCACCTATTTCACGGCGACCGGTGATCATGACGGCATCATCGCCAATGGCACGATCGGTTTGATCGCCCATTCGGCGCTGTCGGGCAACACCAATTACGGGCTGGAACTGACGCTGACGGGAACGTCGCTCGTCGAGGGCAATACGATTATCGGCAACGCCACCGGCGCCTGGCTGTCCGGCACCGGCATCATATTCGGCGATGCGAATCTCGCCGACGGCCTCGGCAATATCGTATCCGGCAACAGCAGCGAGGCCGTCTTCGCCAATGGCGCCGAAGTCGTCGGCAACACCATCAGCAACAACACCGAGCGCTTTGAAGCCGTCGATATCAACAACGGCGGCACGTTCATCGACAATCTCGTGTTCGGCAATGCCGAAGGCGTACAGATCAACACTCCATCGACGGTTACGGGGAACCGGATTTTCGACAATGCGGGCGCTGGTCTCGTTCTGGACTCGTCCGGGATCACCGTCACCCGGAACACGCTCTATTCCAACGGCTTCGGCATCCAGGCGTTCGGCTCGGGCCATACGATTTCGAACAACCTGATCTACGCCGACACCTATGCCGGCATCAGCCTCGAAAACGCCGCCAATGTCTCGATCGTCAACAACACGATCTACGAGCCGACTGCGGGGACCGTGGTCTACTCGCCCAATCCCAATTACAATGTTGGCGCGGTGGTGCTCGATGGCTCCTCGACCGGCACCACGCTGTCGAACAATATCGTGGTTGCGCTGGCCGGCGTCGGCCTTCAGGTCGCCAACAACAGCCAGGCCGGCTTCACCTCCGACTACAATCTGTTCCAGACCGGAACCGGCGGACGGGTAGGGACCTGGCTCGGCCTGACGCAGACGACGCTATCGCAATGGCGCACCGCGACCGGCCGCGACACCCATTCGCAATCCGCCAATCCGCTGTTCGTCTCGCCCGCGGGCGCCGATGGCAAGCTCGGCTATTTCTCGCCGACCATGAATGGCAACGACGACGACTTCCACGTGATGAGCCAGCAGGGCAGCGATCACGGCGGATCGCTCTCTGTCATTGTCGGCGCCAATGGCCTGCCGCAACTGACCACAGGCGCCTACACCGGCGATGCGTCTTCCTCGCCGGCGATCGACGGCGGCAATCCGGCGAGCCCGGTCGGCGCGCAGCCGTCGCCGAACGGCGGCATCATCGAGATTGGTGCGTATGGCGGCACTGCGGAAGCTTCGCTCAGCCCGTCGGCCTTCCTGACCGTCACCTCGCCGAGCGCGGGCGCGGCGCTGACCCAGGGCGCGACGACCTCGATCACCTGGAACTCGTTCAACGTCTCCGGGAGCGTCAATATATCGGTGTCGGCGGATGGCGGCACGACGTTCACGACACTCGCCAGCGGCGTCGCCAATACCGGTTCCTATTCCTGGACCATCAATCCCGCGACCTATGCGGCCGGCTCGACCTATGTGGTCGAAGTCGCGTCGGCGATCGCGCCGGCCATCTTCGGCGAGTCGAGTGCGTTCAGCATCTCGCCGCCGGTGCATGTCTACTTTGTCAACGGGTCGGCGACCGGCGGGCAGTACACGACGGCCACAGGCAGCGACTCCAATGACGGACAATCCGCCGGCACGGCGATGGCGACACTTGGCGCCTTGCTCGCCAAATACACGCTCGGCGCCGGCGATATCGTTTATGTCGACGCCGGCACCTACAATCTGACCCAGAACATCGTCATTCCAACAGCCGATTCCGGAACCGGAAGTCTGGCGTCGCAGGTTATCACCATCCAGGGGCCAAGGCAGGCCGGCTTGACGGCGACGTTCAATCGTCAATCGACGGCGAGCGGATTCTACGATTTCGAGTTCCAAGGTGCGAAGAACGTCACGCTGGCCAACCTGACCATCAAGGGCGGCGCGATCGGCGTTTCCATCGACGACAATACCAACGGCACCGGGATCACCATCACGAATTCCGTGATCACGGCCAACGGCATCAACATTTACGACGGCGTCGGCGACAACAATTTCACGGTGACCGGTTCGACGATTTCGAACCACACGGCAAATTATGGCATCGAAGTCAACGGCGCGTCGGGCGCGCTGATTGCCAACGACACGATCCAGACCTCGGCGGCCGGCGGCTTCCAATATGGCGTTTATCTTACGTCCGCGAACAACGCGACCGTCAGCAACGATACCTTCACCGGGCCCGGCTACGCACCGACGCTGCTCTATGTAAACACCGCGACGAACCTGCTCGTAAACAATGTCTCGATGAGCGGGTCGAACTACTACAGCATCAGCGTCAACAACGCATCCGGCATCGTCGAAAACAGCACGATCGATTCCAGCCTGGGTACGACCGGCATAGGGATTTCCGGACCCAACAGCGGCGGCACGATGATCGTGGAGGGCAACACGGTCTTCGGCGAGATTGCTGGAAATTCCTCGGGCTCGGCGATCTACGTCAGCAATGCGACGGCCGAGGCTCTCGACAATATCGTTTACAACAGCGATATCGGCATCACCGTGGTCTCGATCGGCATTGCGCAGGGCAACCAGGTCCATGGCAGCAGGATCGGGATCCTCGTCGATTCCGCCGGCTCGGCACTAGGCAATACCGTCTACAATAATACGCTCGGCATCGTCGACGACGGCTCGAATAACTTCATCGAGAACAACACGCTCTACGGCAATGCCACCGGCATTCAGATCGGGCAGTATTCGCTGTCGTCGAACCATACCGTCTTCAACAACACCATCGTGCAGACGTCGGGGGTGGCGTTGAGCCTGCTCAACGGCAGCTCGAACTATAGCAATTTCCGAGACAACATCGTTTCGCTCACCAATGCGATCGGCATCGTTGGGCCTGCTGCGGCCCAGGTCGGCTTTAGCAGCGACTACAACCTCTTCGATCTCGAGGCAGGCTCGACCTTCGCGACCTGGAGCGGCCAGACCGTCGCCACGCTGGTCAACTGGAAGACGGAAGTCGCGCAGGATTTGAACAGCGTCGGTGCGATTCCGGGCTTTGTCGATGCCGCCAACAACAATTATGTCCTGACTGCCGGCTCGCCGGCGCTCAATCGCGGCGACCCCGCGCTGCAATTCCTCTTCGAGCCCGTCGGCAGTGGAACCGGCAACGGCGATCGTATCGATATCGGTGCGCTCGGCGGCACCGCGCTCGCCAATTCGGGCCCGGCGCAGCTCGTGCAGCTCCTCGGCACGACTGGAGGGCAACGCTACCAGGTCGGACAGTCGGCGACGGTTTCGTATCGCTCGGCGGGCCTGACCAGCCTCGATCCCGTCATCTTCATCAATACTGGCGGCGGCGCCGCGCAAGGGATGGAAAGCTGGAATGCGTGGCAGGCAAATGAGTTTGCCACCCTGGGCGGCAGTCAAACCGGCATCACAGCGCCGGTGAATGCCAACGGCTATGACATCCCGCAGGCGGTGCTGCAAGACTATTCGATCTTGTATGGCAACAATGCGAACAGCGCGACCGGCAACTATGCCGTTCCAGTTACTGACGGGACTTACCAGGTCTCGCTCATCTTTGTCGATCCGGGCTCATCCGGTGTCGGACAGCGCCTGTTCAATGTCACCGCCAATGGTGTCAACCAGGCGACGAATTTCGATGTCTATAAGGCGGCCGGCGGCGCCGACAAGGCGACCGAACTCACTTTCAATGTCACAGCAAGCGGCGGCCTGGGGATCGGGCTCAACTTCCACGGCGTCACCGGTTATCCCATCGTTTCCGGCATTCAGATTTCGCGGATCAAAGCGTCTCCGACGACCTGGACCGCCAACGCTCAAGCGTCCTACGACAATGGAGTGACCTGGAACACGATCGCTACCGGCTTGACATTCGATTCGTTCGGAGCCGGCTCGTTCACCTTCACGCCGACCGCAGCGACCGCCGCGGGGCTGCTGCGGATTGTTGCGACTGACGGCGCGCAGACCATTTCCGACACATCGCTGGGGTCATTCGTCGCGGCACCCGCCGGCAATAATTTCTATATCAACGCGACCGGCAGCGATTCGAATGATGGCAAGTCGCAGGCCTCGGCGATGGCCAGTCTGGCGGCGTTGCTCAATGTCTACAAGCTGCAGCCCGGCGACACGGTCCATGTCGGCGCCGGCACCTATACCTTGCCAAGCAGCATCACGCTGGGCGCTTCGGATTCCGGTGCGGCCGGAAACCCGATCCAGATCATCGGCGCCGGACCGTCGACGATCTTCAACGCCGGTACCACGGCGTCGTCGACGTCGATCTTCACCTTCAACGGCGCCCACGACGTTACGCTCGAGAACATGGCCCTGGTCGGCGGCGGCACCGGCGTTACGATCATGCCCAACACCGGCAGCACCGACGTCTCGCTGCAAGGGCTCGACATTTCCGGCTTCTCCAATGACGGGCTCAACGTCGGCGCCGGTGCCGCGAATTTCTCGCTCACGGGGTCGAATATCCACGATCCCCTGACCGCGCAGATCTACGACGGCATCGACGTCGACAGTTCGGTCAATGCGGTCATCAGCAACGACACCTTCTCGAAGACACGTTACGGCGTCAACGCCACGGGTTCGCTCTCGCTCACGATCAGCCACGACACGTTCACAGCGAATTACGAGGGCGTGAATATCAATTATTCCGGCCAGATCGTTAACGCCCTGTCGATCGATTCCAATACCATCACGGGCTCGGCTAACGTTGGTATCTACGTTTCGCTGTTCGTGCCCAGTTTCGGAATCGCCTCCATCACTAACAACACGGTAACGGGATCGCAGGCCGTCGGAATCTTGGCTTCGGGGGCGATCGCGGTTCAGTCCAACACTGTGACCAACGATGTCATCGGCCTTGAGCTTTCCGGTAACGCGACCGCGATTGGCAATACGGTTACCGGGAATTCGAACGAGGGCATCGAAGTCGATGGCAGTTTCGAGACTGTCCAGGGCAATACGATTTCCGGCAACAACACCGGCCTCTACTCGCAGTCTAATCAGTCCATCATCTCCAACAACCTGTTCCTCAACAACACCACGATCGGCATCCGTAACGTGGGATCGCTTGCCGTCCTGAACAACACGTTCGTCCAGATCGGCGGCACCGCGATCCAGAATTCGGCCAATCAGGCGCTTTCGGTCGAGAACAACGTCTTCCGGATGACTGGCGGTACGGTCTTCACGATTCCGGCGAACGACCAGTCGAGCTTCTCGTCCAATTACAACATGTTCGACCTGCTCGGCGGGGCGAGCATGGCGCTGTGGGCGGGTCTCACGGTTCCGGATCTCGATGCCTGGATGTTTGGCACGGGCTTCGATACCGCAAGCCTTTCCGGCGATCCGCAGTTCACCAATCCGTCGGCGGCCAACTACTATCTGCTGCCGACCTCGCCGGGCATCGACGCTGGCGATCCAACGACGCCCTACATCCTGGAACCCGGCAACAATGGTGGCCGGGTCAATCTTGGCTTCGAGGGCAATACCGCCAACGCTACGCAAAACGTGGCGCTGGCCGTCCAGGTCATCTCGCCGAATGGTCTCAACAAGCTGCAGATCGGCCAGCCCACGACCATCACTTTCGCGACCAACGACGTCACCGGGCTTGCGGCGGTTAGCCGCGTTAATCTCGGCGGGCCCGCCATCGCTGGAACGCAGCTCGAGACCAATTTCATCACCGGCCCTGCGCCGTCCGGTTACAGCACCACGGGCACGGGTGCCGCGATCGACGTGTCGGGCGTCTCCAGCGGAACGCCCGCGGCGGTCTACGCAGACGAGATCTACACCACCAACAGTCCAAGCTTCGTGACCAAGGCGACCGTCGGCGACGGCACTTATGTCGTGACGTTGAACTTCGCCGAGTATTTCAATGTCGGCGTTGGCGGCCGCGTCTTCAATATCAAGATCAACGGCACCACGGTCGCGACCAATTTCGATATCTACAAAACGGCCGGAAACCAGATCAACAAGGCGGTGGATGCAAGCTTTACCGTCACCGCCTCCGGTGGTAGCGGGATCACCATCGAACTCGACAGCCTGACCCCGAACGCACCCGCCGCGCTGGCCGGCTACGAAATCGACAAGCAAACCGCGTCGGCGGCGTCGCAAACGGCGAAGGTCGAAGTGTCGCCCGACAACGGTTCGACCTGGGTGCTGGTGGCGAATGCCGCGCCGATCGATGCTCACGGCAACGGCGCGGTGGCCTGGACGCCGAACTTTATCACGGCCGGAAACACCGCGCTGGTACGCGTGACCGTCGACGGCGTCAGCGCTCTGTCGCGGCAGCCGTTCCTGGTCACCAATGCCGGCAACGCGTTCTACATCAACGACAACTCCACGGTCGGCGACGAATACACCACGGCGGTCGGCAACGACCTCAATTCCGGCAAGACGCCGAATGCGCCGATGGCGAGCCTCACCGCGCTGTTGCGCAACTATACGCTGGGGCCCGGCGACATCGTTTATGTCGATACCGGCTCCTATCAGATGCTGACCGACGCGATCCTTGGCCCGGCGG
This sequence comes from Bradyrhizobium sp., assembly GCA_039935075.1. GTDB lineage: Bacteria > Pseudomonadota > Alphaproteobacteria > Rhizobiales > Xanthobacteraceae > Bradyrhizobium. The sequence continues at coordinate 10,899 of JBDTKZ010000032.1, forward strand.
ATTCAGGCAACGGGTTGGCCGCGAACCAGCAGGTCACCTTCCAGGGTCCGACCGCTCACGTCGCGACCCTCAATCGCGAAAACATCAACGGCAATGTGTTCCAGTTCGCCGGAGCCCAGGACGTCACCATCGCTGACCTGACCATGACCGGAGCCGGCACCGGCGTGCTGTTCGACTTCCGGGTTGGCAGCAACAACGTCACGCTGACCAATGATGTGCTCGAAAACAATCAGAACTACGGCGTCTATGTCGACCAGGGCAACAACGGCTTTACCCTCAACGCGTCGCAGATCTTCGGCTCGGTCAACGGCAGCCGAGATGACGGTGTCTATCTCGCCAGCACTTCTCCCCAGGCCAGCGCGACCGTCATCAACAACCAGATCTTCGGTCAGTATATCGGCATCTACGATGCGGAAGTCGCCGGCCTGATCCAGGGCAACAGCATTCACGACAACGGGGCTTATGGCATTGAGGCGCAGAACCTGTTCGGCTCAAATACCGTCGCGCTGAACATCACCGGCAACAACATCTTCAACAACGGCAATTCGAGCACCAGCAATTACGGCCTCTTTGCCCAGGGCACCATCAACGTCACCAGCAACAATATCTACGGCCAGGCCGCGAACAACGATATCGGGCTCTGGCTTGGCAACGGTGCGATCGCTATCGGCAATACGATCTACCAGAACTACATCGGCATGCAGGTCAACGACCTCACCGTCACGGCAACCCAGAACCGGATCTTCGTCAACAGCAACGCCGGCGTCGTGATCAGCGGAAACGGCGGCATTGTCGAGGGCAACCGCATCTATTCCAACGGCACCGGCATTATCGGGTCGTTGTTCTCCAGCTATTTCCTGATCGAAAACAACCTGATCTACAGCAACAGCAACGGCGCGATTGCGATATCGGGTGGCGGCAGTGGTCCCGGCAACGCCATCGTCGGCAACACGATCTGGCAGTCGGTCGGAACCTCGATCGCGCTGACCGGATCGACGAGCAACACGACCATCGCCGACAATATCATCTGGGGCGACGAGGGCACGATCCTGTCGATCGCCGCGAGCAGCGAGACCGGCTTTGCCGCGCTGTACAATCTCTATTATCGCGGCACTAACGGCGCGGCCAATCTCGTATCCTATGGCGGCACGACCTATGCGACGCTTTCAGCCTGGCAGGCCGCGCAGCCGTTGCTAGACGCAGGCAGCCGTGAAGGAAACCCGGATTTTATCGACATCGCCGGTGCCGACAACGTGCTTGGCGGGCCTGACACCGCGCTCGGCGGCGGACAGGACGACAATTTCACCCCCGGCAAGAACTCGCCGGCGATCGATGCCTCGGATGCGTTCCTGCAGCTGGCAACGGACTTCCTCGGTCAATCCCGCCACGACGATCCCGCGACGGCGAATGTTGGCATCGGGCAGCCGGTGTACGATCCGACGGTGGTGACGGCGACGACCATTCCGACCGGAACGGTGCTCTCGGGCAGCGAAGGCTATGCCGGCAATTACGCCGCCTACACCTTGCCGTTCAAGTTCAATTTCTACGGCCTCGGCTATTCGACGATCTATATCAGCCCGACCGGCGCGATCTTCTTCTCGCAAACGGCGGCTCAGAACAGCACGCTGGCGGGCACGCCGTCGCTGGCCAATCTGCAATCGGTTCCGATGATTGCGCCGTTCTGGTCGGCGATCAACACGCGCTTTGGAACCGATGCCATCTACGCCGATACATCGGTGAGCGGTTACGTGACGCTGCACTATGTGGCAACTCCGGTCAGCGGCGACTCGCAAACACCGCCAGCTACCTTTGCGGTCCGTCTGGGATCCGACGGCAGCATCCTGTTCGAGTATGGCTCCAACCTCAATGGCATTGCCGCGGTGATCGGTGTTTCGGCAGGTGTCGCGGGCAGCTATACACTGGCTTCGATCAGCGGCCAGACCAATCTGTCGGACAGCAATTCGATCGCCCTGACGCCGAACGCAGTTGAAGGCTTGACGTATTACGACATCGGCGCGATCGAATTCCAGGGCTCGTCGAGCAACCACTCGCTGCCCGAGATTACCGGCACGGTCAATTTGCCCGCGAACGGCACGACGACCGACGCGGTATTTACCGCGGTCACGCTTGATTTCAATGAAACGCTCGATGCCATCAGCGCGACCAGCGCCGCGAACTATCAATTGATCGCCGCCGGGCCGGATGGCATCTTCGGCACCGCCGACGATATCACCATCTCCGCCACGCCGGCTTATTCGGCGACATCCCAGACCGTAACGCTGTTGCTGATCAACGGCGCGCTGCCGGACGGCAGTTACCGTCTGACGGTCAACGGCTCCGCCGGGCTGCTGGACAGTTCCGGCAACGCGCTTGACGGCGCCGGCAGTGGTACCCCCGGCAGCGCGTTTGTCAGCACGTTCACCATCAATCGGTCGGCCGATCTGCCGCCGGTCTTCGCCAATACGAACGCGACAACGCCGGATGATGAGTCGCTTCCGGTGACACTGCAGGCTGCGGATCCCGAGGGCAATCCGATCACGTTCGCGATCGTCAACGCTCCGTTGCACGGTCAGATCAATAATTTCAACGCGACGACCGGTGCGTTCACCTATATTCCGAACTACGGCTATGTCGGCTCCGACACGATCAAGTTCAGCGCGACCGACAGCAAGCTGGCGCAAACGGCGGCGACGTTGTCTATCAATGTGACGCCGGCAAACACCCCCCCGGTGGCGTCGGAAGAAAGCGCCAACGCGATCGCCGGAACGCCGGTGACGATCACGCTCGCCGGTTCGGATCTGCAAACGCCGGCCAATCAGTTGATTCTGGCCATCACCTCACAGCCCACGCATGGCGTTCTCACCGTCACCGGCCAGGACACGGTGAGCTACGTCGCGACCAAGGGCTATCAGGGCGCCGATTCCTTTGCCTATACCTGGACCGATACCGGATCGCCGGCCGGCACGTCGGGCAACGCGCTGACCAGCGCGCCGGCGACCGTTTCAATCGCCGTTGCCACGATCAATCATGCGCCGACCACCGGTCCGGCGGCGATCGCCGCCAGCGAAAACCAGAGCTACACGTTCAATGTCTCGGATTTCCCGTTCGCCGATCCAAATGATCTGCCCGCGAATACCCTGAAGACCGTGATCTTCGAGACGCTGCCCGGCGCGGGCACGATCACCGATAATAGTGTGGCGGTCGTGGCTGGGCAGGCGGTACTCGCGGCCGATATCGCGCAAGGCAAGGTCGTCTTCGCGCCGACGGCCAACAGCTTTGGCTCGACGAGCTTCACATTCGCGGTTCAGGACAATGGCGGCACGGCGAACGGCGGCCTGGATACGTCGGGCTCGGCCACGGCGACAATCAATGTGGCGCAAAGAGCCGATCATCCGCCAACTACAAGCAACGTGACGATCGGCGCGATCGAGAACACGCCTTACGTTTTCGCGCTCAAGGATTTCCCGTTCGCCGATCCGAACGATACGCCGCCGAACGCCTTGCAGGCGGTGGTCATCGTTTCGCTTCCGGGCGCCGGCACGCTGAGCCTGAATGGACAGCCCGTGACCGTCGGGCAAGTCGTTCTTGCGAGCGACATCGCGGCCGGCAAGCTCAGTTTCCTTGCCGCGGCGCAAGCGACGGCCAAGCCCTACACGACGTTCACATTCAAGGTGCAAGACAACGGCGACGATTCCGGCGGCGGCTCAAATATTTCAGCGGCTGCGACCGCGACGATCAACGTCACGACCGCAGATGGGGCGGTGATCAAGAACACCTTCAAGAGCGGTGTCCTGTTCTCGACCGAGACTGATGAGGCCGACGGAAGTTACGACATTCGTACCTTTGTCGGCGGCACATTCGGCGGCGTCGCTTACGCATCCTATGACAACGCCTATACTACCGCGAAATTCCGCGATCTCGAGACCTTCTACAACACAAGCGGCAATGTGCTGGCCTCGGAAGTCTTCGCACCCAACGGCAACGACACCATTACGATCGGCGGCATCGTCAAGCAGCAGAAGACCGTCAATCCGGATGGCTCCTACCAGATCGCCTTCACCAATGTGACCGGCGCAGCGTACACTTCCTATATCGTTCAATATGGCACCAACGGCAAAGCGGAGAGCGCGACCTACAGCAATGGGATAAGCGCGCTTTGGGCCTATAATCCGGACGGCACCTACCAGATCGCGTATAGCGGCGTGACCGGCGCGGCCTATACTTCCTATACCGTTCAATACGGCAGCAACGGGAAAGTGGAGAGCGCGACCTACAGCAACGGTCTCAGCGCGGCCTGGACCTACAATGCGGACGGCAGCTACCAGATTGCCTACAGCGGTGTGACCGGCGCGGCTTATACCGGCTACACGGTGCAATATAACGCCAGCGGCAAGCCGACCAGTGCGGCTTACAACAACGGGATGAACGAGGCCTGGACGTATAATTCCGACGGCACTTATCAGATTTCCTACACCGGGCTGACCGGCGTGGGTTACACCTCCTACGCGGTGCAATACGGCGCAAATGGCAAGGCCACCAGCGCCGCCTACGGCAACGGCCAGAGCGCGCTCTGGACCTACAATTCCGACGGCAGTTACCAGATCGCCTATAGCGGCGTGGTCGGGGCGGGGTACACGTCCTACACGAAACAATACGGTGCTAACGGTAAGCCGACGAGCGCGAGCTACGGCAATGGAGAGAGCGCTGTCTGGATCTACAATTCAAACGGCAGCTACCAGATCGTCTACAGCGGCGTGGTTGGGGCCGGGTACACGTCCTACACGATACAATATGGCGTCAACGGCAAGCCGACGAGCGCCATCTACGGTAACGGGCAGAGCGCAGTCTGGACCTACAATTCCAACGGCAGCTACCAGATTGCCTATAGCGGCGTGGTCGGGGCGGGGTACACGTCCTACACGATACAATACGATGCTAACGGTAAGCCGACGAGCGCGAGCTACAGCAATGGCGAGAGCGCCGTCTGGACCTACAATTCCAACGGCAGTTACCAGATCGCTTACAGCGGTGTGGTCGGAGCCGGGTATACGTCCTACACGATACAATACGGTGCTAACGGCAAACCGACGAGCGCGAGCTATGGCAATGGCGAGAACGCAGTCTGGACCTACAATTCCGACGGCAGTTATCAGATTGCTTACAGCGGTGTGGTTGGAGCCGGTTATACGTCGTACACGGTGCAATACGGCGTTAACGGGAGGGCGACGAGCGCGAGCTACAGCAACGGGCTGAGCGCGGTCTGGACCTATAATGTCGATGGCAGTTACCAGATTGCCTATAGCGGCGTCGCCCGCGCCGCCTACACGTCCTACACGGTGCAATATGGGACTAACGGCAAGCCGACCAGCGCCACCTATAGCAACGGGATGACCGAAACCTGGACCTACAATTCAGACGGGTCCTTCCAGATCGTCTTCGCCGGCGTGACCGGCGCGGCCTACACCTCCTATACGGTGCAATACAGCGCGAACGGCAGGGCCACGAGCGCGACTTACAGCAACGGCCAGAGCGCGACCTGGGCCTACAATCCGGACGGCAGCTATCACATCACCTACGCCGCGGTGACCAGCGCCCCGTACACGTCCTACACGGTCCAGTATGGTGCCAACGGCAAGCCGACAAGCGCGTCGTTCAGCAACGGGCTCAGCGCAGCGTGGGCCTATAATGCGGACGGCTCCTATCAGGTCGCCTATACCGGCGTGCCGGGCACGTTCGACGGCGTGGCGTATGCGTCCTACACCCTCTCATACACCTCGACCGGTTTTCTCGGTCTCAAGACCTATTACAATACCGGCGGGTCCGTGGTCGCAACGGTTACGTACTCTCCCAGCGGGGGGCCGCCCACGATCAAATTGTCCGCGATGACTGGGTCGGATGGGGACGACAGCGACATCGACAATCAAGGCGACGGCGTCACGGCCGACCTCCAGCTCGCCGACACCGCTATGGTCGGCAACGGCTCCGCCATTTATCTCCCAACTTTGACGGCGGCCGGCTGGAATGGGATGAACTCAAATTCGATCGAAGCGACCGCCAACATCAATTCGGCCCTGCAAGCCGCTGCCAAGCCCCGTGTGGCGCATCACGCCGCGCCGGAACTGCTTGTGCAGGCGCTTGTTGGTGGCATCGTATTGCCGGCCTTCCTGACCGCAAAGGGCGACCAGCAGGCCCGAAAATCGAAAGGCAACCGCAAGCCTTTCGTTCTTTCGACGTTCGATCTGCTGGCGGATCGTTTCGAACCCGTCACGCCGGATGCAGACCCCGCCGATCTGCCGAGCGCGATGTTTGCGGACGAGGGAGCGGTTGACTGGGTCGTCATGAACGGTAACTGATGGATATCGGCCGTCGCCATTGCCCAAAATAGCCGCCCCCGGCAGGTGGTATCCGCCACCTTACAATGCTCCCTCATGGATATTTTATTTGTTCACCAGAACTTTCCGGCGCAATTCGTGCATGTTGCCCGTGCGCTGAACGCAAGACCCGGCTTGCGCGTGGCGGCTATTTCACACAAGGCCAACGAGCAAAAAGACTTTCTGCCGGGTGCGCGCTACGGTTGGGAATCGAAGCGGGCAGGGACGCCAAACCAGATCGCCGCGAATTTCGCGCTACGCGCCTCGCAGGGCCGCATGGCCGCGAAGGCGATGATGGCGCTGCGCGACCGCGGATTTAACCCAAAGCTCATCGTTGGACATCTCGGCTGGGGCGAAACGTTATTTGCTAAAGATGTCTTTCCCGATGCAACGCTGGCCGTCCATGCCGAATTTTTCTATTCGGCGACGGGCGCCGATGTCGGGTTCGATCCCGAATTTTCCGATAGCGGGGTAGAGCGCCGGTTTGAACTGCGCGCGAAGAACGCGGCCATCCTGGCGGCGATGAATGATGCCGACTTCGCCGTGGTGCCAACCCGCTGGCAGGCGAGCCGCTTTCCGACCTACCTGCTATCCAAGCTCAACGTCATCCACGAAGGTATCGACACAAATCTTGTCAGGCCAAATCCGGCGGCGACGTTTCGTGTTGCCGGAACGGATCTTGCGTTCAAGGCAGGTGACGAAGTCCTCACTTTCGTCAACCGTAATCTCGAGCCGTACCGCGGCTATCACATCTTCATGCGCGCGTTGCCGGCGATCCTGGCAGAGCGTCCGGGTGCGCATGCCGTGATCGTCGGCGGCGATTCGGTTTCGTATGGCGCCGCGGCGCCGCAGGGGCAAAGCTGGAAGGAGATTTTCCTTTCGGAGGTCCACGGCCGGCTCCCGCTTGAGCGCGTGCATTTCGTCGACAGGATTCCGTTCTCGGACTTCGTGTCGCTGATGCAGGTTTCGGCGGCGCATATTTATCTCACCTATCCGTTCGTGCTGTCGTGGTCGATGCTGCAAGCCATGAGCGCTGGCGCGCCGTTGATCGCATCGAGCACCGCGCCGGTGGTCGAGGTGGTGCAGGACGGCGTCAACGGCGTTCTCGTTGATTTTTTCGCGGCGGAGGCGCTAGCTCATCGAGTCATTGACGTTCTCGCGCATCCTGCCGATTACACCGCGATGCGTGAAGCTGCGCGGAGGACGATTGTCGAGAGCTATGATCTCGACAGCCGATGTCTTCCGCGATGGCTCGATCTTCTCGGAAATCCGGGATCGCAATAAACGTCGCTATCTGCCAGCCTGACCATTGCCGAGAAATGAAGGCGCTGCGATCAGCCGGTGGCGATGCCATCCATCAGCGGCGCAAGGCGGCAAAAAAGATCAAGCCGGTCAGGGCCATCCGGTAGCCTCCCGCTCTTATGCCGCGACCGCCTCAGCCGCCTTGAAGCTGATCGGCAATCGCTTCAGGCCTCCCAAAAAGGACGTCTCGATCCAGGCAGGTTCGCCGGCGAGCGCGATCGAGTTGACCCGGGCCAGCAGTTCGCGAAAGAAAATCACCATCTCGATCTTGGCGAGGTACATTCCGATGCAGGCATGGATACCGAAGCCGAAGCCGACATGGCGGTTTGGATTCCGATCGGCAATGAAAGAGAACGGCCGCTCGAACGCATCTTCGTCCCGGTTTGCCGACGGATACGTCATCATGAGATGATCGCCCGGCCGAATGGTCTTGCCACGGAGCGTGTAGGTTTCGGTCGACGTCCTGAAGAAATGCTTGACCGGCGAAACCCAGCGGACCATCTCATCGACCGCGAGCGGAATCAGATCCGGGTTTGTCTTTAGTTTGTGCATTTCGTCCGGATTCTGAATCAGGGCAAGCAAGCCCCCGGCCAGGGTCGCGCTGGTGGTGTCGTGGCCGGCGCTTGCCAGCGCGACAAAGTAAGATGAGGCCTCGAATTCACCGATCAGGTTTCCGTCGACCTCGGCCGTGGCGATCAACGTCGCCACATCATCTGTCGGGTGGCTGCGCCGCTCCCTTGCAATGCCACGAAAGAAATCCATGTAGGCCTGGGTCGCGCCGATCAAATCATTGCCGCGCTGCATCTCGGGGTCGCCGCCTCCGAAATAGGCCCGCGTGATGTCGAGCAGATGCTGACCGTGTTCGTCCGGGATACCGAGGATCAGCATGATAACCTTCAGCGGATACCGGACCACGACATCATTGTAGAAATCGCATGCTCCGCCCAGCGCGAGCATATGGTCGATGCTTTCACGGGCGAGCTTGCTGATGCTTTCCTCGAGCAGGCGCACTTGCTTGGGTTGAAACCATGCATGGGTGAGCTTCTTGTACTTGGAGTGGTCGGGATTATCCATTTGGTTGATGGCGCGCACCAGCATGGGGCGCCCGCCCATCGCTTCCCGTACCTTGGATTCGAATTCGATCGAGAGCAGCTTGGTGCGCGGCGCGTTGATGAACTTGTCGTTCTGCTTCTCGATCTCCATGACGTCCTTGTGCTTCGAAACAGTCCAGAACGGGCGATAGCCGTTCGGCTCGGTCCAATGCACTGGATCTTCGCGGCGCAGCATCGAAAACAGCGCGTGCTGTTGCTCAAGGCTGCCGTAGGTCTTGTGGCTGGCGATCGCTTCATCGACCTGGGAATCCTGCATCATTTTTCTCCCTGACATTCTCTATCGACGATTAGTGCATCTGCAGAGCAGGTTTGACAGCCTTCCCGATCGGCATCCCGTCGATCACGCGTTTGATCGATCGAATCGACGGATGTGACCAATTGTCGGCCGCCTGAGATAATTCAAGGCTTCATTCGGCCGACATGACGTCGTCCGACAGCGTCCAACTCGCTCCGTCAAATGTAGCGATCCGCAGCGTCTTGAACGGCGTGTAGTCGTCAGGCCTTGTACTTATCGATACCCCTGGAAGCATCATGGGGAGGCGTTCGCCGTGCAGCGAGGTCGCCTGGTGGATAAGAGCCTCCCGTGTGAGCTGGTCGCCACAACGTGTCAGGACGAGAGCGACCGCGTGGACGTTCATATAGGCTACCAGAACGGAATAGTCGTCCGGATTGGCTGAGGGCGCGTACTTCGCAAGAAACGCCTTGTATTCCTTTACTTCCTCGTCATTGCTCCAGGCGGGGTCACCGGGCTGTTTGAGAAATTGTGTCGTGACCAATCCTTTTGACGCATCGAGACCCGCGGGCTTCAGCACGGTTTCGACCGATGCCGCCGAGCCGCCGATGACGTGAAGAGGGGTCCAGCCCAGCTCGTGAACCTTGCGGATCGATTGAGCCGTAGCCTTCGCGGAGGACTGCTCGACCAACGTGTCGACCCCTGCTGATTTGAGCTGAACAATCTGCGAGTCGATTGTTGGATCGGAGATCTCATAGGACACTTCGGCAATGATCTGTGAGGCCTTCGTTCCCAGCCCTGCGCGCAGACCTTTGAGATAATCCTTTCCAAAGTCATCGTTCTGGTAGAGCACGCCGATCTTGGCGTCCGGCTTCGTCTTCAGGATGTACTTTGCAACGACGTGGCCTTCCGTTTCGAAATCAGGATAGAGCGGCACGGTCCAGGGAAAAGTCTTCGGATCGTTAAAGCGTCGTCCTCCCGCCGTGATGAACAGCTGCGGCACCTGCTTGCCGTTCAGATATTTCTGGATGGCGACATTCGGCGCCGTGCCGATCGTGCCAATCTCGGCAAGTACGCCCACATCCTCGACAAGCTTCCGTGACTGCTCGACAGCCTTGGGCGCGCTGTAGGCATTGTCCAATTGCGTGAACTTGATCTTGCGCCCGTTGATTCCGCCCTGTTGGTTCAGCATCTCGAAATAGCCGATGACGGCGCGCCCGGCGCCAGCGCCGAACGCAGATGCCGGACCGCTGAGCGGCGTCGACTGTCCGAGACTGATCTCCGTGTCGGTGACACCAGGGCCATAAGCCTTTTGTGCCCATGCCGATGAAGTTGCCAGCAGCGCCGAGATCGCGAACGCGCCCCAGATCGAATTGATGCGTCTCAATTTATGTCCTCCCTGGTAGTTCTATGTTCTTTTTACCGTAGCAACTCGCGCGCGATGACCACGCGTTGGATCTGGTTGGTCCCCTCGAAAATCTGCGTGAGTTTGGCATCACGCATCATGCGTTCGACCGGGTAATCCATGGTGTAGCCATAGCCGCCGAAGATCTGAACGGCGTCGGTCGTCACCTTCATCGCCATGTCGCTGCCAAAGCACTTGGCCATGCTGGCGAGCAAATTAAGGCGCTTCCAGTCCCCGGCATCGCCGGCGCGCGCGCATTCGTAGACGAGGGCGCGGGCCGCCTCGATCTGGATTGCCATGTCCGCCAGCATGAACTGGATGCCCTGGAACTCCGCGATGGCCTTCTTGAACTGCTTGCGCTCTTTCGCGTAGGCGATGCAGACGTCGAGCGCACCCTGCGCCAATCCGACGGATTGAGCACCGATGGTCGGCCGGTTGAGATCGAGCGCGCGCATTGAGGCCCGGAAGCCCTTGCCTTCTTCCCCGACAAGGTTTTCCGCGGGGACCCGGACGTTGTCGAAGAAGATCGGCGTATTCGGTGCGCCCCGAAATCCCATTTTTCGCTCATGGCGTCCGAACGTGACGCCAGCCATCTTCTTTGGCTCAACCACGAACGCGCTGATGCCGTCTGCACCCGGGCCGTCGCCGGTCCGCGCCATAACGATGATGTAGTCGGCCGCGACGCCGTAGCTGCACCACTGCTTGCGGCCGTTGAGGATGTAGCAATCGCCGTCTTTTTTGGCTCGGGTGTTGATGGCGGTCACGTCAGAACCCGCCTGCGGCTCGGAAATCGCAATCGCGGTGACGACGCCGCCGCCGGCGATGATGGGCAGATATTTCTGCCGCTGCTCCTCGGAGCCGAAGTGCAGCAGCGGCATGATGAACATCGAGTTGAGGCCGGCGATCGAGGCGCAGGCGGGCGAGACCTTCGATATTTCCTCGCGCGCGATGCAGACCATCGTCAGATTGCCGTTCGGGCCGCCATATTGCTCGGGCACCCACAGCTGCATCAGGCCCATTTCGCCAAACAGCTTGACGAGTTCGGTCGGGAACCGGTCGGTCGCGTCGATCTCGGCGGCGATCGGCGCCACGTGCCTGGCCACCATCTTTTGAATGCTGTCCCGGAAAGCATTCTGCTCCTCAGTGAAGCTCATGGCGATTCCTCGATCTTTTTTTCCAGGAAGCAAAAAAAGGGGCTTCCATTGAATGGGTGAACCATTTAATAATTACGCCCCATGACAGGCAAGTCAAGACCCAACGCAACAGGCCGCCCTCGATCGGCCCCGCTCCATCGACGCAACCGGGCTCCGGATCACCGGGTAACTGGTGCGGCGGCTCCCGTGATATTTCGGCCAATCCGCACGCGGCGGGCCTTTGAGGAAATCTGCGAGCGGATTCGCGAACAGCTGGCGCTTGGTGTGCTCAAGCCGGGAGACAAGCTGCCGCCCGAGCGCGAGCTCGCGCAGCAGCTCGGGGTCAGTCGAAATGTCCTTCGCGAGGCGCTGCGCAGCCTGGAAATGGCAGGCATCCTGCGGCTGCTGAAGGGCGTCAAGGGGGGCGCCTTTATCCGGGAAGGCGATACCAGCCGCATGAATGAGGTCATGCGGGATATGCTGAGCCTCGGGAGCATCTCCGTGCGAGAGCTGTCCGAGGCGCGGATCAATGTCATCGATCTGGTGGTTCGGCTTGCCTGCGTCAGTGCGCGGCAGCGCGATTTCGAGGCGTTGGAAGCCAACATCGAGAGGACTGATCTCGCGACGCATGAAGGACGATTGCTCGATCGGGTCGAGTGCTCTCGCGAGTTCTACAAGCTGTTGGCCGAGTCGACCGGCAACAAGGTCATGGCCATGATCACGAACTCGGTTACCGAAATTCACATGCGTTTCGTGTATGCCAAGGTTGCCTCCAGCGGTGCCGCGACGCCACGGCTTACGGACAAGCGGAGGCAATTCCTTTCAGCGTTGCGTGCGCGAGACGTTGCGGCGGCAACCCGGTTGATGCGAATTCATCTGGAGTCAGTCCAGCGGATGCTCGAACTGGATCCTGGCTCGATGTCGCTTCATGTCGCGCTGGCGGAAGTGCAGCCGGGTGCTCGGCGCTGAATTGTTCGAGGCAAATTCGCCAAAATAATCACTCAGGACGAACGGTATGGAGGAAAACATGACGAGATATGCCAAATACGAATGCCTGAAGGTCGAGGTTGAAGCAAAGGTCGCGACGGTGACCCTTAACCGCCCGGAGGCGCGCAACGCCATCAACCAGAAGCTGATCCGCGAGTTACGATCAATATGGGACGATCTTGCCGACGACCACGCGGTCAATGTGGTCGTGCTGACGGGCGCGGGGGAGTTTTTCAGCGTTGGCGGCGATGTGAAGGCGATGTCGGAGCGGCCCGGGGGCGATGTTCTGGAGGAGGGTGAAGTACATGACCCGATGATTAGCCGCCGCGGCGTCACCCGTCAGCTCGAACTCGACAAGCCGATCATCGCTGCGATCAATGGTGACGCGATCGGCCTTGCGGCCACCCACGCGCTATTGAGCGACATTACGGTGATGGCGGAAGATGCGCGCATTGGCGATACCCATGTTTCGCGCGTCGGCCTGGTCGCCGGCGATGGTGGCACGGTGATCTGGCCGTTGCTCATCGGCATCAACAAGGCCAAGGAATACCTGATGCGCGGTACGTTGTTGAGCGGCAAGGAGGCCGAGAGGATCGGCCTTGTCAACCATGTGGCGCCTCGCGCCGAGGTGCTCGCGAAGGCGCGAGAGATCGCGCTGGAGCTTGCCAATGGTCCGACCTGGGCGATCCGCTGGACAAAGCTGTCGATCAATCAAATCCTGAAGGACAGGGTGAACATGATGCTCGAAGCGTCAATGGCGCTTGAGCAGGTCACGTTCGCCACCGCCGATCACAAGGAGGCAACCTTGTCGTTCAAGGAGAAGCGCAAGCCGAAATTCGGGAAGGCCTAGTCCTTTCCATGGTTCCGACCGAGCTGCCGAGCGACGACGTCAGGACGATGCTCCGCGATTCCCTGCGGGGGTTTCTTGCCGCGCAATGGAATCCGGAGGCCGCGGCGACGCCTTCGGGGGCGGCGGAAGAAATTGCTGCGATCTGGACACGGCTTGTCGGGCAGGGTGTCGCGGCGCTTGGTTGCGATTTCGGTGAAGGCGGGCTTCGCGAGATTCTGGTGGTCATGACGGAACTCGGCCGGGCCTCGTGCCCGGCGCCGATGTGGTCGGCGGCACTCGCCAATCTGGCACTTTCGGGCTGTCAGGCCGAAGCCGCGATTGATTTGCTCGAAAGACTGCATGAGGGGACGGCGCGCGTGGCGTTCTCGTTCGGAGCGCTCGATCCCGATGCCAATGCGGGCGCAATTCAGCTCGCGGATGGACGCGCCAGCGGCCTGTTGCGCTTTGTCGAAGTCGCGGAGAGCTGCACGCATCTCGTGGTTGGGATCGAGAATTCCTGCCTGGCCATCGTTGCATTGGATGGTCCTGGCGTTGAGTTGGAGGCAACCCGGGCGATGGGCGCCTGGGGTCTTTATGAGGTTCGCCTGAAAGGAGCGCCGGCAAGCCATGTCGATCTGGCATCCACCGCGCTCGACGATCGGCTGCTCGAAGGCAAGCTCGCCCTTGTGGGGCGGGCGCAGGGTGCGGCCCGAGCGGCTTTCGACTTGACGGTCGACTATGCGAAAGAGCGGAAGCAGTTTGGGCAGCCGATCGGGAAGTTTCAGGCGATCCAGCACAAGCTCGCGAACTGCCTGATCGCGCTCGAAGGTGTGCGTCTGACTCTCGATCATGCCGCGCATCTGCATGATCGCGAGGACAAGGATTGGCGTTATTTCGTCAATACCGCCGTTGCTTTCGGGTGCGATGCACTGCGGCGGGTTTCGCTCGAAACGCAGCATACTTTGGGGGCCATCGGCTACGCCGAGGAACATCAGGCATCCCGCCACTTCAAGCGTGTACATCTTGATACGGTTGCCCTCGGCGGTACGACGGAAGCGCGGCGGCGCGTTGCCTCGTTCCTGTTCGACCGGGGCGGCACCGGTCTGCCGCAATACGATCTTGGTCCCGCAGCCAACGCGTTGCGCGAGCAGGCCCAAGCCTGGCTGGACCAGAACTGGTCCGGGGAACGCAAGGCGGCTTTCGACGCGAGGCCGTTCTCCAAGCGCGAGTTCGATCCTGAGTTTGCGCGCGATATCGGCAAGACCGGCTGGATCGGATTGGGATGGCCAAAGGAATTTGGCGGACAGGCGCGTAGTCCGTTGGAGCAGATCGCCTTCATGGAAACCATGGAGCGGGGCGAAGCGCCGCGGATTGGTGCCGCGATCCAGGCCAACGCGCTGATGATGTTCGGTAGCCCGACGCAGCAGGAGAAATACCTCCCGGAGATCCTGCGCGGCGAAGCCATGCACGGCATGGGTTACAGCGAGCCTGAAGCGGGTTCGGATCTGGCTGCGCTACGCACCCGCGCGGTGCGGGACGGCGATCGCTGGGTCATCAATGGACAGAAGATCTGGACCACGACCTGGTGGGGAAAATACATGTTCCTCGCGGCGCGGACGGATCCAGAGGCAAAACCGCCGCACGCGGGTATCAGTATGTTCATCGTCCCGATGGAGGCGGCCGGCATTACCATTCAGCCGGCGACCACGATGTATGACGGCAGCTTTGCCAATATCTTCTATGACAATGTCCGCATTCCTCTGGAAAACATCGTCGGCGAAGTCAACGGCGGATGGAAAGTGCTGACAGGAGCACTCGCTTATGAGCGCGGCCTCGTCGGCGGCGGCATCGTGCTCAAGGTCGCCCACGCCTTCGAGCAGTTGCGCAAACGTGTGATGGCGCAGGGGAGCGGGGTGGGGTCATCCTGCGACGATCCGATCGTCCGGGACAGAATGGCAACGCTGGCCTGTGAAATCGAGGTCGGTCGCCAGTTGATGGTGCATTGCGCGGAACTCGCGGCCGACGGGATTACACCGCCGGAATACGGCGCGATCAGCAAGGTGTTTTCCGGCGAACTGATGGAGCGTTTCGGCGAAGCCGCGCTCGACATCCTCGGGATGCGCGCCACGCTGTCCGAACAGATGCCAGGTGCCCTCGACAATGGCCGATTTGAGCAAAACCTCCGCCATTCCCTGATGTGGGTCATCAGCATCGGAACCAACGAAATTCAGCGCAGTCTGATTGCGCAACGGGGCCTTGGCCTGCCGAGATAGGAGTCGATCGATGCCAGAGGGAACCACCACAATGCCGCTCGAAGGCATTCGCGTGCTCGATTTCTCGATCATGCTGGCCGGTCCCTATTGTGCTCGGCTGCTGGCCGACGTCGGCGCGGACGTGATCAAGATCGAGCCGCCGGAGGGCGACGACATGCGGTTGCGCACGCCACTGCGCGATGGCAACAGCGCCTATTTCGGTCAGCTCAATGCAGGCAAGCGCAGCCTCGCGCTCGACCTGAAAAGCGCCGATGCGATCAAGCTGGTACTCAAGCTGGTCGCAGAAACTGACATCCTGGTCGAGAATTTTCGTCCGGGCGTGATGGATCGCCTCGGCCTCGGCTACGAGACGTTGCGCGAGATCAATCCTCGCCTGATCTATTGCTCAATCTCGGGCTACGGGCAAACCGGCCCTGCCGCGGAGCGGGCGGCCTATGCCATGATCGTTCACGCCGAGAGCGGCTTCGATCGTTCGCTGATGCGATATGCCGGAGATCGGGATCGGCCGGCGACTGGAGCTATCTTCGTCGCGGACGTGCTCGGTGGCATCTTCGGCTTCTCTGCGATCCAGACGGCGCTGGTGCAGCGGGGGCGAACCGGTCAGGGCCAGCGGATTGACGTTGCCTTGATGGACTGCATGCTGAACCTGCTTGTGTACGAATTGCAGGAGGCGCAGTTCCCGATCCGCGCATCGCGCCCGACTTACGGTCCGGTACGGGCCCTGGATGGCGACATCCTGATCGCGCCGATTACGCCGCGAAACTTCGCCGCCCTTTGCGAGGTGACCGGACAGGCTGAACTTAACGATGACCCCCGCTTCAATACCGTGCCGGCACGGGGCGCGAACTGGGCCGCGATGATGCAGGTCATCGAACAGTGGACCCAACGCCACACGGTGCGCGAATGCATCGCCGCGCTCGACGGGGCCGGGGTTCCATCCGCGGTCTACCGTGATCCCGGCGCGGCATTGACGGACCCGCATCTGCTGCAGCGCGGCGCATTCGCGACGATTGCGGATGCCGCGGGCGAGTTCGTCGGGGTTAATGCGCCCTGGAAAATGTCAGGCGCGCAGACTTCCATGAGGCGCGAAATACCCGGCGTCGGCGCGCACCGCGATGAGGTGCTTTCACAGGCCCTCGGCCTGTCTGCCGAGGTGATCGCCGGCTTTGCAGCAGCGGGCGCGTTTGGCAAGAAGCGGGTCTAGGTCTATCCCGACTGTGCCAAGGACACCACGGAGGGATTTCAGTCTTCCGAAGGCGAGCCTGCCGGTTGCGCCTTTGCGATCGCCAGCAGGCATTTGAGGAAATGCGCCCGGTCTTCCTTGCGTAAAGGCGCCAGCATGAGGTTTTGCAGCTCGGCGGTGGCGGGAATGACATCCAACAGCGCGGCCTCTCCCTTGGCCGCGATCTGAACCTGGATCGACCTGCGATCTTCCGTGTTGTTCTTTTTCGAAATCAGTTTGCGCGCTGCCATCCGCTTGAGCATTTCGCTGAGCGTGTTGCGGTCGCAACTGATGCGTTCCGCGAGAACCGACGGCGTGAGCGGGCCTTGTTGATACAAGGCGATCAATACGCCGAACTGTCGCGGGGTGATTTCGCTCTGACGCGTCACATTTTGATAGAGCACGTCGTAGCGGGCCTCGAGCAGCCGAAGCAGAAACCCGATGCCGCCCTCGAGCTGCCAATGGTGCGCGATTTCCGCGGCCGAACCCGATTTCATTGCCTTGTCGGCTGACATGCCTTTCGACCTGGGCTGGAGTTTGTCTGAGGTGAGAATTGCCATGCCAACAGCCGTTAGCAGCTTGGTTACCGCCCCTCAACCCCGGACAGCAGGCAAGCGGCTGGAGCCGCGCTAAATTCGCAAACCGGACAGCGTTTCGCGCTTGCAACGGTTCGATTGCCAATGTAATACGTATACGTAAGAAATACAGGCGGGCCGACAATAGGCCTGCCGGGAGGATTGCGTGGATTTACGCGAGCTTTTGTCGGTTCCTTACCTGCTGGAGGCCGAAGCCGTCGAAACCGACACGGGCGAGTGGCTGGTGCGGCTCGCCTATCCGGAATTGCGGGGCTGCATTGCGGAAGGTTTAGTCGTCGAGGAAGTTCTGACAGAACTTGAGCAGCGGAGGATCGAAATGATCGTGAGCCTCGTGGAAGCGGGCAAGGAGCCTCCCATTCCCCGACAGCCTCTCGCCGCGTCTGACCCGCTTTGGATCGTTCGTGATCTCGGATTATCGGCGCGCATTGCAGCGCTGTTAGAAAATACGACGGAACAGATTTCCTGAGTGCATCGCTGGAACTGAAAGAGGACGATCATGCTTTCGCACGAAAACAATGAAAGATTGGTCAGGGTCGGAAAGGGCACCCCCCTTGGAGATATGTTCCGCCTTTACTGGATTCCGTTTTTGCCCTCGGCCGATCTCGTCAAGGATGGACAGCCAAGACGTATCCGGCTGCTTGGCGAAGATCTGGTCGCATTCAGGGATACCGAAGGGCGGATCGGTCTGGTGGACCAGGCGTGCCCGCATCGCGGCGCTCCGCTGATCTTTGCACGAAACGAGGATTGTGGATTGCGATGCGTCTATCACGGCTGGAAGTTCGATGTGACCGGCGCTGTGACCGACACACCTGCGGAGCCGGAGCGCAGCCGCATCAAGGAACGCGCCAGGATCAAGGCCTATCCTTGTCAGGAGCGAAACGGGATGCTCTGGACCTACATGGGCCCGGACGCCGCCAATCCTCCGCCGCTGCCGAATCTGGAATGGAATCTGGTGCCCGCGGATCAGGTGCACATCTCCGTGCGGGTGCAGGAATGCAATTGGCTGCAGGCTGTCGAGGGCGAAATCGACTCGGCCCACGCGCCGTTGCTGCATGGACGGCTCGATGCGCAGGGTACGACCAGCGCGTGGATTCAGAAGCGCGATTTGCGTCCGACGTTCGAATGCATCAAGCAGGACTTCGGAATGAGCATCGCCGCCAGGCGAAATTACGATCAAAATACCCTTTACTGGCGTGTCAATCAGTTCCTGCTGCCGTTCTACACGCTGGTCCCGCCGTTGTCCCCATTCCCGGATCTGAGCGGACACGCCTGGGTGCCGATCGACGACGAGAACACGTTGTGCATCATGTTCTCGTATCACCCTTCGCAGCCATTGGCGGCGAAGACGCGCAAGATCTTCGAAGAGGGACATAATGGCCGGGAGAGCGGTCACGCCAGCCGCCATGCGCTGGTCGAACGGCCTGCGACGGTGCCCTACGCGGCCTACTGGACGAAGTACAACCCGCAAAACGGTTTCCAGTTCGACTACGCGTCGCAGCAGACTACCTGGTTTTCAGGGTTGCCGGGGCTGTGGGTGCAGGACGGTGCGTGTCAAAGCGGTGTTTCGCCGATCTTCGATCGCACCAAGGAGCGCCTGTGCTCCAGTGACACCGGCATAGCGATGACCCGGCGGTTATTGCTTGAGACGCTCGGCGCCTATCGCGACCATGGCACCAAGCCAAAGGGCGTGACCGAGCCTGACGTGTTCATGGTGCGCGCCGTCTCGCTGCGATTGCCGCCGGAGGATTCCTGGGTCGACGTCGGCGCCGAATTCATGCGAGCCCGGCTCGGCGCTGATTTCGGGTACGACGTCTGAGTGCATAAGTCGCGACCGCCAAGGCAGGGTCCGGCTCTACTTCTGGAAGCATGATGCAGCTTCGGATTAAGCGGACCAGCTTTGAGGCTGACGGTATCAATTCATAGACGTTGGTGAGCGCTTCAACCAATAATTTAGGGAAAAAACATGAGAAGCCTGTCGCACATCCTGGGAATATCTCTTTTTGCATTTTGTCTGTCGTCGCCCGGCTTCGCCGAGTCCCGATCCATCAAGATAGGCGTCCTCAACGATGCTTCCGGTCCTTACTCCGACAATGGCGGCGAGGGGTCGGTTACGGCAGCGAAAATGGCAGCCGAAGATTTCATGCGGCAGCACCCCGACTTCAAGGTGGAGATCATTGCCGCCGATCATCAGAACAAGGCGGACATCGGCGCTGGCATCGCGCGCCGATGGATCGATCAGGATCACGTCGATGCGGTTGCCGACGTTCCGAACTCGGCCGTCGGTCTGGCGGTGAACGAAGTCGTTCGCGGCACCAAAGCGGCACTGATCGCCTCGAGCGCCGCAACGTCCGATCTGACCGGAAAATACTGCTCCCCCAATACGATCCAGTGGACCTTCGACACCTGGGCGGCTTCTCACACCATTGGCGATTATCTCGTAAGCCACGGTGGCAAGAAATGGTACTTCATCGCGACCGATAATGCGCTGGGAAAATCCATGGTTCGCGACGGAACGTCGGTGATCAAGGCCAGCGGCGGGTCCGTTGTCGGATCGGTCAACGTCCCCATCAACAGCGCCGACTATGCATCCTTCATATTGCAGGCGGACAGTTCCGGAGCCGATGTGATTGCGTTCGCCACGGCCGGTGGCGACACCATCAACTTGATCAAGCAATCCTCGGAGTTCGGCCTCAAACAGAACGGTCGTACGTTTGCAGCCCTGCTGACCACCACCAATGACGTGGAATCGAGCGGTCTGTCCGTGGCGCAGGGGCTTATTATCACGCAGCCATTCTACTGGGACCTGAATGATGCGACCCGCGCCTGGTCGGCGAGGTTCAGTGCGCGGCAGCATGATCAGTCACCCACGGCGTTTCATGCCGGCGTGTATTCGTCCGTGCGGGCTTACCTGAATGCGGCCCTGGCTGCAGGAACAAACGATGCGCCGGCGGTGATCCGGAAATTGAAGGAAGCGCCCATCGATGACGATCTGTTTGGGCCGGTGGTTGTTCGTCCCGATGGGCGCGCCATTCACAATATGTACATTTTAAAGGTGAAGGCGCCTTCCGCTTCGCATGCCAAATGGGATCTGCTGGAGCAGGTCGGTGTCCTGACCGGGCCCGAGGCGTTCCGTCCCCTCAATGAAAGCGGATGCTCGATGGTTGAGCAATCGAAAAGCAATTGATCCGAAGATTGCCGATAAGAACGAGGATACTAAAATGCTGGATCACCTTGAAGCGGAGTTTCCCGAACACGAGCCGCGTCCCGCCGATGCACCGAAGGCGTTGGAAGGGATACGGGTGGTCGATTTCTCGCACTTTATCGCCGGGCCGTTTGCCACGATGATCCTGGCCGATATGGGAGCCGACGTCATCAAGATCGAAGCGCCCGGCCGGGGCGACGATCTTCGCCGCTACCCGCCGTTGCACCCCGATCTGATGCACGGCGCTCCGTTTCTCTGGAATAATCGCAACAAACGCAGCGTCGGCATCGACTTGAAGTCGCCGGAGGGCTTGCAAATCGTGCGTGAACTGATCGCTACCGCGGACGTGGTGGTCGAGAATTTCTCAACCGGAGTCACGCAGCGGCTGGGCATCGACTATGACAGCTGTCGCAAGCTCCGGCCGGAGATCATTTACTGCTCGGTGTCGGCCTATGGCCGCGACGGCGCGTTCGCGGATCGGCTCGGATTCGATCCGATCGCGCAGGTCGAGAGCGGGTTCGTTTCCATGAACGGCTACGCGGATCGCGAAGGCGTGCGCGCGCTTTCGCCGGTGATGGATATCAGCACGGCAATGATGGCATGCAACGCGATACTCGGTGCGCTGGTCGCACGTGAACGAAGCGGTCTGGGGCAAGCCATGGAAGTCTCGCTGTTCGACAACGCCGTGCTAATGACCGGTTACGCCACCCTGCAGCATCTCTTCACTGGCGTTGATACGCAGCGGCACGGCAACACCAGTCCGGACACCTGTCCGTCCGGTGTGTTCCAGGCGCAAGACGGCGCTTTTTATATCAATTGCGGCAACGACAAGATCTATCAGCGCCTGATGTCACAGGTGCTTGACCGCGCCGATTTGGCGTCGGCTGAAGCTTATGCGACCGGGCCCGATCGAATTCGCCGGCGCGATGAACTGTTCGCCATACTCGGCGAAGCTTTCGTTCGACAGCCCTGGTCGTACTGGCAACCGCGGATGCGGGCAGCCGGCGTGCCGTGCGGGCAGGTGCGCACTGTCGGCGAGGCCATTCGTTCGCCGGAAGCAAGAGAGCGCAAGCTCGTCACCCGAATCCCTCACCCGAAGGCGGGCTGGGTACCCAATGTCAGATTGCCGATCCGCTACTCGCGGACGCCAGTCGTGGACCCCGTTGCCGCTCCCGCGGTTGGTCAACACACCGACGAAGTAATTCGCGAGATACTCGGCTATGATGAAGATCGGTTGGCGCGTCTTGCCGAAGCGGGTGCGTTTGGCGACCAGCCGCGTCCGCGCGCATTCGCGGAGGTCAAATCGTAATGGGCCGAACGCAAACGGGCCGCACGCTCCGGGGGCGTGTGGCTGTCGTTGGAATTGGCGAAACCGATTATTACCGCCATGGTGCTTCGCCTGACCCGGAATTCAAACTGGCGCTCAAGGCCATCCTGTCCGCCTGTGGGGATGCCGGGCTTGACCCGCGTGACATCGACGGCTTCTCGTCCTACAGCGATGACCGGAGCGAGGCTTCCCGGCTGGCCGCCGCGCTGGGGACACGAAGGCTACGTGCCGCCACCATGCAATGGGGCGGAGGCGGCGGCGGCTGCTGCGCCGCCGTTGCCAATGCCGCCGCTTCCATCGTCGCCGGGCTGGCGGACTGCGTGGTCGTGTTTCGCTCGCTCAATCAGGGACAATATGGCCGTTTCGGGCAGACGGCGGGGATCGATACCATCTCGGGTGAAAAGGCGTATCTGATGCCTTACGGCGTACTCGCGCCGCCGCAACGCTTTGCGATGCGGGTACAACGCTTCATGCACGAGCACGGCGTGCGCCAGGAGGCATCTCGCGCCATCGCGCTCGCATCCTATCACCACGCGCAAGCCAATCCTCGCGCCGTGATGTACGGCAAGCCGCTGGATGCGGCCAAATATGATGCGTCGCGCTGGATCGCCGAGCCCTTTCATCTCTACGATTGCTGCATGGAAAACGACGGTGCTGCGGCCCTCGTGCTGGTGCCCGAGGAGCGAGCGAAGGAATTTAGGCAGAAGCCGGTTTACCTGCTCGGCGCGGCCGTCGGATCCGGATATCGCACCGGAGCCATCCCTCACAACTCTCCGCTCTACGCCAGCGCAAGCTTCGAGACAGTCGCGCCAGACCTCTATCGGATGGCCGGCCTTGGTCCCTCCGATGTCGGCGTGGTCCAGAGCTACGAGAACTTCACCGGCGGTGTGGTGATGGCGTTGGCCGAGCACGGCTTTTTCAAGCCGGAAGAGGCCAATGATTTTCTCACGCTCGAAAACCTCATTGCGCCTTCCGGCCGTCTTCCGCTCAACACCAGTGGCGGCAATCTTGCCGAATGTTACATGCATGGCTTTGAGCTGGTGCTTGAAGCTGTCCGCCAGGTGCGGGGCACGTCGACGAGCCAGGTAAAGCGAAATGATGTGGCAATGGTGATCGGCGGTCCGATGGTCACGCCCGCCAGCAATCTTCTTCTCGGATCGGATGCGACGCTATGAGCACCAATGCAAGTGCGGCCTATCTTCCGTTGGGCCTGCCAATTCCGGTGGCCGAGCCGGAGGGCCTGTCAGCGCCTTACTGGGCGGGGTTGCGCCAAAGCCGTCTACTGGTGCAGCGCTGCAGCCATTGTCTGACGTGGCAATTCGGACCGGAGTGGCTGTGTCACCGTTGTCACGCATTCGATCCTCCGTGGACCGAGGTCGAACCACGCGGCCGCATCTTCAGCTGGGAGCGCGTCTGGCATCCGTCCCATGCGGTCCTAAAGGATCATGGTCCCTACATCGCCGTACTTGTCGAGCTGCCGCATGCCGATGGTGTGCGCATGGTCGGCAACCTGTTGGGTGATCCGATGCAGGAAGTGGTGATTGGATCTGATGTTGAAGGCGTGTTCGAGCATCATCCGGATTCAGATCCGGCCTATTCGTTGCTGCAGTGGCGGATATCTTGATTTCCGAGGAGACGAGGGTCCAGACCCTTCGCTGCGCCTATTTGTCCGTTGCAGCTTTCAGAATTGGCATCAACCGCGCGGATTCGCTTCTCACTAAAGCGGCCAAAGGTTTGGGTCCGCGGCGATCCGGCTCCACGATATTGGCGCCAAGCTCGGCCAGCCGCTTTTGCACGGATTCCTCGCCAAGGCCCTTGTTCAAGGCTTCCGCTAGCTTCTCGATGATCGGCTTTGGTGTGCCGGTCGGCACGAACGCAGCATAAAACGGCGCGCAGTCGAATTCGGGCAGGCCCTGCTCGAAGGAAGTTGGCACATCCGGCAGCATCGGGCTGCGTTTCCTGGCGGCGATGGCGAGCGCCTTGACGGCGCCTGCGCGGACCTGGGCCAGTGTTCCGAGCAGCGGATCGCATTCATAGTCGATGTCACCTGCGAGCATTGCATTCAACACCGGGGCCGTGCCGGTAAACGGCACCAGGGTCGGCTTGATGCCAATCGCCGCATCAAGAAGCAGGCATCCGATGTAGGATACCGAGCCCACGCCGGCGTGCCCGACATTGAGCTTGCTCGCATTGGCCTTGGCATAGGCGATAAATTCGCTGAGATTGTCAGCGGGAAAGTTTTTGCGAACCACGAGCAACTCGGGGTATTCCGCAGTCAATCCAATCGGCTCGAAATCCTTTTGCGGATCGTAGCCCAGATCAGGGTAGAACGCTGCCGCCAACGCATTGGTGCCCATGTGACCGGAAAGGATCGTGTAGCCGTCGGCGGCGGCGTGCGCGGCCCGAAGCGTTCCGATGGTGCCTCCGGCGCCGCCGACGTTTTCCACCACAACCCTCTGGCCGAGATGACGGCTGAAAATGTCAGCGACAATTCGGCCGGTGATATCCGCCGGCCCCCCGGCGGCGAATGGAACGATGATCGTGATCGTTCTCGTCGGATAGTCCTGAGCCTGTGCGCCGGCCGTTCCGGCTACCATCAGAAGAACGGCCGCCGCTATCCGATGCATGGTCATGATCGCCTCCCTGTCGCTATTTTTGATGCAACCATAGGCTGGTTTCACCACCAGGCAAGGAGTTGGCAGGAAAGCAGACGCCGCCGCTGGCGCCTGAGCCCATCTTGTGAGAAACGCTTGATGCGTCCGTTTCCTGATTGAGAGATCGCCTGAATGACGAAGCTTTGCCTTGCGCCCGATCCTAATCCGGACCTGCCGTCGTTTGCGTTGCCGGAGAGCGCCACCGACTGCCATATGCATTTGTTCGGAACGGCGCCGCAATTTCCCTATGTCGACGATCGCGACTACACGCCGGCAGAAGCCGGCGCCGCTGCCGCGCGGTCGCTGTACGACAGACTCGGCATCAAGCGGTTCGTGGCCATACAGCCGAGCGTCTATGGGTTGGACAATCGTTGCCAGCTCGCGTTCGCGGCAGCCGTTGGTCTGCCGTTTCGCTCCATCGTCGTGCTGCCATCCGACGTGTCGGATCAGGAGATGACCCGGCTGCACGATCGGGGCGTGCGCGGCCTGCGTTACATTCTCGCCCATCCCGGCGGCCTCGATACCGCCAACCTGGAACGCTCGGCGGATCGTGCGCGCGCGTTCGGCTGGCATCTGGAATTTCTGCTGAAGCCCGAGCAGCTGATCGAACTCGCGCCGCGGCTGATGAAGCTGTCCTGCGCGGTCTCGTGCGACCACATCGCCTTCATCAAGCCGGCTCTCGGAACTAGTCAACCCGCGTTCGAAGCATTGCAGCGGCTGCTCGAGAGCGGTCATGGCTGGGTGAAATTCTCCGGCGCCTATCGCATCTCGGGCAAGGCCGAGCAGTATGATGCGGTGCTGCCGTTTGCGCGCAAGCTTGCAGAACGCTTTCCCGATCGCATCGTCTGGGGCGGCGACTGGCCCCATGTCGGGCAAATGCAAGTGATGCCGGCGACCACGCCGCTGCTGAATCTGCTCGCGGACTGGGTACCGGACGAGCAGCAGCGGCGCCGCATTCTCGTTGACAATCCCAACGTTCTCTACAACTTTGCTTAGTAGACGAGCCGGTCTTCAATGCCATCAAACGTCGGCCATGTCGCCATAACAACTTGGTTTTACTAATGTTTTTTCTTGCGGCGGCGGTCGTGGCGCGGACCAGATCCTGCCTTGGCGCGCGCTGGTCCGCGACCGCGCCCGCTGGCGTCGACGAACGCTTCAGCAAATTAGCTTAACCTGCCAATGGCCGCCTCGGCCGGTTGGGCAATCCGCAATGATCAGCGTCTCGGAAGACCGCGATATTGACTACGAATTGACAGCGCGGCTGGCGACCGAGGCCTTTGCTTCGCCTGACGTCACCTTCTCCGCGGACCGGCTGCGGTGGTTTTACGAGCGCAGCTTTGCGCGGGGCACGATCATCCTCGCGATCTTCGACGACGGCGTGAAGGTGGGCCATGCCGCCCTGGTCAGGCAATTGCTGATGATCGACGGGACCGAGCAGCCGGCCGCGCAGTTCGTCGATCTCTTTATCCTGAAGAAATACCGATCGCGGGGATCGCTGCGCCAGATCTATCAGGAAATCGAAGATCAGTGCCGCGCACGGAATATTCGCTTTCTGCTCGCGATGCCCAACGACAGGGCGAAACCGGTCAACGCCTTCTTCCTGAAGCTCGAACCGTATCTCACGCTGCCGATCCGGACCGGCCTATCGCTGCTGCCGCCGCGGTCCTCCCGGATGAAATTCTCAGGCCGTCTGGATGCGCTGACGCAGGCTGAGGCCATCGCGCTGTTCTCGGTCTTCGACACGTCCGCATCCGAGAACGGCCTGACCTGGGACGGCGACCATTTGTACCATCGGCTGGGCGGTCCGGGCTCCGATTTCGGTATCCACGCGACCAACGACCTGCTGCTGATTTCATCGCCGCGGACCAGGAAGCGCATCAATTACACGCTGCTCTGCGGCTTCTTCGCACGGTCGAACGGCGCACCACCGCCAGGCGACGTGCGAAGCCTGGTTCGTTCCGCATGCCGTCTCTGGCGGCGGCCGGTCTTTGTTTATGTCGGCGTGAACGATGCCATTCGGTCGATGCCCGGGGTCGCATTGCCGCAACGGCTGCGGCCGTCGCCGATGCATCTCCAGTTGCGCGACTTCCAGGTTGGCCCATCCATCAAGCTCGATCGCTTCCAGCTGATCGATTTTGATTTCGCTTGAGCGGGCGAGTCTTGCCGCGCGTTGCGTTTACGGGCTGATCGCGTTCCGCGCGATGACGTCGCGATAGAACGAGACGCTAAGCTTCGGAGTCCGGACCTGCGTTTCAAAATCGACATGGTACAGCCCGAAGCGCTCCTGGAAGCCGTGGATCCATTCGAAGTTGTCCATCAGGCTCCACAGGAAATAGCCGCGCACCGGCACGCCTTCGGACGTGGCGCGCTGCAACTGCGTCAGGTAATTGCGCAGGTACATGATGCGATCGAGATCGTATACATTGCCGTCGGCACGGAGTTTGTCCTCGGACGAGGTGCCGTTCTCGCTGATATAGATGGCGTCGAGATTCCAGATCTTCGCCGCCAGCCGCGGTATCCAGTAGGCCGCTTCCGGTCCAGGCTTGAGCCAATCCGACAGCATGTGCGGGAACGAAGCCGGGAACGGCAGCACGTTGAAACCCGGCGCGCTGTCTTTGGCGGTCACGTAATATTGCGGCGTGTAGATGTTCAGGCCGACAAAATCGACCGGTGAGGAGATGATCTTCAGTTCCTCGTCGGTAAATTTCGGTGCGTCCTTCCCGGTGTAGGTGACAAAGCCATCGGTGTATTTGCCCTCCAGGATCACCCCCAGAAAGTTCGAGTTGAATTCGCGGGTCGCGATCTCGGCGGCGCGGATATTTTCCGGCGTGTCGATCGCCGGCACGCAGCCAGCGATGTTTTCGGCAGGGCCGACCCGTGTGCCGGCCCGTCCCCGCGCCCGGATCGCCTGTACGGCGAGGCCATGGCCGAGCGCGACGTTGTGGTGGATCTGGTTCACCGTTCCCGGCGGCAGCTTGAGGCCCGGAGCGTCGATGGCCCACTCGTAGCCGAAATTCACGAACCTGCCGGCTTCATTGATCGTGAAGATATTCTTGACGCGATCGCTGAGCCGCTCCGCAATATAGCCCGCATAATTTCCGAACGCCTTCGAGGTCTCGGTGGATTGCCATCCGCCGACCTTGTCCTGCAGCGCTTGCGGTAAATCCCAGTGGTACAGCGTGGCGAACGGTTCGATGCCGTTCTTCAGGAGTTCGTCGACGAGGCGGTCGTAGAAATCGAGACCCTTGGGATTAGGCGCGCCAGAGCCTTCCGGAAACACCCTCGGCCATGCGATCGAGAACCGGTAGGCCCTGGCGCCGAGCGATTTGATCAGGCCGACGTCTTCCTTGTAGCGGTGATAATGATCATTGGCGCGGTCGGCGGTGCTTTGATCGGCGATCTTGCCCGGCGTATGTGCGAAAGTGTCCCAGATCGACGGACCCCGCCCGTCTTCATGGACCGCACCCTCGATCTGATAGGCCGACGTGGCGGTGCCCCACACAAAGCCTTGCGGAAAACGTGCCGGCGCGTGCGGATCGGCCACCTGCTTGGCCCCGTTGTCCGCGGACTTCGCCGGCGTCGCGGCCATCGCAAGCGCCGAAAGGCCCGCGAGCCTGGCGAAATGCCGACGCGAGAATCTACCGAACATCGCTTTCTCCCGCCAGCTTCGGTCAGTGTGGGTCGAGTTGATAGACGGTCACCCTGTCGACTTCGAACGTCACCGTATTCGGCGATTTTCCATCGACAAAGCCCACGCCCTGGAAGTTCTTTGCCCCCATTGCGAGGTTTATGATCATGTACATCGGATCGTCAAAGCCGACCGGAACCTTGATCTCCGAAACCGGCTGCCGGTCGATCATGTAGACGATGCGATCCGGCTGCCACAGCACACCATAATCGTGAAAATTGATTGACGCGTCCTGCCTGAGGAAGTCCATGCCGCAGGACTGCACATAGCCGGTCGCAGGAATCCGCCAATGCGTCGTCATCACGAGGTCGCCGGGCTCCTGTCCGCGGCCCTCCATGACGTCGATTTCGGGAGGCCAGCCGCCGTCGTCGGCGAGCAGCCAGAACGCCGGCCATACGCCGGTCCCGATCGGGATCTTCGAGCGGATCTCGAAATACCCGTATTTTTGCGAAAACGAACTTTGCGTCGTCAGGATCCCCGACACGTATTCATTGTTGAACAACACCGGCTTCAATTCGGGAGGCGTGCGGCTGGCTGTGATCGAGAGGATGCCATCCTTGATCTTGAACGGATCGAGCCCGAGCGGCGTCGTTGACCGCCCGGCATAGCGCGGATCGACATAGATCTGCTGCTCGCCATTATAGGAGGTCTTGCGTTTGAAGTCGGAGCCGTCGCCGCCCCAATATTGCGTTTCCGGCCAGGCCGCGCCGCCGGCGTAATGCGGCGCCCAGCGGCCATGCGCCAGCGGATGCTCGTCGAAATCATCATGAAAGGTCTGGTGCAACGACACCGTTACGAGCGGGTCGGACGCTTCGATGCGACGGCACCGGTCGCCGAGCGGATCGCTCACGACCTTCAGCGAGAGCTGCGTCGGTGCTGCCTTGAGGCCGTTTTGAACGTCTTCGTCCGCGCCAGCCGGTGCAAGCGCGATGAAAAAGCCGACGGCGATCAAAAGCCTTCGTCGCAAAAGCCTTGGTCGCATTAAAAGTGGCGTCATCAGAAGACCCGGCGGCAATGTGTCGATCCTGGGTTTGCGATCGATCCGATCGCGACATGCTGGCAATATGCGATCGGAAGTTCAATCAAATTACACGTCATTGTCGTCGCCGTGAAGTGTGCGGGCTGCGCGTAGATCAAGCGTCTCGTCTTTTCCTTTTGAATGAACCGGCGCCAGGCCGGAGATCGACGCGACGAAAAAAGCCGCTTCGTTACAGATCGTTCATGCCGGCCCATGCGGTGGTTCGTCGCACGGTTCTTGCCAAAGATTAATCAGCAGAACAGGACCACGTAATGTGCGCACGCCATGTTGGGGCAAGAAGTTCTCACAGGGATTTCGCAACGGATTCCCCTTCAGGAATTTTCCCCGCTCAACACTGGAGATGCCACATGAACGACCAATTGAACACCAATCCAACACCGCGAAAAGTTCTGAAGCCGCGCCGCCTGGCGCTGCTCGCCTCCGCCGCAGGTCTCAGCCTGGCGGTTCTCGCCGCGGGCCCCGGCGGTTATCTGCCGTTCAATCTGCCAGCCTGGACGTCATCGGCGCATGCGGCTGAAGCCACCCAGAACGCCGGATTTGGCGATCTCGTCGCCAAGGTCAAGCCCGCGGTTATTTCGGTGCGCGTCAAGATCGATGGCGATGCTGAGAACAACGGCGTAACCCGTGAGAACGAGCGGATGGATTCCGATCAGTCCGGGTCGCCGTTCGATCAATTTTCGAAGGAGTTCGGTTTCCGCCGCCAGAACGGCATGCCGCAGCGCCATCAGGTGATCACAGGCGAAGGTTCGGGCTTCTTCATCTCGGCCGACGGGTACGCCGTCACCAACAACCACGTGGTTGACCACGCCCAGTCGGTCCAGGTCACCACCGACGACGGCACGGTCTACACCGCCAAGGTGATCGGTACCGACAAGAAGACCGACCTTGCCTTGATCAAGGTCGATGCCAAGAAGGACTTCACCTTCGTGAAATTCGCGGATGCGCCATCGCGCGTTGGCGACTGGGTGGTCGCCGTCGGTAATCCGTTTGGCCTTGGCGGCACGGTGACCGCTGGCATCGTCTCGGCGCGCGGCCGCGACATCGGCGCCGGGCCGTATGACGACTATGTCCAGATCGACGCGCCCATCAACAAAGGCAATTCCGGCGGTCCGGCGTTCGACATGAACGGCAACGTCATCGGCGTCAACACCGCGATCTTCTCGCCGTCGGGCGGATCGGTCGGCATCGGCTTCGACATCCCGGCCGCCACCGCCAAGCTCGTGGTCGCCCAGCTCAAGGACAAGGGCTACATCACGCGCGGCTGGCTCGGCGTTCAGGTGCAGCCGGTCACGGCCGACATCGCCGACAGCCTTGGCCTGAAGCAGGCGAGGGGCGCGATGGTCGACAATCCGCAGGACGGCAGTCCCGCGGCCAAGGCCGGCATCGAGGCCGGTGATGTCATCACCGCGGTCAACGGTGCCGAGGTCAAGGATGCCCGCGATCTCGCCCGTAACATCGGCATGATCGCGCCGGGAAGCTCGGTGAAACTCGACATCCTGCACAAGGGCGAGGCCAAGACGCTGAATGTGGCGCTCGGCGAAATGCCGAACGATCGCCAGGCCAATGCCGGCGAAGAGCACTCGAAGGACGTTGCGGGCACCCCGCGTCTCGGTCTCCAGCTCGCGCCAGCGGCCGAAGTCGATGGTTCCGGCGACAAGGGCGTCGTGGTGACGGCGGTCGACCCGCAAGGGCCGGCGGCCGAACACGGCTTCCGGACCGGCGACATCATTCTGAACGTCGGCGGCAAGACGGTCTCCAGCGTCGGCGACGTCAGGGCCGCGCTTTCGGCGGCCAAGGAGGGCGGCAAGAACAGCGTCCTGATGCGGGTCAAGACCGCCGACGCGACGCGGTTCATCGCGGTGCCGCTGGCCAAGGGTTGATCCGGCTCGCGACGCAGGTCGCGTGAACGGAAGCGCGTTTCCGGGGAGGCGAGACATTATGTCTGGCCTCCCTTGCTTCAGTTCCGGTGCTTGGCAAATCTTCGGAGAATAATCTGCGAATTCCGGGCACTTTGGGTTCCCCGGCGCGTTATGCCCCGGGACGGCGAGAACTATGTCCCGTTCTTCCCTCATCTCCGACGTTGGTTACATTCTGTTTTGGTCAGGGCGCAAAGATGGTTTTGCTCAGTATAGTCGCTGCGTTCGTGGCGCGAGCCTTGCTGGTCATGCTGTTTTTGCCGTTCAGCGCGCTGGATAAAATTCTGAACTTCAAGCAGGCGGTTGGGCAGGCCGCTGAAGCTACCCCGAGCCGTGCGCTGGCGACGATGATGATCTTCGCGGGCCTCGGCGTGGAGGTGGTGATGTCGCTGGCCATCTTAACGGGGATCGCGGACCGGATGGCCGCGATCATCCTTGCGGGCTATTGCGGGGTCACCGCATTGCTCTGGAAGCCATTCTGGAACGCACCGGATTTTCGGCTGCAAGGCAGTAGCAAGGGCCGGGAAGTCTTCTGGGACTTCCTGAAAAATATCGCCCTTGCCGGCGGCTTTCTCGCGCTGGCGTTCGGCGCCAGTTCGACGGGTTTCCAAAACTTCCTGAAGCATCCATTGGCGTCGTCACATCCATACGCGCACAGTATCAAAGGTGGTGCGTAATGGATGGACGGCCGACCAAACCCTACTGGTATTTGTCAGGCACGGTCGGCGATGTCCCTGCCGTGTTGATGGTGATCCGTCTCGACGATGCGCCGCCGCCGTCGCCGTGCGAATTCCGGTGACGGCGATGGAGAAAGCCGCGACGCCAAATCCGATTGAAAGGCTGGCGCGTGTGGGGTTGACCACGCCCGACGCCAGCAGGCTTTGCCAGTTTTACGAGCGGGTATTGGGATTCCATCGGCTGGCGGTCGGCCGTCGGCCCGTCCCCGATGTGGACGCAGACAGCATCACGCTTGGCTTGGGGCGGGAGACCATCGAACTGCTGCAATTCGATCACCCGGGCCGGCTTTATCCGGACGAAATAGCCAGTTCGGATCTTCGCTTTCAGCATTTCGCAATCGTCGTTGCCGACATGGCGCAGGCTTATCGGCGGCTGTGTGCGATGGATGGCTGGAGTGCGATCTCGACCCATGGTCCGCAGCGTTTGCCGCCATCATCGGGCGGCGTCGCCGCTTTCAAGTTTCGCGATCCGGACGGACATCCGCTCGAATTGCTGGCGTTTCCGCCTGGAAAAATCCCGTCATATTGGCAAAGACTGCCAAAAGACGATCTGTTTCTAGGCATCGACCACTCTGCGATCGGTGTTGCCGACGGCGGCCGTAGTATCGCCTTTTATGAAGCTCTGGGTCTGCGCCTCGCGGCGCGATCCCATAACAGCGGCAGCGCGCAACAGCTTCTCGACGACGTCGATCGACCGCAGATCGAGGTGACGGTGCTGGCGCCGCCTCAGGCCACGCCTCACGTCGAATTGCTGTGCTACCGCTCCGTCACCCATGAGGCGACGTCCGGTCTCCGTTACAATGATGTCGCGACGACCCGGCTGATCTTCGAGCGCCATGAGGGCTCATCTGAAAACCTGATCGACCCGGACGGCCATCATCTGATGATCGTCCGCGCCGTCAAAAATGCCGCTTCGTCGCCCGCCGATGCACCCGCGAATGCCGACACGCTGTCGGTATCCGTCAAACCGGAGACAGCCCGATGACCTCAACCGACACATCCGCAGCCGACTCGCGCGCACCGTCGGTCGCGGTGCATAAATTGCTCGCGGGCCAGAAGGCCCTGGTCACCGGCGCCAACTCCGGCATCGGCAAGGGCGTCGCGATCGCCTTGGGCCAAGCGGGCGCCGATGTCGTCGTCAATTATGTCGACGATGACGCCGCCGCGGAAGCCGTGGTCGAGGAGATCAAGAAGTCGGGCGCGAAAGCCTATGCGCACAAGGCTGACGTGTCATCGGAAGATCAGGTCGCCGCGATGTTCGTGGCGATGATGAAGGAATTCGGCACCATCGACATTCTCGTCAGCAATGCCGGTCTGCAGCGGGATTCCGCCTTCCATGAAATGACCTTGGCGCAATGGAATAAGGTCATCGGCGTCAATTTGACCGGACAATTCCTGTGCGCGCGCGAAGCGGTGCGCGAATTCATCCGCCGTGGCGTGGTGCCATCGGTATCGAGCGCCGCCGGAAAAATCATCTGCATGAGTTCGGTGCACCAGGTGATTCCGTGGGCCGGGCACGCCAATTACGCTTCATCCAAGGGCGGCATCAAATTGATGATGGAAAGCCTGGCGCAGGAGGTCGCGCCGAAGCGGATCCGCGTCAACGCCATCGCGCCCGGTGCGATCCGGACCCCGATCAATACGGAGGCATGGAACACCAAGACGGCCTACGACGCGCTGATGAAACTGGTTCCCTACGGGCGGATCGGCGAGCCCGAGGACATCGCCCGTGCCGCGGTCTGGCTCGCGTCGGACCAATCCGATTACGTCGTCGGTACCACCCTTTTTGTCGACGGCGGCATGACACTCTATCCCGGCTTCGCCACCGGCGGCTGAGGAGTGACGATGTCAGACCACTACGATGTCATTGTCATCGGCAGCGGCCCCGGCGGTGCATCGGTCGTTCACAGGCTGGCGCCGACCGGCAAACGCATCCTGCTGCTGGAGCGCGGCGACTACCTGCCGCGCTCGCCCGCCAATTGGGATTCGCAGACCGTGTTTGTGGACGGCGCGTATCAGGCGACCGAGACGTGGTACGGGGCCGATGGCCAGGAATTTCATCCCGGACTGCATTATTACGTCGGCGGCAATTCCAAGGTCTACGGCGCCGCGCTGTTCCGAATGCGCGAACGGGATTTTGGCGACGTCGTTCACAAGGATGGATTATCGCCGGCCTGGCCGCTGAAATACGCGGCTTTCGAGCCTTATTATGCCGAGGCCGAACGGCTCTTTCATGTCCACGGCCAGCGTGGTGAGGACCCGAACGAGCCGCCGTCGAGCGGGCCGTTTCCTTATCCGCCGGTTTCGCACGAGCCTCGTATCGCGGCCCTCAGTGCGAGCCTTGCACAGGATGGCCTGCACCCCTTCCATCTGCCGTTGGGAATCCTGCTCGACGAGAGAGACGGCAAGCCAACCCCGACGAGCATCTGTATTCGCTGCGATGCCTTCGACGGCTTCCCTTGCCTGCTGAACGGCAAGGCCGACGCACAGGTTCTTTGTGTCGACCCGACCTTGAAGGCGTATCCAAACCTGACGCTTTTGACCGGTGCTTATGCTTCCAGGCTGGAGACCGATGCAACGGGCCGGACGGTGACGGGTGTCCTGGTCAGGCGAAACGGCCGGGAGGAGCAATATTCGGCTGACATCGTGGTGGTCGCCTGCGGCGCGCTGTCGTCGGCACTGCTGCTGTTACGGTCGGCCAACGACCGGCATCCGACGGGGTTGGCCAATGGCTCCGATCAGGTCGGGCGCAACTACATGCGGCACAATCAGTCGATCCTGATGGCGCTGATGCGCGAGCCCAATGATACGGTGTTTCAGAAGACGCTGGCCGTCAGCGATTATTATTTCGGCTCGGATGACTGGGACTATCCGCTTGGCCTCATTCAGATGTGCGCCAAATCGCATGGCGCGCAGATCAGGGGCGAAGCGCTTCCGGCGTGGCTGGAATGGGTGCCCAAGATGCCGTTCGAGGAGATGGCGCGGCATTCGATGGATTTCTGGCTGTCGAGCGAGGACCTGCCATACCCTGACAATCGCATTTTCTATGATGGGGATCGCGTCGTCCTCGACGTCAGGGAACGCAACATGGAGGCGCACCATCGTCTCAAGCAGAAGCTGGAGCAGATGCTCGGCAAGGCCGGTGCGCACCCGGTGTTGCTGGAGCGGCGGCTGTATCTCGGCAAGAACATTCCGATCGGGGGCACCGCGCACCAGGCCGGGACCGCACGTTTTGGGGCCGATCCCGCGACGTCGGTGCTTGATACCGACTGCAAGGCCCACCAGCTTGACAATCTCTATCTCACCGACGCCAGTTTCTTTCCATCGATTGGCGCGGTGAATCCGACGCTGACCATCATCGCGAATGCGCTCCGGGTCGCCGATAAAATTGCCCATCGGTTGACCGGCGAGCCGGTGGCCTGAGCACCCGGTGGGGCGGGGGATAGCTCCGATGGGCCGCTTTCCGGGGCAATGTCCGAGGTGCGGTAACCTTGCTGCTAGTCGCGGCTGGAATTAACCAAGGCCGCTTCCTAGATTAGGCTGTGTTGAGTTTTTTGATTGTTCAGGAGACCACACGATGATCCTGAAAAATGGTTTTAAAGCTGCCCTTTGCGCTGGCCTGTTGGCATGGGCGGGCCTGTCGTCGGCCGCTGAATATCGCCCCGGCGAATTCCTCAACCTTGATTTGTCCAAGGCGGTGCTGTCGCCGAAGCCGCTCGGGCCACCGGGTGAGTTCGCGCCGGTTCCGGTCGAAGCGGATTCCGCAAACCCGGTCGCGCAGGCGCGTTCCGAGCCGAAGCCCATTGCCGGCAGCGTTGTTCGCAAAAACAGAGTGGCAGCGCGCGCGGAGAAGCCGCGCGGTGCGGCGCGCGTCAAATTGGCCCGGCGTCACAGCAATCCGTTGGACGCGCAGGCGTCCGATAGGCGGATTCAGGTCTGGCCCTGCAACACCGGCGGCATCTGCAACTGGCAGCATTAGCAAAGCCTCGGCTGTGATCCAGTCGGCCAAGCTGGGTCTTGCGATCTACTCGGTCTTGCAATCAACGCGGTCTTGATTTGAACTGACCCCTCGGGGCAGGCTATCAAGTCTGCGGTCTTGCCTTATTCCCCTCAACAAGCGCCGTTCAAGCGGCCTCGCCGGCTCTCAGCCTGCGTCTTATATATTCAGGAGCCATCATGGAATCGATCAAAACCCAGGGCATCAGCCTGCCGCGGCTTGGGCTCGGCACGTTTCGCATGCAGGGCGATGTCTGCCGCGCGGCGGTCGAAAGCGCGCTCGGGCTCGGCTATCGCCATATCGATACCGCCGAAATGTACGCCAATGAGGAAGCCATCGGCCCTGCCATTGTCGCTTCCGGCGTCGCGCGCAAGGATCTGCACGTCACCACCAAGGTCTGGAACGAAAACCTGGCGCCGGACGCGATCCGCAAGGCGTTCGACAGCAGCCTGAAGAAGCTGAAGCTCGATCACATCGATCTCTATCTGGTGCATTGGCCGTCGCCGAGCATGAACCTGGCTGCCGTGATGGAGACGCTGATGAAGCTGAAGGAAGAGGGCCGCACCCGCGCCATCGGCGTCGCCAATTTCAACATCGCGCTGCTCAAGAAGGCGGTCGAGGAGATCAAGGCCCCGATCGCCTGCAACCAGATCGAGTATCACGTGATGCTGGACCAGACGGCGGTGCGAAAATATCTCGCGTCGAAATCCATTCCGCTGGTGGCCTATTGTCCGTTGGCGCAGGGCCGCGCCGCGACCAATGAGACATTGATGGCGATCGGCAAGAAGCACAACGCCAGCGCCGCGCAGGTCGCGCTGAAATGGCTGCTCGACCAGGACGGCGTCGCAGCGATTCCGAAGGCATCGCGCGCGGAAAGCCAGCAGGCCAATCTCGGCGCGTTGAACGTCAAGCTCGACGACGACGACCGCAAAGCGATCGCATCGCTGCCGAAAGACCAGCGTTTTGTGAAGCCCGGATTCTCGCCGGTCTGGGATTGAGACGAAAGCAATCGAACCAGAAAAATGACCCCGTGAGGGGCCATTTTAGCTACGACTTAGTAGCCGTGATGGTGACCATGTCTGATGACAATCATACGGTCGTGATGCGGATGCCAATGGTCGCGATGCATGCCGCCGTGCCTGACTACGATGGTTTCGGCGCTTGCAATCGACGGCGCCGCAACGGCGATGGCGGCAAGTGCGGCAATGACATAAGCAAATTTCTTCATTCGGTGTCCTCCCTGGTTGAGCGGGGACCTAACGTCACGCGCGATGCAAGGTTTCAGGAGAACCCGAAGAGAATTCTGAACGACTGTTCAGTAGACGATCAGTCGAGTCAGTCGACGATGGCCTGATACACCAGCGCGTTGATCTTCTGGCGATAATGCCAGCGCAGCGGCCCCGGTGCCGCGGACAGATAAACCACCGCGAGTTCTTCCTTCGGATCGACCCACCAATCGGTGCCGCTGGCCCCCGGCCACGAGAACTGTCCGACCGATCCCATCATTCTGACCACGCCGGGCGTGGTGCGCACCGCGAGCCCCAGGCCAAAACCGTAATCGGCGCGGGTCGGATCGGCATTGCCGATCAGGTTCTTGATGTTGGGACCGAGCTGGTCGGACAGCATGTAGTCGACGGTCTTGCGGCCCAGCAGCTGCGCCTCGCCGGACCGGCCGTGGTTCATCAGCATCATCGCGAAGCGCAGATAGTCGGACGCCGTCGAAGCGGCGCAGCCACCGCCGCATTCGAATTTCAGTGGCTGCGTCAGTTCGGGACTGCGCGCCTGCGGCTTGCCCGTATCGGGATCGGCCGGCAATGGTTTGGCGTAGCGCGAAGCCTTGTCGGCGGAAATCGAGAATCCGGTGTCGGTCATTCCGAGCGGCGCGAACAGATTGGCCTGCAGATATTGCCCGAGCGTCTGCTTGCTGATGCTTTCGATAATCTGGCCGGTGATGTCGAGACCGAAGCCGTAGTCCCACACGGTCGCGGGCTGGTACAGCAGCGGCAGCGTCGCCAGTTTGTCCATGAATGCGGTGCCGTCATAGTCGCGTGAGGCATCGCCGCTGCCGGCCGGGTACATCTTGTGCACCAGCGTATTGCCGCGACCGCCGTAAATGATCCCGGAGGTGTGGCGCAGCAGATCCTGGATCGTGATCTGGCGATTGGCCGGAACGGTCTCGGCGGTCGGCTCGCCATTGGCGTCGCGCACGGCGACGCGTATGTGCGCGAATTTCGGAAAATACTTGCTGAGCGGATCGTCGATCAGGATCTTGCCCTGTTCGTACAGCATCAGCGCGCCGACCGTCGTCATCGGCTTGGTCATCGAGGCGATGTTGAAGATGGTATCGGTGGTCATTGGCAGGTTGGCGGCCTTGTCGCGCCAGCCATAGGCGTCGAGCGCCACCAGTCTGCCGTGCCGGGCGATGGCGATGACCGCGCCTGGAATCCGTCCGGCCGCGATATCGGCCTTGAGGACACTGCCGATCCGCGCCAGCCGCTCCGATGAAAGCCCGACCTCTTCAGGTTTGGCGCGCGGCAAGGGGTCCTCGGCGAACGCCGCGTTGGACGCCAGCAGGCAAAATGCTGCCGCGAGAGTTCGGATTGTCATGAGGTCTCCCGTTCGGGCTCTTCGGCCCTTTGATCAATCTAATGCGCGAAGACTATGGCAACGCATTACGGGAGACCAGCGGTGGCGCCATTCATTTTTGCGTGGCTGACGGCCGGAGCGCGCCATATCAAGCCGGTTGTTTCCGGGCGCGATTATCGCCGATGATGTCGGCGATGACGGCTCCCATCACCAAAGCGCCGCCAACGAGTGCGCGGGAAGTGGGAGCCTCGTGGAACGCCAACCACACCCAAAAGGGCATTAGGGGCGTCTCCAGGATTGCGATCAGGGCAGCCTGTCCGGACGGTAGCAGGCGCGAGCCGAGGATAAACAACGTGAGGCCGAGCGCGACTTGAAAGAAGCCGAACATCGCGAGCACGAACAGATCGGTCGTGGCCACGCTCCCTATTCCGTGGGCGAAGGGAATGCTGACGATACTGCCCAGCACATTCGACCACGCCGCCGCGGCAACCATCGGCGTATTCCTGTGCCGTCTGACGGCGACGGTCATGGCGGCGATCGCAAGCGTCATGAAGCACGCCAGCCCGATTCCGAGGATATCGGAGCCGATGCGCGCATTGCCGACGATAATCGCGACGCCGCAGAGCGCCACACCGCTTGCCAGCATGGCTCGCAGCCGAGTGGCCTCCCGAAGCCATACCCGGGCGAGGGCCGCGGTAACGAAGGGTCCTGTCGCGATGATAATCGCCACGTTCGATACGCTTGTGAGCTGCAGGGCGGGAATGAACGACACCATGCCCAAGGTTGACAGTGACGCGACCAACCAGCCACTCCTTCCCATTCCGGTCAAATCTCGCAGACCGGCCCGGCCTTGCGTCAGCACCAGGACCGCCGCGATCAGGCCGCCGCCGAACAGCCCTCGCCAGAACAGGATCGTCCAGGAGTCAAACGGCAGCAGCCGGGTGAAGAATGGCGCGGTACTCCAGGCCACGGCGGCGGCGATGATAAGCGCGATCCCTGTGCGATGCTGCGAAAGCACGCCCGCCATGCGCGAAACCTCTTTTTGTGCTTGATCGGGCGCGATGGCGTCAAACGGGACTCAAACGGTCGTGCCCGCTCGTTTCTCCACGTTCGCGCTGCGGGCCGGCACGCCGAATTCGCGGCGGCACACCTCGGCCAGCACCGCGATGCCTTCGCGGATCTGTTGATGGGAAGGACTGGCAAAACACAGTCGCAACCGGCTGCCGGCATAGCCCTTGTTGGTCGACCATTCCGGTCCCGGATTGATGGCAACGCCGGCGGCAAGTGCCGCCTGGTAGAGTTTCAGGGTGTCGACATTGTCAGGCAGTTTGACCCACAGGAAGATGCCGCCCTTGGGGTCTTCGAATTCCGCCGAAGTGCCGAACTGCTCATTGAGCGCTTCCATCAGCGTGTCGAGCTTGGCGCGCAGCCCGCGCGTCAGCTTCGGCACATGGGTCGAGAAATGCGGCGCGCAATATTCCGCCAGCACCATCTGTTCCAGCGCGCCAGAGCCGGCGTCGGTCTTCAGCGCCAGCATCCGCGACAGCATCGCCCAGGGTGCGACGATGTAGCCGACCCGGAGCGCCGGCGCGATCGATTTGGAAAACGAGCCGATGTGGATGACGTTGCTGGTTTCGCTCATCGCATAGATCGCGGGCGGGCGTTGACCGTCCCAGATCAGATCGGCATAGCAATCGTCCTCAAAAATCGGGACGCCATATTGCTGCGACAGTTTCAGCAGTTCGGCGCGGCGGGCCTCGGGCAGAATGGTGCCGGTCGGGTTCTGCACGGTCGGGATGGTGTAGATGTATTTCGGTGTGACGCCGCGGCTTTTGAGTTCGGCCAGCGCATTGGCCAGTGCGTCCATCCGCATGCCGTCCTGATCCAGTGGAATGCCGACCACGTTGACGCCGAGCTTGGTCAGGCGGTTCAGCGAGCCCTGATAGGTTTCCTGCTCCATGATGACGGTGTCGCCGCGCGCCAGCAACGACTGGTTGACAAGGTCGAGCGCCTGCAGCGAGCCGGAAACGACCAGGATGTCGTCCGCGGCGCAATGGATGCCGGCATCGCGCTTGAGCTTGGCGGTGATGAATTCACGCAGGGGACGGTAGCCCTGCGGACCGCTGGCGAGGCCGTAGGTGGCGAGCGTTTTGCCCTCGCGCTTGAGCACGGCGTTGACGGCGTCGATCAGGCCCTCGACCGGGACCTGGTCGGGGTCGTTATTGCCGCCAATGAAACTGTATTTGGCAAGCCCGGTCCATTTGGACGCGGGCGCGGGCAGGCCTGCGGGAAGCAGGGGCGCGAAGTCGAATGGTGTTGCTGATGTCATGGACGTTCGCTCCCCGTTCTATTTTTTGTTGAGAAGGCCGGACACCCGGCTTTCCTGCAGTTCAATTCTTTCCGACCACCTTAATTGGTCTGCCTTGGCTGATGAAAGCATAATGTCCGCTGCCGACGCCGCCAACCATCAGTGCTTCCACCGCAGGTTCGGCGATCTCGGCGCTGGCGGCCCAGTCGACCACGAAATTGGCGCCGGTTCCGCCCCTGGTGTCGGTGGTGGCAATGAAGACCTCAATAGTCGAGAACGGCTTCAGCGCGATCGGCGATTTAAGGAAATTTTCCACGATCTTGCCGGATGTGTCGAAATAGGCGATCCGCTTCAGCACCAATGGCCGGGTTTCCGACGCATTATGGACGCTGAGCGTGACCGAAAAGTCGGCGCGCAGCTTGCCCTGGCTCATCGAAACGCTCGAATAAACCGGCACGTAGAAGGCGCCGGACACGGTGAGAGCCTCGATCGGCAGGGCAGTCAGCGAATTGGCAAAATTTTGCTCGATGGCGCCTGTCTGCGCCTGCGCTGAGGGCATCGGCAGCGCCAGCACGCATGCCAACGCCGCGAGTGCTGCGATGCGGATGTGACACATTGCTCGTTTCACCCTTCGGCTCAGCCCTTTAGCCTGAGACAAAGGGAACCCCGCAAACATGCACGAACTCATTCGCGATATCACTTACTGCATCCTGTTCGCCTGGGGGCTGGGCTTGCTGGCCCATTTTTCCCGGCAACCGCTGATCCTCGCCTACCTTATCGCCGGCTTTTGTATTGGTCCATTCGGCATGGGCTGGGTCAAGTCACAGGAATCGATCGGCATCATCTCCGAACTCGGCCTGATCTTCATGCTGTTCATGATCGGGTTGGAAATCGACCTCAAGAAGATCGTCCGGGCCGGCCGGGTCATCCTGTTTGCGGCACTGGGTCAATTGGTCGGCGGCTGTCTGCTCGGAATCCTGTTCTTTGCGGGGATCGGGCTCTCGATCGGCGGCGGCCACTTCGATGCCCTATACCTCTGCGTGGCCTGCGCGCTCAGCAGCACGGTCATCATCGTCAAGGTGCTGTATGAAAAGCGGGAGCTCGATACGCTGCCCGGGCGCATCACCCTCGGTGTCCTGGTGCTTCAGGATATCTTCGCCATCCTGTTCCTGGCGGTTCAGCCAAGTCTTGGAAATCTGCAGATCGGCATCGTCCTGCTCTCGATCGGCCGGGTCTGCGTCCTGGTGGCGACCGCCCTGGTGCTGAGCCGGTATGTGCTGCCGCGGTTGTTTCATCAGATCGCGCGCCGTCCCGAACTGGTCCTGCTGGGTGCGCTGGCGTGGTGCTTCCTGATCGGTGAAATCGCCGAAAAGCTCGATCTGTCGCGCGAAAGGGGCTCGCTGGTGGCCGGCGTCTCGCTCTCGACATTTCCCTATGCGCTCGATGTCACCGCCAAGGTCACGACGCTGCGTGATTTCTTCATCACGCTGTTCTTTGTCGCGCTGGGCATGACCATCCCGATCCCCAATCTATCGGTGATCGGGATGGCGCTGATCATCGCCGGATTCACCGTGGTCAGCCGCGTGGTGACGACCTTTGCCTCGCTTTATTTCATGAAGCAGGGCCTGCGTGCGAGCCTGCTGCCGGCGATCAACCTGGCGCAGATCAGCGAATTTTCGCTGGTCGTGATCCAGACCGGCGTCGTCGCGGGCCACATCACCACCGAGACATCCAGCGCGGTATCCTTTGCCTTTGTGCTGCTGGCGGTGATGAGCACCTTCGTGATGGTGCGCAGCGATGAGATCACGCGCATGGCCATCCGGCACTTGAAAAGGCTCGGCGTGCGCGATCTCGACTATGGCCATGGAGCGGATAGCGATGAGCCAGGCGGGCACGGCGACAGCCGGCGGATCGTCTTTCTCGGCTTTTTCCGTGCGGCCAGCGCATTGCTGGCCGAACTGGATCGACGTAACCCGCTGTTGCTCCGCCAGATCAGCGTCGTGGATTTCAATCCGGTTGTTTTCCAGGCGCTTTCGGATCGGGGTCTGCATGTGATCTACGGCGATATCAGTAATTTCGACACTCTACTGCACGCCGGTGTGAGCAAGGCTGAAATCATCGTGCTGAGCGTGCCGGACTCGCTGCTCAAGGGCGCCGACAACGAAAAACTGGTCCGGCACGTCCGCACGCTCAATCCCGCCGCCAGGATCGTTGCCACCGCCGACCTGCTGTCTGACGTGGACGATCTCTATGGAGCCGGCGCCGACTACGTGACCGTGCCGCGGCTCAGCGACGCCAACGCGCTTTTCGAGGTGATCGAGGCGGCTGAAGCCGGCCTGTTGAAAGACAAGCGCATCGAAATGGATGCACAACTCAGCGATCGCCGCGAAGTGCTGCCGTGACTATTGCCGCGTGGTCCGGACCTGGCCGGCGGGTCGGGTCGGCCATCCCCCTCGGAGCCGTGCTGCCTTGCGGAATCATGCTGGCGCGGGCTTCCGAGTCCGGCTAATGCTCCCTTCCGAACAGTGAGAGTTTCAATGGCCGACCCGATCCAGGACGTACTGCAAGCCTTTGCCCGCGGCGAACTCGTCGTCGTCACCGATGACGACGATCGCGAGGGCGAAGGCGATTTGATTATCGCGGCGTCGTTATGCACCGCCGAGCACATGGCGTTTATCATCCGACACACCTCGGGCATCGTCTGCGCGCCGATCACCACCGACGATGCGCGGCGGCTGCGGCTCGATCCGATGGTCGCGCATAACGAATCCAATCACACCACCGCCTTCACGGTATCGATCGACTACAAGCCGGACGGCGGCACCGGCATTTCGGCGGAAGAACGGGCGTCATGCTGCCGCGCACTGGCCAATCCGAACGCCGGCGCCAATGATTTTGCGCGTCCCGGCCACGTGTTTCCGCTGATTGCGCGCGATGGCGGCGTGCTGCTGCGCTCGGGCCATACCGAGGCAGCGGTCGATCTCTGCAAGCTCTCCGGCCTGCCGCCGGTCGGCGTCATCAGCGAATTGATGAACGACGACGGCACCGTGATGAAGGGCGAACAAGTGGCGCGGTTTGCCGCGCACCACAAGCTCAAGCATGTCACCATCGCTGACATGATCGCGTACCGCCAGGCGCGTGAGAAACTGATCGAACGGGTCGCGACCTTTACCACCGACAGTCCGATCGGGCCGCTGCAGGGCTACGCCTACCGGTCGCCGTTCGATTCCATCGCCCATGCCGCGTTCGTCTATAACGGCATCGGCGACGGCAAGAACGTCCTGACG
Organism: Bradyrhizobium sp.; assembly: GCA_039935075.1. GTDB lineage: Bacteria > Pseudomonadota > Alphaproteobacteria > Rhizobiales > Xanthobacteraceae > Bradyrhizobium. Next base: position 55,102 of record JBDTKZ010000032.1, read on the forward strand.
CGGCTGCACAAGCCCAATATCGTCAAGGACCTCTTTACCACCGGCCCGGCGCGGATGCAGGCGGTGCTGCAGCACTTCAAGCGGGCCAATCGCGGCGTGCTGGTCTATTTGCGCGACGGCGCCGCCGGCGTCCCGGTCGAGCCCGTCGGTGAGACCAAATCGGCGGAGGCCGATCGCAACAGGCAGTGGCGCGAAGTCGGCGTCGGCGCGCAGATCCTGCGCGACCTCGGCGTCACCTCGATCCGCAACCTGACGTCGTCGGTGCACGACTACAAGGGATTGTCCGGTTTTGGAATCGAGATCCTCTCGAACGAGCATCTCGAAGGCTAGGTCGGTCTTTTTCGGGTTGGCGCGTCGTGCGCGCCTCGGAGAGACAGACCCGCCAAAAGCGCCAATTCAATTGCGCTTGGGGCGATAGCGCTTTAATTTGGCAAGTCATTCGGTGCGGTAATGATACGAAAGGATGTTTCATGAGTGTGCGCCCTCAGTCCAAGGACAAGCCATCGTCGGTGGCTTTCCAGTGGGACGATCCGTTCATGCTCGACGAGCAGCTCACCGAAGATGAGCGCATGATCCGCGAGACCGCGCGCGCCTATGCGCAGGACAAGCTCTTGCCGCGCGTTACCAAGGCTTACCTCGAGGAAAAGACCGATCGCGAGATCTTCAACGAGATGGGCGAACTCGGCCTGATCGGCATCACGCTGCCGGAAGAATATGGCTGCGCTAATGCGAGCTATGTTGCCTATGGCCTGGTCGCGCGCGAAATCGAGCGCGTCGATTCCGGCTATCGTTCGATGAATTCGGTGCAGTCCTCGCTGGTGATGTATCCGATTCACGCCTATGGCGACGAGAGCCAGCGCAAAAAATACCTGCCCAAGCTCGCCACCGGCGAGTGGGTCGGCTGCTTCGGGCTGACCGAGCCGGATGCCGGTTCCGATCCCGGCGGCATGAAGACCCGGGCCGAGAAGACCTCCGACGGTTACCGGCTGACCGGTTCCAAGATGTGGATTTCCAACGCGCCGATCGCCGATGTGTTCGTGGTATGGGCGAAATCCGCCGCGCACGACAACCAGATCCGCGGCTTCATTCTCGAAAAAGGCATGAAAGGGCTGTCGGCGCCGAAGATCGAGGGCAAGCTCTCGTTGCGCGCCTCGGTGACCGGCGAGATCGTGATGGACAGCGTCGATGTCCCCGATAGCGCGTTGCTGCCCAACGTGTCCGGCCTGAAGGGGCCGTTCGGCTGCCTCAACCGCGCCCGCTACGGCATCTCCTGGGGCGCGATGGGGGCTGCGGAAGATTGCATGCATCGCGCGCGGCAATATACCCTCGATCGCAAGCAGTTCGGCCGCCCGCTGGCGGCGACCCAACTGGTGCAAAAGAAGCTCGCGGATATGCAGACCGACATTGCGCTCGGCCTGCAGGCTAGTTTGCGCGTCGGCCGCTTGATGGACGAAGGCAAGATGGCGCCGGAGATGATCTCGATCGTCAAACGCAACAATTGCGGCAAGGCGCTCGACATCGCGCGCATGGCTCGCGACATGCACGGTGGCAATGGAATCCAGATCGAATACCACGTGATGCGCCACGCCGCGAATTTGGAAACCGTAAATACCTATGAAGGCGCCCACGACGTTCACGCCCTGATCCTCGGCCGCGCCATCACCGGCATTCAAGCGTTTTCGTAAGATCACACCGTCATTCGGGGGCGCGACGCAGTCGCGAACCCGGAATCCAGCCATGTTTAGCTGCCGATGAGCAGCTCTGGATTCCGGGTTCGCGCTCACGCGCGCCCCGGAATGACATTGGAGTAAGTACCCCATGGCCGATAACGACGACGTCCCGTTCAATCGCAACTTTCCGCTGTTGCCCGGTGTCGCCGAGGAAGTTCGGCCCGGGGTACGGCGTGTTCTCTGCAACAATCCGAGCCCGTTCACCTTCACCGGCACGGTGAGTTACATCATAGGCAAGGGCAAGGTCGCGATCATCGATCCCGGCCCTGACGACGAGGCCCATGCGGCGGCGCTGCTGGACGCCGTGCGCGGGGAAACCGTGACGCATATCCTGGTCACCCATACCCACCGCGACCATTCCCCGAACACCGCGCGGTTGAAGGCTGCGACTGGGGCCACCGTCTATGCCGAAGGCCCGCACCGGGCGTCTCGGCCGCGCTATGAGAGCGAGAAGCACAGCCCTGAATCCGGGGCCGACCGCGATTTCAATCCCGATGTGAGGGTGCGCGACGGTGAGACCATCGAGGGCGATGGCTGGGCGCTGCAGGCGGTGGCGACCCCAGGCCATACCGCCAATCATCTGGCGTTCGCGTGGCCGCAGCGAAAGATCAATTTCGTCGGCGATCACGTGATGGGCTGGTCGACCTCGATCGTGGCGCCGCCGGACGGCTCGATGGTCGACTACATGGCCTCATTGGACCGGCTCGCCGCGCGCGAGGAGGATTTGTATTTCTCCGGCCACGGCCCCGAAATCCCGGAAGGGCCGCGCTACGTGCGCTTCCTGATCCGGCATCGCCAGGCGCGCGAAGCCTCGATTTTGCATCGGCTCGGCAAGGGCGAGGCCGATATCCCCACTATGGTGCGCGCGATCTATATCGGCATCGATCCCCGCCTGATGAACGCGGCAGGCTATTCCGTACTGGCGCATCTGGAAGATCTGGTCGGGCGCGGGATCGTGGCGACCGATGGCGATCCCGTGATCGGCGGGACGTATAGATTGGCAGCAGCCTGAGAACGTCATTCCGGGATGCGCTTTTGGCGCAGACCCGGAATCCAGAGGTCATTCTGCGAGATTCCGGGTTCGCGCTAAAGCGCGCCCCGGAATGACGCGCTTTAGCGCGTTACTTCTTCACCGTCTTGGGCGGCAGCTTGACCGGCAGTTGCGGCTTCTTCGCCGGCCGCAAATTATCGCCGTCGACGGCGGTGTTGAGGTCGTCGATCAGCTTGGCGACCCGCGCGGCGTTGCTGCCGAGGTCGCTCTCGAAATAGCGTGACGAGGAGCGGATATCGACCCGTGAATCATCCCCATCGGGCGTGACCCGGATCGACACGTCCTCGCGGAATCCCATGATCGGGGTGCGCGCCACCGCCTCGATGTGGCCGGCCTGGCGTGGGGGCTGCGGCGGGCGCTCGTCGATCACAAGCCATTTTCGCTTGTTCACCAATTGCAGCGTGAGCTGATAGGCGCGCAGCGCCGGGGTCTCCAGGTCCACCGGCTCGATGTCGGGATAGGCCTGCCGCTGCTGCTCGGCAGAATACAGCCCGGCATAGACCGCGGTGTTGGCGCCGTCGCTGCTGCGCAAGCGCGCCAGCGCGTCGAAGCGCGGCGGATCGATCGGATCGGTGGTGATGTCGTGGATCGGCGGCAGCTTGCGATATTTCAGACCGAGATAGGCCGGGTAGGCCAGCACCGCGATATCGATCACCAGCGCCAGCAGGATGCGGCTCATGCCGCGCGAGCCGTTCTGCCAGATCGCGGCAAAGGCGGCGAGGCCGATCAGGATCGATAATCCAGCACAGGCCAGCGCGCCGAAAAACGTCGCCAGCGCCGGTTTCATTTCCAGGAAGCCGAAGCGCACGATGATGATCGAGACCCCCACGGCGACGACCGAAAACACCGCGAGGTTGCGCGCCCATGAGGCAAGGCCGGACACGGGCTCCGACTGATAGGGGGCGGAGAACCTGCGGGCCATCGCTTCAAAATTCCATGGTTTTAATCGTTGGCCGGTTCAAGCGGACACCGGAACAGGACGTTCAGGTGAACTAACGCATTTTCCGGCAGGCTGTGAAGCGGTTTGTGCCGAAAAAGTGCTGTCGCGTCCGCCGCGGCAAGGGGCGCGTCCCGTCGTAACGGGACGCGCGCCGTCACTCAATGCGTCAGTAGGGGGCAGGCTGATTCGGAAAGCTTTCCGAAGGCCTGTTCGCCGGTCATGGTCTCAACGAGGCGATAATAGTCCCAGGGATACTTCGACTCGGAAGGCTTCTTGACCTGCATGACGTACATTTCATGTTCCAGCAGTCCGTCGGCGCGGATCTTTCCATCGCTGGTGAACATATCGTCGACCTTCACCTTGTGCAGTTGGGCCATTACTTTGTCAGAATCGGTGCTGCCGACGGTCTTCACCGCGTTGAGATAGGTCATCGTGGCCGAATAATACGCCGCCTGATTCATGGTCGGTTCGCGCTTCGTCTTCTCGAAATAGCGCTTTGAAAAAGCGCGGGTTCTGTCGTTGAGATCCCAGTACCAGGCGGTGGTAAGATACAGGCCCTGGGCGGCCTGGAGTCCGAGGCTATGAATGTCGCTGATGAAAGCGAGCAGGGCGGCGGGCTTCATCGTCTTGGCAATGCCGAACTCGCCGGCCGCCTTGATCGAATTGGTGAAGTCGTTTCCGGCGTTGGCCAGACCGAGGACCTGTGCGCCGGAATTTTGAGCCTGCAGCAGATAGCTCGAGAAGTCGGACGTCGCGAGCGGAACGCGCACGGCGCCGATCACCTTGCCGCCGTTGGCTTCCACGACTTTCGCGGCGGCTTCCTGCAACTGGGTGCCGAACGCATAATCGGCGGTGAGGAAGAACCAGCTCTTGCCACCCTGCTTCACCATGGTCGTCGCCGTGCCGTTGCCGAGCGCGGTGGTGTCGTAGCCGTAGTGCATCATGTACGGGGTGCAGTCCTTGCCGGTCAGCGAGGCGCCGGCGGCGCCGATCACGAAGAGCGGTACCTTCTTTTCCTTGGAGACGGTCGACATCGCGATGGCGACCCCGGTGTTCGATCCGCCGAGCACCATGGTCAGTCCGTCGCGGTCGGCCCACTCGCGAAGCTTCTGGGCGCCGAGGTCCGGCTTGTTCTGGTGATCGGCGGTCAGCAGTTCGATCTTGTTGCCCAGTACGCTGCCGCCGAAATCCGCGATCGCCATCTTGGCGGCCTCGATGCCGCCGGGTCCGATGACGTCGGCATAAACGCCGGACAGATCATCGATGTCACCGATGACCACCTTGTTTCCATCGGCGTGCGCGGCGGTGGCGGTCAGCGACGCAAACAGCAGCCATGGTATTGTTCGAATGCCTATTGATCTCTTCATTCCGCGCCTCCTCAATCTTGGTTGGGATGAGAGGCAAGCTAGAAAGCTGGCATACCAACGCCTATTGGGCTTTCGTCGCTGATGTCAGATCCGACCCCCAGCAACATTGCTTATTGTTAATGTTGGGCGTCCGGGAACACACAAAGCCAAGGTCCTGCTTCGGCATTTCTGCCGGAAATGGCCGCGGGCGCGCGACCGAGGCCGCGCGCCCCGCGGGCCTGGCAAGCTCACGCCGCGGCGTTCGGGAAGCTGTAGGCCTTGAACTGGTCGCGCAGCGCGGTCTTGAGGATCTTGCCCGTAGCGGTGTGCGGAATGCCGTCGACGAAGGCGACGTCATCGGGCATCCACCATTTGGCGATCTTGCCATCCATGAATTTCAGGATGTCCTCCCGCGAGGCTTTCTGGCCCTGCTTGAGCTGCACGATCAGCAGCGGACGCTCGTCCCATTTGGGGTGATGGATGCCGATCACGGCGGCTTCGGCGACTGCCGGGTGTCCGACCGCGAGGTTTTCCAGGTCGATCGAGGAAATCCATTCGCCGCCCGACTTGATCACGTCCTTGGAACGGTCGGTGATCCGCATATAGCCGTGCGGGTCGATGGTCGCGACGTCGCCGGTATCGAAATAGCCGTGCTCGTCGAGGATGTTGGTATCGACGCGGAAGTAGGCTTTCGATACCGCCGGACCGCTGACTTTCAGCCGCCCGAAAGTCTTGCCGTCCCATGGCAGTTCCTTGCCGGCATCGTCGGTGATTTTCATTTGCACGCCATAGGGCGGATAACCTTGGGTCTGCAGGATATCGAGCCGTTCTTCGCCCTCAAGGTTGGCGAACGGCGGCTTCAGCGTGGCCAGCGTGCCGAGCGGACTCATCTCGGTCATGCCCCAAGCGTGGCGCACCTGGACGCCCATGTCGACGAACGACTTGATCATCGAGCGCGGCATCGCCGAGCCGCCGCACACCACCATCCGAAGATGGGGAAGTTTCAGATTGTGCGCGGCCATGTGGTTGAGCAGCATCAGCCAGACGGTCGGAACGCCCGCGGTGTAGGTGACTTTCTCGGTGTCGAGCAGTTCATAGACCGAGGCGCCATCGAGCTTGGGGCCCGGCATCACCAGCTTGGTGCCCATCGAGGGCGCCGAGAACGCGATGCCCCAGCTATTGGCATGGAACAGCGGCACTACCGGCAGCATGGTGTCGGCGGCGGAGGTGCCCAGCGCATCCTTGTTGTTGGCCAGCAGCGCGTGCAGCACGTTGGAGCGGTGCGAATACAAAACGCCCTTGGGATCGCCCGTGGTACCCGACGTGTAGCACATCGCCGCCGCGGTGTTTTCGTCGAAGTCCTGCCAGGCGAAATCGCCGTCGGCTTGCGCGATCCAGTCCTCATAGGCGACCGCGTTCTTCAGCGTGGTCTCGGGCATGTGCGCCCTGTCGGTCAGCACGATGTAGCGCTCGACGCTCGGCAGTTTGTCGGCGATCTTCTCCAGCATCGGCACGAAGGTGGTATCGACCATCAGGACGCGGTCCTCGGCGTGATTGACGATCCAGGCGATCTGCTCCGGGAACAGACGCGGATTGACGGTGTGGCAGATGGCGCCGATGCCCATCACGCCGTACCAGACTTCGAGATGGCGCCAGGTGGTCCATGCGATGGTGGCGACGCGGTCGCCGAGCTTGATGCCGTCACGTTGCAGGCATTGCGAGACCTTCAGCGCGCGGGCATGAATTTGGGCGTAATTGGTCCGATGAATGGGACCTTCGACCGATCGGGTCACGACCTCCTGGGTGCCATGGAACAATGCCGCGTGCTCGATAATGCGGTGACAAAGCAAAGGCCAATCTTGCATCAATCCACGCATACGAACGTTCCTCCTGGGACTGTGGTATCGCTTGATTATCGCTTTCCGCGGGTGATCACGGAATTGACATGAAGTTTAGCGCGGAGAACGCAACTCGCAAATGGCCTTGTGGCCGCACCGGGGCGGCAATGGTTACCATCGCGACGGTGCTGCTGTCGGTTGGCATGCAGGCCGCGGCGGCGCGCCGAGCGGAGCCGTTCCCGTGGGGCGGCCTGTTCGGCGAGAACAAGCCAAGGCCGCGCAAATCCGCTCCCTCGACGGCCGTCTTGCCGGGATCGGTCCCCTTGCCAAAGCCGCGCCCGGCCGAGGCGCCGCCGGTCGCTGAACAGCCGCCGCTCGTCCCTGGCGCTCCAACCATCGCTCCGGGCAACAAGCCGGCCGAGCAGGCCACAGCACCCCGTCCGCCGCCGCCCTCGGCCTGCCGGCTGGCGCTGACGGAGGCGATCGCGATTGCGCCCAGCATTCCCGACATCCACGGCGCCGGTGGCTGCGGCGGCGAGGATCTGGTGCGGCTGGAGGCGGTGGTGCTGCCCGACGAGCGGCAGGTCGCCTTGAAGCCCGCCGCGACCCTGCGCTGCGCCATGGCCTCGGAAATTGCCGATTGGGTCCGCACCGACATCGCGCCGCTGACCACACGCCTCGGCAGTGCGATCAGCGTTCTCGACAATTTCGACTCGTTCGAATGCCGCGGGCGCAACCGGGTCGTCGGCGCCCCCTTGTCCGAGCACGGCCGTGCCAATGCGCTCGACGTGCGCGCCTTCAAACTCGCCAACGGCCAATCGATTTCGCTGACCGACCGCAATGTGCCGCGCGAGGTGCGCGAGAACGTGCTGCATTCGGTCTGCGCGCGGTTCACGACTGTGCTCGGGCCAGGCTCGGACGGGTATCACGAAGACCACATTCATCTCGACCTGATGCAACGGCACAATAATTACAAGATCTGCCAGTGGAACGTGTGGGATGCAATGCCGCGGATCGCGCCGTTACTCCCGGCCGAGCGGCCGGACGAAGCCCCGCCGCGCGAGGTCGCCGCCAATCCGGAGGCGCCGCCATCCGAGGCCGCCAAACCTGATGTCGCCAAACCTGATGCGGATAAGTCAGACACGACCAGGCCGGATGTGAGTGCTGCCAAGCCGACAACAAAAAAGCGCCGGTGAACCGACGCTTTTGAGGCCTGTGAAGCCGCTAACCGCTTACTGGATCTGGACCGGGTTATTGCCGCCGCCCTGCAGCGCCATCTGCGAATTATACGGCGAGTCGCCGTGATGCGGCTCGAGCACCACCACGACGGTGCCGACCTTGACATGGCTATAGAGATCGATCGCATCCTCGTTGGTCAGGCGAATGCAGCCCGACGAAATCGAGGCGCCGATATATTCCGGCTGGTTGGTGCCATGGATCCGGAACAGCGTATCCTTGCCGCCCGAGTACAGATACATCGCGCGCGAACCCATCGGATTGTCCGGTCCGGGCGCCACGAAGGTGGGAACGCCGAGCCGCTCGATTTCGCCCTTGGTCGGATGCCAGGCCGGCCATTCGGTCATGCTGCCGACCTTGGCGATACCGGACCACGCCATGGCTTCCTCGCCGACGGTGATGCCGTAACGGATCGCCTTGCCGCCATCGAGGACGTAGTAGAGATAATGATTGTCGGAATCGACCAGGACCGAACCCGGCGCTTCCTTGCGGTGATACTCGACGATGGCGCGGCGGAACGGCTCGGCGACCGGAACATTGGTGTAGCGAATCTTCGCCAGCAGTTCCTTGTCTTTGGGCTTGAAGGCGGTGGTGTTGGTCGCCTCATACGTGGTGGACTGCATGCAGCCCGATAGCATCAGGCCGGCGGCCAGGATTCCCAACGTGAGCTTTAGCGACGACATGTTCAGTTCCGATCGACAGTCTTGCGCTAGCGACGCCAACATTGCGCCCTAAACGCGACGATTCCGTTAAAACCATTATCGCCGAAATCGGCTATAATTCCAGAACTTAGATGCCTGTCCCGCAATGCGGGAGGCTGGCTGTGTCTTTTTTGCCGCAGGTTTTTCGGTTTCTGGCTCATTTTCGAGCATGCCGCGAGACGGCGCCGAATCGGCGCCACGTCTCTGCCATCCGGTCGCCGCAAATGTGGATCGGGAGTTAATGCCCGTCATCAACGCTTGCCAGAATCGAGCCAATCCTTGTTGGCTAACAGGTCTCGTTGGGTAGCCAGCGCATGATCCGGAAAAGTGGAAACTGGTTTTCCCCGGGACAAACGCGAAGCGTTTGCTCCGAGATCATGCTCTAAGGTGCCCTTTTCTGGAGTGGTCGATGCTCTCGGTGTTTGTCCCTACCGAAACCTCGCTTAAAAAAGTTGCTTCCGCCGATCGCGCCGCGCTGCCTGAAAGCGCGGTCTGGATCGACCTCGTCAAGCCGACCACGGAAGAGGATCGCGCCGTGGAACGGCTGGCCGGGATCGCGGTCCCGACCCGGGAGGACATGCAGGAGATCGAGATTTCCAGCCGGCTCTATATCGAGAACGGCGCCCGCTACATGACGGCCACCCTGATGTGCTCGTCGGACAGCGAGAACCCGCGCACCACGGCGGTGACCTTCATCCTCTCCGGCCACCGTCTGGTAACCGTGCGCTACGACGCGCCGAAGCCGTTCATGCTGGTGGAGAACAAGCTGGCGCGTTCCTGCGCACCCGGCATCACTGGCGAAATGGTGCTGATGGAACTGCTCGACGCGGTGATCGACCGCAACGCCGACATTCTGGAGCGGGCCGGGGGCGACATGGACGCCATCAGCCACGATATTTTCGAACCCGCCGGCGCGGCGCGCACCGGACACGCCAAGCGCTATTCCGACATCCTGATCGCGATTGGCCGCAAGGGCGACCTGACCTCGAAAGTCCGCGAGAGCCTGGTCTCGGTCGGGCGCGTCGTGACTTTCGTCGCCGCCTCGGTGGACGGCGTCAAATGGTCCAAGGACATGCGCGAGCAGCTCAAAACCATGCAGCGCGACGTGGTCTCGCTGACCGACCACGCCTCCTTTCTGTCCAACAAGATCACCTTCGTGCTGGATGCGATGCTCGGCGTCGTCAATCTCGAACAGAACAACATCATCAAGCTGTTCTCGGTGATGGCGGTGGTGTTGATGCCGCCGACGCTGATCGCCTCGATCTACGGCATGAACTTCAAGATAATGCCGGAACTCGAATGGCAACACGGTTACCCGATTGCACTCGTGATGATGGTGCTGGCGGCGGTGTTGCCTTACGTTTTCTTCACCTGGAAAAAGTGGTTGTAGAGATTAGCGGCTTCGCGCGGATGTGCAGGTCTGCCTCAATTTCTCCGATAAAATTTGAGCGTTGCGCTGAACGTTTGAGCGAAACTTGTCTGCCATAAGACTGTCTCACGCCGCGAGGACAGCAATGGTTGAAAAAGTCATAAAGCCCGGACCCAACGTCGTCGACTTCGCGCGCTATCAGGCGGATCGCGCCGGCAAGGCGCTCGCGGTCTCGGCGCGGAACTCCCGTCGCTTGGCGCGGGCCTGCCGTCACTGCGGCGCGGCGCTGCTCGATGGTGAGAACGAAGACGATTGTTCCAGCCTGCTCGGCATCGAGATCAAGGCGCCGCGTTTGCGAAAGAACATCCGCAAGTTTCGCGCGGATTGAGTTGATGTCGTCATTCCCCGCGCAAACGCGAAGCGTTTGTCGCGCAAGAGCGCGCCCACAGGTGCGCAATTGCGCACCGAGGGAATGACGAACTGCCCTAAACGTGCTGGCCGCCGTTGATGTGGATCTCGGCGCCGTTGACGTAAGACGATGTCTCCGTGCACAGCACATAGATGATCTTCGCCACTTCATCCGGGGTGCCCAGCCGATGCAGCGGGATCTGCTGGTCGACGATCTTCTCGGTGCCTGGCGACAGGATCGAGGTGTCGATCTCGCCCGGCGCGATCGAGTTGACGCGGACGCCGATGCGGCCGAAATCCGAGGCCATTTCGCGGGTCAATGACGCCAGCGCCGCTTTCGAGGTCGCATAGGCCACGCCCGCGAACGGGTGCACGCGCGAGCCCGCGATCGAGGTGACGTTGACCACCGAACCTCTGGTCGCCTTCAGTTCCTCGATCAGCCCGCGCGCCATCATGATCGGCGCAAAGAAGTTGACCCGGAACACATGGCTCCACATCTCGATATCGGTGTCGACCGTGCCGAGCCTGGTGCCGTCGGCGGCCTTCGGCGAGATCGCGGCATTGTTGACCAGCGCATGCAACTCGCCGCCTTCGAGGCGGCGGCGGATTTCCGAAATCGCGCGCGCGGTGTCGGCATGGTCGGCGAGGTCGACCTGGACGTGATCTTCAGGTCCGGCGCCCCACGGGCATACTTCCGGAAAAGCATGCCGCGAACAGGTGATGACGCGCCAGCCGGCGCTGGAGAAGCGGATCGCGGTGGCGTGGCCGATGCCGCGGCTGGCTCCGGTCAGAAGCAGCGTACGCCGCGGACCGTGATTGGATGGGGGCATAAACGGTTCTCTCGTTCTCCGTCATGCCTGGCCTTGTGCCGGGCATCCACGTCTTTTTAGAAAAAGCACTTGCTTGGAGCTTGGAAGACGTGGATGGCCGGGACGAGCCCGGCCATGACGGCTTAAACCTCAGGGATAGAGCCTTACTTTGGTCCATGCGTGATCCGGCGCGTCGCGACGGAATTCGATGCGGTCGTGCAGGCGGAACGGGCGGTCGTGCCAGAATTCGAACCGGGCCGGCGTGATACACCAGCCGCTCCACCCGGGCGGGCGCGGCACGTCGCCGACGATATGCTTGGCGGCGATCTTGGCGATGGCCTGCTCGAAGGCAAAGCGGCTTTCCAGCGGCTGCGATTGCTTGCTGGCCCAGGCGCCGATCTGGGCCTGCTTGGGCCGGGTCGCGAAATAGGCATCGGCTTCGGCGTCCGTTACCGGCGACACGTTGCCGCGGATGCGTACCTGCCGCCGCAACGACTTCCAGTGAAATAGTAAAGCCGCCTTAGGATGTGTGGCGAGTTCGCGGCCCTTCTGGCTGGCGATGTGGCTGTAGAACACAAAACCCGCGGCATCATAACCTTTCATCAGCACCATGCGCACATCCGGGAGGCCGTCGCCGTCGACGGTGGCGAGCGACATGGCATTGGGATCGTTCGGCTCGGCCTTCACCGCCTCGGCAAACCATTCTGCAAACAGCGCGAACGGTTCCTCAGCCGCGGTGAAATCACCGGATGTTAACGGTGTCGGGTGTTGGATGGAGGTCGTGTCCGTCATGTCAGGAGATCCGATTGCGTCCGCACGAGGCCCAGAGCGCGCCACTGCTCCAATATAGGCTCGCCCTATATAGGACATGCCAGCGCGTTGGCCTATCGGCGATCGCGCCCGCCGGCACCGTGATGACATTGATTCTAATCGGTCTCGCGTCGAGCGGCTGCAGCATGTCGCGCAACGACCAGGCCTTTGCCAAGATGGAAGATCAGGAAGTTACCGGATCGATCGCGCCGAAGCCGGTCGCTGCGCCGGTGCCGACCGAAAGCGATCTGGCGTTCGCCCGCAATGCTGCCTCCGACGTGCTGACCAAGGGCGATAAGGATTCCAGCCAGCCCTGGCAAAATCCGGAGACCGGCGCGCGCGGCTCGGTGACACCGCTGGCCCAGGCCTATTCTTCGGAAGGACGCACCTGCCGGGATTTCCTCGCCAGTTACGTCAACGGTACCGCCGAGAACTGGCTGCAGGGCGCCGCCTGCAAGTCGGAGCAAGGCCACTGGGAGATCCATACGTTGAAACCGTGGACGCCGGGTTGAGTCCGCGGCCCCAGTTGCAAAAATGCCACGAAGCCCCCAAATGAAGGCGAGACGGGCCGAAAACCCGAAGTTCAAGTGATTTCCCCTAAAGGAGACGTGACGGATGCGCGACCCCTATGAGGTCTTGGGGGTGCCGCGGGGCGCCAACGCTGCGGCGATCAAGAGCGCCTATCGCAAGCTCGCCAAGAAGCACCACCCGGACAGCAACAAGAACGATCCGAAGGCTGCGGAGCGGTTTTCCGAGCTGAACTCGGCCAACGAGATCATTGGCGACGAGGACAAGCGCAAGCAATTCGATCGCGGCGAGATTGATGCCGACGGCAAGCCACGGTTTCAGGGCTTTCCTGGCGGCGGCGACCCGCGTGCGCGCGGCGCGGGCGGTGGTTTCGAGTCGCGGACCTTCCGCACTGGCGGCGCCGGCCCGGGCGGCGGCGGGGGTTTCGAGGACATCCTCAACAGCATGTTCAGCGGCGCCGGACGCGGCGCGCGGCCGGGCGGCGGCGCGCATTTCGAATTCGACCCGGGCGGCATCGCGCTCGATCTCGACCTCAACGTCTCCATGGCGGTGTCGCTGGAGGAGGCGGTCAACGGTGGGGAAAAGCGCGTTCGATTGCCGACCGGCAAGGAACTCAACGTCAAGATTCCGGCCGGCGTCGTTGCCGGCCAGCAGATTCGCCTGAAGGGGCAGGGCGAGACCTCGCCCGGCCATCCGCCCGGCGATCTCCTGATCACGGTCAGCATCGCGCCGCACGCCTTCTTCAAGGTCGACGGCAACGATCTGCGCGTCGACCTGCCGATTACGCTGTATGAGGCCGTTTTGGGCGGCAAGATCCGTGTTCCGACCCTGGGCAACGCGGTCGAGTTGTCGATTCCGAAGAACACCTCCAGCGGGCGGATTTTCCGCCTCAAAGGCAAGGGACTGCCGAAGGCGGGGACGACCGGCGACCTGTTCGTCACCACCCGGATTATGCTGCCGGACGGGAACGACGCCGAGCTCGAGGCGTTGATGGAAAAGTGGCGCGCCGGACATCCCTACAATCCGCGCGGCGATCTCGGCTGACTTTCCAGAGTTTGCTGGGTCGTATCGCCTCACCCAAAAAGGGGCGGCCTCGAAAGGGGGACCAGCGCGGTACCAAACCCCGATCGAGGCCGCTTGCGCCGATCGGCGGATCGAGCGCACTACAACTTCGCGTGAGCATGCGGTGCGATAATGAGACGTACCGATGTTCCAATTTCACATTTTCGATGTCGGAATTGGGACATCGGTTGTGACCTAATTAGCTTCACCCTTACCGGGTTCCTGCCGGGTTCCTTAGCCGCCCTTTTTGTCCATCTGGTCGTAGACGGCCTGGGCGATCTGCGTTAGCCGCCCGCGATCGGTGCCGCCGCTTACGACATAGCCGACGCCACGGTCGGCCCAGGACAACGCGCTGTCGCTGCCCTCAGCCGCATAGCGCATCTGTGTGGTTTCATCATGGGCTTTTGCCGCGTAGATCGTGAAGCGCTCGCCGGAGGCGCTCTCATACATGAAAAACGACGCCGGTCCGCTCGGGCCCGGCAGCAGCCGGCCGCCAACCAGCTTCAATCCGGCCGCGGCCAGTTCGGGCGCGCGGACGTCCCAACCGCAGCGCTTGGTCAGCCATTGCTGGAGATGGACCAGTTCGCTGCCGGGCACCTCGACCGGATGACGCACTTCGACCACGTAGAGCTTGTGCGCATCCAGCGCATCCAGCGTCAGGTTCTGAAATGCCGTCGGTGACGCCGACGCACCGCGCAACGCCCAGCCGACGCTGCCGCCGGCAATGAAGGCGGCCAATGTCGCGGCCATCGCGCCATAGATCCATTTGCGCGGCTGACGCACCAGCCGCTCGATATCGAGCCGTTTCGGCACCGCCTCGTCGGCAACCGAATCGTATCGCGCATGCAGCGCCTCCGCCATCGATCGCCACGATTGCACCCGCTCGGCATCGTCGGGATGGGCCGCGAGCCATGCATCGACATCGGCGCGGCGTTCTGCCGGCAGTTCATTGTCGACGTAAGCGTGCAGCTCATCTTCTGTGACGGGAATCTTTGGGTCGGTCATTGTCGTTGTCTCTGTCTAATCCCGAGCGACAATTGCTTGTCGGCCGCATGTGATCCCCCCACTCGGAGGGAATTGAGAAAAGGCCTTGGTGATGCAAACCCGCACGCTATTTCCACACTACATCCAGATCGTTCATGGTTCTTGAAGGCATATTTCCTGCCATGTTTTCATCTCCTCACTTCACCCGCCGCAGCGCCGGACGGTCGCCTTCGAGCGAGGCTTTGACGTGGGCCCGGGCGCGAGCGAGGCGGGACATCACCGTGCCGATCGGCACGCCCTGAATGTCGGCGACCTCGCGGTAACTTAGCCCTTCCAGCATCACCAGCAGCAGCACCGCGCGCTGCTCCTCGACCAATGTCGCGAGCGCGCGGGAGATGTCGCGGCCTTCCGCCTCGGTACCGCTGGCGTCCGGGTTGTTGTCGAGCAGCGGCATGAATTGCGGCCGCCGGGCCAGCGATCGCCGCCTGTTCTTGTTGAGGTTGGTCAGGATGGTATACAGCCAGCTCCGGACGTCGCCGCCCAGAAACAGCCGCTCCGAACGCAGCGCCCGCACCAGCGTATCCTGCACCAGATCGTCGGCGACGTCGGCATCGCGCGCCAGCGCGCGCGCATACCTGCGCAGGGCTGGAATCATGGCTTCGACGCTTTGACGAAATGCGGACATTAACGTTTGATCTTGATCTGGTTGTTGGGCTCTGGCTTCGGGTTTTGTTCGGCGCGAACGCCTTACCAACATAACACCCTGACGATCCAACTATTCCGGCCGTTAAGGTTTGCGGAATCAAACAGCCTGATTCGGGGGCTGATTTGGGCTGTACCGGCCGGGAGTGCTGGTGTAGCGAAAGGCCGATCACACAGTCTGATCAAGGGCCGCTTCGACCGCTGAGCGGCAAGGAATAGCTGCAGCTTCGATGCCCACGCCCGTCATCTATTACATCCGCCACGGCGAGACGGCATGGAATGCCGAAGGCCGCTTCCAGGGAACGCAGGATATCCCGCTCAACGATCTCGGACGCACCCAGGCGGTTGCGTCAGGTGAAATCCTGGCGGACTTGCTGGCGCGCGACGGGCATGACGCCGCAGCAATGCCTTACGTTGCAAGCCCGCTCGGCCGCACCCGGCTGACGATGGAATTGGCGCGCGGGGCGCTGAACCTGCCGACCGCCGATTACAGCCTCGACGATCGGTTGCGCGAGATCGGCTACGGCCAATGGGAAGGCTTGACGCTGCCGGAAATGCAGTTGAACGACGCCGCGACGTTCGCCTTGCGCCAGGTGGATAAGTGGACCGTGCCTGCGCCCTCGGGCGAGAGCTATGCCAGCGTCACGCTGCGGATGCGCGACTGGTTCGATTCGCTATTGGTCGACACCGTGGCCGTTGCGCATGGCGGCACCATGCGCGCGCTGATGGTGGCGCTCGGCATAGCTACGCCGCTGGAGGCCGCCGATACCCCGATCGGGCAGGGCGTGGTCTATGTGTTCAGGGACGGCGGCGTGCAGAAATATAGTTAAGGGTGGAGCCCGCGCTATTTATCAGTCGTCATGCCCGCGAAGGGCGGGCATCCAGTATTCCGCGCCGGTAGCGATTTGAGACCGCGGGGATTACTGGATCATCCGCCTTCGCGGATGATGACTGTACCGTATATTGCAAGTCCGAGTGCCGCGCGTTACGACAAGTCAATAGTGACTTACTTGACACGAACCGGCAGGCACCATGTCCCACAACACCTTCGGCCACATGTTTCGGGTCACGACCTTTGGCGAAAGCCATGGGATCGCGATCGGCTGCGTGGTCGATGGCTGCCCGCCGCTGATCCCGCTCACCAACGAGGACATCCAGCACGATCTCGATCGCCGCCGTCCCGGACAGTCGCGCTTCACCACCCAGCGTCAGGAGCCCGACGCGGTGAAGATCCTGTCGGGCGTGATGGCGCACCCGGAGACCGGCGTGCAGGTGACGACGGGAACGCCGATCGCGCTGTTGATCGAGAACACCGACCAGCGCTCAAAGGATTATTCCGATATCAAGGACAAGTTTCGTCCCGGTCACGCCGACTTCACCTATGAAGCCAAATACGGCCTGCGCGATTATCGCGGCGGCGGGCGTTCCTCGGCGCGCGAGACCGCGACGCGGGTCGCGGCCGGCGCGATCGCGCGCAAGATATTGCCCGATGTGAAGGTGCGCGGCGCGCTGGTTCAAATGGGTCCGCACAAGATCGATCGCGCGAATTGGGATTGGGACGAGATCGCGCGCAATCCGTTCTTCTGCCCCGACAAGGACAAGGCCGCGTTCTTCGAGCAATATCTCGACGGCATCCGCAAAAGCGGCTCGTCGATCGGCGCGGTGCTGGAGATCACAGCCGACGGCGTGCCGGCCGGATTGGGTGCGCCGATCTATGCCAAGCTCGATGGTGAATTGGCCGCCGCGTTGATGAGCATCAATGCGGTGAAGGGCGTCGAGATCGGGGCCGGATTCGGCGCCGCTGAATTGACCGGCGAGGAAAACGCCGACGAGATGCGGACCGGCAATAACGGCACGCGGTTTCTGTCCAACCATGCCGGCGGCGTGCTGGGTGGCATCTCCACCGGGCAGCCGGTGGTGGCACGGTTCGCGGTGAAGCCGACGTCTTCGATCCTCTCGCCACGCCAGACCGTGGACCGCAACGGCGCCGACACCGACATCATGACAAAAGGCCGCCACGACCCCTGCGTCGGCATCCGCGCCGTGCCGGTCGGCGAAGCGATGGTGGCCTGCGTGCTCGCCGATCACTTTTTGCGGCATCGCGGCCAGGTCGGCTAGCGCTCGGTCGGCTTGACGCGCCCTGAACTGGGGCCACAAATAAGGCCGACATGAACGCATCGGAATTGCAGAGAATTATCGACTGGATGGTCGACGGCGCGAGGTCGGCGACCACACCGACGGCGATGATGCAGGAATGCTGCGAACGCCTGGTGCAGGCGGGCGTGCCGCTCTGGCGGGTCGGCGTCTTTGTGCGGACCTTGCATCCCAATATTTTCGGTCGAAGCTTTACCTGGCGGCCGGAGACCGAAGTCGTTGTCGTCACGGCGGACTTCGATGCCCGGGAGACCCCGGAATTCAAACGCAGCCCGCTGGCGATCCTCTACCAGACCGAGCAAGAGGTCAGGTTCCGGCTCGACGATCCTGCCAGCATGGCCTTTCCATTTTTTGACGACATGCGCGCCGAAGGCGTCACGGATTATATCGCCGTTCCGCTTCGCTACATCGAAGGCACGGTTCACGCGTCGAGCTGGAGCACCCGGCAGGCGGGCGGATTCACCGACGAACAGTTGAATGCGTTGCGCAAGATGGTGCCCGCGCTGGCGCGCTACATCGAAATCATCAGTCTGCGGCGCACCGCCACGACACTGCTAGACACCTATGTTGGCAACCGCGCCGGTGAGCGGATCATGGGCGGCCAGATCCGCCGCGGCCATACCGAGAGCATGCATGCCGCGGTCTGGCTTTCCGATCTGCGCGGCTTTACCGCGCTGTCGGATCGGCTGCCGGCCGAGACCGTGGTGGATATTCTCAATCACTATTTCGATTGCCAGGTCGATGCGATCCGCGCGCATGGCGGCGAGGTGCTGAAATATATGGGCGACGGTCTGCTCGCGGTTTTCCCGATCGATGAATATGTCGGCGATGCGCCGCAGGTGTGCTCGCGCGTGCTGGAAGCGGCGCGCGAGTCCCGCTCGAGCGTCCTGGGCCTGCATTACCCGATCGGTGACACGATCGAGCGTTTCCGCTTCGGTCTCGCGCTGCATGTCGGCCCGATCCTCTACGGCAATATCGGCGGCGGCAACCGGCTTGATTTCACCTGCATCGGTCCGGCCATCAATCTGGCGGCGCGGCTGGAAAAGATCGCCAGCCGCCTGCATCGAACCGTCGTGGCATCCGAGGGGTTTGCCGGAATCTGCAGTGGCGGCTGGGCCGACCTCGGCGAATTTCCGATCGCGGGGTTTTCCAAGGCGCAACGGGTCTATGGCTTGCTCGACGAGGTGCCGGGAGACTAAATCGGGAGCTGAGGCCTGTTACCTCGGACACGCCTTGTAGCCGAACTTCTGGATCATATCGCGGCCGGATATCGCGTGGAACTCCATCGTGTCCATGTAGTGGTTCGCCGTGACGTAATCGCGCAGCGCCGCATTGTAGGCGCCCAGCATGTGACTGGTGGCGGAGTTCGTGACGTTTCTGTTTTTGTCGTGGCCGGCGTGAAACAGCAGCGTCGCACCGCGCTCGATGCAGACGTTACGGATGCTCAGGAACAAGGTACAGGCCGACTGGCAATGACCTTCGATCCGGAACAGCTCGCCCGACTGATTGTACTGGCCGACGAGGGGATCGAAGCGCGAAAATTGCCCGCCCATGCCGTAGCCGGCGGACGTTCCGGCGATGGCTGAGGCGGAGAACATCGTGGAGAACAACAACAGCGCGGCGGCGATCATACTTTTCATGGCAACATCATTCCTCAGGTTCGGTTGTGAACAGCAAAGGATAGCCCTTGGCGCGGCCGGCATCTGTGGCGCGGGTCGCTTTCGTTTCGGCGACATCCTTGGTAAAGACCGCGACCACGCATACCCCGCGCTTGTGCGCGGTTATCATGACCTTGTGGGCCTGGTCCTCGGTCATGCGAAATTCCGCCTTCAGCACGGTGACGACAAATTCGCGCGGCGTGAAGTCGTCATTGACGAGAATGACCTTGTGCAGGCGCGGACGCTCGGTCTTCGTCTTGGCCTTGGTTTTGGGCTTGATGACGGTGTCGGGCATTCCGGAGGCCGCTCCAGACCTGTTGGGGTACTGCACCGAAGAATACTATTTTGCCGCCAGCAGTGGAACTGGATGTTTTGTGATGGCCTCATTGCAGCGGCGGCACCGTTCGCAGATAGGCGATGATGTCAGCCAGATCGGACGGTTTCAGGCCGGCATAATAGCCATAGGCCATCGGCGGTTTCAGCGCCCGCCCGTCGCGCGCAATGCCCTTGGTGATGGCGCGCGCGATCTCCTGATCGGTCCAGCCGCCGATGCCGGCGGCCGAATCCGAGGTGATGTTCGCGGCGATGACGGGTGGCCCTGCCGGTTCCCCGTCGCGGGGCGGGAAAGCCCGGCCGCCGCGGCCGAGCCCGGTCTTGAAATCCGATACGCCGCGTGAAAATGCCGAATGGCATTCCATGCAATGGCCGATGGCGGCGAGATAGGCGCCGCGCTGTGCGGCCTCGGCAAACATGGCCTTGTTGAAACCGGTCTCGGCGTCGGGATAGGGGTCGCGATGCACCGGGGCCTTGTAGACCGGCTCCGGCACTTCATTGTGGATCGGCCTGATGCTGTGGAGATAGGCGACGATCGCGTCGAGATCGTCCGGCAGCAGCGCCTGGTAGAAATTGGCGGGCATCACCGCCGCCAGCGGCACGCCGGCAAGGTGGCCATGGGCCGGCCGCATTCCCGTCACCAGCGCTTGCTTGATCTCGGCATCGCTCCAGCTGCCAATGCCGGTTTCGACATCGGGCGTGATGTTCGGCGCGGTCGCGACGAAGGCGGGTGTCGTCAGTGTCAGGCCGCCACCGGAGAACGCCCGCTCGGCGACCGGCTTGCCGCCGGCATCGCGGGGCGTGTGGCAATTGCCGCAGGCCATGATGGTGTTGACGAGATAGGAGCCGCGCTCGACCGGCGATGGCGCCGTCGGTTGAGCCGTCGTTTGAGCCTTGGCGGTTTCGAGTGCCGCAAATAACAGCACGGCGCACACGATGCCGACACGAAGCATGACGTCCCCTCCCGCCCGGGAAGCGCTGTATGGCATGGCCTATCGCACCTCGGCAAATGGTTCCCTTGAGACCGGCGCCGGCGATGCCTGATTTGGCCTAACTCGCGATGCCTGACTCGCGAGTCCTAACTCGAATGTGAAGGCCAAACGATCTTCGCACTTCTCGCCGCGCGGTTTGCATGTCACGATCCTGTCGTACGACGGGAGGGCCGCTGATGCGCTGGTGTGTCTCGATCGGGGCGGTGCTTGTCGCGGGGGCGATGGCCGGAGGCGATGTCGCGAGTCTCGCGGCGCCGACCCCTAAATCTCAGTTCGCGCAGACCAGGGACAATGCGTCGTCCGTCGATGTCGAACTGATCCTCGCCGTCGATGTCTCCTATTCGATGGACATGGACGAACTCGCCATTCAGCGCGAGGGCTATGCGCAAGCCATCGTCTCCAAGGAATTTCTGCAGGCGCTGAAGGCGCTGCCGAACGGCAGGGTCGCCATCACCTATTTCGAATGGGCGGCGTCGAGCGACCAGAAGGTCATCATCCCGTGGCGGCTGATCGACGGTCCGGAAACCGCCGATGCGGTTTCCAGCGAGATCATGAAGACGCCGGTCCGCCGCGCCTCGCGGACCTCGATCTCGGGCGCGATCTATTTTGCGATGCCACTGTTCGATCAGAATCCATATCACGGGCTGCGGCGGGTGATCGATATTTCCGGCGATGGTCCCAACAACAATGGCTCTCCTGTCACCGGCGCCCGCGATGAGGCGTTGTCGAAAGGCATCACCATCAACGGCCTGCCGATCATGGTGAAGGAGCCGTCTTATTCGACGATGGATATCGACAATCTCGATTTCTATTACGAGGATTGCGTGATCGGCGGCCCCGGTTCGTTTGTGGTGTCGATCAAGGATCGTGAAAAGTTCAAGGAAGCGATCCGCACCAAACTGCTGCTCGAAGTCGCCGGCCGCACGCCGGAACGCCGCGTCGTCCCGGTCGCCGAGAAAGAGCCGCGGGTGTCCTGCCTGATCGGCGAGAAAATCTGGCAGGATCGGTGGGGGCGGTAGAGCAGGAGCCGGCGTGCCCCGGACGCTGCGCAGCACCACAAGCGCGTACACGCGTCTTTCGACACGGTATGGCTCTGCGACGCATCGTGAAGAACGCCGCACCGCGTCCGGGACACGAGACTACCTGCTAAACCGCGCCACCAGCTCGACATGCGGCGTGTGACGGAATTGGTCGACGGGCGTGACGCCTTCGATTTTGTAGCCGCCGTCGATCAGAACGCGCGCATCGCGCGCGAAGGTCGCGACATTGCAGGACACTGCGATCACGACCGGAATCTTGCTGACTGCGAGCTGTTTCACCAGCGCCTGCGCGCCTTGTCGCGGCGGATCGAACACGATGGTGTCGTAATCGCGCAATTCCTGCGGCACCAGCGGACGCCGGAACAGATCGCGGATTTCGGCCTTGAGCGGCTTCAGCCCGGAGGCCGATGTCGCCGCCTTGGCCAGCGCCGCGACCGCGCCGGCATCGCTGTCGAATGCCGTCACCCGCGCCGTGGCGGCAAGCCGCAGCGCGAACGGTCCCACCCCGCAAAACAGATCGCCGATATGTTTGGCGCGCTTGCAATGCCCGACGACAAGTGCCGCCAGCGCTTCCTCGCCTGCGACGGTCGCCTGCAGGAACGAGCCCGGCGGCAACGTCACGCGCACGGTGCCGATTTCGATCGTCGGCGGCGTTCGCATCAGCACCAGTTCGCCATGACGGGTCAGTCGCGCCAGGCCGTGTTGCTGGGCGATCGCGGACAGCGCGGCGATATCACCCGAGGTCAGCGGTCCCGAACCGCGCACATCGACGTCGAGGCCGTTGCTCGCTGCTGTGACCTGGATATCCAGCGGCTTGTTGGTGGGCTTCAGTGCCTCCGCCAAGGCGCGTGCGGCGTCGAATGCGCCGCGCAGCGCCGGATCGAGGATCGGGCAATCCGAGATCGCCACGATGGCGTGGCTGCTGGCCGCGGCGAATCCGGTGCGCAACTCGCCATCGCTGCCGCGGCGGGCGTGCATGGTGATGCGCCGCCGGCCGGCGCCATGGGCGTCGATCAGCGCATCGACCTCGCAGGCGATACCGGCATGCTCCAGCGTTTCGACCACGATGGCGCGTTTCCACGCGCGATAGGCCTCCGGCTGCCAATGCTGGATGGCGCAGCCGCCGCAGGCGCCGAAATATCGACAAAACGGATCGATCCGCTGCGGGCTGGCCTGTTCGATGCGCCTCGGCGCCCGGCGGTCGGGATGACCGGCGACGGCGTCGACCTCGACGATTTCGCCGCCCAAAGTGTAAGGCACGAACAGGCTCTCGCCGCCGGCAAAGCCGACCCCGTCGCCGCGATGGCCGACATGGTCGATGAGCATCTGTTCAACCACGGCGCGCTCCGATGAAAAATTCGATATTGCCATCGCCACCCGCGATCGAAGACGGAAACACCTCGATATCGGTGCATCCAAGCGTCGCTGCGAACGCCGAGATGTCGTCGCAGATCTGCTGATGTATTAATGCATTGCGGATGATGCCGCGCTTGGAATGCTTTCGCTCCGCCTCGAATTGCGGCTTGATCAGCGCCAGCAGACGGGTCGGCGCGGCCGCCAGCGACAGCGCCGCCGGCAGCACGGCCTTCAGCGAGATGAAGCTGACATCGATCACGACGATATCAGGCCGCTGCGGCAGGCGCTTGTCTTCAAGCGTGCGGATATCGGTTTCCTCCATGGATATGATCCGGGGATGACCGTGCAGCGAGGGATGCAACTGGCCGCGCCCGACATCGATCGAAAACACCAGGCTGGCGCCATTGGCGAGCAGCACTTCGGTAAAGCCGCCGGTTGATGCGCCGACGTCGAGACAGACGTGATCCTCGATCTCGATCGGGTAATGCTCCAGCGCGCCTGAAAGCTTGACGCCGCCCCTGGAAACAAAGGGATGCGCAGGCTCGGCCTGCAGCACGGCATCCGCCGCAACGCCTTCGGACGCTTTCAGGACCGGCTTGTCATTGGCGGTGACAAGCCCTGCCTCGATCGCGGCCTGCGCGCGCGCCCGGCTCTCGAACAGGCCGCGCTCGACCAGCAGCACGTCCGCGCGCTTGCGGGGAGGAGGCATGGTTCAATGATCCCTGTCTAGCGATCGCCGGCAGGTTCGGCCGGGGCAGCGCGCCTGCCGGCGGCCAGCCGCACGCAGGCCTCGAACGCCGTCAAATCGTGCCAGACGTCGGCGGGCCTTTGTTGCGGCGTCAGCAGCGCACAGCCATGCAGGTCGAGCGCGTGCATCATCATCAGATTATCGTTCAACCCGAAATCCTCAACCGCCAATCCGGCGGCGTCGACCAATAGCCCATCGCGTGGACGAACGGCGGTAAATCGGCGCACGCGATCGAGATAGGATGCGGGATCGTTGGAGTAGCCGAGGCAGAGCTTGCCGCGTCCGGCCATATAGCCGAGTTCGTAGACGGTGCCGGCGTCGGCGCCAGGTCCGCGGAATGGCGTCAGGTTGGCGATGATGGCGTCGGCTCCGTCCATCATTGCTTGGTTGGCTTTGAATATCCGGAGCGAGGCATCGCTGGCCTTAAGATCGGTGGCGTTGTCGAGCGGATAAAGCCCGCTCAGGCCATGAACTGCGCAGATCGCGGCCTTGCGCCTTCCGATCTCAACCGCGTCCGGCAGGAACACGTCAGGGCCTGCCAGATAGATTTTCATGCGTCACCGGCGTCGATCTTTGTGACCCGTTTGCTCGAAGCGAACCGGTCCTTCCCGCGCCGACCGCGGGGCAGGCCCGCGCGCAAAAACGCGGACCTCGCCGGTCAACCTCAGGCCAGCTTCACCGTCTCGGTCTTGACGTCCTTGCCGAGCGCTTCGAACACCTTGGCGACGATGCCCTTGGCGTCGAGGCCGGCGCGGGCATACATCGCATTCGGCGAGTCATGGTCGAGGAACTCGTCGGGCAGCACCATCGCGCGCATCCGCAGGCCGCCATCGAGCATGCCATGCTCGGCCAGCGTCTGCATGACGTGAGAGCCGAACCCGCCGATCGAGCCTTCCTCGATGGTCAGCAGCACTTCGTGCTCGCGCGCGAGCTTCAGCACCATGTCGAGGTCGAGCGGCTTCATGAAGCGCGCATCGGCGATCGTGGTGGACAGCCCGAGCGCCGCCAGTTCGTCGGCGGCCTTCTCGCATTCGCCGAGCCGGGTGCCGAACGACAGCAAGGCGACCTTGGTGCCTTCGCGGACGATGCGGCCTTTGCCGATTTCCAGCGGAATGCCGACTTCCGGCATCTCGATGCCGCGGCCTTCGCCGCGCGGATAGCGTAGCGCGCTCGGCCGGTCATTGATCGCGACCTGGGTGGCGACCATGTGTACCAGCTCGGCCTCGTCGGAAGCCGCCATGATGACGAAATTGGGCAGGCAGCCGAGATAGGCGTTGTCGAACGAGCCGGCATGGGTGGCGCCATCGGCGCCGACCAGCCCTGCGCGATCGATTGCGAAGCGCACCGGCAGGCTCTGGATCGCCACGTCATGGACGATCTGGTCGTAACCGCGCTGCAGGAAGGTCGAATAGATCGCGCAGAACGGCTTGTAGCCTTCGGTCGCCAGACCGGCGGCGAAGGTCACCGCGTGCTGCTCGGCGATGCCGACATCAAAGGTTCTGTTGGGGAAGGCCTTGTTGAAGATATCGATGCCGGTACCGGACGGCATCGCCGCGGTGATGCCGACGATCTTGTCGTCCTTCTCGGCTTCCTTGACCAGGCTCTGGCCGAACACGTTCTGGTAGGACGGCGCATTCGGCTTGGCCTTGGCCTGGGCACCGGTGGCGACATCGAATTTGGCCACGGCGTGATATTTGTCGGCCGCCGCTTCCGCCGGACCGTAGCCCTTGCCCTTTTGCGTGACGACGTGGACCAGGATCGGACCGGTCTTCATGTCGCGGACGTTCTTCAACACCGGCAGCAGATGGTCGAGGTTATGGCCGTCGATCGGGCCGACATAATAGAAGCCGAGTTCCTCGAACAGCGTGCCGCCGTCCATCATGAAGCCGCGGGAATATTCTTCGACGCGGCTGGCGCGGTTGGCGATGATCTTCGGCAGATGGTTGCCGAGCTGCTTGGCCGCCTCGCGCAGCGTGCGGTAGGTCTTGCCGGAGTAAAGCCGCGACAGATAGGCCGACATGGCGCCGACCGGCGGCGCAATCGACATGTCGTTGTCGTTGAGAATGACGATCAGCCGGGAGTTCATGGCGCCGGCGTTGTTCATCGCCTCATAGGCCATGCCCGCCGACATCGCGCCGTCGCCGATCACGGCGATGACGTTGTTCTTGCCGCCGGAGAGGTCGCGCGCCACGGCCATGCCGAGCCCGGCCGAGATCGAGGTTGAGGAGTGCGCGGCGCCGAACGGATCGTAATCGCTCTCGGTGCGCTTGGTGAAACCGGACAGTCCGCCGCCGGTGCGCAGGGTGCGGATGCGATCGCGGCGCCCGGTCAGGATCTTGTGCGGATAGGCCTGATGGCCGACGTCCCAGATCAGACGGTCGCGCGGGGTGTCGAAGATGTAATGGATCGCCGTGGTCAACTCGACGACGCCGAGGCCGGCGCCAAAATGTCCGCCCGTGACTGAAACGGCGTCGATGGTTTCCTGACGCAGTTCGTCGGCCACCTGGCGGACTTGCTCGATCTTCAACTTGCGCAGGTCGTCCGGGGTTCGGATTGTGTCAAGGAGCGGCGTTTTACTGAAATCGGTCACAGCGATATTCCAATTTTGCATGTCGGGGCGAATGGCCCGACGGGAGATGGGTGCGCATTATTGGCGCAGCGAAAACCCAGACGCCGGACGTCACCTGAGCAGGCCGAAGCCCCGTTTGAAGGCCTAGATGCGGTCCGGATCGTTCAATGTGATATAGATCACTCTTGGCGGTTTTACTCTAGCCCGGTCATTTTCAATAGCTATTTGAAGTGCTTACACCGGTCTTGACGCGGCGGCAAGTTGACCTCCAACAGCCCATAACCTTGCAATCTTTACACCAAAGCCATGGTCAAAGCCAACTCGGAGACATCACAGGCGTGCGACAAAGATGGGCAGCAAGAACGCTGGCATCAACCCCGGCGCCATGCCGATGGTTCCATCTCGCTGACGTCGACGGCATCTGGCATGGCCGCGACGGGCGGTTTGAGGCGTTTCCGGGCCCATTCGCAGGCAGCAGCGTCGCCTCTGGCAATCGCCAGCGCGGCTTCCGGTTGAGCCATGCATTCACGCCAGAGAACTCCCGCGGACGATCATGAAAAAATCGTGAGCTGGGCGTTCGCTGGCCTTACGGGATTCGGCCGACATGCTTAACGCCGCAGAGGCGAGCGGCGGTCATGCTTGAACGTCCTGATTATTGGACGTCCAGCGGCTCGGTGCCGACCGCCTGGCCGTTGGCGTCGGTGGTGATCTTATCGACGCGGGCTTCGGCCTGCCTTAGCAATTCCTCGCAGCGCCGTTTCAAGGCTTCGCCGCGCTCGTAAATGGTGACGGACTCCTCCAGCGGCACCTTGCCGTCTTCCAGCCGCTTGACGATTGATTCAAGTTCCTCGATCGCGCGCTCAAAGGTCAGCTTCTTGACGTCGACTTGAGTATTTTCGGCCATATTTGCTTCCCGGATGCGCCCCTCATCGGCGCAGACTCAAAGATATCTATGCGGAGGTATTGTGGCGGCAATTCACGCGCCCATCAATGCGGTGACGTGCTCCGCCACCGACTCTTTCAGGCCCTGCAGATCGTAGCCGCCCTCCAGCACCGACACCACCCGCCCGCCGGCGCTCGAATCGGCGACATCCATCAGCTTGCGCGTGACCCAGCCGAAATCCTCACCCCTGAGATTGAGCGACGCCAGCGGATCGCGGTGATGCGCGTCGAAGCCGGCCGAGATGATGATCAGTTCCGGGCTGAACCTGGTCAGTTGCGGCAGGATGACATTGTCGAACGCGGCGCGAAATTTCGCGCTGCCATCTTCCGGCGCCAGCGGCGCATTGACGATGGTGTCGTGTTCGCCGCGTTCGCCGCTGGCGCCGGTGCCCGGAAACAACGGCATCTGGTGCGTCGAGCAATACATCACGGTCGGGTCGGCCCAGAAAATATCCTGGGTGCCGTTGCCATGATGGACGTCGAAATCGACCACGGCGGCGCGCGCGATGCCGTATTTGCGCTGGGCATGGCGCGCGGCGATGGCGGCGTTATCGAAAAAGCAGAAGCCCATCGGCTTGTTGATCTCGGCGTGATGGCCGGGCGGACGCACCGCGACGAACGCATTGCTATTCGCGCCGGTCATGACGGCATCGGTAGCCGCGACCGCGCCGCCAACGCCGCGCATCACCGCTTCCCAGGTGCCCGGCGACATCGACGTATCGCCGTCGAGATAGATCAGGCCGCTCGAGGGCGCGATATGCCGGAGCTCGTCGACGTAATGCTCGTTGTGGCAGAGCGTGACCAGATCGAGATCGCCTTCCGGCGCCTCGCCGCGCACCAGCCGGTTGAAACGGTCTTCCCCCAGCACCTCGGCGACCGCGCGCAGCCGGTCGGGACGTTCGGGATGGCCTGGCGGCGTGAGATGGTCGAGACACGCCGGATGAGTGAGGAGAAGCGTCGTCATGCAGGATCCCAGCGTGTTGCAGCGTGGTGGCGCGGCAAGATTGGTCAAAGAGCGAGATTGGTCGAAGACGATGGCTAATCTAGGAGGTTAGCAGCCGATCCGAAAGAGCCGCGCCCCGGATAGGGCCTGCCATCAGTTGACCCGGATGATGCGGGCGGCCGTGGCGGGGCTGATCGGGCTGTTGCTCT
Organism: Bradyrhizobium sp.; assembly: GCA_039935075.1. GTDB lineage: Bacteria > Pseudomonadota > Alphaproteobacteria > Rhizobiales > Xanthobacteraceae > Bradyrhizobium. The sequence goes on from JBDTKZ010000032.1 coordinate 83,560, forward strand.
GGAAATATCCGTACAGCGCGTCGATGTCGTAGATGCCAACCAGCGGCGCTGCGCCTTCCTTGAGGAGCGAAAACCCGTCGCCCCCGACCGACAGATAATTGTTCACCGTCACCCGGTAGCTCATCGCAGGTTCGATCGGCTTGCCGTTCAGCGCCATACTGTCGGCCACCACGTGGTCGCCATTGGGCCGGGCACCGTCCCACGTGTAGCTGAAACTGTTAGAGACCTGCAGGATCCGGGGCAGCTTCGGGTCGCGCCATTGTTGCTCCAGCACATTCTTGATCTGCGACCCCGTCAAGGTCAGCGTTACCAGCTGGTTCCGGAACGGCTGGCTCGCGAACAGGTCGGCGTACGACACCGCGCCGTCTTGTTTGCTGGCGATGTCGGTGCGAATGCCGCCAGGATTGGTGAAGGCGATCACGGCGCCGCCATTCGCAGGGTCTTGCGTCGCGGCGAGCTGGGCATCGGCGATCAGATCCCCGAGCTTGCTCTCGCCGGCATGGTTGGGGGCGTGCGACAATGCCTCGGTCACCGCGCCCGCCTGGCGGTTGCCAAGCGGAGCTGCGAGCTTGTCGTAGGATTCCAGTAGCGCGGTCTGTTCCGGATCCCTGGCATAGGCACCAATGCGGATGATGACATTGTCGGCCTTGGCACTGATGATGTCGCGGGTTAAGCGATCGAGCTTCAGATCGATCGCGGTGACGATGGTGCCGTATTTGTCGCCGGATGTGACCAGCCGCCCGTCGATCTCGCAGACATAGGGCTGGTGGGTGTGGCCGCTGATCACGACGTCGACCGCGCGGTCGAATTTTTTGACGATGTCGACGATCGCGCCGGAGATATCAGGACACTCATTATAGCCGCCGGTCGGATAGCCGCCTTCGTGGATCAGGACGACGATGGCCTCGACCCCGCGCGCCTTCAATTCCGGCACCAGCGCGTTCACGGTATCGGCCTCGTCCCTGAATTCGAGGCCGGCGACGCCAGGCGGCGACACGATGGTCGCGGTGCCCTTCAGGGTCAGGCCGATAAACGCGATCGGAATGCCCTCGAATTCCCTGATCTCGTAGGCCGGAAACACCGTCTTGCCGGTGCTTTTCTCGATCGTAGAGGCCGCAAGGTAATGAAACTTGGCGCCAGCAAATGGATGCGGTCCCCGGCAATGATCGACCGGATGACAGCCGCCATTCTGCATCCGCAGCAGCTCGTCCTTGCCCTCGTCGAATTCATGGTTGCCAACCGAGGCGATCGCGAGCCCCATCATCGACAGCGACTCGACGGTCGGCTCGTCGTGAAACATCGCCGACAGAAACGGGCTGGCGCCGATCAAATCGCCGGCGGCGACGAAGATCGTATTGCGGTGCTGCGCGCGCAGTTGTTGGACCACGGTCGCCATGGTCTCGGAGCCGCCGGCCGGCACCACGATCTTTTTGGTCTTGTCGTCGGGATCAGCGATCCGGATCCCGCCCGATGACGGCCGCAGATTGCCGTGGAAATCGTTGATCGCCAGAATTCTGACATCGACCGGGGCTGCCTGCGCTTGGGCGCGCGATACCACACCGGGTGCCGCCGTCAGCACCATCGCAGCAACCAGTGCCGCGCCAAAAATCTGACGAAGCGCAGGAACCTGATGCAGATGTCTCATGATTTCATCATAGACAGCGCGCGCTACGATTTCACGAAGTCGGTTCAGGTCTTCTTGCGGGAAAAGAACGCCCTGAACGCGGTCACCGCTTCGGTCGAGCGCATCCGCTCACCGAACAGATGGCTTTCCTGATCGATCCGGCGGGTCAAGTCCTCGGGCGGCGTCTTCAAGAGCTTGCGCGAGATCGCGACGGCTTCGGCGGGCAGTTTGCAAATCTCCCGCGCCACCTTGCGCGCCTCGGCTTCGGTATGGCCGGGCGCGACCACCACATTGACGAAGCCGGCGATCAGGGCGTCGTCGGCGCTCATGGTGCGCCCCATCACCAGCGTCGCAAAGGCGCGCTGATGTCCCATGGTGCGTGGCATCAGCAGGCTGGAGGCGCCTTCCGGAACCAGGCCGAGATGGATGAAGGGCGTCGAGAACGTCGCGGTGTTGCTGGCGAGCACGTAATCGCAATGGAACAGCATGGTGGTGCCGATGCCGATCGCGATGCCGTCGACCGCGGCGATGATCGGCTTGACGTTGTGCGCCAGCGAATACAGAAATTTCACCGCGTTCGAGGCGCGCGGCGCGTCGGCGTTCGAGGTGCCTTCCTTGAGGAACTCCTCGAGATCGTTGCCGGCGGTGAACACGCCCGAGCCGCCGGTGATGATGCAGCAGCGGATCTCGGGATTGTTCTGGGCGGTGTCGATTGCATCGCTCATCGCACGATACATGTCTTGCGTGATCGCGTTCTTCTTTTCAGGCCGCCGCAGCCTGATCACCCGCGTCGCGCCCTCGTCGGTGACTATCAGGTGATCGGTCATTTCCAGTTGTCCTTGCCCGTTGTCCTTGAACCCTGCGGTGGCGCTGGCGAGTCTGGGTCGCAAGTCTTCGGTCAACAGCCTACATCATCTGCCCGAGGGTCCAAACCGGCGATGCCGGTTGTCAACGGCGACGGAAGGACGCGCGGGAGCCCATGATGCAGCTGACGGGAATCCATCATCTCGCGGCAATTTCAGTAAAACCGCGCGATAATCCGGCGTTCTGCACCGGCTTGCCCGGCATGCGCCTGGTGAAGAACACCGTCGATCAGGATGACGTCAGCGCATACCTGCTGTTCTCGGGCGTATGCCATTGGGTCGAAGTCAGCTTCGGTAACGCAGCGCATCGACCAGCAGGGCAAAGGCCGGCGCGACCTGCCGGCGACTGGGATAATACAAATGATAACCTGAAAAGGGCGGACACCAATCGGCCAGCACCTGGATCAACCGTCCACCGGCGAGGTGCGCCTGCACCTGGTCTTCGGGCACATAAGCGAGGCCGAGTCCGGCCAGCACCGCGTTCAGCCGCAGCCCCATGGTGTTGAATACCAACTGCCCTTCGACCCGAACCTTCAGCCCGCGTCCGCGCTTTTCGAACTCCCAGGCGTAGAGCCCGCCATAGGTCGGCAAGCGGATATTGATGCAGTCGTGTTGCGTCAGGTCCTGCGGCTTGTTCGGTTTGGAGCGTGCTTCGAAATAGCAGGGCGCCCCCACCACCGCCATCCGGAAGTCCGGCCCGATCCGCACGGCGATCATGTCCTTGGCGACTTGCTCGCCGAGACGAACGCCGGCGTCGTAACGTTCGGCGACGATGTCGGTCAGGCCGTAATCGGTGGTGAGCTCCACCTTGATGTCGGGGTAGCGCGGCAACAGTTTTGCCAGTGCCGGCCAGAGGATCGCTTCTGCGGCGTGCTCGCCCGCCGTGATGCGGATGCTGCCTGCCGGCTTGTCCCGAAGTTCGGCCAATGCGGAAAGTTCGTCGTCGATCTCTTGCAGCCGGGGCCCCACCGTCCGGATCAGCCGTTCTCCCGCCGCGGTTGGTGCCACGCTGCGCGTGCTGCGGGTCAATAGCCGGATTCCGAGCCGCTCTTCGAGGCGGCGGATGGTGTGACTGAGCGCGGATTGCGAGACGCCGAGCTGCGCCGCCGCCCGGGTGAAGCTCCGCTCTCGGGCCACGGCGAGAAAGGCCAGGATGTCATTGATCGGTTCGGCCATTCATGAATCCATTTCATAGGTTCATGCCGATTATATCACCTAATCGCCGGGTCTCGCGCTCCCTAAATTCAAGGTCACCGCAATTGCCGCGGCGGCCCACCATCGAGGATGCGACCATGGAGATCAAACGAAGCGGTTCACAGCCTTCCGGCAAAGGGCCGGCGGCGTATTTCACCGGCGCGGTCCGCGTCGATCCGCTGTTCGAGGCGCCCGATCCGGCGCGGGTTCGCGGCGCGCACGTCACCTTCGAGCCGGGCGCGCGCACCGCCTGGCACACCCATCCGCTGGGACAGACCCTGATCGTCACGTCGGGGCTTGGATGGGTGCAACGCTCCGGCGGTCCGGTCGAAGAAATCCGGCCCGGCGACGTCGTCTGGTTTGCGCCCGGTGAAAAGCACTGGCACGGCGCCACGCGCACCACCGCCATGACCCACATCGCCATTCAGGAAGCGCTGAACGGCAGCCCCGTCGACTGGATGGAGCAGGTCAGCGACCAGCAATACCCGGAAGTCGTTCAGGCCTGATCGCCGCGCGATCGACCATCAATCATCAGAGGAATCAGACGATGCAAAAACGCAAACTTGGAAACGGCAATCTGGAAGTTTCGGCGATCGGCCTCGGCTGCATGGGGCTCAGCTTTGGCTACGGTCCGGCAACGGACAGGCCGCAGGCGATCGCGCTGATCCGCTCGGCTTTCGAGCGCGGCGTGACTTTTTTCGATACCGCCGAAGCGTACGGCCCGTTCGTCAACGAAGAACTGCTGGGCGAAGCGCTGGCGCCGTTCCGCGAGCAGGTCGTGATCGCGACAAAGTTCGGTTTCGAATCCGGCAAGGTCGAGGCCGGCCTCAACAGCAAGCCGGATCACATCAAGAAGGTCGCCGACGCGGCGCTCAAGCGGCTGAAGACCAATGTCATTGATTTATTCTATCAGCACCGTGTCGATCCCGAGGTGCCGATCGAGGATGTGGCCGGCGCGGTGAAGGACCTCATTAGAGAAGGCAAGGTCCGGCATTTCGGTCTGTCCGAAGCCGGCGTGCCGACGATCCGTCGCGCGCATGCGGTGCAGCCGGTCGCAGCCCTGCAGAGCGAATATTCGCTGTGGTGGCGCGAGCCGGAGAAGGAAGTGTTGCCGGCGCTTGAAGAACTGGGGATCGGCTTTGTGCCCTTTAGTCCGCTGGGCAAGGGCTTTCTCACCGGCGCGATCAGCGCGAGCACGACGTTCGACAGCACTGACTTCCGCAACATCGTTCCGCGTTTCACGCCGGAGGCGCGCAAGGCGAACCAGGCTCTGGTCGATCTGCTCGGCACCATCGCCGCGACCAAGCAGGCAACGCCGGCCCAGATCGCGCTGGCTTGGCTGCTGGCGCAGAAACCGTGGATTGTTCCGATTCCGGGCACCACGAAATTGCACCGCCTGCAGGAAAATCTCGGAGCGGCCGATGTCGAACTGACGCCCAGCGACCTCGCCGCCATTGAGGCCGCCGTCTCCAAGGTGACGGTGCAAGGCGACCGCTATCCGGCCCATCTGCAGCAGCGCGTCGGCCGGTGATCGGACGCTGAACCTCATCCTGAGGAGCCCGGCGAAGCGTAGCGAAGGCGGGCGTCTCGAAGGATAGCAGCTTGCACTGCAGTCATCCGCGACCATCCTTCGAGACGCGCGCAAAAGCGCGCTCCTCAGGATGAGGTCGGGTGAGTATCCCCAATATGATTCCAGCCTCAGAAAACGCTGCCCTAACTATGCGTCGGCCAGTGCCGCTCGCGGAACCAGTTGCGATAGTCCGAGGACATCTTGGCGCGCTGGGCCTGCGGCGCGCGGCGCTTGCACGTCGCGGCTTCCGGGCTGTTTTCCGGAGCGGCCCAACGCAGCTCGGCGCAGTCGTTCGGGTTGTAGGCCATCTCGAAATCCGGGGCGCGGTCGAGCACGTCCTTGAGCGTCAGGCTCCACGGCGAGCCGTCGCTGCGGGTATACGTTATCTTGCGCGAGGCCAGCTCGGAGGTGAGCACGCCCTGCAATTCGCGCTTGACGTCCTCGACGCTCTTGCCGGCCGGGATCGCGTAGCGGTCGGCGCGCCGCACGAAGCGCTCGGGGAAATTCCGCACCACATCGATGGCGATCAACAGCCGGAAATCGCGCGCCGGCGTCGAGTAGTCTTCCCAGGCGCCGGTGGTCTCGAAGATCGACGCGCCGTCCGGCATCGCGGTGATCCCGGCCTGCTTCTCCTGGTATTTTCGTCCGTTCTCCACCGAGGTGATGCGGGTCCTCACCTGCTCGTTGAGGCTGGCGATCGCGTCGGTCATCGCCTTCACCGGATCGAGCGGCTCGGGCGACATCACGTCGTCCATGCGATCGTAGAAATCTTCGACGCTGATCTGCGACTGTTCGAGCGAAAAATCCCCGTATTGCGGATTCTTGGCGATTTCGGCATTGCTGAGCCGCCGCAACGGGCCGTCTTTTCCGCCGACGATCGGCCGGAACCGCTTGAAGCCGGGGCCGCCGAGCGCGGCATCGTGCACGAACAGGAAATTGCCACGCCAGAAACGCTTGCGCGTGATCGAGCCGTCGGGCTCGGCATCAACAGCGAGAAACACGCCGGGCGTCCCATTCTGCTCCGGCACCAGATGCACCAGCATCAGCACATGGCCATAGGGATCGGCATACACGGTGCCCGGGCGCAGCGTCTTCTGCGTCAGCGCGATGGTGTAGAAATCGGTGTTGTCGTCATTGCCCGAGACGCGCACCGCGCCGGTATGGACGACGTCGCCGACGTCGCGCAGATACTCCCCGAAATTGGTCGGGCGCTTCGGCTTCGGTTTCGGCGTCGGCTGAACCGCTGCGGGAGCGGCCGGCTCGTCGACCGGCTGTGACCGGCTAAACAGCCTGAGCACGCTTGGCGCCGGAGCCGGCGGAGGCGCGGGGGCGGCTGCGGCCGCCGTCGCCGCGGCGTCCTGTTCGGGCGGCGGGGCCGGGCGCGTAACCTCGGGGTGGTCGATGTCGAACCATTGGTAACATTTCGGCGGCCTGCCGCCGAAGCCGCGCGAGCAATTCGAATAACCGAATGGCAGCCCCATTTTGTAGGCGAAATACGCCCGCAGGAAGTAGACGAAATCGGCACAGTCGGGCCGCAGGCCCGATTTTCCATTGTCTTCGCCGCGACCGAGATAATTGAACAGGAAATTGCGTGATTGATCCTGCAGCACCTCACTCCACACCTTCCACGACAGGTCCTGGTCCGGCGGCGCGTCGAACAGTTTCTCGATCCATGCCGAGAACAATGCTTCCGTAGTGCTGTTCCAGCTATTGCGCACTTGCCAGATCCGTCCCGCCGGCGTCTGCGGAGGCTGAGGCTTCTGCGCGCTCACGACGATCTCGCGGCTGATCGGGCTGCATCCGGCTGAATTCAGCGTGGCGTGCCAGGTTCCGGCAGCCGGCGTCGCGACCTCGGCGAACCAGGAATAGGGCCCGGCGCCGTGCCGATCCGGTGACGTGGCCGCCGCGCTGCCATCGGGCGCGGTCAGCGACAACGCGCCGTCAACCGGTTTTTCCGCAACGACCATGACGCGCAACGGCGCGCCTTTCCACGGCGCGAACGGTGAGGGCAGTACGGTGATGTCGGCCGCATCGCCGCAATTTGCCGCCATGGCTTCCACCGCCGTAACCAGCGATCCGACAAATCCACCCACGATCAGCAATGATGTGGTCGCAGCGGCAGCAAACCAGCGTCCGTGAAGCATTTGGAACAGACCTTCTTGGGTATTTTGCCAAGTACTTTGCCAAGTGCCCGGCTAAGGGTATTTTGGCCGGCATTCAGCCTTGCCAATGTGGCAGGCGCAAGAGATATCGGATGGGGGGCCGTCAGCACTTTGGGGCGGCCTCGAAGCCGCAGGCCGTCTGCCGAGGGGCTTGCATCGGGTCGAGTCGGGGAGGCGGAACCTGACATGGCCCATGATCTCGATCCGCACGGGAGAGAGCGAAATGACCTCAAGCCGGATTGCGATCGGTGTCGCGGCCATCATGTTGTTGGCTGTTGTCACGCCGGCATCGACCGAGCAGGCCGAGCCAGGCGTGGGCGGTGAGCGGTTCGAAAAGATGCAGTCGGAATTTGCCGAGGCCTATAATCGCAAGGACGTCGCTGCCATGGCCGCGTTTTTCAGCGAGAACGGGGTTCGCATCACACCAGCAGGCGTTTTCCGCGGTCGCGATGCCATCGGACGCGAATTGCAGCGCGTGGTGATCGATCTCGGGCTGCACGATTATAGTGTGCGACGCACGGTCTCACGCTTGCAAGGCGATATGGTTTTCAACGCCGGAGAATGGCAAGCCAAACTCGGCGATAACCAGCAGTTTCACGGCTATTATTCGGCGCTGTTGGTGCGCGAAGGCGATGCCGTGAAAATATTCGAGGAGACCGTCAACGTGGCGGCGCCCTGAATGGGAGGCGCGTGAGGCAGCGGCGGTTGGTGGCCTCGTTGGTGCGTCGCCTATTGGCACGTTTGACCTAGGTCGGCGGCCGCAATTCGCCAACGAGCCAGCCAACATCTCCCGACTTCATCGGATCCGACGCGATGGCGACTTTCTCGACATGATTGCATTTGACGCAGTCGAACGTACGAAGTTCGAATCCTGCAGGTCCCGGCGAGATGCGTGAAAGCATCATTCGCGTTTGGCATTTCGGACAGCGCAGTCGCTGAATCGCGAGCAGTGGGATTACGGCCGGGTAATCGGTCATTGCATTCCACCTTTAGATCAGGCGGGAGCGCAAAACTCTCAGTCACCGGTAGATGCCGAGGTGCGGGCGGTGATGCAACCAGCATGCTCTCCCGGTTTCCGAGTCGGCTGTTCAATAGTGATCAGTTTCTGAAAAAATGGAACGTAACCAACCCGACTTCGAATTCGACGGCATGCCCCTGTACCTCCGGGATCGCAAATCGCCCTCCATAATTTAACGTCGCATGGTCAAAATCGCACAGACATTTGCGATCTGGCAGTCGAAGATGGGTCTGGCGGTCGGTAGGCGCAACGAGGAAGAGACGGACCTGCGATTGCGCCAGCAAGTGACGGCACTGAGACGATCAAGCATGCTAACCGGGCGAGCTAAATCGCCGCCGGTCCCTCGTCTGGCTTTGCGAGGGAGTCCCGTAGACCCCTGTGGGACTCCCTCTAGCCGATCAAATTTGCTTTATCAGCTAGCTAGTCACTTCTCATTTCGGCGTTGAAATCGCTATAATGAGAGGTGCGCAGGTTTATCGGAGCAAAAGGGGGGCTCCAGTGGGCAAGCTCGCCGGTAACGGGTTCGATCCCAAGGCCTTTCTCGCCAAGGTAGGGGCTGGCAAAACGATCTTGAAATTTGAGAAAGACCAGCACGTCTTCAAGCAAGGAGACGTGGCGGATGCTGTTTTTTACATTCAAAAGGGCAACGTCAAGCTCACTGTCCTATCCGAGCAAGGCAAGGAAGCGGTAGTCGGAATTCTAGAGCCGGGCCAGTTCTTCGGCGAGGGGTGCCTTAACGGCCATCCATCGCGCATCGCGACCACAATCGCGATGGAAGAATGTGTGATCACCTCAATAACCAGAGAAGCGATGATTGCAACGCTTCATAACGAGCCGAAATTTTCCGAGCTGTTCATGGCGTATCTCTTGACGCGGAATAGCCGGGTCGAAGAGGATTTGATCGACCAGCTTTTTAATTCGAGCGAGAAGCGACTCGCGCGCCTTCTTCTTCTGCTCGCGCATTTCGGCAAGGAAGGCAAACCTCAGCCTATTCTATTGAATGTGAGTCAGGAAACTCTGGCAGAGATGATTGGGACAACCCGATCCCGCGTGAGCTTCTTCATGAACAAATTCCGCAAACTTGGGCTCATCAGCTACAATGGAAAGATAGAGGTTCACAATTCGCTGTTGAACGCTGTTTTGCATGAAAAGCCCGAGATAGAGCGGGATGATCCATCAAGCAAAGCCTAACCGACCGTTGTTCGACGAGCATATTTTTTCAGAGCGGCTTGCATCCGCGATTTCCGTTTATGGCACGCTGAGGCACGTCGACTGCATCAAATCATGTCCGCTGTCGAGCGTGCCCCGGAAGACATTTGCTCAGGCTGAGTTCTTCACAAAAGCAGACATCGTCGCGAGCAACACACCTGCCTGTTCAAGGGAGTCAAATTGAACGTGGCCGTCCCATGGCGTCGGCGAGTCAGGATGCGTGATCGGCACCGGCGGTCTCGTCTGAGGGAACCCCCGCATGACTACGGTGTGACCAAATTTGACCACAGGTCGGTGTTCGGACGTGCCATCTTGCTGGCACCATGGCGTTGCCTGATGAACCAATTACCCCCTCGCGCACTTGCGAAAAGTGCGACGCGGAGATGACGCATTTGAGCGATCTGCCGTCATTTGTCGGACGGGCGGCAACCAGGATTTTCCGCTGCTTCGTCTGCGATAACGTGGTTGCAGAGGGCTATTGACGATTTTCGAAGAATGCTCTGATTCCATTTATTAATTTTCCGTGAGTGAGCAATATTGACCACGGAGCCGGCAGGGTGTCGTGGCAGGATTGATGCATCACCGCCCGCGCCAATCGGCAACCATCGGTGACTGAGAGTCCGGTAACGCTCCCGCCCAAAGCAGGGAAGCATCATGTCCTCAACCCAACAATTCTTGACCGCTATCGAGCGGCCTCGCTGTCCGCGCTGCCAAACGCGGATGATGCTGGAGCGCGTTTCATCGGGACCCATTGGTTTCGAACAACGGCTGTTCGAATGCCCCAAGTGCGATCAGGTTGAGGTAACGGTCATAGCGTCTGACCCCCTCGCGTCGAAAGCGGCGGGTTGGATTGATGCTGAACTTAGAGCGCCCAACTGAGGCAGCGCCCGTGCTCGACACACAGAATCAGGGCCCCCAATGCACGGCTTGCGGATCGCCGATGAAGCTGACGGCGATCGAGCCGAGTGATACCGGCCGCGATTTGCGAACGTTTACCTGCCCGCTATGCAAAAGGGTTCAGCGGCATACCATCGAAAGCACGGTGACCGAGGCTTGGCTAAGGCCAAGGCGAAGGTGATGTACCAGCGGGAAGAGTGTCTGACCGAGGCTTCGGCCTGTCGCGAGAAGGCTCAAGCCGATCCCGCGCGTTACGATTTTTGGATAGATCAGGCGGTCGTGTGGCTTCAGCGCGCCATCCAAGCGCGCCACGAAAGCGCGGTCACGCACGAAATTCATAACGGGCGAATAATTTCGAAGGCAGCTGAGTAAGGCAGACGGCGGGCATAGCGGCTCAACTATTTGGCTGGATTTTCCAATGAAGGCTTGGAATACACGGGCACGTTACCAATCTTATGCCCTTGGTCGTTGATGACAGCAATGCGACGTTCAGGATCATCCGCGGGCTTGTCGAGTGAAACGCCTATGGCAAGCACCGTCGCCCGGATGATTGCCTCGATATCGTCGTGGCAAACAAAGCCTGTTGGGTCGAAAAGCCTGTGGCCGTCTTCAACATCGAAAAAGTAGCGGGGCATTGCCGACCTCCGAATCTTGCCTTCAAGTCTTGCCGACCTTCAAGCTTTGGCAAGTAGCCCGGAACAACAATGTTCCGAACATGCCGCCTCAGCTCAGGATTGCACGCCGCGTCAGATTGCAGCTATTTTCATGCCCGAATTCCAATGGCGCGAAAGGGGCGGGTTGGCCATATTCACCTGACCGCTGCCGGCGATCGGAGGGTTGCCGGCCAATTGATCGGATCGATCAGATGGACTGCTGAGGTCGAATTCCGGGAAAGGGCGACACGCGGGTTGATGCAAGCTATATCTGGTTCTCGTCAGCCCCCACGGGGCGTCGCGCTATGAGTTCGGAAATTGACCACGGAAAACAGGCTGAACTGCACAGGTTCACCGATGCGCCCCTAACGAATTACTTTTTTGCGATTTGCATCACCACGTTGGCCAAGACCTCTTATCTTGCTTTTCGAACTTATGAATGCCTGAGCAGCGGCAGCGAGTCGGATTGCAGATGGAGTGGTGCTGCGACTGTCGGGCATGACCCAACTGTGCCGGTGTTTCGGTCCATTCTATTTGTATCTGGTTCTACGGTTTGTTCCTGGCCGCGTGCTTTCTTGTTTTCAAAGCACCCGTATTCGCGCTCGCTTGCTACATGGGACGACGCTACAAAATTCGGCGCGACCTCGCTGGCGTCGCGTTTTGGATGAGCGCATGGCTACTGTCATTTCTCACTCTGGCAGGGATTGGCTCATTATTTGATCCCAGGCATGTCCCATGGGTTGTCGATGAAGACGTAGGTTCTACGTTTGCCGTTTTGGGACTCTTGTGCGGAATGGTGTATTGCGCGCTTGCTTTTCAGGATCGCGGTTGAACTCTCGGAGTTAGGTGTTTTGGGAAACGCAAAGTCCGCTGTGGTCTTTTCGGCCGTCACGCGACGTCCGCCTTGAGTCCGGGATGCACAGCAAAGTGGGCGCGATCGTGCCCGGCACGCTCCCGGTCGACGTGCGCGATGGTGCTATTTTCTGCAATGCTTTCAATCTGATTTGCCCTGTCCAGTCCTCTTCGCAAAAATAATTCGCTTTCCTTTTGACCCAAATCACCGGCTCATTCCTTGCCATCCCGCCCAATAGAGGGGCGTATCATGATCGTCACGAACGTGGTGCGGGATGCGGTGGACGCGACGGCGCGCGATAGACGAGCGGCGCTGACGCGGACGGCGAAGTCGTGTGGTCCTGACACCTCGACGCTGGTGTCAAGCTCGTGAGAAGCACGCGCTTCTCAGGGCGACGGTGGCAAGAAAGCCGATCACCGGGGAGAGCACGAAGGAAACCGTTAAAACCATCGCGCAGGGAAGGCCGGACTGCCTCCGCTGAACCTGTATGCTCGTGTGCGTTTTCTTCTTCCGCCCTTGCACACGAGATCGCGGGTGCAGCGTGCACCCGGTCTTCCCTGCGCCCTCGCTTTTGTGGGCGAATGAATTTGTATAACTCGGGCGAAGTGTGTCGCGGGAACGCGGAGGTGTGTCCGGGATCGCGACAATCTCTCGGAGCCGTCCCGGCGAACGCCGGGACCCATACGCCGTATCCTTTCGTTTGGCTTGCGGCGTGAATGTCGCTTTACGACGGAGGCCAGGGGTTATGGGTCCCGGCGTGCGCCGGGACGACCATGACAAGTCGCGAAATGCAAAGGGACCGGGGGATGTTTACCCCAGCAACACCGCATCCGCGTCGGTCACCGCATCGGCGCCATCCATCACGGTTTTTTCCAGTGAGGTTGCTTGCACCGTAATGTTTTCGGCAAAGAACCGCGCCAGCGTGACATAGCGTTGCGGGTCGCCATGGCCGTCACCGGCATCGCGGGCCGCGAGCGCTTCGCCGGCCAGCATGCAGCCGCCGAGCGTCGAGCCGAACAGGCGCAGATAGGGCGTGGCGCCGGCCAGCGCGTCGTTCGGTTTCGCGGTGACGCGCTCCAGCAGCCATTTGCTGGCGCGCTCCAGCGATCCCAGCGCATCGCGCAGCTTGGCGCCTGTCGTACCGAACGCGGGATCGTTCGAGGTTTCGACCCGTATGACGATCTCCGTGAGTTCGCTCAGCAAGGTCCAGACGGCCTCGCCGCCATTGGCGGCGAGCTTTCGTGTCACGAGATCGATCGACTGGATGCCGTTGGTGCCTTCATAGATCGAGGTGATGCGCGCATCGCGAGAGTGCTGCGCGGCGCCGGTCTCCTCGATAAAACCCATGCCGCCATGGATCTGCACGCCGAGATAGGTCACCTCGTTGCCGATGTCGGTGGAGAAGGCTTTTGCGATCGGCGTCAGCAGCGCGCCGCGGGCGGCGGCATCGGCCCGCACCGTGGCGTCCTTGGCGCGCACCGACACGTCGAGGGCGACGGCGGTGGCGTAGCAGATGGTGCGTGCCGCGGCGGTCAGGCCGCGCATCTGCATCAGCATGCGCTTGACGTCGGGATGCACGATGATGGCGTCCATGCCATCGCCCTTGTTGCCGACGGCACGGCCTTGCTTGCGCTCCTGCGCGAACGCCAGCGCCTGCTGATAGGCGCGGTCGGCAATGCCGACGCCTTCGAGGCCGACCCCGAGCCGGGCCTGGTTCATCATCGTGAACATGCAGAGCATGCCGCGATTTTCCTCGCCGATCAGGTAGCCGATCGCGCCGCCACTATCGCCCATGGTCATGGTGCAGGTGGGGGCGGCGTGCATCCCGAGCTTGTGTTCGATGCCGCTGGCGTAAATGTCGTTGCGCGCGCCGAGCGAACCGTCGGCATTGACGAGGAATTTCGGAATCAGGAACAGCGAAATGCCTTTGGTGCCCGCGGGCGCGTCGGGCAATCGCGCCAGCACGAAATGCACGATGTTATCGGTCATGTCGTGGTCGCCATAGGTGATGAAGATTTTTGTACCCTTGATGCGATAGCTGCCGTCGCTCGCCCGCTCCGCGCGGCTGCGCAGCGCGCCGACGTCGGAGCCGGCCTGCGGCTCGGTGAGCTGCATGGTGCCGGTCCATTCGCCGGACACCAGTTTTTCGAGATAGATTTTTTTCAGCGCGTCGCTGCCATGGGCGTCGAGCGCCTCGATCGCGGAGAGCGTCAGCAACGGACAGAGACCGAACGCGATGTTCGAGGCGCTCCAGATTTCGGTGCAGGCGGCATTGATCGCGAGCGGCAGGGCTTGCCCGCTGAACGCCTCGGGGCCCGATACCGCGTTCCAGCCGGCCGCGATCCAGCGCTGATACGCATCGGGCCAGCCGGGCGCGGTGGTCACATTGCCGTCGGCGAGCTTGATGCCGTGCTCGTCGCCAACGCGATTCAGCGGCGCCAGCACGTCGGTGGCGAATTTGCCGGCTTCCTCCAGCACGGCGGCGGTGATGTCGCCGTCGAAATCGCCGTAATGGCCGGCTTTCAACGCGGCCTGCAGGCCGGCGCCATGGTTCAGGGCGAGCAGCATGTCGTTGATCGGCGCGCGGTAGGTCATGACCATGGTCTCGCTGGGGTGGTGAGGGGTAATGGACCGCCGTATTCCCATGAAACCGGCGTTCTCTCAACTCTCTCGGAGGCGGCATCGGCCGCTCTCCCGGAGGCGGCATCGGGCCGCGCGGGTACCCAAAATCGGCCAAATTTGAAGGCGGCCAGGCCCGAAGGGCCTGCGCCAGCGGCACGTTATATAAAGGCTCGGGTTTTCGAGCCGGATTCGGGGCAAAATTCGACCGATCGGCTGTTGAAACGGCTCAACTCCCCCTATAGACCGGCGTTGCCTGAGAACGACCGCGCGACTATGGTCCCGCGCTCGCCGACAGGCCTGTTGGGGCGTAGCCAAGCGGTAAGGCAGCGGATTTTGATTCCGCCATTCGGAGGTTCGATCCCTCCCGCCCCAGCCAGCCACTCCGGCGTTCGGCCGGACCGCCCAAGAGACGCAAAAATGGGCCGGAAATCCGGGCTTTTTGCGTATTTCGTTTTGTCTCTGGCCTCCCCGCGCACCGATCTTCGGGCACCAAATGCCGAAAGTCTCCGGCCACGAC
>JBDTKZ010000033.1:0-12900 GCA_039935075.1 Bradyrhizobium sp.
GGCACCGTGCGCCGCCATCATGAGGGCACGTATCAGCATTGTCTGCTGGTCACCGGAGTGGCCGTCGATTTTGGTTTGAGTCTCGGATTGCCGCGGGCCGATATCGAACGATTGCATTCGGCCGCGATGTTCCACGACATCGGCAAAGCGAAAATTCCGCTTGCCGTGCTCGACAAGCCGGGGCGTCTCGACCCGGAGGAGCGCGCGATGATCGAAACCCATCCGGCGGCCGGATACGATGTCCTGAAAGGCACCGAGGGTATTTCCGCTGAAATCCTCGATGCCGTGCGGCACCACCACGAATTTCTCGATGGCAGCGGTTATCCCGACCGCATCTGCGCCTCCAGCATATCCGACGTCGTTCGTATCCTGACGATCTCGGATATCTTTGCGGCCCTGATCGAAGATCGGCGGTACAAAGCGGCGATGCCGCGGGATCAGGCCTACGAGATCATCCGAAGCATGCAGGGCAAGCTGGAAGGCCCCTTGGTAGCTGCCTTCAAGCCGGTTGCGTTGAATCGCTGAGCTGAACCGCCGACAGATTCCGGAAAAATACCGACGATCCACCGGATCTAGCGTCGCGCATGTTTCCGCGGCGGATCGGCCTCCACCGATTCGCCAGCTAATTCCGTATTTTCGCGTTTGGAAAAAATCTCGGCCTTGTGATCGCATTTTTTGAACGCGGCATTATCTTGGCCGTAGCTTTCGATAATCCGTCAGAAGGTCAGGCTTGGAAGGTCAGGCATGGGCAAGGAAGAGAAAACCGACGCCGAACTCGAAGACATGATCCTGCAGCGGCTGGTGATCGGCGGCGTCTTCGTATCGGTGCGCAAGGATCCAATCCTCGGTTGGCGCCCAACGGTCGTCACCGCGCCGAAGCACAACAAGAATGCGCAGGAACTCGCCGACAAGATCGCCGCCGACCTGCGCAAGAAGTTCACGCTGAAGGATTGACGGATAATCAGTCGGCCACCTTTTCAGGAGCGAGAAATTTCTTCGCGCGCTTCGCTCTCACGGCGCACGCAAAAAGGCCGCCCCGAGGCGGCCTTTGCTGTTCAACTGACGATGACAGGAACGATCAGTTGTGATCGACGATGACCTTGCTGCGGTCATGGTCGACATCCCTGTCGTGGTCGCCCTTCTTGATGATCACCGTATCGTGGTCGCGGTGTTCGGGCTCGCGGACCACTTCACGCTCGTGCACCACGTCGCGGTCGCGATGGCCATCGCCCACGGTCACACCGACGCCGACCGGGCCAACGCCCACGCCCACTTCGTCGGCACTCGCCGGCAACGCAGTTGCAATCATCGCGGCAGTCGCGATCACAGCTAAAACCAATTTCATGTCACGCCTCCAGTTTGTTGAATTGACCTTCGACAACCGGACGCTGGAATGAATGTTCCGGGACCTTCCCGGCGATATCAGACGGAATTTTTCGGTTCCATCGGAACCAAAGCTATCGGCGCCTCGCGGCCGGGCCACCGCAGCCCCGGTTTCGCCCGGATACGGAACCGGGTCAGTCCCGCTTTGCATCCTGCCTCAAATCAGACATAAATGATTCGGGTCAGCGTTCCCCGTGAGTTGCTTTGCGTCGCGCCTGGAAACCTAGAGGACACGGATGCTGCGATCACCCCGGCCAACGCCGACATGCACACGGTTTCATGCCACCGTCGAGATGCCCTGCATCAAATGCGGCGAACTGATGAGGCTTGCCCTCATCGAGCCGAAAAACCAGAACTTCGATTTACTGACCTATCAGTGCGTGCCGTGCGACAGCGGCGAAAGCTTCCTGAAAGCGATGTAACACTTCAAAGCGAAGTAACACTTGGCTTCAGCTTCGCGCCCTGGTCGCCGGAGCCTGCATCAGCTCCGAACGCGCGGCAGCTATTCGCCGGATATTTGCGCCTGCGCGGAATGGAAAATCCCGCCGCCCGAAACCTGCGACGCGATCAGGAAGGCCGCCACGATGGCGGGAACGCTGATCAGCCTCAGAAATTGATCCACCGAAAGCATGCTTGTGTCCCCAAAGCTGCCTGAACCTGGTCTTGCCTCATGCCCGGGGCGAGAGATCGCCCCAGTGCCCCGCCAGCCCGTTTCAGTCCGCTCGTTGCGTAATCTGCTGACTGGTCAATCGCTGGTCAGTGTAAGCTGCCCCACCAATCGCAATCAGCGCCAAAATGCAAATAACGGCTAACGTGTGCATGGTTAACGATTGCTTTAGATTGTGGCCGAAAACGTCAAAGCTTGGCGCATTTTCAGGACAATCACGGGAATAATAATGGCCGCGGGAGCGTCACGCCCCTCACGCGGTGTTTCCCGCGTCAATCGTCTGCACCGACCCCGTAATATTACGGCCTCCGTCGCCCAGCAGATATTCGACCATCCGGGCCACGTCGTCGGTTTCAGGCAGGCGGCGGAGCGCGCTGCGGCTGGCGATCCGCTTGCGTTGATCCTCCGACAGGCTCTGGGTCAGTTCCGTGTCGATAAAGCCGGGTGCGACCGCGTTCACGGTGATGCCGAGCTTGCCGACTTCGCGCGCCAGCGACTTGGTGAAGCCGGTCGCCGCCGCCTTGGTCGCGCCGTAGACCGACAGGCCGTTATAGCCCGTGCTCGCGATGATCGAGGACATGTTGATGATGCGGCCGGCACCATCGGCCATCATGTGCCGCACCACATATTTGGTGAGAATGACCGGAGACAACACGTTGAGACGAAGCAACGCCTCGATCTCGCTGTTGTGCATGGTCGCAAGCAGGCCCTCGGTGCCGATCCCGGCATTGTTGACCAGCCCGTAGATCGCGCCGAACTCGTCGCGCAATTCCTTGACGAAGGCCGGGATGGCATCGATCTCGCTGAGATCGAACGCCCTGAACCGCAAGCCGCCACGGCCCTGCTTCACCGCTTCGTCGACCGCGTCCTTTAGCTCGTCGCTTTCGCGGCGGGCCACGGCAATGACATTGTACCCGGCGGCCGCCAGCCGTCGTGCGATGGCAAGCCCGATACCGCGGCTGCCACCAGTGACCAGAACATTATGCATCGTGCCGGGCCAGCTTTCCGGCCGCCGTGATGTCGAGCGACGGCACGAATTTGATCACGGCGGGCACCTTGTGCGGCGCCAGCGACGCCTTGCAGTCCGCCAGGATCCGGGCGCGAATTTCATCGCTTCGGCTGACGTCGGCGTCATCGGCCAGAATGACATCCACGACCACGATGCCGCCGGTGATCGGGCTACGGCGCGACTTGGCGCGCGACATCCGCACCTCGGGCTGCCGGTTGACCACCGCTTCGATCTCTTCGGGATGAACCTTGAGGCCGCCGATATTGATGATGCCGCCGCGCCGTCCGACGAAATAGTAGCGATCGCCGCGCAATTCGACGATATCGCCGGAATCGACGAAGCCGTCGCGATCGGTCAGCGCAGCCGCGTTGCGGCCGACATAGGCATGCGCGGTTCGCCGCGAGCGAATCCGCAGCGAGCCGTCCTCGACCTTCATTTCGACGCCGTCCCTGACGACGCCGACGATGGCAGCGGGAAAACCCTCGCGGCCGTCGTTGACCGCGAATCCGACGCCGGCTTCGGTTGACGCATAGGCGTGGCCGACCGAGGCCGCCGGAAATGCCGCACTCAAGCCATCGAGCACGGCCTGGTCGGCAATCTCGCCGGACAGCCGGACATAGCGCGGGAAAAATTTCGAGGCCGATCCGCTCATCAACAGCTTGCGCCAATGCGACGGCGTGCCCGAGATGTTCGTGACGCCGCGCGCCTGCAGCCGCGCAACATGGTCGACGAGCGCCTCGTGCGGGCTCGACAACACCATCGAACCGCCGCCGACGATGGCGCGCAGGAATATCTGAAGGCCGCCATAGCGGCGAATGTCATAGAAGGTCGCCCAGATCGCAGCGTTCCGGGCCGGACCATCGGCGAGGATCGCACCGGTCAGCGCCTCCAGGGAATGACCGACGATCTTCGGCACCCCCGAAGTGCCCGACGTCAGCATCAGCCATTCGGTCGCGCGCTCGGTCGTGATTTGTGTCGCGACGCGCGCCGGCGGTGTCGCCGGGATCACGAGCTTCACATGGCTGTCGGTCCATCGCTCCGGATCGTCGGTGACCACGGCATCGATGTCGGCGTCCGCCATCAGGCTTTGCAGATGGTCGGCGTTGAGATCGGGCGGGCACAGCAGCATTCGCCGGGCGAGGCCGTCGATCTCCGTCATGACAAGGCCCGATATCAGCTGGTCCGACACCGCCATCAGCACCGATCGCCCCGAGAGTTCGCGCAAGCGATCTCCGAGGCAGGAGTATTCAAGAATGTCGGTCAGCGAAACAGCCCGTTGCGCATCCGAGATCGTGCGTCCGGTCAGATCCGGACCGAGATAATCGCGGAGCGCGAAGGTTTCACGCGGGGACATTTTCATAGGCCTTGATGAAGTCGCCTACGGTAAGAGGAAACGTCGCGTCCTCCGAAATGGTAAATGGATCGACACCAAGGTCGTCCTCGAGCCGCGCCACCAGGATGGCAAAGCCGAGGGAATCGAAGCCCGTCTCGTGCAGCGACAGCGCATCATCGAGCGGCGGCAGCGTGACTTTCTGCTCGTCGGCGACCTGCCGCATCGCCGAAATAATCCTTAACCTTACCGACATGGATTGTCTCGCCTTCTTGTTAAATTGTGAAGGCGCATCATAGAACGCAAAAGTGAAATCTCTCCGGCTTCCGACGATCTTTCGCGCGCGTTGGTAAACTGAAACTCGCCACTTACCGCAAGCTTGAACCGAAACAATCAGAAATGAGAATGACGCGCGCAACATCCGGGATGTCAGCTAACACGCGAGTAATTCATAGCCGGATCGCGCCATCGAGAATGCGCGCATAGGCAGCCGCATCGATCGGCCGGTATTCCCCTGACTTCGGCTCCCTGAAAAACAAGGGATCGGTGACGCGATGCGGATCGAAGCCTTCGCGCACCAGCTCCTGCTTTTTTTGCTTGAAGGTTTCGGTGCTATCCAGCGACGTACAGATCCGGATCACCACCGGACAGGCATAGACCGGCAGCCGGCGCGACAGATGTTCGGCGAATTCGTGCAGATCGAAGCCGTTGTCGATCACGATCGCGGTCATGCCGGCGCGGCCATCGGCGCCGGAAATTTCCACGCCATAGGTCGTGGCCTCGGTAACCCCGGGACAATCGGAGACGGCTTCGTTCACTTCCGAGGTGGCGACGTTCTCGCCCTTCCAGCGGAACGTGTCGCCGATCCGGTCGACGAAATGAAAGTAGCCCTGCTCGTCGAGCCGCATCAGATCGCCGGTGCGAAACCAGGCATCGCCTCTGGCCTGCACGTCACGCAGGATCTTGTTTTCGGTTTGAGCCTTGTCGGTGTAGCCCTCGAACCGGCCACCGCCCTCGTCCGCCATGCCGATCCGTCCTACCGCTTCGCCGACTTCGCCGCGTGCGCAGGCGATGCACAGGCCATCGGCGTCGCGAAGGGGCGTGCCGAGTTCGGGATCGACCCGCACGATCGCCGCCGGAAAACGATGCGCCAATAGCGCCGGAATCCGGCCGATCGCGCCGGGCTTGCCCTCGACATTGTAGAGCGAGAAATTGCCTTCCGTCGCCGCATAGAATTCCAGGATCCGCGGAATGGCGAAGCGCGCCTGAAAGGCCTCCCAGATGTCGCCGCGCAGGCCGTTGCCGCAGACCAGCCGAAGCCGGTGACTGGTTTCGAATTCCGACGCAGGCGCCTTCGACAGATAGCGGCAAAGCTCGCCGATATACTGGAACAGCGTGCAATCCCAGCGCGCGATGTCGTTCCAGAATCCGGCGACGGAGAATTTGTCCGAGATCACCACCGAGGCGCCGGCGCTCAGCATGCTGCAGGGTGCGACGATGCCGCCGACGCTGTGGAACAGCGGCAGGCAATCGTACAGCCGATCGTCCGGCGACGCGCCGGTCAGGCCGGCGAACCAGCCGCCCCAGTTCAGAATACGCCGATGGCTGATGCTCGCTGCCTTCGGCAAGCCCGTGGTGCCCGAGGTATAGATCAACAACGCACGATCGTTGATGGTAACCGCGGGCCGCTCGGCCGCGGTCAGCGGGCCGCCGTCCATTCGCTCCAGAAGTTCGTCCAGCGCGATCTGGCTGTCATCGGTATCAAGATCGGTGCTGCCGCCATGAATCCAGATCTTCGGTACCCGATTCAGATAGGGCGCGGCCGTCTCGAACACGGCGACAAGATCCGCGGCGAGAATGACGTGATCGGCGGCCGCGACGTTGACGCAATGCGACAGCGATTGCCCGACCAGCTTGGTATTGATCAGCGCGGCGACGCCGCCCACCTTGGTGATGCCGAGCCATGCCGCGATGTAATCCGGGCGGTTGGGCATCAACAGGCAAACGGTATCGCCTGGTCTGATTCCGGCCGAAAGCGCCCAGCGCGCATAGCGATTGATCCGGTCGGCCAGGGTGCCATAGCTGAACGTCTCGGTGTCCGACAGCAGGCCGGGCCGATTCGGTTGCCGCGCGGCATGATCCTCGACAACATCGGCAAACAGCCTGGTTGGATCGGTCTCGATGCGGGAGGTCAGTTCGATCGCCTTCAACCAGCTCTTGGCGGCCGAGGGCTTGGCCTGTCGCGGCAGGGTTTGCTTTGGCAACTCGATAACGCCTGCGCTCATGGCCGAATGCTCGATCGTCGATCCGAAGTACCCTATACTGGCGCCCTGTATAGCGGTGCCGCCTCGATCAGGGGTTAATCAGCACAGTTAAGGGCAGCTTGCGGTCAAGGCGAGTTGGTCCGCGGCAACGTAAGGGCTATTGACCGAAAACACGCAGCGGGAAGCCCCGCTTTCGCCCCATACGACTGCCAAACAACGTGTTGTGAAGTCGGTTGGTCCCGCGTTCTGCTAGCTTGGCGGACGCCGCTGTCGGCGGATCGGGCCCAACAACCAAAAAAAACGGGAGGACGTCCGGACACCAGACCTTACGAAATCGTCAAATGACGTCCGCAGTCGCCGGCCGCTCGAGGAGCGAACCCGCGCGTGGAGCGACTGAAGCAAACGGCGGCGAGCGGCCAGAGAAATATGTTCTCGCTCGCACCGGAAAGACATCAGCAGCTTATGAAGAGCGAGGAACGATCATGATCAAGGTGAAGATTAACGGCGAAGTGCGTAGCTGGGACGGCGACCCGGATCTTCCGCTACTCTGGTTTCTGCGTGACGAAGTCGGATTGACCGGCACCAAATTCGGTTGCGGCCAGGCGTTGTGCGGTGCGTGCACCGTGATGATCGACAAGCAGGCGGTACGCTCCTGCATCACCTCGGTATCCGACGCGGTCGATCGCGAAGTTACCACCATCGAAGGTCTTCATCCCACCGGCGATCACGCGGTGCAGAAAGCCTGGCGCCAGGTCAACGTCCCGCAATGCGGCTACTGCCAGGCCGGCCAGATCATGCAGGCCGCGGCCTTGCTCGCGGAAAATCCCAAACCCAGCCACGACCAGATTCGCGAGGCGATGGCCGGTAATATCTGCCGCTGCGGCTGCTACCAGCGTATCGAAAACGCCGTTCATCTCGCCTCGACGGGGGTGTGATCATGAACATTTTCACCAATCCCGACAAACTTCGCGGCATGGAAAAGCGCGTCAAGGTCGAGAAAGTGTCTCGCCGCACCATCCTCAAGAGCCTCGGCATTACCGGCGGCCTGGTGCTTGCAGCACCAGTGACGTCGCGCCAGGCGTTCGCGGCCTATCAGACCGGCGCCGGCCAAATGCCGCACGGCACGGTGGTCGATCCGCGCGTGTTCGTGGCCATCGCAGCCGATGGAACCGTGACCATCGTGGCGCATCGCTCGGAAATGGGAACCGGCGTCCGCACCAGCCTGCCCTTGATCGTGGCCGAGGAAATGGAAGCCGACTGGTCGCGCGTCAAGGTGCAACAAGCGCACGGCGACGAGGTCACATACGGCAACCAGGATACCGACGGTTCGCGCAGCACGCGGCACTATCTGATTCCGATGCGCCAGATCGGTGCATCGGCGCGCGTGATGCTGGAAGCCGCCGCCGCCAAGCGCTGGAACGTGCCGGCAACGGAAGTGAAGGCCGTGAACCATGAGGTGGTTCATTCCGCCAGCGGCAAGAAGCTCGGATTCGGCGATCTCGCCGCGGATGCCGCCAAGGAATCGGTGCCCAACGTCGAGGGCCTGAAGCTGAAGGACCCGAAGGATTTCCGCTATCTCGGCAAGGGCGAGGTCAGCATCGTCGATCTTCGCGACATCACCGTCGGCACCGCCCATTACGGCATCGATACGCGGTTGCCGGGCATGAAATACGCGGTGATTGCGCGACCGCCGGTGACCGGCGGCAAGCTGGTGTCGTTCGATTCCACCGCCGCGATGAAGGTCTCCGGCGTCGAAAAGGTGATGGAGGTCAAGGGCTGGCCGTGGCCGTCCAAATTCCAGCCGCTCGGCGGCGTTGCCGTGATCGCGCGCAACACCGGCGCGGCCATCAAGGGGCGCGACGCGCTCAAACTGGTTTGGGACGATGGCGCCAACGGTAAATATGAGTCCGCCGCCTATCGGACCCAACTCGAAGAGGCCGCGCGCAAACCCGGCCTGATCGTGCGCAAGGAAGGCGACGTCGATACCGCGCTGAAGAGCGCCGCCAAGGTGGTCGTCGGCGAGTATTATCTGCCGCATCTGGCCCATGTCAGCATGGAGCCGCCGGTCGCGGTGGCCGACGTCAAAGACGGCAAGGCGGAGATATGGGCGCCGGTGCAAAGCCCCGGTGGCACCCGCGAGGATGTCGCCAAGACGCTCGGGATTCCCGAAGACAACGTGACCGTGAACGTCACGCTGCTCGGCGGGGGTTTTGGCCGCAAGTCGAAATGCGACTTCGCACTGGAGGCCGCCCTGCTCTCCAAGGAACTCGGCGCGCCGGTCAAGGTGCAGTGGACGCGGGAAGACGACCTGCACCACGACTTCCTGCACACGGTATCGGTGGAGCGCATCGAGGCGGGCCTCGATGCCAACAACAAGGTGATCGCGTGGCGGCATCGCAGCGTGGCGCCGTCGATTGCGTCCACCTTCGCGGCCGGTGCGGTGCATGCCGCGCCGTTCGAACTCGGCATGGGCCTGATCGACATGCCGTTCGAGATCTCCAACATCCAGTGCGAGAATCCGGAAGCCGCCGCGCACACCCGCATCGGCTGGTTCCGCTCGGTGTCCAACATCCCCCGCGCGTTCGCGGTGCAGTCGATGGTCGGCGAACTCGCCCATGCCACCGGTCGCGACCAAAAGGACATGCTGCTGGAGTTGATCGGCTCGCCGCGGATCGTCAGCCTCGCCTCGGTGAAAGACCCCTGGAACTATGGCGAGCCCTATGACAGCTATCCGATCGATACCGCGCGGTTGCGGCGCGTGGTGGAGGTCGTCGCCGACAAGGGCGGCTGGGGCCGGAGCGTGCCCCAGGGACACGGGCTCGGCATCGCCGTGCATCGAAGCTTCGTCAGCTACATCGCGACCATCATCGAGGTGTCCGTCGGCGACAAGGGCAAGCTCACGGTGCATCAGGTCGATACCGCGATCGACTGCGGCACCTACGTCAATCCGGAACGCATCCAGTCGCAGATCGAGGGTGCCGCCATCATGGGGCTGAGCCTCGCCAAATATGGCGAGATCAGTTTCAAGGACGGCAAGGTGCAGCAAAACAACTTCGACGGCTTCCAGGTGATCCGGATGGACGAGGCGCCGCTGGTGACCAACGTCCACATCGTGCCCGTCGATGCCAATACGCCGCCCAGCGGCGTCGGCGAGCCCGGGGTGCCGCCGTTTGCGCCGGCGCTGATCAACGCGATCTTCGCCGCCACCGGCAAACGCATCCGCGCGCTGCCGATCGGCAAGCAACTGGAGACATAAAGCGGAACCTTAGACGGCAAGATCCGTTTTCATCGATCTGACAGGAGCCAGGTCGATGAAAACACGCCTTATGAACATCAGATCCGATACGCCACAACGGATGACGCTCGCGGTATCGCTACTGTCGAGCGTCTTTCTTTTGAGCCTGGCGCCGGCCCAGGCCCAGAACAACTCGCCGCCGAGCACCACGGCGACGCGGCCCGCCAGCACGCCGCCGCAGCAGACGTCGATCCCCAATGCCAGCCCGCCGGCCAGCACCACCCAGACGACGGGCGAAGCGAACCATGATCCGGTGGTCAACAAGATGAACGAAGACGAAAAACAGAAGGTCGACACCAAGGGAAAATAGCCCGAACGAAGGCGGCGGACATTTCTGTCCGCCGCCTTTTTCGTGCTTACCGTGATTTCCTGGCCGTCACTTCTTGACGGCAAACACCCAGACCACGCCGCCCTGGGGCACGTTGCTCTCGATACCGACATTGTCCCCGGCCAGCGCGTCCTGGATGCGCTGCGCGTCAACGCCCCAGCCGGACTGGATGGCGATATATTCGGTGCCATCCACTTCGTAGGCGATCGGCATGCCCATGATGCCGGAGTTGGTCTTTTGCTCCCACAGCACCTCGCCCGTCTTGGCATCAAAAGCCCGGAACATCCGGTCGTTGGTGCCGCCGGCAAAGACGAGGTCGCCCGCGGTTGCCGTCACCGAGCCAAACAGCTGCGACTTGGCGAAGTTGTGCGACCAGGCCTTTTTGCCGGTGGCCGGATCCCACGCCTGCAGCTCGCCATAATGATCGGCGCCGGGCACAACCGACAGACCGATATCCTCGGGCTTGGTGCCGAGCCAGAGCTGGCCGGGAACCAACGGCACCTTCTCGCCGGTAAAGCCGCCGCAGAAGTTCTCGTTGGCGGGAACGTAAACCAATCCGGTCTTCTGACTATAGGCTGCCGATGGCCAATCCTTGCCGCCCCACAATGACGGACAGAACTCAACCCGCTTGCCGAGCGTCGGTTTGTGCGCGGGATCGACGATCGGCCTGCCAGTCTCCGCCTCTATGCCTTTCCAGACGTCGGTATGAACGAAGGGCCAGCCGGCGACATAATTGATGCGATCGGGCAGGCGCTCCAGCACCCAGAAGATCGCGTCGCGTCCCGGATGGATCAGACTCTTGAACGAGCGGCCGTCCCGTTGCAGGTCGACCAGCATTGGCGCATCCACCTCGTCCCAATCCCATGAATCGTTTTGATGGTATTGGTGGAACGCCTTGATCTTGCCGCTCTCGGGATCGAGCGCGAGCACAGAACTGGTGTAGAGATTGTCACCGGGGTGATTGGCGCCCGGCCACGGTGCCGCATTGCCGGTGCCCCAGTAGATCGTCTTGGTGTCCTTGTCGTAGGTGCCGGTCATCCAGGCGGGTCCACCACCGGATTTCCAGTCGTCTCCGCTCCAGGTGTCGTGGCCAGGCTCGCCCTCGCCGGGGATGGTGAAGGTGCGCCACAATTCCTTGCCATCATTGGCGTCGAACGCCACGATATAGCCCCGCACGCCGAATTCGCCGCCGGAACCGCCGACGACAACTTTTCCGTCGACCACCATCGGCATCAGGGTCATGTACTGGCCCTTCTTGTAGTCCTGGACCTTTTTGTCCCAGACCACCTTGCCGGTCTTGGCATCGAGCGCAACGATATGATCGTCGGTCGTCGCCAGATACAGCTTGTCCTGCCACAAACCGACGCCGCGGCTGGTCGGATGCAATTGAAAGAGATCGTCGGGAAGCTGTCGCTTGTATCGCCAGTACTCATCGCCGGTTTTGGCGTTGAGCGCGATCACCTGCCCCATCGGGGTCGCAACGAACATAACGCCGTTGTTGACGATCGGTGGAGCTTCATGCCCCTCATTGACGCCGGTAGAGAACGTCCACACCGGAGTCAGGTTTTTGACGTTCGAGGTGTTGATCTGGTCGAGCGGGCTGTAGCCCTGCCCATCATAGGTCCGGCGGTACAGCATCCAGTTGCCGGGTTCGGGATTTAGCAAACGATCTGATGTCACCGGACTGTAATTATCGATCGGACCCGCGCCGGCGGCGGCGGGGATAAGGCATGTGGACGCGACAAAGCTCGACAATAGCCATTGCTTCATGGTCATGGACGCTACCTCCCTGTTTTATTTCTTCACCCACTTTATGATTTTAATGATTTTGCGGATTTCAGATACGACGGCGCCACCGTCATCCTGCCTGCTGAGCACCTACCTTTCCGACAAATATTGCAGCCACGGTCAGCGCACCGTCGGCGATCACAAGCGGAAGGGCTGCAAGACGCCGTGGCGCCGGCCCGAACACGACCTGCGCGCCTTGCCGGGGGTCATATTCGGAATTGTGGCAAACACATTTAAAAACGTCCTTGTCGCCGGCTTCCTCTTTCACCCAGGCCGTGACCGGACATCCCGCGTGCGCGCAAATAGCCGAATAGGCCACGATGCCATCGGCCGCGTGCGCGAGCGTCCCATCATCCAGTTCGGCGGGATCGAGCCTTACGACCAGAATCTCGTTCAACCGCGAACCCTTGCGAATGACTGACGTTTTCGGATCCTTTGGCCAGGCGCGCAGCGGCGGCCCGCCGAGCTTCAAATCTTGCGGCTTGATGACCTCACCCGCATGCTCGCCTTCCGAGATAACCAATAGATCGCCCTTTTGCGGCCGCTCGTCGCTGCCGGGCTGATCATCATCCGCGGAAGCAGCGGAACACGTCGCCAGACACGCGCCGGCCAGAGCCGTCAGGATGACTGTGCGCCGCGTCCGGTCCGGCAACGCCGTCGCGAGGTCCGAGCCCTCCGCCCTTGTTACGGCGCCATGTTTGGATTCAGACATTGCGGGTTCAAACATCCTGGATTCAAACCTGGCAGCAAGTGAGCGCCGAGACTCGGACAAAAAAAGGGCGACAAACAACCTGCTCATTTCCAGCCATGCGCTTTCCTCCTTTTTATATTTGTCC
>JBDTKZ010000034.1:0-34867 GCA_039935075.1 Bradyrhizobium sp.
ACCGGTTTCCGCCGCTACAACAATCACGAGATGCTGGAGGCGGCTTCCGAAAACCTCGACGTGCTGATTCCCTTTGTCTCGATCGATCCGCACAAGGGCAAGCTCGGGGTGCGCGAGGCGCGCCACCTGATCGAGGAATACGGCGTTCGCGGCTTCAAATTCCATCCGACCATGCAGGGCTTCTATCCCAACGACCGCATGGCCTATCCGCTGTATGAGGCGATCAACGAGGGCGGCGCGATCGCGCTGTTTCACACCGGGCAGACCGGCGTCGGCTCGGGCATGCCCGGCGGCATGGGGATGCGGCTGAAATATTCCAACCCGATGTATATGGACGATGTCGCGGCGGATTTTCCCGATCTGAAGATCATCCTCGCGCATCCGTCCTTCCCCTGGCAGGAAGAAGCGCTGTCGGTCGCGACCCACAAGCCGAACGTCTATATCGACCTCTCCGGCTGGTCGCCGAAATATTTTCCGCCGATCCTGGTGCGCTACATCAACTCGATCCTGCAGGACAAGATGCTGTTCGGATCGGACTGGCCGGTGATCACGCCCGACCGCTGGCTGGCCGATTTCGCCAAGCTCGATATCCGTGACGAGATCCGGCCGAAGGTGCTAAAAGCCAACGCGCGCAAGATCCTGGGGATCTGACGCGCTTTTGGTTGGTGCGTTGGGGGAATGGTTTGACTCAATCGGACAGCGTTCCTTCGGTTGCCGAGGCCGCCGCGTCAGGCGAAATCGCCGAGATCTATGCCGACATTCGCGCCACGCTTCATACCAGCGTCGTCAATCTGATCTGGCGCAATCTCGCGACCCTGCCGGGCGCGCTGCGATGGACGTGGTCGACGGTGCGGCCGCTGTATCTCGGCGCCGCGGCGGGGCATGCCGAAGCGGTACGCCACACGCTGAATCTATCCGACGTGCCAGCGCTTTCGACCGCCACACTGTCGGCGGCGGGACTGGATCGAACCGCGTTGACGGCGATCCGCACCACCCTGAACAGCTATTATCACACCAACGCGCTGGCGCTGGTCGTGCTCTCGGCCTTGCTCGAACGTTACGACCCGAGCGCCGGTGATTCCGCCCACCCATCGGCTGCCGTGGCCGCGGCCGATCCAACCGAACTTCCGGCGCTGCCGCCGATGGCGGCGTTGGCGCCCGAGGTGCAACGGCTGATCGCGGAGCTTAATCAATTCGGCGAGGACACCGAACCGTCGCTGATCGCCAGCATGTACCGGCATCTGGCCTATTGGCCGCCTTATCTGGCCATCGTCAGGACGATGCTCGCGCCGTTGCAGTCCGACGGACGATTGACCGCGCTGACGCGGTCGGCGCGGGCGTTGGGGCGCGCGCATGGTCGCGCACTTGTGAGCCGGCTTGCCCCTGGCAATCCGCCCGCATCGCTTGATGCGGTGCTCGCATCATGCAAGCTGTTCGTCGAACATCCGATCGCGCGAATGACCGGCATCTGCGCCATCATTCGACGCGCCACGCCGGAATAGGCGCTGCGCGTTATTCAAAGTTGAAAGGCAAAACTCTGTGACGATCAAGGCCGTTGTGTTCGATGCCTATGGCACGCTTTACGACACGCAGTCGGTGGCTACCGTCACCGAGGAAGCGTTTCCCGGTTATGGCGAGATCATCACGCAGATCTGGCGGATCAAGCAGCTTGAATATAGCTGGCTGCGATCGCTGATGCGGCGTTACGAGGACTTCTCGGTCATCACCCGGGAATCGCTGACCTACACGCTGCGGCTTCTCGGGCTGAACTACGACGATGCCGCCTTCGACCGCATCATGGAGAAATATCTGCATCTCGATCTCTATCCGGATGCCTCCTCATCGCTGGCCGCGCTGCGCGGCCGCAAGCTGGCGATCCTCTCCAACGGCAGCACCGACATGCTGGGCGCGCTGGTGCGCAACAGCGGGCTCGACCGCGTGCTCGACGCCACCATCAGCATCGACTCCAAGAAAATCTTCAAGCCGAGCCCGGATGCCTACGCGCTGATCGAAGAGAAGCTCGGCGTTAAGCCTGCCGAAGTCCTGTTCGTCTCGTCGAACCCATGGGATGCCTGCGGCGCCAAGGCCTTCGGCCTCAACGTGGCCTGGATCGAACGAGTGACGCCGGAAGCGATGGCGCTGGCCTGCGTCGAGAGCGACGTCGTTGCGCCGTTGACGATGTTCAAGGCGATCCGGATGCAGATGGACGAACTCGGCCTGCAGCCGGACTATCGGATCCACGCGCTATCGGAACTGCCCGGAGTTGTTGCCGCTCATGAGTCTTGAATCGGTCCGCGCGTTTTTCGCCGAGAAAGCCCCCGATATCACCGTGATCGAATCGACGCAGAGTTCGGCGACCGTCGTGCTCGCGGCCGAAGCCTATGGCGTCGAGCCGGCGCGGATCGCCAAAACGCTGAGCCTGCGGGTCGGCGACCGCGTGATGCTGATCGTCGCCGCCGGCACGTCGCGGATGGACAACAGGAAACTGAAGGCCGCGTTCGGCGGCAAGCCCAAGATGCTCGGGCTCGATGAAGTCGCCGACATCACCGGACATGAGGTCGGCGGCGTCTGCCCGTTCGGCCTGAAGACCCCGCTGCCGATTTATTGCGACGTCTCGCTGCGAGCCTTCGATGAGGTAGTTCCGGCGGCGGGCTCGACCCACAGCGCGGTGCGCATCACGCCGGCGCGGATGGCCGAACTGACGGCGGCCGAATGGGTCGATGTATGCCAGGGGCCGGCCTGATGCCGCGCGGGCCCGATCGCGATGACGGCCCGCAGCGTTTCATCCGCAAATGGCTGACCTTCGACGAAGCCAGGCCGATGCGCCTCCGCAAAATATGGATGCTGATCGCAACCGTGTTGATGTTGCTCGCGGCCAGCGCGTTGCTCGCGGTGTTCAGTCATTGGGGCGCGCGCTGATAAATTTGTCCCGTTCACCAGGCGTAACGCACCACGCCCTTGCCGGCGTAGGAACGGGTGACGTCGGAGAATTCGCCCTCGAAGGTGGCGGCCGCAGACCAGCCGCTCATCCATTTGATTTCAGCGGAGGCCGTCGTCAGCGCCGAGTCCGATGCCTGCGCCGCACCGTTGACGACGAACGATGCCCCCGGCAGCGTCTGGAACGTCGCACCGATCGAACGATCCGGATCGTAATCGTGCGCCCAGGCGACGCGGCCGCGCAAGGTCAGAAGGGAGTCCTGCAGCGCCCAGGATTTGTCGGTGCGAATGCCGAGTTCGCTGCGGGCGTCGGTGACGCTCCTGGCGCCATACGACAATGCGAAGGTGGAAGCGCCGGAGAGAACGCCTTCGGCATAGGACGGCAGATCGAAGGTGGTGAACTGTCCGGCGGCGTAGGGCGTTATTCCCATCACAGGCGTGACAAAACGATAGCCGGTTTCGACGCGGCCGGACCAGGCATTGGCGTTAAAGCGCGCGCGCAACTGATCGACGCCGGATATGGTGACGGTGCGATCCGTCGTCACATCCTGCCAGCCATAGGCCAGTGCCGCGGAAAGATAGGCCGGGCCTGCGGTGTGGCGCACGAACGCGCCGGCCTGGAACAGATCGGAATGGCCGGTACCGGCATTGGCGACGCTGAAATTGGTGCCGCCACCGGCCAGCGAGAAGCCGGCGACGGTATCGGGCGAGAAGCGGTAGTCGGCACCGACCGCGGTGCCATAGACCCGGCTGGTGGCGCTGTTGGATCCCAGCGCAATGTTGCCGTCGGTGGTTTGCGAACCGCCGTAGCCCGCGATCCACGTGCTCCAGCGCTGCTCGAAGCTGGCGACCGGCGCCTTGTCGAACATCGCAAAGGCGTCGCGCGGCGCACCGGCATTTTGCGTCGAGGCATAACTGCTCGCGGCTCCGCTTGGTGGCGCTCCGCCATTGCCACGACCATCGATGAAGGGATCGGTCATCACACCCATGAACTGCGTCATGGCGTTGAACGTGGTCTGCTGCGTGCCGGTGGCGGTCTCGCCCGAGGCCTGGGACAGCCCGGCCGGCGTCAGCGCGCCGAACACCAGCGGAATGCCGCCGGTCGTGTTGAAGAAATTGGTCAGGGTATTGCCGACATTCTGCTGGTTGGTATTCAAGCCGGAGCCGAAGCCCGGAGCCGCGGACGGCGTGAAATTCAACGCCAGGTTCAGGAAGACATCCTTGGCGTCGTAGCTCAGGCTGGTGGTAAAATTCGTCGGCAGATTGGTGTTGACCAGCGAACCAAAGGTCCCGATGCGGCTGCCGGTGGTCAGGATGGTGTATTGCTTGGCGACGTAGCTGCCGTTGGCGTAGATCGCATCGACGGTCGCGCCACCCAATGTCGTAGCACCGGTTACGTGAGCGAACGACGACGTGGTCGGGTTGATATTGACGGCATAGGTCGATGCCGCCGTGAAGTCGAGGAAGCCAACAACCGTCAACGACGAGCCCGGTGTGCCCGAGCCCGGCGCCAGCGTGCCGCCTGCAATCGAGGCGTTGATGACGAGGCCGGTCCCCGTAAGCGTCCCGCCAGCATTCACCGTGATCCCGCTCGACGATGCGAGCGAATTGTTGACGACGAGGGTACCGCCATTGACCGTGGTCGCGCCGGTGTAGCCGAAGGAGCCGGTGAACGTCTCGGTGCCGCCGGCGAGGATCAAGCCACCATTACCACTGATCATGCCTGCGTAAGTATCGTTGGCCGCGGTCAGAGTCAGTGTCTGGTTGCCCAGGAACAAATTGGCGTTGCTGTTGGTTCCAGCCAGCGACGTGATCGAGGAGCCGACGGACATGACCGAGAGATCGAGCGCGCCGTTGTCAATGACCTTGCTCGAACTCGCTATGCTGGCGGTGCCGTTGAGCCCCAGGTCTCCGGTGGTCGTGATATTGGTTACACCGGTATAGGTGTTGGCACCACCGAGTATCGCGAAGCCACCCGTGACCGTCAGTCCACCGCTACCACCGATGGCGCCGTAATAGATGTTCGATGTATTACCGTTCGCGATGGTCAGGGTTTGCGTACCCAGCTTCACGTTGCTGCCGGAGATGCCGCTCAGCGAAACGATCGACGCGCCGGCTGTTGTCCCGGAGATATCGAACGCCGTGCCGGTGTTGCTCAGGTTGACCTCGCTCGACGCGGCAATGCTGCCCGTTCCCGTCAAAGCCACCGTCCCAGCACCAATCGTGGTCGCGCCGGTATAGCTGTTCGTGCCCCCCAATATCAGCGTGCTCGCTCCAAGCTGCTGAAGTTGAGCTCCGGCGCCGCCCAGATTGTTCGTTATCGAAATCGTTTGGCCTGCGCTGGCGTTATTAGTGACCCCGGTCGTGTTGAAATTGATAGCCTGTCCGCTGACCGTGTAGGACTGCGAATTGGCATTGAACGTCCAGGAGTCCGGAGCGATCGGACCGGCCGTCACGACCACGGACGCCGATCCGGTGGCCGCGAACGCCGCCGATTGCCCTGCCGCGACGGGAGGCGCGCCTGCCGGCGAACTCGACCAATTGGTCCCGAGATTGTAGTCCGTCGTGGTCGTCGTGCTGCCGGTGCCACCCCATACGCTCTGGGCCTGCGCCACAGTTGGAAGCAACGCCGCCCCTGCCAACGCCAGACAATAAATGAAGCTCCGAAAGCGAATGCCGGAAACCGATAAGCGACCAAAAAACAAATTTGCCTCCAACGTCCGCTCCGATTCCAGGCCGTTGTGGCGCCCGATGACGCAGCCAAAATCGCAATGCACGGCTTCGAATCCGAGCCACGTTTCTAGTGTTTTCTGGAAAATTGGCTTGGACTGGACGCCACCCGGTCAGGACTGGGCGTCACCATCAGACGATTGAGCATCGCTGTGGCCGATAGGAGACAAGTAGCGCAGTAGGTTTAAGCGTGCCGGCCCACACAACGCTTGAACGGCTTTGCCGATCTACTCCACCTTGCCGATCTTCGTCACCGCCGCGATCAGACGCGCGCTGTTTTCCGCGACGAATTTCGAAAATTCCGGCGCATCCATGTAGGCCACCGGGCTGCCCGCGGCCTCCAGCGGTTTGATGACCTCGGGGCTTTTCACCGCTTGCGCCATCGTTTCGCGCAGCCGCGTCATGATCGGCGCCGGGAGCGCGCTCTGCGCGAACAATCCGGCCCAGATGTAGAACTCGACATCCTTGTAGCCGAGCTCCTTGAACGTCGGCAGATCTGGAAAACTCGCAATCCGCTGTGAACCCCAGTTCGCGAGCACGCGCATCTTGCCGTCATCGACCTGCTGCTTGAGGGTGCCCGGCGCCGAAGCCAGCGCCTGCACGGTACCGCTCAACAACGCGTTGAGCGCGGGGCCGGCGCCGCGAAACGGAATGTGCAGCAGCTTGATGCCGGCACTGGCCGCGAACATTTCCATCGCCACATGCAGCGTGCCGTAGGGCCCGGACGAGCCATAGGGGATTTGACCGGGACGCTTTTTGGCGTCGTCGACGAAATCCTGCAACGTCCTCCACGGCGCCGACGCCGGCACCGCCAGCAAGGTCGGATCGGCGAGCACGCGCGCGACCGGCGCGAATTGCGAGACTTCGTAGGCCGCGGGACGGTCGAACAGCCGGTCGGCTTCGGGTAGCACCGCGAGCGACGACAGCGTCATCAACAAGGTGTAGCCGTCGGGCTCGGCCCGTGCCGCCGCAGCATTACCGATCGAGCCACCGGCACCGCCCGCCCGGTTATCGACGATCACTGATTTGCCGAGAATGCCCTCCAGCGCATGCGCCACCGGCCGAGCCGCGAGGTCGGCCTGGCCGCCGGCCGGAAACGGCACGATCATGGTGATGTTGCGGTCGGGCCAGGTGGCCTCAGCGAATGCCGCCTTGGAGAATGCGATTTGCGTCAGCGGCAGCGCGGCGGTGGCTTTCAGAAGTTCGCGGCGGTTCATCGGCAGTTTTCTCCCCTAGGATTTTTGTTTGATTGAATGCAGCCTAGCGCAATCCGCCGGATTTGCGAAAGGCACGCGCCGCTACTTCGGTTTCTTTCCTTTCGCGAAATGCTTCGCCAGAAACTCCGCCAGCACCTCGACGCGGGCGGGGCGCGGGCCGCCGGGCGGCGTGACCAGATGCACGGCGCCTTCGGGCTGCTTCCAGCCTTTGAGGATCACTTCGACTTCACCTGACGCGATGGCGTCGCCGACGATGAAATCCGGCAGATCGGCGATACCGAGCCCCGCGAGGAGTGCCGGCATCACCGCTTCGCCGTTGTTGACGCGGAGCGGACCGCCGGGCCGCACGCTGGCCTGTTCGCCGGCGGCGTTAGTGTAATGCCAGACGTTCGGCGTGGAGAGATAGGCGTAGCCGAAGCACCGGTGCTGCGCGAGTTGCATCGGATGCGTCGGCCGGCCGTGGCGCTTGAGATAGGACGGCGCGGCTACGGTGTAGCGCGGCATGGCGCAGAGCCGCCGCGCGATCAGCGAAGAGTCCGGCAGCCGCGCGATCCGCAAGCCGGCGTCAAAGCCCTCGCCGATCAGATCGACCGTGGCATCGCTCAGATGCAGATCGATCGACACTTCCGGATAGGTCTCCAGGAATTCCGGCAACAGCGGCGCGACGTTCTTCACTCCGAAGGTCATGGGCACCGCGAGCCGCACCAGCCCACGCGGCACCGAAGACTGCGCCAGCGCCTCGTTCTCGGCAGCCTCGCCGTCGACCAGAAGCCGCGTGGCGCGCTCCGCGAGCTTTTGTCCGGCATCGGTCAACGCCAACCGCCGTGAGGTGCGGTTGAACAGCCGCGCGCCGAGCCGCGTCTCCAGCCGCCCCACCGCCTTGGAAACGGTGGCCTTCGACAGCGCCAGTTCGCTGGCGGCGCCCGCAAACGACCGTAATTCCACGACTTTTGCGAAAATCGCGAGCGCTTCGAAATCCGGGAGTTTTGCCATGAGCGTGAGCCCTAAGAGTCAATATTGGAAACAATGAATTTCAATAGTTTCTATTTCTATACCACGGCCAGAGGCATATCCAGAAGCCAACGAAGTTCAGAAAATTCAACCAAAGGAACATCCCATGATCGAACTCAGACCTTTTGCAAAACTCGGCGGCGCCGACCACGGCTGGCTGAAGGCGAAGCACCACTTCTCGTTCGGCAGCCATTACGATCCCAATAATATGGGCCACGGCTCCTTGCGAGTTTGGAACGACGACGAGATTGCGCCGAACACCGGCTTTCCCGCCCATCCCCATGCCAATATGGAAATCATCACCTATGTGCGCGAAGGCGCCATCACCCATCAGGACAGCCTTGGCAACCAGGGCCGCACCGAAGCGGGCGACGTGCAGGTGATGAGCGCGGGCAGCGGCATCCGCCATTCCGAATACAATCTCGAACCCGGCAAGACCCGGATCTTTCAGATCTGGATCGAGCCGACCACCAAAGGCGGCCAGCCGACTTGGGGCGCGAAGCCGTTTCCGAAGTCGGACCGTTCAGGCAAGCTCGTCACCATCGCGAGCGGCTTCGAAGGCGACACCGACGCGCTGCCAATCCGTGCCGATGCACGCGTGCTCGCCACCACGCTGAAGGCCGGCGAGAGCGCGGAATACGACGCCGACAAGACGCGGCATCTCTATCTGGTTCCGGCGGCAGGCGCGGTCGAAGTCAACGGCGTCCGGGTCAGCGCCCGCGACGGCGCGGCGATCCGCAACGAAGCCAGGCTCAAGATCACCGCACTGGAAGATTCCGAACTGGTGCTGGTCGACGCGGCGTAGACGCCGCCTTTCGTCATGCCCGGACAAAAGCGCGAAGCGCGTCTTCGCGCTGGATGACCCGGGCATCCACGACTTCCTTTTACGAAGCAAGACGTGGATGGCCGGGACAAGCTCGGCCATGACGATCTCTCTGTAATTCCCGACACCAACAACAAAGCTCACCCCAAACTCAACGGAGATCCATCATGACCAAAGTTCTCGTTCTGTATTATTCCGCCTATGGCCACATCGAAAAGATGGCCAACGCCGTCGCGGAAGGCGCCCGCGAGGCCGGCGCCACGGTCGATATCAAGCGCGTGCCCGAACTGGTGCCGGCCGAAATCGCCAAGGCCTCGTATTACAAGCTCGACCAGCCCGCCCCCGTCGCCAAGGTCGAAGAACTCGCCAATTACGACGCCATCATCGTCGGCACCGGCACGCGGTTCGGCCGGATGGCCTCACAGATGGCGAACTTCCTCGATCAGGCCGGCGGGCTCTGGGCCAAAGGCGCGCTGCACGGCAAGGTCGGCGGCGCCTTCACCTCCACCGCGACCCAGCACGGCGGCCAGGAAACCACGCTGTTCTCGATCATCACCAATCTGTTGCATTTCGGCATGACCATTGTTGGCCTGAATTACGGATTTGCGGGCCAGATGGAGCTCAATGACGTCACCGGCGGCTCGCCCTATGGCGCGACCACGATTACCGGCGGCGACGGCAGCCGCCAGCCGACCGATAACGAACTCGCCGGCGCGCGCTATCAAGGCCGCGTGATCGCGGAAACGGCAAAGAAACTACATGGCTAACCAACCGGCAGATTGCCGGTTTGGCTGCATGGCTGATGCGATACGGGCGGCATTCTCCTGATGGAGTGCCGCCCTATCTATGCTGAGGGGAAAACGGACGTCAGCTATGGTCGAAATTCTTTTCATGGTTCAATTGGTCCGCAATCCGCTGCGGGCGATTGCCCGGCGCTGGTGGTGTAAAAGCCTCTATCGCGCCTCGCGCGGGCAGCGCCGTTGCCCGGAATGTACCAAGGCGGTGCTTTGAGCATCCATTCGGGAAGCGGTGGAACCAGACGGCGTTGAAACTGTTGAATTGCGCGCATCCGCGCCTGGAGACCGCAACCATGACCAGCAAGCCCGATTCCAAGCCTCCCCATCAGGACAACGCGAAGAAGACGGCGACGTCGCATCCCGGCATGATGGGGGACGGCACCGAAGAGCAAAACCTCGGTCAGCCCGGAAATCCCGACGCCCGCATCAAGAAAGACGAAGTCGACGCCGCTTTCAGCAAGAAGACCAAATAGTCCTGATGAGGCCGACCGGGACGATCGATTATTCTGCCATCCCAAACACCGAGAAATTTGCCTATATAGGCCGGGCACATGATGCCCGGCCTATATGGTGTGAACTTTTGACGTGCAAACTTCGGATGTAGGGATGACCCATGAGCGATGCCTCTGCTGCCCCCTGGCCCGAATTGCCGCTCGCGGCGTGGCGCGAGACCTATGACACCCTGCATTTGTGGACCCAGATCATCGGCAAGATCCGCTTCGCCCGCTCGCCGTGGCTGAACCATTCCTGGCACGTCGCGCTATACGTCACCGCACGCGGCCTGACCACTTCGCCGATCCCGGATGGAACCAGCACGTTCCAGATCGACTTTGACTTCATCGATCATGTTTTGCGGGTTTCGAGCAGCGACGGCGCGCAGCGTCAGTTTGCACTGGCCGGGCAATCGGTCGCGAGCTTCTATGCAGCGACCATGGCCGCGCTCGCCGAGCTTGGCATTCACGTCGACATCGACGAGATGCCGAACGAATTGCCCGATCCGGTCAAATTCTCACAGGACCGCGCCCACGCCTCCTACGATCCGGACGCGGTGCGGCGCTTCTTCCGGATACTCGTCAATGCGGATCGCGTGTTCAAGCAATTCCGCACCGGCTTTCTCGGCAAGGCGAGCCCGGTGCATTTCTTCTGGGGCAGTTTCGATCTGGCGGTAACCCGGTTTTCCGGCCGGCGCGCGCCACGTCATCCCGGCGGCGTGCCTAACCTGCCCGATGCGGTCGCCTGCGAAGCCTATTCGCACGAAGAGTGCAGCGCCGGCTTCTGGCCGGGCAGCGGCGCCGTCGACTACCCCGCGTTCTATTCCTACGTCTATCCCGAACCATCAGGCTATCGCGCCATCAAGGCTCGACCTGACGCCGCGTTCTTCAGCGAAGCGCTCGGCGAATTCATCGTGCCCTATGATGCCGTGCGCACCTCCAGCAATCCCGACAAAACGCTGCTGGAATTCCTGCAAAGCACCTATGAGGCCGCGGCCACCACCGCGAACTGGGACCGCGACGCGCTGGAATGCGCTCCCGGCCAGCCCGGCGTGGTGCGGGAAATTCAGTGAGTTGTCGAGAACGGACCTACCGCCTGTCGAACGCTCTTGTCGAGCCGCGGATAGCGTCGTAGCCGCCGTGCGACGCGGTCGCGCAGCGCGTAAGGGACGCCACGCCAGGACAGAGCGACGCTGACGTCTGTCAATGGAAGCGGCCTTGCTCCGAAGCGCCGCTTGTAATCGTAGTTGCCGATGCTCAGATCGAAATTACGCACGCCCAGTCCATGTAACGCTGCCATTGTCTGCTCGACGCAAAGCAGACCCGGCGAACAGTTGGACCATTGGTTACCGGCATTGCTGGTCCGCAACAACGAATAGTGGTTGCCGTTCCTGAGCCCCATCGTGGTGGCGATAATTCCGGCGTCGCAGATCAGCGCGGAGACGACGGCGTAGCCTTCTGCGACACCGCGGCGGACCACGTCGCGATAGAACCTGGCATGACTGATGTCGTCGAGCACGAACCGTTGTCCGAGTTTCTCCATGCGTTCGTGTTGCTGAACATCCATGACATCAAGAAACCGCGACGCTTCCTCGACGGTCGTGGCGATTTGAAACTTGGCGCCAGGGAAACGGGTAAAGACGCGCCAGCACCGTGGCAGCTGCATTTTTCTGATCGAGTGGCGATAGGCCCCGAAATCGCCGCCCACCTCAACGAGATTACCGTTCAGCGAGCAGGATCCCGCCCATCCGGACGCCACCAGGGGATTCGGCCTGCCCTGAATTTCGGCTGGCATCTTTTTCAACCGGATCAGGTCAGGACGATCGGGCAATCGGTGCAACGCCGCGAGCAAGGCACTGTTCATCGCGCGCATGCCGGCGACATCGTGCGGAACGTCCGGGGCCAGTATCGGCGCGTTGTAGTCGCTCACCCCGAGATCGGCGAACTCGACGACGCGAATACCGTTTTCCTCGCGGCAGATCAGCGGGACCACCGCAACATGGCCTTGAGTTGCCGTGTCCGAGATAACCGCGATCAGCGGAGCCGGCGTATCGAAGGCGCTATACCAGGCGTCGAGCCAATGCCGGTGTTGAAAGCTCGTGGCATCGCCTGCGTTATCCCGGAACCGGACTGCCTGGCTCCAGTCGCGGATAAATTCCACGCGGAAAGAGGTGGCCGAAGATGTCGCCCGCCGGCCTGTCTCTCCCAGCTCCAGAGTAACCATGACCAACGCTTCCCACTCGCCTTCAAACTGATCGTGCCTGGTTTGTGATGGCCGGGTTCATTCTGAACATGTATTCGCCGCAGGTTGCATGTCGCGCCGGCTCACGCTCTATCGAACTGGCGCCGCGCGGATGTCGCTCTTGTCTAACAAGGCAGGACACGGCGACACCAGCGCAATCACCCGGTTGGAGCCGGTGTCCGCAATGTATGGCTAACGATAATGTGTGACTAATAATAAAGAATGCACAATTACGGCGTACAACCGGCGAAACCAGAACGATCCCGAACGCAGCGTGCAGTATCGTTATCGACGTAGTTAACCTTTAAACCAATTTTTCGAAAGCTAAACGCCGCTTACGACTTTCGCTCGCGGCTCTACGTCGATATCACATCAGGCTTAGATTCGCGCGGTAGCGGCGGAGCGACAGTTTTACCATCGCTTGAGTGAACGTCACGTACTGTAAATCCATTTTGGACCAACGCTCACCATGCACTCAGTCGCCCTTTTAACGCCAAGCCACAGCAAGGATATCGAGCGCTTCGCGTTGCTTTGTGAAAGCATCGACGCGTATCTCACCGGATACACCAAGCACTACGTCGTCGTAAATGACGACGATGTTCCGTTGTTCAAGAAATACCGATCGGAAAAACGCGTCATCGTTCCGGTCTCGCGCTACTTGCCGAAGTGGCTTTGGGCGGTTCCGGCAGCGCTTTCATGGAGTCGCAGACGCGTCTGGGTATCGCTGTTTTCCTACCCCGTGCACGGCTGGCACGTGCAGCAGATCGCCAAGATCGCAGGCGTTCTGGCGGCGCCCGAGCAGCGCATGTGCATCATCGATTCCGACAATTTCTTTTTCCGCAAATTCGATATCAGCCAATATGCCGGCGCCGAGAAATCGCCGCTGTACGTCGATCGGCAGGCCATTCGGGCCGAGGCGGCGCCCTTCCATGCCATCTGGTTGCGCAATTGCAATCGCCTGCTCGGCCTGCCTGAAACGATTTTCCCCGCGGATGATTTTGTCGGCAATTTGCTCGTCTGGGACAAGACGGCTGTCCGCGCCATGACTGATGCGATCACATCAGCGACCGGAAGAAGCTGGACTCTGGCGCTGTGCCGGCAACGTGCGTTCTCGGAATACCTTTTGTACGGTCGCTTCGTGACGAGTTCTCCGGATCAGCTCGCGGCGCATCAGATCGTGGAGCAAAGCCTTGCTCTCGCACACTGGGATGAAACCCGGCTCGACAAATCTTCGATCAGGGCCATGCTGCACGACGCCTCACCCGAGCAGGTTGCGCTTTGCATCCAGTCCTATTCGGGAACGTCGATCGGGGATATCAGAGGCGTCTTGTCCGCAGCGCACGAACCTGAGCCAGCCTAGAGCCTGGGTTCCGAGACGACCGGTATGGCGCCTCGCCGGCTAAAGAGCCGATGGGCAAGTGTTCGAAGCATCGTTCTGCTGTCGCAGATATTCAGTCCGATGGCTGCCAGTCCATAAACCAGCATGCCGCTTATTGCGAGGAAGGCAAATGCCCCGACGCTCGGCACCGGCAACCAATGCTCCAATGCCAGGACCGCGCCCGCCATCAAGCTATTGGCCAAAAGTATCCGCACCAGCGGCCCCAACAGATATGGCAACGGGTACGTAAATCGGGTCAGCACCATGCCGATCAGGGTCCCACACACTTCTGAAATCATGAAGGACATCGCCGTCCCCTGCAGCCCCCAGGCGTTGGTGAGCGGCCAGATGCAAGCCAGGTTGATGCCGACACTCACCAAGCCCTGAACCAGCGACCATTCCGGCCGCTTGGCCAAATGGAAGCTGACATGCACGTAATATTGCGTGATGCATTGAAAGAGCCAGCCGACGGCGAGCATCGGGACGATCAGGCCCGCCGTCTCGCGGAACGCAGGCCCGAGAAGGAACGAGGCCAGATAGGGAATAGTCAGCGAAAGCCCAACCGCCGCCGGCACCGACACAGCAAGCAATATCGCGCCAAAGCGCTCCAGGTGCTCGCGCGCCTTGGGTGCGCCGTATTGCGCGAGGCTGCTGACGGCAATCGGGAACGCGGCCGCGGCAATGCTGCCGGCAGGCATCTGAATAATCTGACGCGTCAGGTCGGCTGAGGCGCCGTAAAGGCCGGAAAAGGCTTCCCCTGAATGCCACGCCAGGAACAACCGGTCCATCGTGCACTGGAAGGTGTAGACAAAGCCGGTAATCGTGAAGACGAACCCAAGACGGAAAAATAAACGGAGTTCGTCGAGCTTGGGGCTGGCAAGTGGCGCCCGCCAAATGGTCCGGGCCGAGTACGCTGCTGACGCGAAATAGGCCAGGGCAGATCCAGCGAGCATGCCGATGCCGCCCCATCCCCACTTGATCGCCGCGAAACAAAATACGAAGCCCAGAACGGTCCGAAGCACGGCGCCGGTGACGAATTCGCGCACCTGGAAGCGCGCTCGCATGATTTCCTGACCCATTTCGACCAGGCCGATGCCCAACGCCAGAATGATCGCGCAACCGAGCTCTCGCCAACCGCGGTCCGAAAACAACCCTGTAAGAAGAAGCAATAACGGAGATATGACGAACGAAATCCCGTAGGCGGCCAACGCCGTACCGCGAAGATCGCGCTGCCCTCCCTCCGATTGAAGGCGCATCACCGAGAAGCGGATCCAGGTAAAGAGGATCGCCGACACGAATCCGGCTATTCCGACGCCGATAACATAGACGCCGTAGTCACCCGGCGAAAGCAGCCGCGTGAACGCCGCAGTGCCGAGAAAGCCGAACACCGCGGCAATCACGCTTGCGATCATGTACTGGGATGCGTGGCGAAGCATCGCTCAGACCCAACTCATGAACCGAGATCCCGAATGTATCCCGCATTTGTCGATCACGTCAGGTCGCCTCGCGGGTGAATTTCGTGATCACGTCCATGAACGGCTTCGGCTGAAAATCAGCATTGAGCGGCAAAGGGCGATCTGGAAGATGGTCGGGCCGGGGAAACATCTGATTGATCCAGCTGTATCGGTCCGCCAATCCCCAGGTGAGGATCGAGCGGAGTGGCGCCTTCGACGAAATCGCGCCCAGCACATCGCTGACTCGTTTCGCGACGATCGCGTCTCGCTCCGCCACGGGCGCCGGAAGCTTCGAATCGTCGACGTCAAGCTCGGTCACGATGACATCGAGACCCCAGGAGCGGAATTCGGCAACACTCTTCGCGAGACCGTCGGTGTCGATCTCCAATTCACCATGCAGGTGAGCCTGCAGGCCAACAGCATGAAGCGGCACACCCTTGTCGAGCAAATCGGCAACCAGATTACGCAAGCAGGCGCGCCTCGCGGCAAAACGTTCGCCAACCGACTCGGTATCATAATCGTTCAGGGTGAGCTGAACGTCCGGGTCGGCTTCCGCGGCGGCGCGGAACGCCATTCGAATATAGTCGTCGCCGAGCAGGCTTTGCCACAGCGAGTCACGCCGCTCCGTCGACCGCCTTGGAAAATCGGGAACGGCCTCGTTCACCACATCCCAGGACGTCAGCTTTCCCCGATAATAGCTGACCACTGTGGAGATATGATCGCGAAGCGCGCGTTCAGCGCCGGCTGCGTTTGTGATCTGCTTGGTCCAATCGGGCAGGTCCGCATACCAGACCAGGTTGTGACCGCGCATGGTCATTCCGTTCTGGTGCGCGAAGTCGAGCAACGCGTCGGCTTTATCGAATGCAAACGTGTGCGCATCGGGTCGAACGGTCGGCCATTTAAGTTCGTAAACCGGCACGATCTGCGTGCAGTACCGCGCCACCGCGGTTTTCAGACGCGCATCGGACTGCAAGTCCGCCAACGTGACCGCCGCTCCATAGCCGTCGCGACGGCGGACTGCACCCGCGGCCAGAAGCGGCGCGTTTCCGATCGTCCCGGAAGCCGCCGCAGCCAGGCTGCCTGCAATCAATTTTCGTCGGCTGATATTAATCATATGTGCTGCCTTCAGCGGATATGGTCCCGGGATATCAAAGCAACAACGGCAACACCTCTAAATTCGGCCAATTACGTTAATTCAAATTGAAATGAAACGTCATTAACTCCCACGGCTGGCACAGGCGTTGCTGATACCGACAAGCCGTGTCCGTGAGTGTTCAGCTCTGGCACATCTCGACGCGCGTTCAACCAGTGTAGGTACCGATGTGGGTCAATATCGTCATTCCAATGAAAAATGCCGCCCCATATATTGGCGCCGCGGTTGCCAGCGCGCTGGATCAACCCTGCGTCAAGAGGGTGATCATCGTCGACGATGCCTCTACCGACGGGTCTGCCGAGATTGTTGCCCGCATTAATGACGAACGGGTGACGTTGATCCGCGGTGCTGGCCGCGGCGTCTCGGC
This sequence comes from Bradyrhizobium sp., assembly GCA_039935075.1. Classification (GTDB taxonomy): domain Bacteria; phylum Pseudomonadota; class Alphaproteobacteria; order Rhizobiales; family Xanthobacteraceae; genus Bradyrhizobium. The sequence goes on from JBDTKZ010000034.1 coordinate 16,601, forward strand.
CGCCCGCAATCTCGGCTTCGCGGAAATTGAACGCCTGAGCGACACTCAGGAGGCCGAGTGCGGCTGGGTGATGTTTCTTGATGCCGACGATCGTCTTGTTCCGGGCGCGACGCAGAAGCTTCTGGAGGGTGCCCCGGCCGACTGTGTCGCGGTCTACGGAGATTATGAACGGATCGATGCCCGCGGACATCGCATCGGACGACGCCGCCTGTTGCTTCGGCGCGGCAAGCCGAGCGGAGAAATCCTGCGCGACCTGCTGGCCGGTAATTTTATCGTCAACGGCGGCGTCATGCTGATCCGCCACATTCAATTTCGTCTGGCCGGCGGCTTCGACGAAGCGCTGCGCTATTGCGAGGACTGGCACTTGTTCTGCCGGCTTGCAGCGCAGGGCCCGATTGCCTGGAGTCCGCGAACCACCGTGCTGGAATATCGGGTCCACGACAGCAGCGCGATGATGAGCGGCCGGATCAATTTCAGCCACTGTCGCGCGGCACTCGAGCGCGTATTCACGGATCCCAGGATCGTCAGCCGGGTCGGGCGAGCCGACATCGTCTGGTTACGACGAAGGGCCGAGGCGCATCTAAAGACATATCTGGCCTGCCAGGCGATCCGCGCACACGCGTATGGCCGCGCCATCAGGGAAACGGCCCAGGTCATAGCCCGTTTTCCGTCGCAGACACCCAAAACGCTTGCTCACGCATTGAGCGCACTGGCGGGGCTTTAATGCCGTTCCCTGGAATCGAAGCAGACACGATATGAGTGATGTGCCTGAGGCCGTAGTTTGCATACCGACGTTCCGGCGCCCGGGCGGTCTGAAAAGGACCCTCGAGTCGCTCGCCGCTCAGGTCGGCACGGATCGATTTGCCGTGGTTGTGGTCGAGAACGACGCCGAGAGGCTTGAGGGCAAGATGGTCGCGGACGCGATATTTGCCTCGCGCGTGCTTTGCGGTTTCTGCGTGGTCGAACCCAGCCAAGGCAATTGCAGCGCGATCAATACCGCGTTCAGGACGGCCCGGGAGCGTTTCCCGTCGGCCGAATTCTTTCTGATGATCGATGACGACGAGGAAGCTTCTCCGACATGGCTTGCCGAAATGACCGATGCGGCGCGGTCCAGCGGCGCTGATCTGGTCGGCGGCCCCGTCGTGCGCCGCTTCGAGAACGGCGCGCCCGCGAGCTTGCAGAAGCATCCCCTGTTCTATTCGACCATCGGCAGGTCGGGCGAGACCGCCACCCTGCACGGAACGGGAAATTGCCTCGTTCGCAGGAGAGTACTCGAGACGCTCGGCGAGCCGACGCTTGACCCTCGCTTCAATTTTCTCGGTGGCGGCGACATGGATTTCTTCACGCGCTGCGGCCTCGCTGGCTTCAGGTCGCACTGGAATCAAACCGCCACGGTGTCGGAGACGGTGCCGGTCCAGCGCATGAAGACCAAATGGGTGCTGGCGCGATCCATCGCCACAGGCGTGATCAACTACACGATCGATCAGAAACGCTATCCGGGACGCCGGGGCGCCGCCTGGCTGCTCCTGAAGAATTTCATTTCGCTTGGAATTTCGCCGTTTCGCGCGGTGAAAGTGCTACTTGCGACCGGCCATTGGCTACCCGCATCGCATCCGCTTTGCTTGTCCATCGGACGCAATCTGGCCGCACTCGGGCTGGCGCCCACGCCGTATCGGGCCGCCAATGTCACGCCGCTGTTCGAAACCGTGCCAGATAGTGCAGCCCAAACACGGCGATCAGGAAGGTGAACCAGAGCGGATTGGCCCGATCGAGATAGAAGCTCTCGAACGAGGCCAGATAGATCCCGAACATCCAGATCCGCATCAGCGCCATTGCCAGCGGCCCATGGTTGCCGCCGCGTTCCGCAAGATGGAAATCCCGTAACGGCGCGACCACCAGCACCGCGATCAAGAGCACCAGGCCCGGCAGCCCCATGGTCAGCGCGGTGTCCAGATAGCCGTTATGGCTGTGGGCGACGGTTGCCGCCCATTCCATGCCCGGGAGGGTCGATCGGGTCGCCCCTACGCCCCAGAAAGCCGAAAAACCGTAACCCAGGAACAGATGCTGTCGCAGCGATTGGAGCGCGAATATCCAGATCTCGGTTCGGCCGGTGAAGCTCGTATCCAGCGGCAGCGCGTCGGCGATCGCGGCCAAATGATCGCTCATCACCGTGCCAACGCTCAGCATGTTAAGCACCAGCAGCGGCGACAGCAGCATCGTCGCGCGTAGCCAGAAGGATTTGACGATCTGAGTGAGAGAACTCAGCACCAGCACCCCAATGCACAGCGCAAGCGCACTCTTGCCGCCGGCATTGATCAGGAAGATCGTCGCCAAAGCGATGCTGGCAAGGCCGCTGACATAAAAGCCGCTGCTCGTGATGTAGATCCCGAGAAACAGCATCATCACCATCACCGGCGCGGCCACGTTCTTGTGTTCGAACACGCCGCGCCAGTCACCGGCGAGCAACGGCTCCTGCAGGTCGGTGGCGAGATGGATCGACAAATGCGGCACGAACACGATCCCCAGATAACAGGTCGCAAGCAACCCCAGGACCGCCACGCTGAACCATCGGACCATCTCCGACTGCGATCTCGGCAAAAAGAACAGCATCGACGCCACCGCCGCGGCGCTGGCGGTCAAGGTAAGACGCTTTACCGATACCGAGGGATCCGTCGACAGCACGACGCTGACCAGGATCCAGCTTGCGAAACTCAGCAATCCCGGAGACAGCAAGGTCGAGAGTCCTCGACGGTTCTCCGCGATCGTCAGGAGACTTGTCAGGACAGCCAGGCCGCCGAATACCACATAAGTAAGCGCGTCGTTGCCGCTGGTTGCGTCCGGCAGATCCGCTTCGGAGAGATTGACGAACGGCCGCAACGAAATCCAGGCGATCAGCAGCGATCCGATGAACACCGCGGCGCGCAGCACGTGCAGAACCTGCTGCCGACGAAGGACGCCGAGCAGCGCGTAGGCTTCCGATGCGGCCAGAAGCTGGTTCATTAAAAGTCTCGCAGTTTCCCGCTGCGGTGAACCGCGGACGGACGCACCGCTCAGCGCGATGAAGAACGGCCGGCCCCCAGCGATCCTCGCTGCAGCTTCAGATATCCAAACCATGGACATCCGACTGGTAAATGAAATCTTAAGGCGCGCAGTTTGTCCGCTGATGACCGAGGCCAGATCAACGATCTCCCAGCGTCATCTCAAAAGGTTAATGCATTCCAAATTAACCATCCACGCAGGAGATCTGGCGCCGAGCGCGCACCGCGTTTCCCCCGGCACCGATATTGCTGAGTGAGACACGCCATGAGACAAACCAGCATCGAAACGATTTCGCCAGCGACCGCGCCACCGAATTTCGCGCTTTTCAAGCACGATTCCGCAAGTTTTTCGGCCGGGCAGCCAAGACGCCCTGCTTGCGGCGCCAGCGCCTTTACCCAGCCAATCCCATTTCTGGACATGCCGGCCCAGCATGAGCCAGGGTCGCAACAGGCCCGTGGAGCACCGACCGCGCCACCTAACACCAAACAAAGTAAGACCATGAGCAAATCGGCTGCATTGAACCTCGCTTCCGCGGCGCCCATCAGGGCATGCGACATCCCGTCGCGTATGGCTGCCCAACTGCAGGCGCGACTCAAACTGCCTCCCGGCGAGGCCTTCGATAGCCTGATCGCCGTTCACGATATCCTTGGTGACGAACTGCCGAACAGCAGGCTCACCGTGTACGAGGCCGGTGGCGGATCGACCTCCTTCTTGCCGCCTGACGTGATGCAGCGCTCGGACATTACCGTTGTCGATATCGACGAGGAGCAGCTTCGCAAGAACGATTATGCGGACAGGACGATCCGGGGTGATATCCAGACCTATCGCTTCGCTCCCGAAAGCTTTGATCTTGTGATCTGCTACAACGTCCTGGAGCATGTTCCGGATGTCCAGGCGGCCCTGCTCGGTTTTTGCGAATCCCTCAAGCAGCACGGCCTGATCCTGATCGGTGCGCCAAACCCGAACTCGCTGTCCGGCGTCGTCACCAAATACACGCCGCACTGGTTTCATGTCTGGTTCTACCGCCATGTTCGCGGCGACATGGACGCCGGCAAGCCTGGCGAAGCGCCGTTTCCGACATTCTTCCATCCGCTGGTCTCGCTCTCGAAACTCGATGCGTTCGCGAAGACACACGGTCTCGAGGTGATCTATTGCAGGGAATACGAAAGCCCGCGCTTTCCGGAAATGCGAGCTCGCAAACCAATGCTCGCCGCCCTGGTCGATGCCGCCGCCGCCGTCGTTAATTGTCTGCTGCTGCGAAAAACCGACGTGCGGCATGGCGACTATCACGTGATATTACGAAAGCGCTGAACGATGTCCACGATGGAGCCGAAAACGAGAGCGACTGCCAGCTATCCGCTGACGACGCCCTTGCGTGTCCGGCGCCTGGCGCCAGCCATCAAAGCCGCGCCCGCGTGGGACTGCCGCGGCGGCGCGCCAATCGATAACGAAATGTTAATAGTCCCGATTTCGGACAGGGCGGAGGCGTCGTTATGCGCATCCGCTTAAACGCTTTTTTTGCGATTTCCGTGAATAGTCCCTCAATGAGTATGGTTAATTTTTCCAGCAGCGTTTGTTCCGCGCCGATAACGTGCGCGCCTGGCGTGACCCGAAGAGTAGCCCCTCAGCCGATTCGTGCGGCGGTTCGAATGGAAGCCGGGGCTCATGCTCGTTTATGACCAACCGATAGGCCAACCCAAATCCGGCGCCCGGCGACCTCAACCGCTGATGTCCGGGGGCTTCAGCGTGCTGGAGTTCAGCCGCGTGCTGTGGCGGCGAAAGGTCGCGATTGCCGCGGCCGGGCTGATCTGTGCCTGCGCCGCCGTTGCGGTCGGCAAAAGCCTGACGTCGAAATTCACGGCGACGGCTCAGCTTTACGTCGATCCGCGTGAACTGCAGCTCGTGGACCGCGAATTGACGCCGCGCGCGCAGGATGTTTCAGGTCTCGCGATGGTGGTCGAAAGCCAGGCCCGCCTGATCACTTCCAACAACGTCCTGCTGCAGGTGATCCAGAGCACGCATCTCGACCAGGATCCCGAGTTTGGTGGCGCCTCCAAGGGCTTCGCGGCATCTCTCCTTGGGCTGTTCGGGATCCAGACTCCGACGACGGCTGAAGAAGACAAACTCGGGCAAATGTCGGCGCTGGAGGCCTTGAACCGCCACATCAACGTCAAGAAAACCGCGAGTAGCTTCATCGTCGACATCGATGTCTGGTCGCATGAGCCGGCCAAGGCCGCGATGCTCGCCAACGCGTTGGCGCAGGCCTATCTGACCGAATCGAAGACCTCACGGGCAACCGCCGCCCGCCGCGCAACGACTGACCTGTCCGGCCGCCTCAACGAGTTGAAGGAACGGCTCCGTAATTCGGAAAACATTCTCGCAATCTACAAGGCGCGGAATAATTTCGTCGGCACCCAGGACACGCTGATAAGCGACCAGCAGCTCTCCGGCAGCAACCAGCGGCTTGCCGCGGCGCGGGCGGCGACACTCGACGCACAGGCAAAATACGACCAGATCGAAGGCAGCCGGCGTGCGGCCACCGACAGCGGCGCGATTCCCGAAGCGCTGCAGTCTCCGACGATCGCCAATCTTCGTGCGCAATACGCCGAAGCCCGCAAACGCTCCGCGGAACTGACCGGTGAACTCGGGCCGTTGCACCCCGCGCTGCGTCAGATCGAGAAGCAGGTCGAGGATCTGCGCCGAACTATCAACGAGGAAGTCGATCGCTTCGCCCAGTCGGCAAAGAACGACCTGACCCGCGCCCGCGATTACGAAGCATCGCTGGACAAGGCGCTCGATTCGCAGAAGCGCCAGAGCGTCCAGATGAGCCAGGCGGCGGTGCGGCTTCGCGAGCTTGAACGCGATGTCGAAGCCAACCGCGACGTTTACCAGTCCTTCCTCAAGCGCTCGCGTGAAACCGAAGAGCAGGAGAGCCTCAACACCTCGAATGCCCGGATCATCGGCGAAGCCACCGTACCGCGCCTTCGCACCTTCCCTCCGGCCATGAGCCTGCTGGCGATGGTCGGCTTCATGCTCGGCACGCTGGCGGCCGCGGCCTGGGCCGTCGCCGCCGACCGGCTGCCGCCCGACACCACCGAACCGCAGCCGGTCCAGACCGAAACCAAACCGTCGGTCGTGCCGTCGAAGCAGCCCACGCGCACGCCACCGCAGCCGCAGCCGCAGGCCGTGGAGGCGACGCTCGAAAAGCCGCCGATCGCGCTTTTGCAGGAATCCGATGTGATGCGAACGCTGGGCGGAATCCTGGCGAGCGGCGGCATTACCGACGTGACGCGGATGGGTTGGCCGACCTTGCGCATGGGCTTTTCGCTGACGACGTTCCTCAACGCCATGCGCGAGATGCGGGCGCCGCTGGCGACGCGCGCACCTGCCGGCGCAACGCCTGTCATGGCCGTGATCGGCACGGGCGCCGCTCAGGATCGCAGCATCGCCGCACTGAATATCGCGCTCGCGGCCGCTCGCGACGGCGCCAAGGTGCTGATGATCGACGCCGATCATGTCAGCCACGCGCTTTCCAACAAACTGGACCGCCCCGGCAAGAGCGAAGCCAGCACACTCAACTGGCTCAATATCGGCACCAGGCCTTCCCGGACGATCGAAACCAAAAATGGCATCTCGGTGCTGCCGGCAATCACCGCATCCGACGTCAAGTCGAGCGAAGCCGTTCAGAAGGCGATCACTCAGGCGCGCTCGGCCGGCGGCTATGACCTTGTGATCCTCGACGGACCGGCGATGCCCTGGAGTGCTGCCGACCGCAAGTTGCTCGATGCCGCCGGCGGCCTCGTCGCGGTGCTGCCCGCCAAGCTCGACATCAACGAATGCATCGAAACCATCATCACGGCGCTCGGCGGCGCGGAGCGCAAGCTGGTTGGTGTCGTCCTCAACGAACTGAATCCTGCGGCCGTCAAACGTCAGCGAGACAAACAATATGCTTGAGCGCCGTGCAAATCCCGTAGGGAGGGCCGCTACCGCGAGCGTGCCGCGAATTTCGCTGGGTGGGCTGAGACTCGCCGTGCTCGACGTCGAGCAGACCGCCAATTTCATGATCGACATGGTTTTCCCGGCGCGCAAGGTCGACCGGCCGCTGTACCTGACGTCCGCCAACGGTGAAGTGCTGGCGCGCTGCTCGACCGAACCGATGACGGACCGGCTGTTCCGCGCGGCCGACCTCATCAATGCCGATGGTCAGCCGCTCGTCACCGTATCGCGATTGAAGTCGTCGACACCGTTGCCCGAGCGGGTTGCGACGACCGACCTGTTCGAGGTCGTCGCGCGCAAGGCGACGGCTGCGGGGCTCACATTCTACATGTTCGGCGCCGACGAAGCGGAAAACGCCACCGCGGTCGCCAATGTCCAGAAGATGTTCCCTGACCTCAAGATCATCGGCCGCTCCCATGGTTATCTCAAGGGCGACGCGCTTCGCAGCAAGGTCGATGAGATCAATGCGCTGGCGCCGGATTATTTGTGGGTGGCGCTCGGCGTGCCCTATGAGCAGGCCTTTGTCGAGGAATTCACCCCGCGGCTGTCGGATGTCGGCGTCATCAAGACGTCGGGCGGGCTGTTCAACTTCCTTTCAGGCAGCCGCGCCCGCGCCCCGCAATGGATGCAGGTCGTCGGTCTCGAATGGGCCTGGCGAATCTGGCTGGAGCCGCGCCGGCTATTCTGGCGCTATCTGACCACCAACCCGCGCGCGCTCTATCTGCTGTTCCACAAGAGCAAGCCGTCGAACGCCGATAGGACGCCACACAGCTGAGGGGCGCACGGCCTCCCGCTGCCGTATCAAACGCCGCTTTCATCCTGCGATTCGTGCAAACCCGACAGCACAGACCTGCGCCGTCCATGCCAGCCTGCGGCTTGCCGCGCGGGAACCTGACCGGTTAGCATGCTCCCATAAGAAAAGCCCGACTCCACGCAGTCGCGGAAATTCAGGGGAGAGAACCATGAAAGCCACCAACCGGTTTTGGCGCTATCTTTTGCTGCCGCTGTCATTCGCGGGCATGCTGAGCATCAGTTCCGCCGCCGAACTCAATCCAGCCGCCGTCATCTACAAATTGCCGGACCAGATTCCGTGGGGTCCGGTCAATGCAGCCGGCGCGCAAAGCGCCGTCGTGGCCGGCGATCCGACCAAGCCCGGCTTCTACGCCGTCTACAACAAATGGACCAAAGGAAACCATTTCAGCCACCCACATTTCCATCCGAACGACCGCTACATCGTGGTCTTGCAGGGCACATGGTGGGTAGGCTCCGGCTCGAAATTCGATCCTGAACGCGGCACCACCCCGATGCCCGCCGGCAGCTTTGTGACGCATTTCGGCAAGCAAGTGCATTGGGATGGCGCCAAGGACGAAGACGCCGTATTGCTGATCATGGGCGAAGGCCCGGCGACGGCCACCGAGGTCGAGCCGGCGAAATGACTGGAGGCCACGGTGCGTCAGACGGCGGAGTTGTCCTTCGAACGCATCGTGCACGAATTCGCGCGATGGCGCGCAGTTCCGGAACCGGAGCGATCGCCGGCCCCTTCATGGTGGTGGGGCCCGGCGTTCGAAGCGCTGGACCGCCGACAACAGATGCCGGCGGAATGGTGCACGAGCCTGGGATTGCCGGATGGCTCGCTTGTCGCGGCCGGCGCACGCGCGATACTTACTTCGCTTGGCGACCAGACGCTGCTGCCGTGGACGGGGAATTTTCCGTTCAACGCGAACCGCTCGAACCCGACCTAACGCCGCTACTCTAATGGGCGGCTTGCCGGGCGGATTTCCGCGGTTTTGACGGCTGCCCGAGATCGCTGCCTGCCGCCGGTTGCAGTGGCGGAGCCACCATCTGCGGCGCGGGCCGCAGCAGATCGGCCAGTTGATCCGATGGCAGCGGCCGACTGAACAGAAAGCCCTGCATCTCATCGCAGCCATGCGCGCGCAGGAATTGTTCCTGCTCGAGCGTTTCCACCCCTTCCGCCACGATGGTCATTCCCAGCGCACGGCCCATGTTGATGATGGCCTGCGCGATCGCCCGGTCCTCGGTATCATCGGGAAGGTCGCGAACGAACGAGCGGTCGATCTTGATGGTGTCGATCGGAAATTGCTTCATCAGCGACATCGAGGAGTAGCCGGTTCCAAAATCGTCGATTGCAATCCGAATACCCCGGCTCTGGATCTCATCGAGCACCTTGATGGCGCGTGCGACGTTGCGCATCATCATGCTTTCCGTCACCTCGATCTGCAGCAGGACCGCGGGCATGCCGCTCGCCGTCAGCGCCTCGTCGATGTCCTGCAGCAGGTTTTCGTCGATGAACTGGCGCGGCGACAAGTTGACCGCCATCGACACCGGCTGCAATCCGCGGCGCTGCCACGCCATGTTTTGCGCACAGGCTTCCCGCAGCACCCAGCGCCCGATCGGAACGATCAAGCCGGTTTCTTCCGCGAGCGGAATGAACTGTCCCGGCGGCAGCATGCCGTACTCGGGATGGGTCCAGCGCAACAGGGCTTCAACACCGGTGAGCTGTCCGGTCGCCAGATCCACCTTCGGCTGGTAGTGCAGCGAAAACTCGTCGCGCGGCAGCGCGTGACGCAGGCAGTTTTCCAGGGTCAACCGCTCGATCGACGGCATCTTCACCTCTTTGGTGAAGAAGCGGAAATTGTTCTTGCCGTCTTCCTTGGCAAGATACATCGCCATATCGGCGTTCTTGGTCAGGGTGTGAACGCTGGAGCCGTGATCGGGGAACATGGCAACGCCGATACTGGCGGTGGCGTGGCATTCATGACCGCTCAACCGCACAGGTTCGCCAACCGCCGCCAGCAGTTGGCGGGCGATTTCCTCGATGGCGCCTCGGTCGGCGGTGTGCTCGGGGATCACGACGAACTCGTCGCCACCGAGCCGCGCCACGATATCGCTGGAGCGTAGATTCCGGCGCAACCGGGTGGCCATTTCCGCCAGCAAGGCGTCGCCGGCCTCATGTCCCAGGGAGTCGTTGATGATCTTGAAGCGGTCGAGATCGATGAACAGCAACGCAAACTGCAGTTGGCGCCGTCTTGCCGTTTCCATCGCCGCATGCAGCAAGCGGTTAAACATGTCGCGATTGGGCAAGCCAGTCAGGCTGTCGTGCGATGCAAGGTATTCGATCCGCTCATCCGCCCGGGTCTTTTCGTCCGCACGGTCGAAATTATCCAGGGCGAAGGCGATATTGTCGGCGATGCGCTGCAGTAGATCGACCGATCCCGGCGTGAACGCGCCCTTTTCAGCCGCGCAAAACAACAGAATGCCGATCGGCTCCCCGCGATTGAACAGCGGAAACGCTGCGACCGCGCTAGCCCCGTCGCTGCGGATCGAGTCGTGAAACATGGTGCCGCGCGGGTCGGCCAGATAGTCATTGCTGATACAGGGTTTTCGGGAGCGGAATGCGATGCCGCTGACCCCACGTCCTTCGGGACAATTCTCCTTGACCGACAGCCTGACCGTTCGAGATTTTTCCGCCATGGGTCCCGACGCGGCGGCGACGGCGAGAAAGTCCTCGCCGTCCTGGACGAGGCCGATGCTGGTCGAGGTGAACCTGCCGCCATTCGCCGCGGCTTCGCACACCAGTACAAACAGCTCGGCGCGGGACTTCGCGCGCATGATCGCTTCATTGGTCGCGCTCAGCGCCGCGAACATCCGCGTCAGATGCTCTTTCTGCTCCTCGATCCTGGCCCTTTCGTCCTCGCGATCAAAATTGTCGAGTGCAAACGAGACGTTCTCCGCGAGGCGTTGCAACAGCCCGATCAATTCGGGGCTAAATGCGTCGAGTTCGCTGGAGAGGAACACCACGGCGCCGATGGACTCGCCGTCCTTCAGCAAGGGAAACGCCGCACCCGATTGAGTTCCGCTGTTCTTGACGACCTGATAGAAATGTCCTTCGCGGCCGAACTCAGTCAGATAGTCGTTGCTGATATAAGGTCGTCGCGCGCGGAACGCGTTCCCGGTTATGCCCTGTCCTTCGGGAAGCACGGCATCGGCTGACAGCCGAACAACTCTTGCCCTCTCTCGATCGGGTCCGGCCGCTGCGACAACTTCCAGGAACTCGGCGCCGCGCTTTTGCAGAGCGATTATCGTCGAAGTAAAATTGCCGCCGACCACCGCCGCTTCGCAGACCAGATCAAACAGTTTCGCGCGCGACGTAGCCCGCACGATCGCTTCGTTGGTCGCGCTCAGCGCCGCGAACATGCGCGACAGCCGCGCCCGCGCGGCCTCGTGATCGAAATTGTCGAGCGCATAGGAAATATTCGCCGACATCCGTTCGAGCAAGGAGACGATCTGGCCGTTGAGCGAACCGGCTTCGCGAATGGTGACGAGCAACACGCCGACGCTGTGGCCATTGCAGGTCAGCGGCAACGCCGCTGCGGCGCCCACATGTCCGGCCGATGCGCCCTGTCGCCAGGCCAGCGAACGCGCATCATTGAGGAAATCATTGCTGATACACAGCTGGCGGTCGCGAAACGCCTGTCCGCAGACGCCTGACCCTTCGGGTGTGTTGGCAACGATCGTGATATCGATCAGGCACAAGCGTTTGATGTCCTCGCCGAAGCCGGCGGCGAAGCAAAGCTTGTCGGTGCCGGGTTCCAACAGAAAGACCGCGGTCGCGAGAAAGTCGCCGCTGGAAAACGCGGCTTTGCAGACCTGCTCGTACAGCTCCTCTGGCGATTTCGCGTAGAGGATCGCCTCGTTGGTTGCACTCAACGCTGCAAACGTGCGCGTGATATTCGTCTTCACCGACCCGCTCCCTTCTGGGTAATTATTTGCCGGTCCCTGTAAATTTATGCGTGTTCGAGGCCTAAACGGCCGTTAAACGCGGCCTAAGTTCCGATTCAGAGTAAACGGCCCAACAATAAACCCGCCCAAAAACCCGATAGATCGGGAGTTTTACGGATATTCGGCCGGCGCGAATGCCCGGCTGAGGTCCAGGCGCCGACCACGGCAGCCGATCGGGCAACGGCGCACCGAACCACTTGCCGTCGGTAACATTCAATTCCGCGGCGTGGAAACCACCGCGCGGCCGTGCCTGGCGGGACCGGCCATTCGATTTTTGCCACTTGCTCTGAGGCCATCGCTTTGAGACCATGAACGCGTAACAACAAACAAGACCCGCATCCCGCGCGGGCGCCGAAAAAGGAAACCCCATGCCCATTATCCAGGCCGATCGCCTCACGCGCATCGGTGCGGCACTGCTCAAGGCCGCCGGCGCCTCGGATGAGGAAGCCAGCGCAGTCGCCACCGGATGCGTCAACGCCAACCTCGCCGGGCATGATTCGCACGGCATCATCGCGGTTCCGACCTATATCGACCGCATCAAGGCCGGCCACATCGTGCCCGGCGCGAAGTGGACCATCGTGCAGGAATCGCCAACCACGACCGTGATCGACGGCCATTGGGGGTTCGGCTTCCATGTCAACGCCAAGGCGATGGCGCTGACGATCGAGAAGGCGAAGACCGCCAATGTCGCGGCCTGCACGGTGTTCCGGCAAAGCCATGTCGGCCGACTCGCGGCCTATCCGATGATGGCGATGCGCGAAGGCATGATCGGGATCGCGACGGCCGATTCCGGCCGCTCGCCCAAACACGTCGCTCCGTTCGGCGGCCGCGAGGCGCGGCTTGGCACCAATCCGATTTCGATCGCGGTGCCGTCCGATCTCGAAGCGCCGTTTTATCTTGATATGGCGACCTCCGCGGTTGCCGCCGGCAAGATTCAGCTTGCGATCGCGCGCGGCGAAACAATCCCCGAAGGCTGGATCATCGATTCGGAAGGGCGGCACACCACCGATCCCAAGGAATACCGCAAAGGCGGCGCGTTGCTGCCGCTCGGCGGCAGCGAAGGCTACAAGGGCAGCGGCCTCGCCGCGATGGTGGAAATCCTGTGCGGGCTGCTCACCGGCCTCGGTTTCGGCGTCGAGCCAACCGGCCGGCATAATGACGGATGCTTCATGGCGGTGTTCAATGTCGCCGCGTTCCGTCCGCTGAAGGATTTCCAGAAGGAAGTCGGCGAGTTCGCGCGCTATCTCAAATCGACCCCGCCATCCGAAGGCTCGCCCGGCGTGTTCTATCCGGGCGAGGTCGAATATATCCGCGAACAGAAACGCAAGGCCGAGGGCATCGAGATCGAGGACGCGACCTGGGACAAGCTTCGCGCGCTGGCGGGCGCATACAAGCTCGCCGCCGAACTCGATCTCGCATAAAAAACGCCAGCGAACAGGGAGAGCAGCATGACACGGCAAATGGCGATGGTGGGATTCCTGCAGGCGCAGAATTGCACCAACCTGCCGAGTTCCTGGCGCCATCCGGAATCGCGCGACGATTCGATGTCGGCGGATTACTACCAGGAAATCGCCCGCATCCTCGAAGCCGGCAAGTTCCACATGGCGTTCTTCGATGATCGGCTGGCGATGCCGGACCGTTACGGCAACGATCACGCCCACACCGTCGAATACGGCATTCGCTGCGTGAAGATGGATCCGATCGTGGTGCTGACCACGATGGGCATGGTCACCGAGAAGCTCGGCCTGGCATCGACCTGTTCGACCACCTACTTCGAGCCGTTCGATGTGGCGCGGCGTTTCGCCACCCTCGATCTGATGACCAATGGCCGCGCCGCCTGGAACGTCGTCACCTCCGTGAACGACGGCGAAGCCCACAATATGGGGCGCGACCAGCACCTCGAGCACGATCTGCGCTACGACCGCGCCGACGAGTTCATGGAAGTCGTGCTCGGCCACTGGGATTCCTGGGAAGACGGTTCGCTGATCATCGACAAGAAGAGCGGACGGTTCGCCGATCCGACCAAGGTGAAGCGGCTCGATCACAACGGCGCGTTCTTCAAGTCGCGTGGGCCGTTCACGGTGCCGCGTTCGCAACAAGGCCACCCTGTCGTCATCCAGGCCGGCGCCAGCGGCCGCGGCCAGCGCTTCGCGGGACGGTGGGGTGAAGTGATCTTTACGGCGGCGCGCAATCTTGCCAACGCCAAGCAGGGCTATGATGCCATCAAGAACGAAGCCGCCAAGCTTGGACGCGATCCCGACCAGATGTTCCTCTGCAATTTGATCACCCCGGTATGCGCCGCCACCAAGGCCGAGGCCGAGGACAGGATGGCGCTGATCGGCAAATTGCCGCTGGAAATCGACGCGCTGTCGCTGCTGGCGGAAGGCTTGAACTTCGACTTCGGCGCCAAGGGCATCGACGAGCCGCTGACAACGGAGGAATTGCAGGGAATGCAGGGCATGATCGGCATCCGCGATGGCGTGCTGAAAACCTCCGGCAAGACCAATCCCAGCACCCGCGATTTCATCACCTTCTCCGGCCGCGGCCAGACCCAGGACGCCATCGTCGGCGGCCCGAAGGAAGTCGCCGATAAGTTGGAGGAGATGTTCGTCAATCGCGGCTGCGATGGCTTTGTCGTGGCGGCGACCTATGTGCCGGGTTCCTACGCGGATTTCGTCCATCACATCGTGCCGGAATTGCAGCGCCGCGGCCTGTTCCACAAGGACTACACCGGCAAGACCCTGCGGGAGAATCTCGGCTTGCGGCGCCCCGTCGCCGGCGCATGGAAAACCGAGCCGCGCGCCGCGGCCGAATAAAAAGGATAGCAAATGCGTTGGCTTAAGTTCACCGCCGCCGGAAACACTTCCTGGGGCCTCGTCGAGGCTGACAAGGTCATCACCGTCAGCGGCGATCCGTTCGGCGAATGGAAGCGCACCACACAGACCCATGCGCTGAAAGACGTAAAGATCGAACTGCCGCTGGTGCCGCGCACCTTCTACTGCGTCGGTCTCAATTACCTCAAGCACCTCAAGGAAGCCGCCGACAAGGCCGGCACGGTCCCCAACGTGCCCGACCGGCCCGAGATCGGCTACCGCGCGCAGAACGCGCTGATCGCGCATGACGAAGACGTCGTGATCCCGGCTACCGCGACCGAGAAGATCCACTACGAAGGCGAACTCGCGGTCGTGATCGGCAAGAAGGCAAAGCACCTCACCGAAGCCAACGCCATGTCCTGCGTGTTCGGCTACACCATCGGCAACGACGTCAGCGAGCGCACCTGGCAGAAGGCCGATCGCGGGCTGTGGCGCGCCAAGAACGCCGACACCTTCAAGCCGATGGGGCCGTGGATCGAAACCGACGTCGACCTCGACAAGATGGAAACCATCATTCGGGTCAACGGCAAGGAAACCTTCCGCTTCCACACCAACGACATGATCTTCGGCATCGTGCCGTTCATCGTCGAGTTGACGAAGTATTTCACGCTGTGGCCCGGCGACGTGATCTGGATGGGCACCGACGGCGCCTCGCCCGACATCAAGGCCGGCGACGTCGTCGAGATCGACATCACCGGCATCGGCACCTTGCGGAACAAGTTTGTCGCGGAAAAGCGCTAATCCCTCGGCATCGATCATATCTTGCTGACCGCGATGCACGCGTATCGCTATTCGACCTTGATCCCGGCGTCCTGGATCAGCTTGCGCCAGCGATCCTCCTCGCCATGGAAATAGCGGTCGAGTTCTTCGGGCGGACCCGCGATCATGACGAGGCCCTCGTTGACGCCGATCTTCCTGAACACCTCGGACTGAACGGCTGATGCCGCCGATTGGTTGAGACGGTCAATCACCTCACGGGGCGTCTTGGCCGGCGCGAACAGGCCGTACCAGCTTTCCGCCGCGTAACCGGGAACGCCGGCCTCCGCGACCGTGGGCAAATTCGGGAACGCCGGCGACCGTTCCGCCGAGGTCACGGCAAGCGCGCGCAACTGGCCGCTCTCGATCAGCGCGGCGGCACTGGCGACCGTGGTGAACATCACCTGGATCTGGCCGCTGATCAGATCGGTGATCGCAGGTGCGGCGCCTTTATAATGGATGGTCGCCAGATTGACCTTGGTCATGTTCTTGAACAGTTCTCCGGCCAGATGCGCCGAGGTGCCGATGCCGAATGTCCCATAGGACAATTTGTCGGGTTCGGCCTTGGCCGCCGCGATCAGGTCCGCGATCGACTTGATCGGAGATTTAGGACTGACCACGACGATATTGAACGAGCGCGCGATCAGCGCTACGGCAGCGAAATCCTTCCGCGGATCGTATGGCAGCTTGGCGTTCAGGCTGGGATTGACCGCATTCGCGAACGTCCCCATCAGCAGCGTGTAACCATCTGGTTCGCTGACCGCAACGGCCTGGGTTCCGATAATGGTCCCCGCCCCCGGCTTGTTCTCGATCAGGACATTGACGCCGATATTTTTGGCCATCTCCTGCGCCAGCGTGCGCGCCACCAAATCGGTGCCGCCGCCCGGCGCAAACGGCACGACGATCTTGACCACCCTGTCCGGATAGGCAGCCGATGCGCTGCCGCTCGAAGCCGCAGACAACAGCACGAATGCTGCAAGCGCGAACAACATACGGGTTGGAGGATTTCGCCAAAGCATCATTTTATGTACGACCCCGTGAGAAGACATCAGCTTCATAGCGTGAAACCGAACGTCCATTTGTCGAGGGCCATGCGCCTGACGATGAACGGTCATGACACCGGATATGCCGCGCAACGATGGACGTCGGCACCGACGATGGACTAGAACCTGCCGCAACGACAAAAGCAAACAAACGCTCCGGGAGAAAAGCATGAAGCATTGGCTGGTTAGACTATTGTTGCTGGCGGGATCGCCAGCCTTTACGCAACATGTCTTGGCGCAACAAGCGTTGGCGCAACAGAATGTGCCGGTCATCGCCTTCGACTCCGTTCCCAATCCACTGAAGCTGCCGCCGAACATGTATTTCGGCGAAGCCTCCGGTGTCTCGGTCAATTCCAAGGGCCATGTTTTCGTGCTGTCGCGCGGCAATACCAGCGGTCCCGCTTACGCCGCGGCCGCCACGCAACTGCTGGAATTCGACGCGCAAGGCAAGTTCGTCCGCGAAATCGGCAAGAACCTCTACGCCTGGTCGTTCGGGCACACCGTCAAGATCGACCCCCAGGATAACATCTGGGTGACCGACAAGGGTTCGGACATGGTGATCAAGTTCGATCCCGAAGGCCGCGTCATCATGGTGTTCGGCCGCAAGCAGGAAGCTTCCGATGAGGGTACTGAACCCCTGAAGCATCCGAAGCCGCCGCTGCCTGCCGAAGACGGCCGGTTCCGTCAGGTCACGGACGTCGCCTGGGACAAGGCCGGCGACACTTTTATCAGCGACGGCTACATCAACTCGCGCGTCGCCAAGGTCGACAAGGACGGCAACTGGCTGAAGTCGTGGGGCGAGCGCGGCAAGGAGCCCGGCCAGTTCAATACGCCGCACTCGATCGCGACCGACGCCAATGACAACGTCTACGTCGCCGATCGCGGCAACCACCGCATCCAGGTGTTCGACCGCGACGGAAAATTCCTGCGCCAGTTCGTGATCGACGTGCCGGTGCCGCCGGATGCCAGGCCCGCGATCGGCAAGATCCCCGACGAGGCGATGATGGCCGGCGGTACATTTCATCCGGGTTCTCCATGGGCGATCTGCATCACGCCGCCGCCGCATCAGGTGCTCTACAGCTCGGATTCCTGGCCCGGCCGCATCTACAAGCTCAGCCTCGACGGCAAGGTGCTCGGCATGCTCGGCCAATCCGGCAAGCAACTGAAGCAATTCGGCTGGATCCATGCGCTGGCCTGTCCGTCGGAAAACACCATCTACGCCGCGGAGCTGTTGAATTGGCGGGTGCAGAAGCTGATCCTGAAGCCGTAGTCGTCGTCGCGGATCCGATATTAAGATTGTCATTCCGGGGCGCGCGAAGCGCGAACCCGGAATCTCGAGATTCCCCGATGCGCAATTGCGCATCTGAGGTCTGGTCCTTCGGACCATCCCGGAATGACGGCGTGCAGCTTCAAATCATCCGCGCCACGACTGAAATCTTCTGTGACGTAACCGTCAGCGCTCAATTTCCGACCAGCATTGTTTACCGACATGACTTAGCGATCTCGCCGCGCGTTTCGCGCGAGTTTTGCTGGAAATTCCGCCCCTCAAAAGAGGGCGCAGTGCGACCCTCAAGAGAGGGCGCAGGGAAGACCGGGTGCGCGCTGCACCCGCGGTCTCGCGTGCAAACAGTGAAAAAAGGCGCACACGAGCATACAGGTTCAGCGGAAGCAGTCCGGCCTTCCCTGCGCAATGGTTTTACAGCTTATTTCGTGCTCTCCCTGGCGACCGGCTTTTTTGTCACCATCGCTGCGCGGAAACT
>JBDTKZ010000035.1:0-110806 GCA_039935075.1 Bradyrhizobium sp.
GCGGGACCTTGCGCATTCTGTCCAACGATCTGGATGCGCCCGCCAAAGAGATTGCCGACCTCTACAAGCGGCGCTGGCAAATCGAGCTGTTCTTCCGGGTGATGAAGCAAACCCTGAAGATCACTCATTTTATCGGCCGCTCCGAGAATGCGGTTCGCATTCAGATCGCCGTCGCGCTGATCGCTTTCCTGCTGCTGCGTATGTTGAACAAGATGTCGCAAGACAAACTAACCCTGCTTGAAACGACTAGACTCGTGCGCACCAACCTGATGCACAGAAAAGACTTCACCAGACTGAGACGATTACATCGGTCGTCCACACTCGACTCTCGACAGATCACGCTAAACTGGGGTTCAATATGAACCGGACAGCCGTGGAACAAGCCCGGGCATGACGAAATAATCGGTTTACCCGCCGTTCAGCGCCGTGGCCATCCAGCGAACCATCTCGGTCGAGTCGAGGAAATCAAGCGCTGCGCGCTGAACGCCGGCGGCAGCGCCCTTGCCTTGCGCCACGGCGACCATCAGGTCGCAGCGGTGCGACAGAGCGAAGCCTATGGCGGTATGGCTCGAGCCATCGGTCATTTTCAGATCGTAGGCGCGCGAGCGTCCGTCCATCGCGGCGATCTGCACCACCTTGCCGGCCTCAAGCGGCACAAAACGCTGGCTCATCAGATCGAGATCGGCGACGCGGTCGACCTCATCGTCGTCGGCAACGCCGCTGTCGCAATTGCAGAAGCCGATTTTCGGCCGCACGTAGAGTTCGACCTGCCCGCCGCAGGCCGACGCGGCGCAGCGGAAGGCGCGGCCCGCCGGCCAGCCGTCGCGCGGGAACGGCCAGGCGATTTCATGCCAGCTTGCACCTGCGCCCGCCGTGCCCGGGCGGGCATGCTGAACCGCGGCGACGCCTGACAGCGTGCCTATCGCAACGCCGAAGGCGACCGGAAGCCAACGCATGCCGCCTCACCTGGTCATTGATACCCGGGTCATCAGGGCAGCCCCGCCGCCTTGCGCGCGGGCCCGGTCAGCTCCAGGACATGCATCCCGGTATTGGCACGATCGACGATGTAGATGTAGCCGCGGTCGTCGGTCTCGACATTGTTGGTCTGGATCGCAACCTTGCAGCGATCCTTGCCATCGACGGGAACGCACCTTTTGTCGGTCGCCGCGGTGATCGAGGGGATGAAATAGCCGACTTCCCTGGGGTGATAGGGATCGCGGATATCGAGTGCGCGGACGCCGGCGTTGAAGAAGGCGATGAACGCCATCTTCTTGTAGTAGACCGGCGCCATGCTTTCGTTCGACGAATGCGACCCGAACCGGCCGCCGCGCTCGCAGAACGCGCCACCGGCTTCCGGCACCGTATAGCTCGATATCATCATCGGCCGGGTCTCGGTGGTAACGTCGGCGAACCACACCATCTGCCGCGGTTCGCCGCATTCGTTCAGGATCGCCTCGTCGACGAGCATCACGATGTCGCGGGTCTTGCCGTCCTTGTCCTTGGCGAACTCGGCGATCGGCATGTCCTTCATCGGAAACGTGGTATGGGCGCCGTTGAAGGACGACATCGGCATCTCTGATATTTCCGGATAGCGCAAATTCTGCGCGGTCGGCTCCTTCGGCCCGTTAAGCAGCTTGTCGCGGTCGACGATCTGCATGATGCCGCCCTTGTCGGTGCCGTAGCCGAAATAGATCCGGTTGCCCTGCGGCCCGGTCGAGATCATGCCGTGCAATTCGGTCGGCACCGCGCCCGTCGAGCCCGGCTCCTGACCGGGAAGACCAAAGTCTCGAATTTTCACGGGATGCGCGGGGTCGCTGAGGTCATAGACCTGCGTCATGCGCCGGGTGCGCCAGTCCGGCGCGCCCGACACCAGATAGGCGATGCCGGTGTCACATTCCCAAAAATTCTTGTGGGTGTCCTTCAAGCCCTCGCCAATATGGGTCACGAGAACAGGATTGGCCGGATCGGCCACGTTCCATATCTCATGCCCCTGGCTGCCGACCGCTCGCAGCAAATAGACCGCGTTGGGATCGCCCTTGGGCAGCGACTTGCCATCGCACACGCGCGCCATCTGGGCGCCGCCGCTCTCGTATTTTCCTTCCTGGCCGGGAATATGGTGCAGATATTTCGGATGCGCGGGATCGGTGACGTCGACGATCGATGTCCCGTTCGGTTCGGCCTTGCCGGTCAACGGATTGACCGGATCGGGAATGTCATCGGTGCCGCCGTGATGTCCGACATAGGCGATCCAGCGGTCGCCCTGGTGATGGATGGTCGGCTGGTAGGCGCTGCGCCCCTGCAAATCGTTATAGCCGACCAGTTTCATGTTGGAGGCTTCGGGCGGCGCCCCGATGACTTGTTGCTGCGTGCTGGCTTGCTGCGCATTGGCTTGCGGCGTCATGGCGCCGCCGCAGCAGGCGACGAGAACGATCGACGTACACGCGACGAATAAGGCCCGGCTATTCATAGTCTTCCACCCCAAGCGTTCAAAACCAATCTTCGTTGGCTGGGCATAACGATAGCACGCGAAACCGGTTTACAAAAACACGCTCTTGACATGCAACCATTTGGTTGCCTATTATGATCCGCAATGGATCGTGCCATGGACGAAGTCTTCAAAGCGCTGGCCGATGCTTCAAGGCGGTCGCTACTGGATCGGCTTCACGCCCACAACGGACAGACGCTGAACGAACTCTGCGACGGCCTCGCCATGACGCGACAGGCTGTGACCAAGCATCTTGCGATCCTCGAGGCCGCCAACCTCGTCACCACGTTCCGCAAAGGCCGCGAGAAGCTGCATTACCTCAACCCGGTGCCGATCCATCAGATCGGCGAGCGGTGGATCAAGAAATTCGAGCGCGGAAAATTGACGGCGCTCAGCGAGTTGAAACGGCAACTGGAGAAGCGTGATGAGTAAACCGGAATTCGTCTACGTCACCTACATCGAGACCACCCCTGAAAAACTGTGGGAGGCGCTGACCGGCGGCGACTTCACCGAGCGCTACTGGTTCGGTGTGCGCTTGCGATCGGACTGGAAGGCCGGTTCGTCCTTCGAGATGGTGCGAGCCGACGGCAGCGTTTCCGACGCCGGCCAAGTGGTCGAATACGACCCGCCGCGACGGCTGGCCTACACGTTTGTCAATCTGTCGGACACGTACAAGGGCGAACCTCCCGCGCTGGCGACCTTCGTGCTCGAGCCTTACGGCAAGCTCGTCAAACTGACGCTGACGCATGAAGGGTTCGCGGAAGGCGGCAAGTTCCTCGCCGGAATCTCCAAGGGGTGGCCCGCGATCCTGTCGGGTCTCAAGAGCCTTTTGGAAACCGGCAAGCCGCTCGATGTTCCCTACGCAGCGATGAAAAGCTAGAGCTGAAAGCATGATCGATATCGACAGCTTCAAGCCGACGACGGTCTACACCATCTACATCGCATCCACGCCCGAGAAGGTGTGGGAAGCCCTGACCACGGCCGAACTCAGCCGCCGGTATTTTTTCGGCAATGCGGTCGATGTCGATTTGAAGGTCGGCGGCGCGTTCATCGTCCGCGCGCCCGATGGCTCGCTGCATATCGGCGGCGAGGTGTTCGAATGCAACCCGCCACGAAAACTCACCGTCACCTTCAACGTCAACTGGCCGGCACTAATCGAAAAGCTCGGGCCGACGCTGGTGACCTACGAGATCGAACCGGCCGGCAGCGCCGTCCGGCTCACGATGACCGAGTCGCATGACCGTCCGATCGACGACGACATTCTCTCCGGCGGCCGTCAGGGCTGGCCCGCGATCCTCTCCAGCCTCAAGAGCCTGCTGGAAACGGGCGAGCCCCTCACGCCGCAGATGGCACCTCCGCATCGGATGCTGGAGGCGCTGAAGAAATTGGGAATTGGGACGCCTTAGGCACCCGCGTTCTACCTGCCGAGCTAAGGCACGCCGGCTTTTTTGCCTTTATGCACGCTAAATGCAGCGGCGTGGAGCGTGCCATGAAGGGCGACTTATGTTAGGCTGGTGATCATGGCAAAGCGGAAAACCATTGCAAAGGACGCCAAGACCAGCCGGTTCGTGCTCGGAAGCGATCGTTTTGCCAAAATCAGTGAAGTCGAAGGCATCCGCCTGACGACCGCAATGAAAAAACGCGCCAGCGAGGCGCAAATCAAGGGGCTCTCGGCGGAAGAATATCGCCGCACGATCATTCGCAGCCACCGATGAGCGCGCCCTACCCGAGCGCCCTCAACTCCCTGCGCAGCACTTTCCCGGTTGCGGTCAGCGGCAAGGACTCCGCGAACTGCACGAAGCGCGGATATTCGTGGGCTGCGAGTTGGACCTTCACAAAATCCTGGATCTCGCGCGCCAGCGCATCGCTGGCGGCAAAACCCGGTCGCAGCACGATCCAGGCCTTGATCGATTCGGTGCGGATCGGATCGGGAATGCCGACCACCGCGGACATCGCCACCGCCGGGTGCTTCATCAGCGTGTGTTCGATCTCCGAAGGCCCCACGCGATAGCCGGCGGTGGTGATCACGTCATCCTCGCGGCTGACATACCAGAAATAACCGTCGTCATCCTGGATGCCGAGATCGCCGGTGAGCAGGAAATCGCCGACATACTTTTTCGCGGTCGCTTCCGGGTTACGCCAGTATTCCAGCATGGTGCACGGATTGGGCTGGCGCACGCCGATGATGCCGCGGGTGCCGCGCGGCAATTCCTCACCCTTGTCATTGATGATGCGCACATCAAACCCCGGCGTCGCCTTGCCCATCGAACCCGGCCGGATCGGAAACAGTTTTGAATTGCTGCCGACCACGAGATTGCATTCGGTCTGGCCGAACACCTCATGGGCATCGACGCCGAAGGTCGCCCGCACCCAATCGAGCAGTTCGCCGCCGAGCGACTCGCCGCCGGTAAAAATGCTGCGCAGCTTGACGCCCGGATGTCTGACATCGGCCTGCCGCATCAGCTTCAACGCCGTCGGCGGCAGGAACACGTTTCGGATGCCGTAATCGGCCATCAGCTGCATCGCCGCCCGCGGCTCGAATTTGCGGGCGCGGCCACCGACGATCGGAACGCCGTGATACCAGGCGCCCAATAGCCCGTTGATGAGGCCACCGATCCAGGCCCAGTCGGCCGGCGTCCACATCAGGTCGCCGGGTTTTGGCAGGAAGTCGTGACACATCTCGACATTCGGCAGATGGCCGAGCACCACGCGATGCGCGTGCAGCGCGCCTTTTGGATTTCCCGTGGTGCCCGAGGTGTAGATGATCAGAGCGGGATCGTCGGCCGCGGTATCGACCGTCACAAAATCCGGCGACGCCGCCTTGAGCGCCGGCCAGAACGATCTCGTGCCTTCGGCCATGCGCTCGCCGATGACGTAGACGTGGCGAAGCTCCGGCAGACGGTGGCGGATCTTGGCCAGTTTCTCCCAGCCGGTCGCATCGGTGACGACGGCCTTGGCGCCGGAATTCGATAGCCGGAATTCGAGCGCATCCTCGCCGAACAGCGCGAATAGCGGGATCGAGACCAGGCCGGAGCGGAACGCCGCCAAATGCGCGATCGGCAGCTCCAGCGATTGCGACAGGAACACCGCGACGCGATCGCCGCGCATCAGCCCATCGGCCTTCAGCACATTGGCGAAACGCCGGGAGAAATCGCTGAATTCGTCAAACGAGGTGCGCGAGGAGCCGCCGTCTTCATCGACATAGATCAGCGCCAGCCGCGCGCTGCCATCGGCGTGACGGTCGCAGCACGCGGTCGCCATATTGAAGCGCGCCGGAATGTCCCAGCGGAAATTGCGGTAGAGGTCGTCGTAATTTGTTGCGGGAGTGAGCATGGCAACAGGCTCTCCAACTTCGTCGTCCCCGCGGACGCGGGGACCCATAACCCCTGGCGTTAGTGAGAGTGGCCCGGCAGATCAACGGGGATGCTAACGCTTTCTTGAACACATAGGACACGGCGTATGGGTCCCCGCTTTCGCGGGGACGACACTTAGTTCACCTCATCCGGCAAGCGCCGCCTTCACCAGACCGCTGGCCTTGCCGAAATCCATCTGGCCGGCGTACTTCGCCTTCAATTCGGCGATCACCTTGCCCATGTCTTTCATCCCGGCGGCGCCGGTCGCGGTGATCACGGCTGCGATCGCCGCCTTGACGTCATCCTCCGACATCTGCTTCGGCAGATAGGCCGAGATGATCGCGATCTCCTCGCGTTCCTGCGCGGCCAGTTCGGCGCGGCCGCCCTTGTCATAGAGTTCGACCGATTCCTGGCGCTGTTTGATCATTTTCTGAAACACACCGAGCAGATCGGCATCGCTCAGCGGCGGCTTGCCCTGCCCGCGCGCCTCGATATCGGCGTTCTTGATGGTCGAATTGACCATGCGCAGCGTCGAGAGCTTGCGTTCCGCCTTGGCCCGCATGGCGTCCTTGACCGCGTTATTGATGTCGTCGCGCAGCATCGTTTTGTCCTCTTTGCGGCCTTTAAGGCCGCTCCTGACCCTGATTTAGGCGGTTCGTGGCGGTGAAACAACTCGGTTCCGGGCGATCCGCGGGGCGGCGGCCGCCCGCGCTCGGACAGGCGGGCTCCCGGCTCGATAAATACGCCCATTTCGCATGTGAATCCGCGGCTTTCGGCTTTGACGCGGTGGAATGCGAAGACTATGTAATGCGTTCATGACACCCCCTGAAAACGCTTCAGC
Organism: Bradyrhizobium sp.; assembly: GCA_039935075.1. Classification (GTDB taxonomy): domain Bacteria; phylum Pseudomonadota; class Alphaproteobacteria; order Rhizobiales; family Xanthobacteraceae; genus Bradyrhizobium. The sequence continues at coordinate 6,680 of JBDTKZ010000035.1, forward strand.
CTGGCCGGACCACAAACCGACCGCGCTCCTCGTGCTTGCCGATGGCACCGTGCTGGAAGGCTTCGGCCTCGGCGCGGAAGGCCAGGCGGTCGGCGAAGTCTGCTTCAACACCGCGATGACCGGATATGAGGAGATTCTCACCGATCCCTCCTATGCCGGACAGCTCATCACCTTCACCTTCCCGCATATCGGCAACGTCGGCACCAACGACGACGACATCGAGACCGTGAACATGGCGGCGACGCCGGGCGCGCGCGGTGTGATCCTGCGCACCGCCATCACCGATCCCTCGAACTACCGCGCCACCAAGCACCTCGACGCCTGGCTCAAGGCGCGCGGCATCATCGGCCTGTCCGGTATCGACACCCGCGCGTTGACCGCTTTGATCCGCAGCAAGGGCATGCCCAATGCGGTGATCGCGCACGCCAAGGACGGCCAGTTCGACCTGCACGGCCTGAAGGAAGAGGCGCGCGAATGGCCCGGGCTCGAGGGCATGGATCTGGTGCCGATGGTGACCTCAGCCCAGCGCTTTACCTGGGATGAAACGCCCTGGGATTGGGAAAAAGGCTTTGGCCGCCAGACCGCGCCCGAGTTCAACGTCGTCGCGATCGACTACGGCATCAAGCGCAACATCCTGCGGCTGCTGGCCGGTGAAGGCTGCAAGGTCACGGTGGTGCCCGCGACCACCTCGGCCGAAGATATATTGGCGATGAAGCCGGACGGCGTGTTTCTGTCGAACGGCCCCGGCGATCCCGCCGAGACCGGCAAATATGCCGTGCCGGTGATCCAGAAGGTGATCTCCTCGGGCACGCCGACCTTTGGCATCTGCCTCGGCCATCAGATGCTGGGGCTGGCGGTCGGCGCCAAGACCATGAAGATGCATCAGGGCCATCACGGCGCCAATCATCCGGTCAAGGACGAGACCACCGGCAAGGTCGAGATCACCTCGATGAACCACGGTTTCGCCGTGGACCAGGCGACCCTGCCGAAGGGCGCGACGCAGACCCATATCTCGCTGTTCGACGGCTCCAATTGCGGCATCCAGCTCGAAGGCAAACCGGTATTCTCGGTGCAGTACCACCCCGAAGCCTCCCCCGGCCCGCGCGACTCGCATTATCTGTTCAAGCGGTTTTCCGATTTGATGCGCGCAAACAAGCGGGCCTAATATCCGCGCACTCCACTGTCATCCTCAGGTGCTCGCCGTCTTCGGCGAGCCTCGAAGGATGAGACGTGAGTACCCGTGGCCCATCCTTCGAGGCTCGCTTCGCTCGCACCTCAGGATGACGGTGGAGTGTGCGGAAATACCGTGAGCAAAAACGCTGGTACACGGGCTCAGCGTTTAGTATGATGTCCATCATCATAAGCCGAAGGCGATCCCCATGGACGACAGCCCCGCCCCCCAAGTCGAATACGGCGTCACGCCGACGCAAGTGGTGGCCTCGATGTCCGGCATCGATTTCGTCCGCGCGATGTTCGCCGGCCAATTGCCGTCGCCGCCGATCTTGCAGACGGTCGAGCCGTTCGATTCCACCGCCGAGCCCGGTGTCGTGGCGTTTCACTCCATTCCGGGTTTCCGTCATTACAATCCGATCGGCTCGGTGCATGGCGGCTATGCCGCGACCTTGCTGGATTCCGCGATGGGCCTGGCGGTGCACTCGATGCTGCCGGCAGGTGCGGGCTACACCACGCTCGAATTCAAGCTCAGTTTCATCCGCGGCATGACCAAGGATACCGGCACGGTCCGCAGCGAGGGCCGCACGCTGCATGTCGGCCGCCGCACCGCGACCGCCGAAGCGCGCATCACCGACAGCAAGGGCCGCCTCTTGGCGCACGCCACCACCACCTGCCTGGTGTTCGAAATTCCCGCCACCTAAAAGCTGCGCAGCAAGCGCCTGACACGGTTGCACGATCGCGCAGGACACGCGGTCGCGGGCGAAGTAAGCTCATCGCATAAGCCCGGCCAACGGCACGATGCAGATGGGAAACGCCCGATGAGTTCAGCCAACCCCGACATGACGATTCGCGACATCAACGTGACGATGCTGCGGATGCCGTGGGCCGACGATCCCTGGCTCAAGGGCCATTCGCTGGGCACCACGCGCGACATCCTGATCTGCGAGGTCGAAACCAGGGGCGGCATCACCGGGATGGGTTATCTGTTCCTGTTTCGGCCGGCCCTGAAATCGATCGCGGCCTGTCTCGAGGAATGCATCATCCCGCGCGTCAAAGGCAAGGACGCCACCTCGATCGAAGCGATCTGGCGCGATCTGTGGACGGCGACCATGACCTATGGCCGCGGCGGCATCGCCGCGATGGCGATGTCGGCGCTCGACATCGCGCTGTGGGACGCGGTGGGAAAACGCGCCGGCCTGCCGCTACATCGGCTGTGGGGCCATTATCGTTCGGAAATTCCGATTTATGGCTCCGGCTGCTTCCGCGGTGCCGGCGGCGACGGCATGATCGAGAAGGCGCTGCATTACGTCAAGCAGGGCTACAAGGCGATCAAGATGCAGGTCGCGCATGTCACCACACCGGCGCAGGATCTCGACAATGTGCGCCGCATGCGCGAGGCGCTGGGCCCCGACATCGACATCATGATCGACGTCAACATGGGCTGGAGCGCCGATGTCGCCATCGAGATGGGACGCAAATTCGAGAAGTATGACATCTACTGGCTGGAGGAACCGGTACCGGCGGACGATTTCGCCGGCTATGCGCGCATTGCGGCCGCGCTCGACATGCGCGTGGTCGGCGGCGAAACCCATTTCACGCGCTACGATCTGCGGCCATTCTTCCTCAATCCCTGTTTGCCGATCCTGCAGCCCGATCCGATGCGCGGCGGCATGACGGATTTACGCAAGATCGCGGCCCTGGCCGATACCTGGGGCATCACCCTCGCGCCGCATCTGTTTCCCGAACTGAACGTGCATTTGCTGGCATCGATCCCGAACGGGATCTGGTGCGAGAACATGGGACTGATCGACGACCTCTGGGTCGATCCGCCTGATATCAAGAACGGCATGATCACGGCGCCGGAGCGCCCGGGACACGGGCTGCGGTTCAGGGAAGAGGTGCTGAAATTCAGGATTTAGGACGGGAACGCGAGCGGCTAATGTCGGTTTGATTGAAGAACCCCCTTTTGGAGCAAACCGCCGTGTCCGTGATCAGCGCAGGTGTCACACCGCATGGCTTTGTCTTTGCCGACGATGGCCTCGTTCCCAACAATCCGATGCCGTTTCTGGTTTACAAGGACGCGATCAACGTTGCGAACGGCCACCCGGAGAAAACCATCGAGGGATTGTTCGGCGCCAACGGCTGGGGCGACATGTGGCGCAACGGCGTCTACGATTATCTGCACTATCACGCGACGGTGCATGAAGTGCTCGGCATTGCCCGCGGCCATGCCCGGGTGCGGTTCGGCGGCGACGGCGGCAAGGAATTCGAGATCTCAGCCGGCGACGTGGTCGTGCTGCCCGCCGGCACCGGACACCAATGCCTGTCGGCCACAAGCGACTTCTGCGTGATCGGCGCCTATCCGCCGGGGCCAAAGATGCGGATCACGCGCCCGACGCCGGAAAATCATCGCAAGGCCCTGAAGACCATTCCGCAGGTGCCGCTGCCAAACACCGATCCGGTGATGGGCGAAGGTGGACCGCTGACGCAACTCTGGAAACCGTAGGATGGGCAAAGGCGCATTTCCCGCCTTTGCCACCCTACGCTATCCGTCTGCTTACGCCTCGTTGCCGCCTTCCTGGCGGCTGGCTTCGAACAGGAACCAGGTGCGGCGTTCGGTTTCGTCGATGAAGGTCTCGAGCAGTCCCGCGGTGCCGGAATCCTCGTGGTCATCGGACAGCTTGTGCGCTTTGCGCATGGCGGCGGCCATGTGCTTGTTGTCTTCCATCAACTCACGCAGCATTTCGCGCGGCGGGACATAGTCCTCGTCGTTGTCCTTGATGGTCTGCAGCTTGCTGATCTGACCGATCGAGCGCAGCGTGGTGCCGCCCAGCTTGCGGACGCGTTCGGCCAATTGATCGGTGGTGGCGAAAATGTCGTCGGACTGCTGGTCGAGCATCAGATGATAGTCACGGAAATGCCGGCCGCTGACATGCCAGTGGAAATTCTTGGTCTTGACGTAGAGCGCGAAGGCATCGGCCAGCAGCACGTTGAGCGATGCCGAAATCTTGTCGACCGCGGCTTTCGGCAGGTCGGTGGGCGTATCGAGATCGGGGGACACTTTGTCAGACTTGGCTTTGCTCACGATGAACCTTCCTGTTAGGAAACCCGGAAATTGGTAGCGATGGACACGGCGTGCCGGACCATCTAACGCACCATATACCCGCCGGTTCCGTGACCGGAACACGCGTTTTTGCCGGACACCTGCGACCATGGACGACTGGATCGACTATTACGATTCCACGCATACGATCTATGCGAGCAGGCTGCATCGCGACCTGCATTTCCAGCTGATCGCCAGGGATATCATCGGCTACATCTCGTCCCCGGATGCGGTGGTGCTGGATTATTCCTGCGGCGAAGCGCTGTCCGCGGCGAAGGTGGCGGGCGCCTGCGGCAAACTGTACCTGGCGGAGCCGGCGCCCGGCGTGCGCGGCCGGCTGATCGCGCGGTTTGCACCCAACACCAGGATCAGGGTGCGCTCGCTGGAAGACCTGCGGAAAATGGACGAAAAGTCGATCGATCTCGCGGTCATGAACTCGGTCGCCCAATATATGACGCCGGCCGAGCTGGATCTGGCGTTTGCGACGATGCGGCGACTGTTGAAGCCCGGCGGCAAGCTGATCGTGGGCGATATCCTGCGCCCCGAGGTCGGCATGCCCAAGGACGTGGTCGCGCTGTTGCGCTTCGCGTCGACCCACGGCTTCCTGAGGGATGCCCTGATCGGGCTGGTCTCGACCGCGCTGTCGGATTACCGGCAATTGCGTGCCAAGGTCGGCCTGCAGCGCTACGGCGAGGCCGAAATGGTTGCCAAACTCGCCGCGAGCGGGCTAGCCGCGTCGCGGGCGCATATGAACATCGGCCACAACCCGTGGCGCATGACATTCGTGGCCCGGCACGCCTTCTGAGACGACAGGCCGGACCCTGCTTTGCCGGGACGGCGTCGCCATTAGGGTTAATCAGGGCTAGGCGTGGCCCCCCGAGCTGCGATCGGCAATGGTGGGTACGGCCCGGTGGCGGAAGTGTCCACGCGGGAGCGATGCATCGCTCTTTATCCTGGTTCAAATCCAGGCCGGGCCTCCACGCTTCGCCCTGACGGGCTACGCGTGGCGCAGCCACGCCGGAGACGGGCGGGGCAAAGCGTGTCCGGCGTAGCTTGAGCAAAGCGAAAGCGTAGACGGACGGGGACTGCCCGTAGCTCGCAGAGCGCCAAATCCCAGAATTTCCTCGTTGACGGCCCGTTTTTGGGGGTTTCGCGGGTGCGGAATCTGGTCTAAGACCACCCCGCGCGCGAGGGGTGACCCGCGCTTTCGGCTCAAGGGACGCGCGGCATGCGCGCCCTTTTTTTGTGCCCAATTTCCAACCGTTGAGACTTGATGCCCAAAAGAACCGACATCTCGACCATCCTGATCATTGGCGCCGGTCCGATCGTGATCGGCCAGGCCTGCGAATTCGACTATTCGGGCACCCAAGCGGTCAAGACGCTGAAGGACGAGGGCTACCGGATCGTTCTGGTCAATTCCAACCCGGCCACCATCATGACCGATCCGGAACTGGCTGACGCCACCTATATCGAGCCGATCACGCCGGAGATCGTCGCCAAGATCATCGAAAAGGAACGCCACGTCATTCCCGGCGGCTTCGCGCTGCTGCCGACCATGGGCGGGCAGACCGCGCTGAACTGCGCGCTGTCGCTGCGCAAGCAGGGCACGCTGGCCAAATTCGACATCGAGATGATCGGCGCCACCGCCGACGCCATCGACAAGGCCGAGGATCGCGGCCGCTTCCGCGAGGCCATGACCCGGATCGGCCTGGAAACTCCGCGCTCGATCCAGACCAAAAACCTGCCCGACGCGCTGCGCGCGCTCGACGATATCGGCCTGCCCGCGATCATCCGTCCGTCCTTCACCATGGGCGGCACCGGCGGCGGCATCGCCTACACCAAGGCCGAGTTCATCGAGATCGTCGAACGCGGCATCGACGCCTCCCCCACCGACGAAGTCCTGATCGAGGAAAGTGTGCTCGGCTGGAAAGAGTTCGAGATGGAGGTGGTGCGCGACAAGAAAGACAATTGCATCATCATCTGCTCGATCGAGAACCTCGATCCGATGGGCGTTCATACCGGCGATTCCATCACGGTGGCGCCGGCGCTGACACTGACCGACAAGGAATACCAGATCATGCGCGACGCCTCGCTGGCGGTGCTGCGCGAGATCGGCGTCGAGACCGGCGGCTCCAACGTGCAGTTCGGCGTCAATCCGGCCGACGGTCGCATGGTCGTGATCGAGATGAACCCGCGCGTCTCGCGCTCGTCGGCGCTGGCTTCCAAGGCCACCGGCTTTCCCATTGCAAAAGTCGCCGCCAAGCTCGCGGTCGGCTACACGCTGGATGAAATTGCCAACGACATTACCGGTGGGGCGACGCCGGCGTCGTTCGAGCCGACCATCGACTACGTCGTCACCAAGATTCCGCGCTTTGCGTTCGAGAAGTTCCCCGGCGCCTCCACCACGCTGACCACCTCGATGAAGTCGGTCGGCGAAGTGATGGCGATCGGCCGCACCTTCCAGGAGAGCCTGCAGAAGGCGTTGCGCGGCCTCGAAACCGGTTTAACCGGGCTCGACGAAATCGAGATCGAGGGCCTCGGCCGCGGCGACGACAAGAATGCGATCCGCGCCGCACTCGGCACGCCGACGCCGAACCGGATCCTGCAGGTCGGGCAGGCGATGCGGCTCGGCTGGTCCAATGAAGAGATCTTCACCTCCTGCAAGATCGACCCCTGGTTCCTCGCCGAAATGCGCGGCATCGTCGAGATGGAAACCAAGATCAAGGCGAACGGCCTGCCTGGCAACGCCTTTGCGATGCGCGGCCTGAAAGCGATGGGATTTTCCGACGCCCGGCTTGCGGTGCTGGTGCAGGCCACCGAGGCCGACATCACGGCAAAGCGTCAGGCGCTCGGCGTCCGCCCGGTGTTCAAGCGCATCGACACCTGTGCCGCGGAATTCGCCTCGCCGACCGCCTATATGTATTCGACCTATGAAACCCCGTTCGCCGGCCGCCTCGCCGACGAAAGCGCGCCGTCGGACAACAACAAGGTCATCATTCTCGGCGGCGGACCAAACCGGATCGGCCAGGGCATCGAGTTCGACTATTGCTGCTGTCACGCCTGCTTTGCGCTGCATGACGCCGGCTATGAAACCATCATGATCAACTGCAATCCGGAAACGGTGTCGACCGACTACGACACCGCGGACCGGCTGTATTTCGAACCGCTCACCGCCGAAGACGTGCTGGAGATCATCGCCACCGAACGGCAGAACGGCACCCTGCACGGCGTGATCGTGCAGTTCGGCGGCCAGACCCCGCTCAAGCTCGCCCGCGCGCTGGAAGCCGCCGACGTGCCGATCCTCGGCACCTCGCCCGACGCGATCGACCTCGCCGAAGACCGCGACCGCTTCAAGCGCGTACTCGACAAGCTCAGGCTGAAGCAGCCGAAGAACGGCATCGCCTATTCGGTCGAGCAGGCGCGGCTGGTGGCCGCCGATCTCGGCCTGCCGCTGGTGGTGCGTCCGTCCTACGTGCTCGGCGGCCGTGCGATGCAGATCATCCGCGAGGAAAACCAGCTCGGCGATTATTTGCTCGGCACCCTGCCCGAATTGGTGCCGGGCGACGTCAAGGCGCGCTATCCGAACGACAAGACCGGGCAGATCAACACCGTGCTCGGCACCAACCCGCTGCTGTTCGATCGTTATCTGTCCGACGCCACCGAGATCGACGTCGATTGCCTGTGCGACGGCAAGGACACCTTCATCGTCGGCATCATGGAGCATATCGAGGAGGCCGGCATTCACTCCGGCGATTCCGCCTGCTCGCTGCCGCCGCATTCGCTCGACGCCAGCACCATTGGCGAACTCGAACGGCAGACCCGCGAACTCGCACTCGGCCTCGACGTGGTCGGATTGATGAACGTGCAATACGCCATCAAGGACGGCGACATCTACGTGCTTGAAGTCAATCCGCGGGCGTCGCGCACCGTGCCGTTCGTGGCCAAGGTAACGGGCACACCGGTGGCGAAGATCGCAGCGCGGATCATGGCCGGCGAGAAACTCGCCGACTTCAATTTGAAGAAGCGCAAGCTCGGCCATGTCGGCGTCAAGGAATCGGTATTCCCGTTCGCGCGCTTCCCCGGCGTCGATACCGTGCTGGGGCCCGAGATGCGATCGACCGGCGAGGTGATGGGCATCGACCGCTCGTTCGAAGTCGCCTTCGCCAAGAGCCAGCTCGGCGGCGGCACCCGGGTGCCGCGCAAGGGAACGGTATTCGTATCGGTGCGCGAGATCGACAAGACCCGGATCGTCGATGCGGTGCGGCTATTGTACTCGCTGGGCTTCAAGGTGCTGGCGACCTCGGGAACGCAGCGCTTCCTGGCCGACAGCGGCGTGCCGACGGAAAAAGTGAACAAGGTGCTGGAGGGGCGGCCGCATATCGTCGACGCCATCATGAACGGCGATATCCAGCTGGTCTTCAACACCACCGAAGGGCCGCAGGCGCTGGCCGACAGCCGCTCATTACGACGAGCTGCCCTCTTGCATAAAGTGCCATATTACACCACTCTTTCGGGTGCCGTGGCGGCCGCACAGGGTATCCGGGCCTATCTGGGCGGGGACCTTGAGGTCCGCACCCTGCAGAGTTATTTTTCCGAAAGCTAATCGTTGGCCGGCTTTGTTTCCGGCGATTGATCGGCAGTGAAGCCCTCGTGACTGGAACTTGCCAGCCGTGAGGGTGTTGCGTTTCGGCATTTATGCGTGCCGCGGATCGGTCCGCATGAGTTGAAGGATATGGAAGATGGTGGAAAAGGTCCCGATGACCGCTGGCGGCTATGCCGCCCTTGGGGTCGAGTTGAAGAAGCGCCAGTCGGAAGATCGGCCGCGCATCATCGAGCATATTGCCGAGGCGCGCTCGCATGGCGATTTGTCGGAGAACGCGGAATATCACGCCGCCAAGGAAGAGCAGTCCCACAATGAGGGACGCATCGCCGAGCTTGAGGACAAGCTGGCGCGCGCCGATATCATCGATATCAGCAAGCTCTCCGGCGACACCGTCATGTTCGGAGCGACCGTCACGCTGGTCGATGAAGACACCGAAAAGAAGGCCGTGTGGCAGATCGTCGGCGAACCGGAAGCCGATGCGAAAAAGGGCCGCATCTCCATCACCTCGCCGATGGCGCGGGCGCTGATCGGCAAGAAGAAGGGCACTTCGGTGGAAGTGATGGCGCCCGGCGGCGCCAAGGCCTACGAGATCACCAAGGTCGAATTTCGCTAGAATCGTTTAAATTCGCATGCGGTCAAAAGGCCGGGATTGTCCCCGGCCTTTTGCTGGGCGCCTTCACGCCAACGCCGGCGCGCCCCTCCCCCGCGGAATGCAAAGGCCGCCGCAAACCCGTCGCAAACACTTGGCCCGCGGCATTATTCCGATGCTGCTCTGCGAAACCTCGCCGATTTTGTTGTGGCGATCTGCTTTCCCTCCACACCATGACACGCTACCAATTGAACTCGTTGGAAAATCGAGGGGGCAATCATGAGTGAAACAATGGCAGCATGGGCGCCGCGCGCCTTGAGCGTGCTGCGCGTTATTATGGGGTTGATGATCATTCAGCACGGCATGGCCAAGCTGCTTGGCTTCCCGGTGGTCGCGAGCTTTGCCAATCTCAATCCGCTTTCCCTGATCGGCGCGGCGGGTTTCATCGAGTTGATCGGCGGCGCACTGCTGATCGTCGGGTTGCAGACTCGCCTGGTCGCATTCATCGTCTCGGGCGAAATGGCATTCGCCTATTTCATGGCGCATGCGCCGAAGAGCTTCTACCCGCTCGTCAACGGCGGCACGCTGGCGATCATGTTCTGCTTCACCTGTCTGTTTCTTTCGACCGCGGGGCCAGGTCCTTGGAGCGTCGATGCCGCGATGAAGCGCGATTGAGGAACATGACAATGGACACAATCAACGCAACTTTTGCCCGTTTCGAACCGCTGGTTCACAGCATTTTCCGCGTCATCACCGGCCTGCTGCTGTTTCAATTCGGCGTCGCCAAGGTGCTCAAGTTTCCGATCGTACCGCCGTTCGACAAGGTGGCGCCATTTTCGCTGTACTGGTGCGCCGGCACGATCGAGCTGGTTCTCGGCGGACTGCTTATCCTCGGACTGCGCTCGCGGATCGTCGCATTCATCCTGTGCGGTGAAATGGCGTTCGCCTATTTCATCTCGCATTTTCCGCGCGGCGTCATTCCGATCCTGAACGGCGGCGAAAACGCGATCATGTTCTGCTTCGCCTGCCTCTATCTCGCCTGCGCCGGCGGCGGCCCGTACAGCCTCGATGCGGTGCTGCGCAGGAAGAAGTGAGATAACGGCGGTTACACAAGAACGTCATTCCGGGTTCACGCGTCTTCGCGTGAACCCGGAATGACGAGGTTGAATTACCCCACCACCTTCAAATCGAGCGGCACCGCGGCCTCGTATTTCGAGTTGTGCAGCACCAGCGAGGTCCTGACATTGCGGACATGGGGTGCCGCGGTCAGGTGGGTGACGAAATCCTGGAATGTCGCCATGTCGGGCGCCACGCATTTCAGGATGAAATCCACCTCGCCGGACAGCATCCAGCATTCCCGCACCAGCGGTTCGGCGCGGACGAATTCCTCGAACGCGCGTAAATCCGCCTCGGCCTGGCTCGACAGATGCACCGAGGCGAACACCGTGACATCGAAGCCAAGCTTGCGCGGGTCCAATAGCCCGCGATAGCCCTGAATGTAGCCTTCTTCCTCGAGCGTCCTCACCCGCCGCAGGCAGGGCGGCGGGGAAATGCCGACCCGTTTGGCCAGTTCCACATTGGTGATTCGGCCGTCGGCCTGGATTTCGCTGAGGATTTTGAGGTCGATTTCGTCAAGGTTCTTCGACACGCGGTTCCGGATCCTTGGGCTGACAGTGCTGACGGTATTGGTTGGCAACTCTCTTAGCCCAGCGAAGGTCGATTGCGCAATTTTATTGCGCGTGCAGCGCGACATTTATCGTATCCGGAGGGGGAAAACCCGCTGATATGGATTGCAATTCTTGCATAGCTCCCCAGATGTCCTAGACTTGGATTTGACACTTTTGGCGCCGCCGCGAGCCTTTCCCCGGTGCTTTCCGCTCAAGTTCCGACAAATCTCCCTTAAGAAAGGGATCAGCCTATGCCTGCACCCATCCATGCCAAGGTCGTCATTATCGGTTCCGGTCCGGCCGGATACACCGCAGCGATCTACGCGGCACGGGCGATGCTCGAACCGATCCTGATCCAGGGCATCCAGCCCGGCGGGCAGCTCACCATCACCACCGACGTGGAGAACTATCCGGGCTTCGCCGATGTAATCCAGGGCCCCTGGCTGATGGAGCAGATGGAGAAGCAGGCGGCGCATGTCGGCACCAAGATCGTCACCGACCTCGTCACCAAGTTGGACCTCTCGCAGCGGCCGTTCCGCCTCGCCTGCGATAGCGGCGACGTCTATCTCGCCGAGACCGTGATTCTGGCCACCGGCGCGCAGGCGCGCTGGCTCGGCACCCCGTCGGAAGAAAAGTTCAAGGGGTTCGGCGTCTCGGCCTGCGCGACCTGCGATGGCTTCTTCTATCGCGGCAAGGAAGTCGTGGTGGTTGGCGGCGGCAACACCGCGGTCGAGGAAGCACTGTTCCTGACCAACTTCGCCTCCAACGTCACCATCGTGCATCGCCGCGACCACTTCCGCGCCGAGCGCATCCTGCAGGAACGCCTGTTCAAGCACCCCAAGATCAAGGTGGTCTGGGACTCCGCGATCGACGAGATCCGCGGCACCGAGAATCCGGGCAAGGTCACCCATGCCCGCCTGAAAAACGTCAAGACCGGCGCGCTGACCGACGTGCCGACCGACGGCGTCTTCATCGCGATCGGCCATGCGCCCGCGACCGACCTGGTGGCGGGCCAGATCAAGCTCAAACCATCCGGGTATGTCGAAGTGGCGCCGAATTCGACCGCCACCTCGGTGCCCGGCCTGTTCGCCGCGGGCGACGTCGCGGACGAAACCTACCGGCAGGCGGTGACGGCTGCCGGCCTCGGCTGCATGGCCGCACTTGAAGCCGAACGCTTCCTTGCTCTGCGCGCGAGCGATCGCGCGGCGGCAGAATAATCATGGCTCGAACACGGGGTGGATTTACGGACATGGATTGGGACAAGCTGAAAGTGTTTCACGCGGCGGCGGAAGCGGGTAGCTTCACGCATGCCGGCGAGCAGCTTGGCCTTTCGCAGTCGGCGGTGTCGCGGCAGGTCAGCGCGCTGGAGCAGGAGCTCTCGGTCTCGCTGTTCCACCGCCACGCCCGCGGCCTGATCCTCACCGAACAGGGCGATCTGTTGTTCCGCACCGCGCATGACGTGTTCATGCAGTTGCAGGCGGCGCGCGCCAAGCTCACCGACAGCCGCGAGCGGCCGAGCGGTGATCTCAAGATCACCACACCGCCGGCGCTCGGCATCAACTGGCTGATCCCGCGGCTCGACGAATTCACCGCTTTGTATCCGGATATCCGGATCTCGCTGATCGTGACCGACGAGGATCTCGATCTGTCGATGCGCGAGGCCGACGTCGCGATCCGTACCCGCAAGCCGACCCAGCCGGACCTGATCCAGCGCAAGCTGTTCTCGATCGGCTTTCACGCCTATTGCTCGCCGGAATACATCAAGCGGTTCGGCACGCCGCGCACGCTCGACGACCTCGACTCGCATCGCATCATCATGCTCGGCGATACGCAGGTGCAGCCGCATTTGCAGAACCGCAGCTGGCTGATCGATGCCGGCCGCAACGGCACCGGGCCGCGCGAGGCCTACTTCAAGGTCAACAACATTCTGGGACTGGTGCGCGCCTGCCAGCAGGGCCTCGGCATCGCCGCGCTGCCGGATTATCTGGTCGAGGAAAACAACCGCCTGGTGCAGCTGTTCGGCGAATCCGACTCGATCCAGCTCGACACCTATTTCGTTTATCCGGAAGAGCTGAAGACCGTTGCCCGCGTGCAGGTGTTCCGCGATTTCGTCGTCAGCAAGGCGCAGCGCTGGCCCTCTTGATTATCACTCGATAACCCCCGGACTCCGCATGACTGACATGCGGAGTGAACGGTTTACGCAGGGCCCCAACGGGGATCATAGTGCCTGCACGCTGAGAGTTCGCGTTGCGCATTTGTCCCCCTCCTCCAGTGGCGCGGAAACTCAGTAATCCCTCTTGGAAGGTGATTGTGTCGGCCTCACGTGGCCAATACCTTAAGCCGGGCTCTTTTGGGCCCGGCTTTTTTTTTGCGCGGAGGTTGCCCGCGGGCGGCAACGCCGGAGTGATCGCGGGGCCCGAGCGCGCTGGAGCAGGCTGCAACTAAGTTCGGCCATGCGCGGCGGTCATCTCTTTGTTTGAGCATGATCTTTTCGGAGCCAACGCTTGGCGTTTGTCCCGGGAAAACCGGTTTCCACTTTTTCGGATCAAGCCCTCATCCTTACCATGTTGCCGCTGGTTGCTTCGCAGCATTGTCATCGCTTGATGCGTTGCAGCGACGGCCGAAATGGCGACGCTCGCGTTGACAAGTTCCGCCCGCCCCCGCATCATTGCCAAATGATCGCGAATCCGTGCACCGCCGCGCTGTCGAAAAAAATCCCCTTCCCGGGGACGTAAGATCGACGCGCGACCACTGCTCGCAATACCGATCCCAAAACCCCGCCGTCTGGACGGGGTTTTTTAGTGTCCCGTCTCCGGCGTAATCCCAAGGAGATGGACCCATGACTATTCGAACAGACGCTATTCGAACAGACGCTATTCGAACAGACGCTTCCCGAACCAACGCGACTTCACGAACAAACACTGGCCTGCAGCTGCGAGACCGGCTGCAGGGCCTGTGGCTGCCGCTGGTCACACCGTTTCGCGATGGCGAAATCGATGAGCCCTCGTTGCGACGGCTGGTCGAACATTTCGTCCAGAGCCCGGTGGATGGATTGATCCTCGCGGCCACGTCGGGCGAAGGCATGACGCTGGACATGACCGAACTCGAACGCGTCGTCACGCTAACGCGGGCCGTGATCGCTTCCTCCAAGCGCACCATCCCGATCTGCCTCGGCCTATCGGGCGCCGGCACGCGCAAGATGCTGGATGCGCTGGATGAAACGGCGGCATGGCCGGTCGACGGCTATCTGATCGCGAGCCCGTATTATCTGCGGCCGTCGCAGCGCGGCCTGTTGCAGCATTTCACCGCGCTGGCCGATCACGCCTCATGGCCGATCGTGCTCTACAACATTCCCTACCGCACCTCCGTCAATCTCAGCAACGAGACGCTGCTGCGCCTGGCCGAACATCCGAACATTGTCGGGCTGAAGGATTGCAGCGCCGACCGCGAGCAGTCGATCGACCTGCTGCGCCGGCGCCCCCCGGGCTTCCGCGTGCTGACCGGCGAGGACGCGCAATATCACGACGCGCTCACCGACGGCGCCGATGGCGCGATCCTGCTCTCCGCGCATTTCGAGACCGAGAGTTTTGCGTCGGTGCGGACGCTGTTGAAGCAGGGCCATCGCGAGGCGGCACAGGCGGCGTGGGACGCGATTTCCGAACTGACAAGGCTGCTGTTCGCCGAGCCCAGCCCGTCGCCTGCGAAGTACTGGCTGGCGCGCACCGGGCTGATCGACAGCGCCGAAGTGCGGCTGCCGATGGTGGAAGTGAGCGCCGAACTCGCGGCCCGGCTCGATGCGGAGATGGAGCGGCGGGCGGCACCGGTGTTGCGAAGGGCGTGACCCCGTCATTCCGGGACACGCCTCTTGGCGTGGACCTCAGATGTGCAATTGCACATCGGGGAATCTCGAGATTCTCCGATGTGCCATTGCACATCGGAGTTCGATGCTACGCATCGCCCCGGAATGACAGGCTAATCCAGCCTCGTCCTCGCCAGCCGCAACGCGTTGCCGATCACGCTGACCGAGGACAGCGCCATCGCGGCGGCGCCGACCATCGGCGACAGCAGGATGCCAAACAGAGGATAGAGCACCCCGGCCGCAATCGGTACGCCGGCGGCGTTGTAGAGGAACGCAAACGCAAGGTTCTGGCGGATGTTGCGCATGGTCGCGACCGATAGTTTTCGCGCCCGCACCAGGCCGGCGAGGTCGCCGGTCAACAGCGTTACGCCGGCGCTTTCAATCGCCACGTCGGTGCCGCTGCCCATGGCAATGCCGACATCGGCCGCCGCGAGCGCCGGCGCGTCATTGACGCCGTCGCCGACCATGGCGACGCGGCGGCCTTCGCGGCGCAGCCGTTGCACCACGTCGCCCTTGCGCTCCGGCAACACGCCGGCCTCGACCTCATCGATACCGAGCGTCGTTGCCACCGCCCGCGCGGTCGTGAGGTTGTCGCCGGTCAGCATGACGATGCGCAGGCCGTCGCCGCGCAGCGCGGTCAATGCCGCTTGCGCCGACGGCTTGATCGGATCCGCGATCGCAAGCACGCCGGCGGCACGGCCGTCGATCGCCACCACGATCGCGGTGGCGCCCTGCTGTCGCGCCGCCTCGGCCGCGCCGTCGAGCGCTTGCGTGGAGACACTTAATTCGGCCATCAGCATGGCGTTGCCGAGCGCCACCGTCTTGCCATCGACCGTTCCGGCCGCCCCCTTGCCGGCATATGAGGCGAAATCGCTGACCTCGCCGAGGCTCAGCCCGCGTGCTTTCGCCGCGTTTGATATCGCCTGCCCCAGCGGATGCTCGCTGCCGCGCTCGACGCTGGCGGCCAACCGCAGCAATTCGTTTTCCGCGGCGCCTTCGGCCGTAATGATCCCGACGACTTTCGGTTTGCCCTCGGTCAGCGTGCCGGTCTTGTCGATCACCAGCGTGTCGATGCTCTCCAGCCGTTCCAGCGCCTGCGCGTCGCGGATCAGGATGCCGGAATGCGCGCCACGGCCGACGCCCACCATGATCGACATCGGCGTCGCGAGACCGAGCGCGCAGGGACAGGCGATGATCAGCACGGTGACGGCCGCGACCAGCGCAAACGTATAGCGCGGCTCCGGTCCGAATACCGCCCAGGCCGCGAACGCCAGCAGCGCCGCCGCGATTACCGCCGGCACGAACCAGCCGGCAACCCGATCGGCGAGCCGCTGGATCGGCGCGCGCGAGCGCTGCGCTTTCGCCACCTGATCGACGATCCGCGCCAACATGGTGTCGCGGCCGATCTTTTCGGCGCGCATCACCAAGCCGCCGCTCTGGTTGACGGTGCCGCCGATCACCCGGTCGCCTTCGGCCTTCGCGACCGGCATCGACTCACCCGTCACCATGGATTCATCGACCACCGCGCGGCCTTCGGTCACCACGCCGTCGACCGGGATCTTTTCGCCGGGACGCACCCGCAACAGATCACCGACGGCGATCGCATCGATCGCGACGTCCTCGTCGCCCGCTGCGGTGACCCGTCGCGCGGTGTTCGGCGCCAGGCCGAGCAGCGCCCGGATCGCACCCGAGGTTTGCGCCCGCGCCCGCAATTCCAGCATTTGGCCCAGCAGCACCAGCACCGTGATCACGGCCGCCGCCTCGAAATACACGTCGACGGCGCCATCCATGTCGCGAAACGCGGGCGGAAACAGCTGTGGCGCCAGCGTGCCGACGATGCTGTAGGCATAGGCGACGCCGGTGCCCATCGCGATCAGCGTGAACATGTTGAGATTTCGCGTGAGCAGCGATTTCCAGCCGCGTTCAAAGAACGGCGCGCCGGCCCACAGCACCACCGGCGTGGCCAGCACCAGCGCAATCCAGTTCGACCACTTGGGCGGGACCAGATGCATCAGGCCGAGATGGCGGCCCATCTCGATCGCAAACACCGGAACGGTCAGCGCCAGCGCGATCCAGAACCGCCTGGTCATGTCGATCAGTTCGGGATCGGGCGCGTCGTCGAGCGAGATATGTTCGGGCTCCAGCGCCATGCCGCAGATCGGGCAGCTGCCGGGCCCCTCCTGCCGTACCTCCGGATGCATTGGGCAGGTGTAGATCGTGCCGGCGGGGGCCGGCGGTTCAGGCTCGCGCGACCCAAGATATTTTTCGGGCTCCGCCTCGAAGCGCTCGCGGCAGCGGCCGCTGCAGAAGAAATAATCCTGGCCCTGATGGGCGAAGCGATGTTTGGCGGTCGCCGGATTGACCTTCATGCCGCAGACCGGATCAATCGCCAGCGCGACTTCGGCGGTTTTGGCAGCGTCGCCATGATGCCCGCCGCCGCAGGCCTGCGCGGCCGCGCCATGGTCATGGGCGTGATCGTGGGGCTGATCGTGAGAATGATCTGTCCGCGCCAAAGCTAAAGTCTCCCGGCCTCTTGAATCCCATACCCTAGGGGGGTATATGAGGGAGATGCGCGCCGAGATCAAGACCTCCTGCCTGAAACGGCTGAAACGAATCGAAGGCCAGATCCGCGGTCTCGCGGGGATGGTCGAGGACGACCGCTATTGTATCGACGTGGTGACCCAGATCGCCGCGGCGAGGACGGCGCTGCGCCGCGTCGAGGAGGAAATCCTGCGCGACCATGTCGCCCATTGCGTCGAGCACGCGATCCATTCGGGCGACAAGGCCGACCAGCGCCGCAAGATCGCGGAGCTGATGGACGTGGTGAGCCGCGCCGACCGGTGACGTCGGTGGTTAAGAAACGGTAATAGCGAAACCTAGGATGCAACGGATGCCGCCGCCGCCTCTTTAAAATTCGAGGCTTATTGTATCCCCCACAACAAAAACCTTTGGGGGAAACCATGACCACGCAAGACACGCCGAATTTCCGCTATCCGACCTGCACGCGCGTCCAGGGCATGCAGGATGTGCTGCTGATCTCGTCGTTCGGCCTGTGGGCCGCTGTGCTCGGCCTGGCGCCGGTGCTGGCCTATCATTTGCTGATGGTCGCCTGAGGCCATGAACCGGTGTTCATCGTCGTTAATCGGCGGTAGCACATGTGTTCAAATGCAAGCGAAACTGCGACCGGCTTTTTAAAATTCGACGCGTATCAATATCCCCGCAACAACAAGAAAACGCGGGGGCGTCGTGAATAGCCGGAATAATCCATTCCCTGAAAAACAGGGGTTCAGCACCCAGGATATCCTCTGGGCGCTCGGCATCTGGTCAGTGATCCTGAGCCTGTCGCCGGTCGTGGTGTTTTACGTCTTGATGGTGAACTAGATTTTTTCTGTCTGACGCGTTTGCATCACGTGACAACACCATCACACAACGAAAAACGCGCGGAGCCCGCGCGTTCTTGTCAGCCTTCATTCCTGTCAGCTTGCAGTGCGGCTTTTATCAAGCCGCCTGCTTGTGCATGGCACCGGTAGCCGACACCTGGCCGCGGATCGCCTTGATCGAACGTTCGATCGCAGCCCACAGCTTGCCGATTTCAGCCGCGGCGCGGCCTTCGGCGTAGTATTCGCGAGCGCCTTCACCCTTGCCGAGCGCCATCAGCAGATCGGCCCGGTTGGTGATCTGGCCGCCCCACACCGGAGCGCGGAATTTGGCCAGTGCTTCGCGGGCGATGGTGACGATGCGGCTCTCCACGTCGTCGCGGCGCGCCGGCGCACCGTTGATGACGACCGCATAGGGCTTGCGCGCCGCGCGGCAGTTCTGAATGGTGTCCTGCACAGCGTTGACGTCGAATACCCCCGGCCGCGCCGGAATGATGACCATCGTGGCGTTCTTGATGGCGTCTTCGACGACGGCCGACATATTCGGCGGAGTGTCGATGAAGACCCACTCGATGCCGTCGCGCTTGGCGGCGGCGACAATCCCGCTGACGGAATTGACAGCAGTTTTGATTGCCGGTTCGTTGGTGCCGCGCAGCTTGTGCCAAAGCGTAAGCGATCCCTGCGGATCGGCATCGACAAGCAGACACGGTTTGGTTGACTTATGGACATGCGCAGCGAGATGGGCGGCCAGGGTGCTTTTTCCCGAGCCGCCTTTACGCGATGCGAAAACAATAACGTTCATACCTTGGCCTCCAGATTGACCCCAGATGGCGAAAATGAATCAGCACAGTGATTCGTGGAAGAAAAATTTACTTAATTATTGACGCCGCGTCTAATTTGTCGGTGGCGTGGGCTTTTGAGTTACACCATGCGCCGCAGCAGAGACGAAAAATCGAATCCAGAACCCGTTCGAAGCATCGATCTGCTGGTTTTCGTCCCTGCCGACTCGATTTTTGCCCCACTCTACCTATCCTTGTATCGGCCTTGAGCGGTTTTTGTGACCGAAGTTCGCGGGCCAGAGCGAACAAAACGAGTCCGGCGGCGAAAAAATCTGCCTTCAAACCGGGCAGAACCCAGCGACCAACCGTCGCAGTTCTCCCTTCTGACTCGTTGAGAGGCTCCTCACCCGCTCGCAAGATGCTCGCGGCCTCTCCCCGCACGCGGGGCGAGGTAAACGAGACAGCACATCCCGGTTCAGACCAATCTCATGCGCGAACGGAGATAATTAGAAGACCCTCGCGCACCAACCGCCAAGATGAACGGACCAGAAAGGCGGCGTCGGACGCCTGCACGGGTGATGCAACGATCCATCGTCATCGCCACGGCGATTCACATTGCCTGCCATCGCCCGGCCGACGTCATCGCGGCGCCAAAGCCACCGATGCGGTACCGCGATCAGGTTCTGGTGGGCTTTTTGTGCTTATGCGGCTTCGGAGCGCTGTGCCTGCGCGCGGCCGGTCGGATGCTGAGCGGCGCACCGGTCTCGGCCACGGACCCCGAGTCCGACCGAAAGAACGCACGGCAGCCCGGTGAGAGCTGGGCCCTTTTCGCCACCATGCAGGCCGTCACACGATCGACATCCGGAATTTCAGGGCCGCACAGCCGAAAGGCGTCGCCGCTGCAGGCCTGTTGCTGCTCGGGCGTATAGGCCTCGCTTGCGGTGGGCAGCATCGAAAATGAAAGCGCTGACGCCAGCAACAAACCGAACTGGAAATTTCTGGACCTGATGACGCGCATGAATTCCCCCAAGCCGTGAAAGGGGAATTGTGGGTGAACAGGGCGGGCTTGGCAAGCTGGGACCGCCCTCGGCTGCCGATCTCGACCCTGCGACACCAGCGCGCGCCAACGGCCTCGCAGCAACGCGTGCGCCGAGAGCACGCAAGATTCATCACGCGAGACGGCCCGGGCACGCGAGACGGCCCGGGATGTTTTGCCCCGGGCCGCCGCCGCATCGATCAGTAATAGTGACGGTGAAAGCGGTGGTAGTGGTGCCAGCCGTGATAGCCGCTGTGGTAATATCCCGGTGTATAATAATAGCCGTAGCCGGAATCGTAATACGCATCGGCAGCCACGCCGGCTGCGACGGCAGTGGCAATACCCACCGCCAGGCCGAGGCCACGCGCTTCCGCCGGCGCGGTCGCCGTCGTCGCCGCAAGTGCTGCGACCGTTGCAAGAATCAAGACAGTCTTCTTCATCTGATGTTTCCTTCGCTGGTCGCCACCAAGAGGCGGAGGTCGGTGGCTGAACGAGAATGTGGTTGCAGGTTTCCGCCTGACGAGATCGACGATACGGGCCCGAATCGTCCCGTTATGTGCGCGGAGTCACACCAAGGCTCGCAGTGAGAAACGCGGGATGAAATAGAGGGCAAAGCCGCCGCTGCTCCCATCCTGCTGCCAGTAGATTAGTTCCCGGGAACACACACCGTTTGACCAAACAACGTGCATGCCAGGCAGGAACATCTACGTTTTATGTCCGTTGGCCTGACACACGTGCAGACACATACGCACAGGATTTGCGCACAGGATTTGGGCGCAGAATTAGGGTGCCGCATGGACAACTTCGCCAATGCTTCCTTTCAACCCGATCTCGTCGCGTTGATGGATACCGCGCTCGTCAACGCGGTCGAAAAACTTCCGCATCCCGTCAGTTCGGCGCATGTGCAGGCGATCGCCCAAACCATCCTGCGTAGCGCGCAGGAGGGCGAACGAAACGTGATGGCGCTGGAAACGATGGCGCTGCTCGAACTGCAGATCAGTTCGCACTCGATTTAGTTCGAGAGATAAAATCGGGCCTTCGTCACGCCCGGGCAACAGCGCGAAGCGCGTCTTCGCGCTGGACGTCCCGGGTATCCACGTCTTTCTGGACTTAAGCGGAATAAAGACGTGGATGGCCGGGACATAGGCCAGCGGAAACGACGCCGTCCTTCAGACGGCTACGCCCGGCCATGACGAAAAGTGAGTCATAGCTCCGAACCAGCATACGCGTCGGCGTTTCGCGCTCACAATCTTTGCCAACAATTCTTATCAGCCTTTTTAGAGCTACGGAGATTTGCCATGGGACAAGCACAGCCCTACAAGAAAATTGCGTTGGTGGTCGAGGACGACCGGTTTCAACGCGAGACCATCGTGACCTTGCTGGAAGAAAGCGAGATGGATGTGATCCAGTGCGAAAGCGGCGAAGCCGCTGCGCTGGTGCTGGACCATGTCGGCGGATGCCTGACCACCTTGCTCACCGACGTCAATCTCGCCGGCGCCATGGATGGCATCGAACTGGCGCGGATCGCGCATCAGCGATTTCCGGCTTTGCGGATCGTCGTGATGTCAGCCCATCCGCGCGTCAGCCGCCTGCCCGACGGCACGCAATTCATGGCAAAACCGTGGAGCCCGCTGGATCTGCTGCGCGAAGCGCATCCGCGGCAGCATTAGGGAAGTGATACCGAGGCCAATCGGTTCATACTCCCCGGACCTCATCCTGAGGAGCCCGACGAAGCGTAGCGAAGGCGAGCGTCTCGAAGAATGGCAGCTTGCACCGCCCTCATCCGCGGCCATCCTTCGAGACGCATCGCGAGCGCGATGCTCCTCAGGATGAGGCCCTCAATCGGTCACATCGACAAACGCCGTCAATCCGCCGAAGCGACCGGCGTGACGGCCGAGGCTTCCGGATCTAATCCGAACACCGCGACCAGATATTTGTAGTAGCCCGGCATCTGCTCTTTCAGTTTCGCGCGCGTGAACGGCTCATGCGCGGAATCCTTGCCGGCCAGGAAGATGCTCGCGGTCACCGCGAAAAACTCCCGGTTGTTCTTCAGGACGTAGGCCTCTTTGGGGAACAGGTTCTTGTTCTGCGCCTCGCCATAGAACTCCTTGATGCCCTTGTTGTTGAAACCGTTGGGCATCAGCTTGGCGTGATAGGCGTGCAGAAATTCGTGCAGCAGCACGGGACCGTTGTCGTACCCCGTCATGATCGGGCGCAGCATGATCACGCCAATTCCGGAATCCGCCGCCAGTTCAACCGGGTCCGGATTGCTCCAGCGGTGGGTTTCGTTGTCCCAGACCGTCAGATCCCGCAGCGTATGATGATCCCGCGCGGGCGCGGCGTTGCCATAGCAGGCCACCGCGGCGACCTCGTCGAGGCAGGCCATCTCGCTGGCGACGATCGGGACGGTATGAAAGAACTGCAGCACGCGCGGGCTAAATCCGGCGCTCTCCACGTTATCAAGCTCACGACGCACCATGTCCGCGGTCGAGCCGACATCCTTGCGCTCCGAGCTTTCGGATAGATCAAACGAGTAGCCGCGGTATTTCTCGAAACGGGCCGAGGCCGGCGCGGCAACCGCGGAGGCCGGCGAGACAACCGCTGATATCGATGGATCGACCTGCAAGATGCGGGAGCCGGCGAAGCCGGGATGGGAGCCGAGCGTGACCGCAAGCACCGTCGAAACCAATAATCCGCCGCGCATGTTCATCCCCCGGTGGTGTCGAATTGTCCCGGCGCCAGATGTTGGCGGCGGCCTACGACATGGCTCAGGCGCCGATGTCTAGGCGAATGAAGTTGCGGCACGGTTAAGTATCAATCGCGGGGGATGGGCGCGGTGTTAGGCCGGGGTTAACTAGCGGAGGTTTGCCGAGCCGCTAAGCGCAACGCCCTGGCAGCCGCCCTATCCGTTGGTATTCGATCCGCCAAGCGTGCCGGGTACGCCCAGTTTTACTACTTCAAGATCGGAGGAGATTATCGCACCCGCCGTGTCACGCCATCGCGAACCTCGCACCTCGCTATAGAGGCATGACCTACACGGACTAGTTCTTGACGTTCTACGGGCTCTCAGGAAGGCGGCGTCAGTATCTTAGCTTGCCGATGTGTGCCACAGGATTGACCAATGAAATTGGTCGCTTGGAATTGCGCAATGGGATTGCCGCGAAAACTGGCCGCGCTAGTGGCGCTCCAGCCAGACATCGCCGTCCTCTCCGAGGTCGCGTGCTCCGAGAAGCTGCGAAAGGAAGCGCCACAGCTCTCCGGGCTACCCATCGTCTGGGTGGGCTCCAACCCGAATAAAGGGGTGGCTGTTATTTCGTTCACCGGAAGCAGACTTGAGCTTGACGGCTCTTATCGGGACACAAACCAATACGTCGCGCCCGTCCACGTTCATGGACCAAAGCCATTTCGCTTGCTGGCCGTGTGGGATCACAACGACCGCAAGGAAGGGCTGAACCGGAGAGCCGGCCCTCTGCTACGCGCGCTAGATGACAGTTCAGAGTTTTGTCTGAGCAACGATCTGGTCATCGCTGGAGACTTCAATAACAATCCGCAATGGGACAGGCCGAATGGGCCAAACAACATGGTCCGAATTAGTCAGGAACTGACGAAGCGCGGACTGGTGAGCTTGTATCACAGCCAATCTGGACTGGCTTTCGGCTCCGAGGCTAAAGCGACTTATTGGCAATATCGGAGCCCGACGAGGCCCTACCATATCGACTACATCTTTGTGCCCTCAACTTGGCTGAAGCACATGGTGTCTTTCGAGCTTGGTACGTTCGAGGATTGGTATCGGCTAAGTGATCACGCGCCGCTAAGCGCCGAGTTCACCTGATCGCTTGCTCCGCCGCGTTGAAAGATCAGGGGCACCTCATAGCCTCACGGCTGTGGTGGTCCTGACTGCAGCAGGCAGTTCCGTTATTTGCTGCAGCAGAAGCACTTGTGAGGGCCGCTGGTACAGTTGGGTGGGCTCGAACCACCGACCTCCTGTTCCACAGACAGGCGCTCTAACCAACTGAGCTACAACTGCATCCTGGCCGAGCCCCGAAAAAGGGGTCGCCGAACGGGGCGGAAACTAGGTGCAACGCCCGGCTTTGGCAAGGCGGGAAAGCGTCGATATTGACGGTCATTTCCTGCACGGGTGCGTCTCTGAATACGGCCGCTGGGGTTAAAAAGACGTCGGGCTGTCCCGATCAATACGGATGCCAAGGGTTATGGGTCCCCGCCTGCGCGGGGACGACGCTAGGTGTGTTTTAATACTGCCCGCTAATACATGCCGCAGCGGTGTATTGGGTTGGCCTCGACCGGCAACCGAACCAGCCAAATAAAAAAGCCCGGGCTTGATGCCCGGGCTTTTTTTGGAAACGAAAAGCTTAAGGCGATCAGGCCGCCGGCTTGACCAGCTTCGACGCGCTGGCCTTGATCGGCTCGGCGGTTTCGGTGGCGACCTTCTGGGCGAGCTCGGCGAGTTCCTTGGTATGGGCGGTGAAGGCCTCGAACTGCTTGCGCGCATGCGAGGTCCACAGCTCCATCGCCTCCGACGGAGATTTTACGCCAGTCAGTTCCTGCGCGAAGTCGAGGTTGGCCGACGTGGCGGACTTCATCATGTCCATCACCTTGGCGGAATACTGCTTGGCGCCGCCGGAGAAGGCGGAAAACACCGCTTCCAGGGTGCCGTTATGGCTTTCGGCGGCGTCCTTGAACTTGGCGTAGTTGTCGCGGGCCTGCGAAACGCCCTTTTCGGCGAATGCACGCATCTGCTCGGGAACTTCAAACGGGATAACGGAAGCTGAGAAAGGGTCGGTGTTGGACATTGGCTGGCGTCCTTCGCTGCGGGTGAGTGGTGTGTGATCCCCTCCACGCGCGACAGCCCACCTTGTCGGGGCGTCGATCTGGAATCACTAAGCGGAAATGCCCTTTCGGGCTGCCGCTACCCAACACCCATATCATGTCATTTTTGTGCAACGCAACGTAGTTTAATGTGCAATGCCGCATTGCCGCCCGAAAGAGGGACGGATTTTGCCCGCGGGCGAGCGCTGTCTCGGCCTGAATCGGGGCGAAGGCCGTCGTTTTAGAGGCCAAAACCGGCATTTCAGGCCCAGTTCGGGCGAAATAGCCCCGGTTTTCAGACTTTCGGGCTTTTAGGTTTAGGCCTTTAGTTTTTTCGGCTTCAGTTTTAGGTAATCGCCGTGCAGCCGCATCATTTCGGTCAGACCCTTGGCGTGCAGCAGCGACCGGGCGTAATCCAGCGACGCCTGCACATTCCTTTCGGCACAGGAAATCGCCCTGGCGTTCGTGAATCCCGGGGGTGCTTGGAGTTGCGGTTTTCAACAGCCCAACGTCAAACCGGCAAGGGATTCAGCCACATTAAGGTTATCTCGGCATAGGGCGGGTGCGCCGCTGTCAAGCCGTGGACCTGCTGCTCCCCGCGCGCGATACTAACGGTCCGTTAAGGCTGTCACCGTTTGGCAACCGAAATCCGCGGGCATCGTTGAGCCACAGCCCATCCAGCCGGTCATGTCACTGCGATGAATCATTTGGAATTCCAGTTGCGAGGCGTCGGCGATCCGCGGCTGGCCGTGCACGCGACCAGCGCGCTGCCGGCCTGGCTGTGGTCGGTCGATGGCACGCGGATTCTGTGGGCCAATCCGGTCGGCGCCCGGCTGTTCGGCGCGGCCAATGGCGCGGTGTTATCAGAAAAAACCTTTGGGCCGGCGGATTCGCACCGCCGCCAGGTCGCGCAATTGGCCAACCGGCTGCCGCCGAATGGCGCATTGCGGCTGGAGCGGCTGCGCGGCTTCGGCGCTACCCTCGGCACGCTGGTGACCTGCGGCTGCGCTCGGCTTGATTTCGCCGATGGCAGCCATGGCGTGCTGATCGCCGCCGCCGAGCCGGTCGGGCGTTCGATGCCGCTGGTCGAGCGATTGCAGCGGCTGGTCGAAGGCATCGATACGCCGATCGCAGCGTTTGCGCGCGACGGAATGTTCATCGGCGCCAGCGACGCCGCGCGATCGCTGCTCGGATTTCGCGATCTCTCCGAAGCCGGCCTCGGCGAGGCGCAGGACGAAGCGCTGAAACAGGGCCGCGTCGAATTGCCCGTCGGGATCGGCCATCTGGTGCTGCAACGCGTCGGCAGTGGCGCGGATGTCGGCCTGGTGGCGCTGATCGCGACCGGCGCAGCGACAGCAGCGCAGGCTGAGGTGATCGCGACGCCCGAGGATCCGAACGGGGATCACAAAACTCCAGACCACCCGACACCCGATGACGAAGCTTCCGCGGATTCGGAAGCCTCCGCGCCTACGAACGAGGCGCTGGCCGGATTTGCCATGGTCGATGAATTCGCCGAACCGCTGACGGAGACCGTTGAGGCTGCGCCGGTTGAGCCGGTGCCGGCTGAACCCGAATCTCTTGAACCCAAGTCTGTTGAGTCCGAGTCTGTTGATCCTGTGTCGCATCCGGCGCCCGACTACGAGGCGCCGGCGATGTCAGGCGAAGCGCCGGCCGAGTTCGCCTTGGTCGATGAATTGACGTCGCAACCGCAACAGCCCGGTGCCGAACAGTTCCTGGAAACGCCGGAGCCCATGATCGCGGTTCATCAGGATGAAGCCGTTCATTCGGATGAACCCGCGCATCGCGACGAGCCCTCACCGCAAGAAACTCCACTTCACGAGCCTTCACCTTATGTCGAAGCGGTCGCCGACGAGCCTTCACCTGAAACAGCTCCCATCGGGGCCGAAGAGTCCGCGCCGGTACACGACGAAGCGATTGAACCGCCCCCGTGGCACGACGAATCTCCGCCGCCGCCGCGCAGCATTCCGTTGCGCTTCATGTGGCAGATGGATGCCGAAGGCCGCTTCTCGCTCGGCTCTGATGAATTCAACCGGCTGATCGGCTCGCACACCGCGGCCAGCTTCGGCCGGCTGTGGAGCGACATCGCAGCCAGCTTCGCGCTCGATCCCGAGGGCCGCGTGCTCAAGGCGGTCGCGACCCACGACACCTGGAGCGGCATCACGCTGAACTGGCCGGTCGATGGCGGCGGCCGCTTGCCGGTGGAGCTGTCGGGCCTGCCGATCCTCGACCGCGAACGCAACTTCGCGGGCTATCGCGGTTTTGGCGTCTGCCGCGACCTCGATGGCCTGTCGCGGCTGGAGGCGTTGCGCCGCTACGAATTGTTCAACCCGCCTGCGCCGCCCACGCGGCAGGCGCTTTCGGCCCAAGCGCTTTCGGCCGATGTCGTCGCACCTCCTCCGCCTGAATTGCCTGCGACCATTGCTTCAGAGACTTCACAACCAACCGATTTGGAAACCCCCGTGGAACCGCCCAAGAACATCCTGCAATTTCGGCCGATCGACCCGAAAGCGCCGGTGCTGACGCCGGTGGAAAACAACGCCTTCAACGAACTCGCCCGCCAACTGGCCGAGCGGCTTGAACGCGAGAACGGCATCGGGGCCGCGCCGCAGCCCGAACCAACACCCGGCACGCCGGAAATCTCCAGCGCGCCGGAAGCCATCATCGAAGCACCCGCCGCTGAAAAAGCACCTGAGGTCAACGAGCAACCCGGCTGGCTGACCCGCCCCGAACCGCCGCCGCGCGGTGAAAGTCGCCGCGACAAGGCGCTGCTCGATCTGTTGCCGGTCGGCGTGCTGATCTACCGGCTCGACCGGCTGCTCTATGCCAACGCCGCGTTCCTGCGGCGGATGGGGTATGCCAGCCTGCACGCGCTGGAAGAGGCCGGTGGCCTCGATGCGCTCTATGTCGAGCCCGGCGTATCGAGCGCCAGCAGCACGTCGGACACCGGCACGCCGGTGACGATTTCCGCGACGCAAGCCGCTCCCGAACACACGCCGCCGGCCTCGACGCAAGCGCATCTCTACACCATCGAATGGGATGACGAGCAGGCGCTGGCGCTGATCTTTTCGGCCTCGCCGGTCGCAAGCTCGACGATAGCCGCGGCACTTACCGCGCCAGCCATCGACGATGAAGCCGACAACGAACCCGTCGTGATGTCAGAATCCGTCGCGGCTTCCGAACCCTCCCCGGTCGGCCACGCCAATGCCGAGGAACTCGCGGCGATTCTCGATACCACGGCCGAAGGCATCCTGATGTTCGATGCGGAAGGCAACATCAATTCCTGCAACCGCAGCGCCGAAGCGTTGTTCGGCTATGACGGCAACGAGCTGGTGCAGCACAATCTCACCGACCTGTTCGCGCCGGAAAGCGCGCCCGCGGTGCGCGATTATCTGCAAAGCGTCGAGGGCGCCGATATTTCCAGCCTGCTCGAACAGGGCCGCGATCTGCTGGCCCGCGTCAGCAGCGGCGGGCTGATCCCGGTCTCGATGACGATGGGACGAACCCAGGCCCATGGCCCGAATTTCTTCGCGGTGTTCCGCGATCTGTCACAGAGCAAGAACAGCGAGAGCGAATTGCGCGAGGCGCGGCGGCTGGCCGATCGCGCCGCCAATGCCAAGGGCGACATGCTGGCGCGGATCAGCCACGAGGTCCGCACGCCGCTCAACGCCATCATCGGCTTTGCCGAAGTGATGATCGGCGAACGGTTCGGCGCGCTCGGCAATGAGCGTTACGTCGAATACATGAAGGACATCCGCGCCTCCGGCGAGCGCGTCATCGCCATCATCAACGATCTGCTCGATCTCTCCAGGATCGAGACCGGCAAGCTCGACCTCGCCTTCACCAACCAGAACCTCAACGACCTGGTCGAGCAATGCGTCGCGGTGATGCAGCCGCAGGCCAATCGCGAACGCATCATCATCCGCACCTCGCTGGCGCATATGCTGCCGCCGGTGATGGCCGATGCCCGCGCGCTGCGCCAGATCACGCTCAATCTGATCGGCAATTCGATTCATCTCGCCAATGCCGGCGGCCAGGTCATCGTCTCGACCGCGTTGTCGGATCGCGGCGAAGTGGTGTTGCGGGTGCGCGATACCGGCCACGGCCTCAACGACAACGAAGTCGCCGCCGCGATGGAGCCGTTCCGGACCGGCGCGCCGACCGATCAGGCCTCCGACTCATCCGGCGTCAGCCTGTCGCTGACCAAGGCGCTGGTCGAGGCCAACCGCGCCCAATTCCAGATCAAGACCGGCGGCCATTCCGGCACCCTGATCGAAGTGCTGTTCCCGCACGCGATGGCAAGGGCTTAGAGCATGATCCGGAAAAGTGGGAACCGGTTTTCCGAAAAGATCATGCTCTGACAAAACAGCCCGCGGCGCTTACGCCGTCGCGACGGCGGGCGCGGACAGAAAATCGCCGATCGACTCGAGAAACAATTCCGGCGCCTGCAGTTGCGGCACGTGCGCGCAACCCGGGATGATCAGAAGCCGCGCCCGCGGCAGGCCGGCCGCCAATTCATGGGACATCGGCGGCGGCGTCGCCTCGTCGTGCTCGCCGACCAGCACCAGCACCGGGACTTTTACATCAGACAATTGGGGCCGCAGATCGAGCTCGGCCAGCGCGGCACAGGCGTCGCGAAACACCTCCGGATCGGTTTTCAGGAACGCCTCGCGGCGATCGGCCATCAGATCGGGATGCTCCGCCTGGAATTCCGGGGCAAACAACCGGCGCATCGCGACATCCGTGATCGCGGCGAGGCCCTTGGCCTTTGCCGCCGCCGCCATGTTGCGAAAAGCCTCGCGGCCCGGCTCCGAGAACGCCGCGCCGCAATCGGCGAGAACGAATTTGGCGGCGATGCCGGGATGGCGGATCGCCATCTGCAGCGCGACAAAGCCGCCATAACCATTGCCGAGCACGATGGCCCCTTGGCCGCCGGCGCCGTCCCTCACCGCCTCCGCCATCCGGTCGGCAACGGCGGCAAGACCGCCGCTGACCGCGGGCGATTGTCCAAAGCCCGGCAGTTCCGGAACGATCACGCGAAACGACTTCGATAGTTCAGGCGTAATGGCATCGAAACTGGCGCGATCCGACAGCAGCGAGTGCAACAGGAACAGCGGACGCCCTTGGCCGGCCTGCGCTGCGTTGATGGTGCCGTTGGCGAAAAGCCGGTCCATGCGGTCTCTCTTTCGGGGTACGAATTTTGGCGGTCCGAGAATCCTGGCGTCGAAGACGTCCAGTCCGGCCTTGGCCGCCCCTGCTGCCAATTGATAAATCAAAATTCCGTCTTTTCAAGCCTTTATCGCTTGACGTGATATTTCACGACTGCATAAATAAGACCTCCATCGAGGAAATTATTGATGCTTTTGCGGGATAATGTCTATGAACACCTGCGATCTGATATCCTGACCTGCCACTTTGCACCGGGCGATGATATGCGGGAGCAGGATCTGGCCGAGCGCTACGCGGTCAGCCGCCAGCCGGTGCGCGAGGCGTTGCTGCGGCTCGAGCGCGAGCATCTCGTCACCGTGCAGCCGCGTCAGGGCTATCGGGTCAATCCGATCTCGCTCGCCGATGCCCGCGACCTGCTGCGATTCCGGCAGGCGCTGGAGCCCGCTTGCGTCATCGAGGCGATCGAGAGCGC
The DNA here is from genome assembly GCA_039935075.1 of Bradyrhizobium sp. Taxonomy (GTDB): domain Bacteria; phylum Pseudomonadota; class Alphaproteobacteria; order Rhizobiales; family Xanthobacteraceae; genus Bradyrhizobium. The sequence continues at coordinate 37,352 of JBDTKZ010000035.1, forward strand.
CAGCGATCAGGTGCTGGGGGCGCTGGACGAATTCCGCCGTTTCGCCGGCGAGCATGAAGACTTCATCGCCTACAACCGCGGCTTTCATTCCGCGCTGGCGCATGCCTCGGGCAACCGCCGCATGGCGGCGGCGTTGTGCGACCTGATCGGACAGGCCGATCGCCTGGTCCGCGTCAGCATCACCAATCTCAGGGGTCACGACCCGGCGCAGCTCGTCGCCGAGCATGTCGCCGTGATCGACGCGATGCAGCGGCGCGATGCGCGAACCGCGACCCGCCTCATCAAGGCGCATGTCGCCCAAACCGAAAAACGCGTGCTGCCGGCGCTGAAACGCAACGCCGTGATTGTCGAAGGAAGAGACGCATGAATATCCCCGCCAGGCCCGCCGCGAGCGACGTTGCAATCCACGGCAATTTCGTCGACGGCCGCGAGAGCGAGGCCGGCAACGGCGCGATGCTGGATGTGCGCAATCCCGCAACCGGCGACGTGATCGCGCGGATTCCGGACTCGACCGCCGCGGACATCGATCGCGCGATGAAGAGCGCGCGCACCGCGTTCGAAGGCAAGGCCTGGGGCGGCATGGACATCCGTGCCCGGGCCCGGCTGGTCAACCGGCTGGCGGACGCGTTCGAGGCTAACCTCGACACGCTGTACCGGCTGGAGACGCTCAACAACGGCCGCCCGGTCAACGAAACCCGCGCGCAGCTCTCCCGGTTGCCGGATTTCTTTCGTTACTTCGCGGGGCTGGCGCTGTCGCGGCGCGATTCCGTGATTCCGGTCGAAGGCTCTTATCTGAACTACACGCTGCGGACGCCGATCGGAATCGTCGCCAACTGCACGCCGTTCAATCATCCCCTGATGATCCTGTGCAAGTCGCTCGCCGCGGTGCTGGCCAGCGGCTGCGTCACCGTCGTCAAACCGTCGGAATACACCCCGCTGACCACCTTGAAGCTGGCGCAGATCTTCACCGAAGCGGGCTTGCCGCCCGGCGTCTTCAATATCGTGCTCGGCCTTGGGCCCAGCGCCGGCAGGATGCTGGCCGAACACCCCGATATCGACAAGCTGGTGCTGACCGGCGGCACCGAAGCCGGCCGCATCGCGGGTGCCGCGGCCGCCAAGGTGTTCGCGCATCAGACCATGGAGCTTGGCGGCAAGACGCCGGTGATGGTGTTCGACGATTACGACATCGATCGCGCGGTCAACTATGCGGCGTTCGGCGCCTTCATCGGCGCCGGTCAGACCTGCATCTGCGCCTCCCGCCACATCGTGCAGGCGTCGATCTATGACGAGTTCGTCGAGCGGCTGAAGGCCAAGACCCAAACCATCCGGATCGGCGATCCCTTCGATCCGACCACGCAATTGGGGCCGGTGATCTCGGCCAAGCAGCGCGATCGCGTATTGTCTTATTCAAAATTCGGCCATGAGGACGGCGCGCGGCTGGTCACCGGCGGCGTTGCCGCCAGGGTGCCGGGACATGACGGCGGATTCTTCGTCGAGCCAACGGTGTTTGCCGACGTGAAAGCCGACATGCGCATCTTCCAGGAGGAAGTGTTCGGGCCCTTTACCTCGGTGACGCCGTTCAAGGACGAAGCCGACGCGTTGCGGCTCGCCAATGATTCACCGTTCGGGCTTGCGGCCGCGATCCGCACCAATGACGTCGGACGCGCCCATCGCGTCGCCGCCGCGGTCAAGGCCGGCATCGTCTGGGTCAACGATCACCATCGGCTCGACCCGGCCTCGCCCTGGGGCGGCGTCGGCGACTCCGGCATCGGGCGCGAAGGCGGCACCGAGAGTTTCGACGACCATTTCAACACCAAGAGCGTGATGGTCGCGACCCACGACGCGCCGTTCGACTGGTACCGCGAAACCGCGACGCAACGGCGGCTGAACTGAACGAATTGAACTGAACAAATCACCGGCGTCCACACCGCGTCCACAGAAGACCGGCGCCGTCATGCAACATCAAGGGGGGAACACTCATATGGCTCTTGCAGTAAACGCCGGCGCACGACTCGACCGGCTGCCGATCTCATCGTTTCACTACCGGATTTTCTGGCTGGTCGGGGCCGGCATGTTTTTCGACGGCTACGATCTGTACATCGCCGGTGGCGTGCTGGCATCGGCGGTCCAGAGCAAATTCTCGACCGTGCCGCAAAACCTGCAATTCATTTCGCTGACCTTCGTTGGTATGACGGTGGGCGCGCTGATTACCGGATTTGTCGGCGACCGACTCGGACGCCGCTTCACCTATCAGATCAATTTGCTGATTTTCGGATTGGCGTCGCTGGCGGCGGCGTTCTCGCAGGACATGAACCAACTGATCATCTGTCGCTTCCTGCAGGGCCTCGGCCTCGGCGCCGAAATCGTCGTCGGCTATTCGACGCTGACCGAATTCGTTCCGCCGAAGACGCGCGGGCGCTGGCTGTCGATGATGGCGTTCCTGACGGTGACCGGCTTCCCGGTGACCGCGCTGCTGGGCTATCTGATTATCCCGAACTTTGGCTGGCGCCCGATGTTCGTCATTGCCGGCGTCGGCTCGCTGATCGTGTGGTATCTGCGCAAGAATCTGCCGGAATCGCCGCGCTGGCTGGAATCGCAGGGCCGCAACGAGGAAGCCGAGGCCTTGATGCAGGTGATCGAAAAGGAATCCGGCGGCGGCCAACCGCTGCCGCCGCTGGTGGTGCCGGCGCCCGTCGCCCAGGTCACCGCTTCCGACATGCTGAAGCCGCCACTGCTGCAACGCATGATCGTGGGCTCCTGGGTGCTGATCACCATCAATACCCTGATTTTTGGCTTCGTGATCTTCCTGCCGCAGTTCTTCCTGCGCCAGGGACTGACCATCGCCAATTCGCTGGCCTATACGCTGGTGCTATCCGCGGCATCGCTGGTCGGCTGCGCGCTCGGCGCCTATTTGTCCGACGCCATCGGGCGGCGCCCGAGCATCATCGGGGCCTCGATCGTCACCATCGTCACGGGCTACGTCTATGCCCGCTTCAACGCCGCGTCCGACCCGGAGGTGGTGTTGAGTGTCGGCTTCGTCCTGATCGTCGCGATTTATGTGCAGACCGCGATCCTGTTCGGCGTTTATACCACGGAGTTGTTTCCGACCGAGATCAGGCTGCGCGCCAACGGCATCTGCAACACGCTCGGACGCGGCGCCACCGTGGTCTCGCCCTTCATCGTCGGTGCCCTGATGGCATCCTACCAGTTGCCGGGCGTGGTCTGGCTGATGATCGGCCTGGTGGTGGTTCAGATCGTGGTGGTGTGGGTCTGGGGCGTCGAGCCGCGCAATCGCGGGCTTGAAGAGGTCGCGACAGCGACAGTCTGATCAGGTGGAATCCGTGGGGTGGCTAATAACCCGCCCCACGATTTACCTAATCAAACTGCATCGGCTTGCCGTGGGTTTCCTTGCGATAGACCCATAGCGCGATCAAAGCCGCGAATTCGCAGGCCGCGATGAACAGGAACGCCGGCGCGATCGAATCGGCGGTGGCCTTGGGCGAAACCACGTCGCTGCTGCCCGCGATCAAGGCGAGGCATAGCGGCCCCAGGATCTTGCCGACGCCGTTGGAAGCCTGCGCCAACCCGGCCGCCCGGGCCCCGAGCGACACCGGAAATGCCTCGATCACATAGGGCGAGATGTTGGCGAACAGGCCGCTGTAGAACGCCGCCCCGAACACCATCAGCAGCGCGACCACCGACCATCCGGCGACGAACTCGCGATAGAACAACACGATCGCCAGCATGATCGCGGTGGATGCAAAACTGCCCACCAGCGCGGCACCTCGGCGTCCGAGATAGAGCGGCAGCACCGAGAACAGGATGCGACCGGCGAACGAAGCAAGGCTGGCGAACACGAAATAATGCGCGGCATCATGCGGCGTGATCTTGAGCAATTGCGACAGGATGGTCGGCCCCCACAGGGCGACGCCATAGGTTCCGGTCGAAACACCGACCCAGATCACCACCACCCACCAGAATCGCTTCTGGTCCCGGAACAATTCCCGCAGCGGCGCCGACGTCGCAGTGGTTTGTTTGGCGTTCGGCAGCGTGATGCTGTCAGGCGGGACGCCGAGGATCTTGGCCGCTTCCCGGCGAGCGTCGGCGTTGCGGCCGCGCGACAACAGCCAGCGCACTGACTCCGGCGCCACCCATGCGATCAGCAGCGACGTGATGATCGGCAGCGCCCCGGTCGCGGCAACGCCGCGCCATCCGATCGCCGGCAGCAGGTTGGCCGCGATCAACGCCGCGAACAGCGTGCCAAGCGCCACCGGCGCCACCATCAGGCTCGAAATGAAGGTGCGGAAGCGGGTCGGCGTAATCTCCACGATCAGTGGGCTTTGCGCGCTGACCGCGGCCGTCATGCCGAAGCCGACCACGAAACGTAACAGCGAAAACAGGATCCAGGCGCCGTCGGGGATCATGGCGCATCCGGCGGCACCGAACGAGAAGATCAATCCGCCGCCCCAGATCATCTTCTTGCGGCCGACGACATCGGCGAGCCGGCCACCGACCAGCGATCCTGCGATGGCCCCGACGCCGGATGAGAGCAGCATCAGCGCGCTCTGGCCGTAGGTCAGGTGCCAGCTCGGCGCCAGCACCGAGACGAGATAGCCGACCAGGAAAAAATCGTAGAATTCGAACATCTCCTGAACCACCATCAGCGCGATGGTCAGGTAATAGCGCAGCGTCAGCGGAGATTTTTCGATCGAAACCAGCCAGCCCTGGGTATCGTCGCCTGAGCCTGAAGCCCTGTCTGCTGCGCTGCGCTGAGCCGCGCCTTCAAGATTACCTTGGGCACCCAACGTGACGTCGGCCATGCTTCCCCCGGGGTGTCCGACTTGCCGTTGTCGTTGCAGCGGCTTTTGAAGACGTCGGATCGTTTCCGGGGGCGAGGCTAGCACCGGGGCCGTGATCGCGATAATACTAAATCGTCATCGCCTCGATCGCGAAAAGGCATCGCCCTAGCTGGGCATCGGGCCTGCTCGGGGTATTTCGTGGTGCAAGGTGCGCACGACGCCAACAGCACGCCGTAGAATGGGTGGAGCGAAGCGATACCCATCCGCTTCGTTGCGAAAGATGGGTTTCGCGAAGAGCTCAACCCATCCCAACAAGGGTCGCCTACCCTACGGGCACCCGCCGGGGTAACGCTCAGGCGTTCTTCAGCGCCACCCGGAACTCGGCTTCGGTCTTCGACTTCACCTCGTCGAGCGTGACGCCGTCGGCGAGCTCGATCAGCGCCATGCCGTCCTTGCCGTGCTTGTCGATGGTGAATACCGCGAGGTCAGTGACCACCATGTCGACCACCTTCTCGCCGGTCAGCGGCAGATTGCACTGCTTCAAGAGCTTGGCGCCGTCCTTGGCGGAATGCTCCATCACCACCACGACGCGCTTGACACCCGCGACCAGATCCATCGCGCCGCCCATGCCCTTGACCATCTTGCCGGGGATCATCCAGTTGGCGAGATCACCATTCTGCGCCACCTGCATCGCGCCGAGGATCGACAGGTCGATATGACCGCCGCGCACCATACCGAAGGACTCGGCGCTGGAGAAATAACTGGTCGACGGCAATTCAGAGACCGTCTGCTTGCCGGCATTGATCAGATCGGGATCTTCCTCACCCTCATAGGGAAACGGCCCCATGCCGAGCATGCCGTTCTCGCTCTGGAGATTAACGTCGATGCCGTCGGGGATGTAGTTCGATACCAGCGTCGGAATGCCGATACCGAGATTGACGTAGTAGCCGTCGCGCAATTCCTTGGCGGCGCGGGCGGCCATCTGTTCACGGGTCCAGGCCATGATGATCTCCAGCTAAAAGCTCTTTAGTTGGCGCATGATCTCGTCGGAAAACCGGTTGCCACTTTTCCGGATCATGCGCTGTGTCGCGCTTACGCCGTGGGACGCGGGCGAGTATTGCGGAATTCGATACGCTTCTTCGCGCCACCGACGTCGATGATGCGCTTGACGAAAATGCCGGGGGTGTGGATGTGGTCGGGATCGATCTCGCCGGCCGGCACCAGATGCTCGACCTCGGCGACGGTGTACTTCGCCGCGGTTGCCATCATCGGATTGAAGTTACGCGCGGTCTTGCGATAGACCAGATTGCCGGCGGTATCGCCCTTCCAGGCGTGGACGATGGCCAAATCGGCGAACAGCCCGCGCTCCATCAGATATTTCTCGCCGTCGAATTCCTTCACTTCCTTGCCCTCGGCGATCAGGGTTCCGACGCCGGTCTTGGTGTAGAACGCCGGAATGCCGGCGCCGCCGGCGCGGATCCGCTCGGCCAGCGTGCCCTGCGGGTTGAATTCGAGTTCCAGTTCGCCCGCGAGAAATTGCTGGGCGAACAATTTGTTCTCGCCGACATAGGACGAGATCATCTTCTTGATCTGCCGCGTCTCCAGCAACCGGCTCAATCCGATGCCGTCGACGCCGGCATTATTCGAGATCACGGTCAGGTTCTTGACGCCGGAATCCCGGATCGCGTCCGACAGCGTCTCGGCGATGCCGCAGAGGCCGAAACCGCCCGACATGATCATCATGCCGTCCTTCAAAATGCCATCGAGTGCCGATTTGGCGTCTGGGTAGACCTTTTTCATGAAATGCGACCTGATCGAGTGGGACGTGTCCGCCGGCAGCATATGACGGTTCCGGGACACTGGCTGGGATTATTAGGCGAAATCTTCGCGACGCGTCAATGACAGGAAAGTCGAGACCAAAGCGATGCCAGGAACGCTGGTATAGCGCTGCTATGGCCTTGAAAGCGTCAAGAAAACCCCGCAAGTTGCATAGGCTGGCAAGGCGCCTTAAGGCCCTGCCTGTCCTTTCAGCAACGACCACGCGACACCAACCCGACCAGGATATGTCTTTGACGATGGCCCAAGGAATAAAGCGCCTGGGGATGCCGGTTGCGGCCTTTCTCGGCCTGGCGCTGATCGGCCTGATCACGATGTCATGGTTCCTCAACCGGGATGCCCTGCGGCAGGCGGTGGAGGCCCAGATTCGGGCCGTGACCGGTCTCGACCTGGTGGTCAAAGGCAATATCGACGTCTCGGTGTTTCCGGCGAGCTATGTCTCCTTCCATGACGTCGGGCTGAAGGGCGGCGGCACCGCCGACCCCGCGCTCAGCGTCGACGTGCTGACCGCGAACCTGCGGCTGTTGCCGCTGTTGCTGCAGCGCTTCGAAATCGCCGACGTCATGATGTTGCGGCCGCATATCCATGTCGTCCGCGATGCCAACGGCGAGAGCAACTGGACGCCGTTCATCGAGACCATTGCGCGCACCATGAAGCCGGGCGCCGCCAACCAATTGTCGTTTTCGGAAATCCGGATCCAGGACGGGGTGCTGGCCTACGAGGATGCCGCCAATCATGTGACCGAGGGCCTCGACGATATCGATCTGTCGCTGGCCTGGCCGTCGATCTCGCGCTCTTTTGCCGCAACCGGACAATTCGACTGGCGCGGTGAACGCGTCGACGGCAGCATCAGCGCCAGCGATTTCGTCGCAGCACTTTCCGGCGACCGCTCCGGCCTGAAGGCCCGCATTGTCAGCGCGCCGCTCAAACTGGCGTTCGACGGCACCGTCTCCGACCGCAGCAGCATGATGATGGAAGGCACCCTGACCGTCGACAGCGCGTCGCTGCGCAACGCGCTGCGCTGGGCCGGCCAGGCGCCGCCCGGCAGCGGCGGGTTCGGCCGCTTCGCGCTGAAGGCCCGCGCCAATGTCGTGGGCGCATCGATTGCGCTGACCAATGTTAATGTCGAACTCGACGGCAATGTCGCCGAGGGCGTGATGACCTACACCAATAACGGCCGCCAGACGCTGCAGGCGACGCTCGCCGCAGGTAACCTCGACTTCACGCCCTATATCTCGACCTTCCGGCTGCTCGCCAGCGGCGCGCGCGACTGGAACCGGCAATTGTTCGATCTGAATTCGCTGTCGACCACCGACCTCGACATGCGGCTATCGGCCGCGAAAGTCACGGTCGGCCCGTCGAAACTGGGGCGCACCGCGCTCGGCGCCAATTTACGCAACGGCGCGCTGGCGCTGAGCATCGGCGAGGCGCAGATGTATGGCGGCATCGCCCGCGGCTCGTTCGGGATCGCGCGCTCGGATGCGATCGCCGACGTCAAGGCCCAGTTCCAGTTCACCGACGTCGACCTGCAGGCCTGCGCCAGCGAATTGTTCGGCATCAACAAGCTGTCCGGCCGCGGCAACCTCAACGTTTCGCTGGTGGCGTCGGGCTCGAGCCCGTTCGGGCTGGCGCAATCGCTCGATGGCACCGCGACCCTGACCGGCCATGACGGCGCCATCGCAGGCTTCGACGCCGAGCAATTGCTGAAGCGGCTGGAGCGGCGGCCGCTGTCCGGCGGCGGCAATTTCCGCAACGGCTCGACCCGCTACGACAGCCTGAATGTCGCGGTGAAATTCAGCGATGGCGTCGCCACCGCCGAGGACATCCGGGTCGAAGGCCCGGCCGCGCGGCTGACCCTGACCGGCACCGCATCGGTGCCGACCCGCGAATATGATTTAAAGGGCACCGCCAGCCTGGTTTCGGCGCCGAACACCCCGCCCGGATTCGAATTGCCGTTCGTGGTGCAGGGCCCGTGGGACGATCCCTTGATCTTTCCGGACCCCGATATCCTGATCCGGCGCTCGCCGGCGTCGGCGCCGCTGCTCGACGCCGTCAAGGACCGCAAGACCCGCGACGCCGTGCAGTCGGTGATCGAACGCTTTACCGGCGGCGGCCGAAAGCCTGCAGCACCTGAGGCCGGGCCCCCCGCCAGCGCGCCGGCGACCGCCGAGACCGCCAAACCGAACTAGGCGTCTGTTCGTATGCGGACTTTAGTTCGACGCGACGGTGCGTTGCCGCAATGTCCGTTGGGAGGCCGCTCGGGATCTAATCGCGGCGCCATCGAGCGAGCGGCGCACCTCCGCTCTATCGGCATCAATGCTTAGCTCTGCCGGAGGCGTGAACGCGAAGCCATGGCGGCCACTGCCGAGGCCCGCTCGCCTCAAATCTTCACGGTAGCCGTTCGCAAGCGCCTGCCCGATCAACCGGCTACCGACATAGATGTCGAGACACACCGGCGCTTCGGGATAATCGATGTTCTGCGCCCAGCCGGCAATGCAGCGCGGGCTTGCGAGGTCGATATAGCCGCGCAATGCGCCGACCTTTTGTTCGTTGCCGCGCGTCAGTCCCGCCCGCCGCGCAATGCGCCGCCGCGCCGATTCAACTTCATAGCCATCATCGAGGCGCGGCGCGCAATACCGAACCGGCTTCGCGACCGCGTCCGGATAAAGCGACTGGTATTGCCGCGCATTGTGGAACAGGAAGCGATTATCGTCGTCGATGTAGCTTTCCGACGGCGCGCCTTCGGCGATGATGACGTCGTGGCTGTCGAGCTCGATGTGGAAATACTCGACCCTGTCGGCGCGCTCGGCCTGCACGACAGAAACGCCGTTGATGAGGTCCCTGGCTTCGATCAGCACGCCATCCAGATACATCGCATGATGCGGCGAGATCCAGAGATCGCGCTTGGGCACGTTTTCGTCGAGTGCTCCGGCCTTGATGCAGACCGGCAGGATATCCTTGCGGCCCATGACGAAACGCCCGGCATAGCTGCGTCGGCCGATCCATTTGACCGGCCGCGCCTCACCGGAAGCGGTCATGACGTTGTCGCCGACCTTGAGCTGCTCGACGGGCTTTTGCCCGCAGGCCGTCCGGATCAGCGTGCCGGGGCAATAGCACGGCGTGAGATCGATGGTTTCGCTCGCCACGCCGAGATTTTGGCTGCTGCTGCCGTCGTTTGCCGTGAAGGTGATAATGCGGGTCGGATCAGCGCCGTGGTCGGTAGGATCCGCATTCGCCGTATCAAAAGTCAGCGTGCGCAGCACTCTTTGGTAGTCCGCCAGCGTATCCGCGCCTGTCAGTGTCAGCGTCCCGGTCGACTGGGTATAGCGCCCAAAAATAGTCGTACCCGATGCGTCAAAGCCCAGGATGTCGCCGTCGCCGGTGAAACCGCCGGTGAGCGCCACCGTGACGCCCGCGAGTGTGGTGTTGTCCGGGTCGGTGACGGAGATGTTCGGCGCCAGCACCACCGCCGGGCCGGAATAAGCGAAGTTCGCCGCGGTCGGCACGCCGCCCAGCGACGGCGCGTTGTTTACGGCGGTGATGTCGATGGTGGTGGTCACCGTAGGGCCGACATTGCCGTTGCCGTCCGTGACTTGCCAGGTCAAGGTGCGGGTCGCATCGGCGCCATAATTGGTCGGGTTGGTGCTGGTCGATTGGAAGCCGATATAGTCCAGATCGGTACCCAGTGCCGCGTTGGAGGAGCCTGGCAAGGTCGCCAGCGTCAACGTCTCGGTGGCCGGATCGTAGACGGCCGACAAGCTGGGGTCGATGCTGTAGCACTGCAGGATATCGCCGTCGCCCGCGAAGGTGCCGCCCGTAATCGAAACCGTGATGCTTCGGACGCCGGCGTCACTCACGAAGGCGCCTTCCGCGAGCCCCGTCGGATCCGCGCCCTCCGAGTAGCTCGCGGGCGTCGTCAGGTCGTTCAGCACCGGCACCCCGATGATGTTCACGACGACGCTGGCGTCGGCGGCGGTGGCGTCGGGCCCGATAAATGAATAGTCGAACGTAATGGCGGTCGGTGGAGCGGTGCTGTCATTGACATAAGTGACATGTTGCAGGACGTCGTTGACAAGCGCCGTCGTCGCGGTCGCCGCCGTGTCGGTGAACTGAATTGTCAGCTTGCCGTTGGCATCCGCGAAGGTGCCGAACTCCTTGCCGTTCACTTTGAGATTCGGTCCGTCGACAGTGATAGTGCTGTCGCCGGTGATACCCAACGAGTCATCGACGGTCACGCCGCCGTCCCGCGCAATGATTATTTCGGTGTTGCCGTAGTCATTCTCCGAATTGTTCGTGAAGTCGTAGACAGTCGCCTGGCTATTGAGCAGAACGGGAGCAAACTGCAGGGTCTGCGCGTTCGCGTTGAAGAAATTGAACGTCGGCGGCGCCAGGGCATCTTCCGCAACCGTGTAACTGTTGGCTCCGAAGGTCTGGTCGAGCCCATCATTTCCGCCGAGCCCGACGACATCGCGATCGCGCAAATCCGGCAATGCGAAGGTGCTTCGGCCGTCGCCGCCAAAAACCGCATCAATCTCGGAATAGAGCGGTCCATTTGACGAGATCGAAAGAATTTGCCCCGCAGCGACGGTCCATCCGGCGGGGACCGTAGTCCCGGCAAACGCCATGATCTCGCCGAGATAGGGCGTATCGGCCAAGGGCGCTCCCGATGACGGAACAACTGGCCCATCCGAGGCCGTGTACATCATATAGGTAAGCGCCAGCGACGGCTGCTGGTTGTTTATCGGTGTGCTGTTGATCAGGTTTGCCGCGGTGAGCGTCGTCGAGTCCGAGCCAGTGATCGTGCCGAGGCTCTCCGAGCCGCCGGCACCGACAATGGTGCGTCCCTGCAGATCGGGCAGCGCGAAGGTGCCCGCCCTCTTGTTACCGCCATAGGTGTTGCCGATCGCGGCATAGAGGTCCGGATATTGGGAGATCGACAGCACCTGACCGTTGGCAAACAGGTAGCCGTCGGGCGCAACGTCGCTGAGATATGGCACGATCATGCCGGGGGCATCGAAACCCGTGCCATTGCCGCCGACATTGATCAGATATTCAACTGCCAGCGATGACTGATCGTTGGTATAGCCTTGGCCGCCGCCGCCGCCGTTGACCGGCACGTTCGCCGTCGTCAGGGTCACTGCGTTCTGACCGTAAGTTTCCCCCAGAGTCACGGTGGCGGACGGTCCGTTTCCGGCACCGACCGCCACTCGCCCCGCCAGGTTCGGCAGATCGAATGTAGTCACACCGTTGCCGCCGAAAGCGGCGCCGAGCAACGAAAACAGCGCGGAGTTCTGGCTGAGAGCCACGGACTGGCCCAGCGCCGGAGGATCAAAGCTCCCTACCAAGGTGAACGTCCTGATAGCGCCCAGCGGAATTCCGCCGGGGTCGGCGGTCGGGTCGCCGGTGCGGCTGGGGAAAGGCCCGTCTTCGAAGACAACCTGGTTCAGAACGAACGAGGGCTGGGTGTTGTTGATGCTATCGCTTGTGGCTGTCACGAATACCCCTTCACACGCATAATTCGTGCAGCGCGTGCCCGCACGTTGGCGCCACTCGGGCGATCAGGGTTGCCCACGCTGAAAAGCTTGCCTGCAAAGGAAATTTATGGCGGGTGAACCGCAAGCGGACAATTGTCGCGGCGTCTCACGCATTGTCTCAGCGTCTCTTATTTTCGCAGGGTTCGATAATCGCCATGACCAGCCGAATCCCGTCCACGCATGTGGACACGCAACGCCATCCGGTGCCTGACCAATTCGACCAGTGGTGCCAGGCCGTCGTGGGATTCGACGTCTCACGGCCCGCGGCCGAGGCCGGCGCGCCATTCTCGGCCAAGGTCGACGCATGGTCGCTCGGCGAGATCGTCGTCATCGTCGGAGACATCGGATCGAGCCACAGTTACTTCGCCAAAGACAGGTTGGCTCAACCGAAGAACTATTCGTTCCTGCTGGTCGTGGAGGGCGTTGTCGAACTCACGTTCGAGAGCCGCAGCCTGACGGTCAATTCCGGACAGATCGTTGCCATCGATTGGCGACAGCCTGCGAAGGCGGACATGATGCCCGCGCGCACCGTGCAGGTCGTCGTCGCGGGGCGCATGCTGCAAGCCGAGATGGGCGAAGTGCCAGTTCTCCACGGCGCGCTGATCGGGTCGGCGGCAGGCCGGATATTGACGGAATATCTCTTGTCGCTGGCGCGGGAGCTTCCGTCGGCAGACCTTGCGGACGTGCAGACGCTCTCGAATGTGACGGTCAAGATGATTACGGCCTGCCTGTCGGGACTGCCGATCGAGCAATATCCGTCTGATCCGGTTCTCGGGACGGCGATCCGCCAACGGGTCGGGCGATATATCGAGGAGCGGATCGGCGCGCGCGACTTGACCGTGGCCATGATCGCGCGGGACCTTGCGATATCGCGCGCGACATTGTACCGGGCGTTCTCATCGAGCGCAGGCGTCGCCGGCTATCTTCAGACCCGCCGCCTGGAAGCCGCACATGCCGCGCTCAGCGACAAGAACGACAGCCGAACGATCAAGGCTATTGCGGTGGCTTTCGGCTTTTCAAGCGCCTCGCATTTCAATAATGCCTTTCTCAGGCGGTTCAGCTATCGACCGAGCGAAGCCCGGATCGGACCTTCGAGCCGGATAATCGCCTCCGAGATCAAGCCCGACGCAACGCCCGAAGCGAGGTTGCGGGCCATCGTTGCGTCACTCTCGCGCTCGCATTGAGTGGCCGCCGTGCTCCGCCCGGCGATTACCGCGGACGTCACGCGCCGATCAGATCGCGACGAGCGGCCCGCGCGGCTGACCCTGACGGGCACAGCATCGGTGCCGAGCCGCGAATATGATTTGAAGGGCACCGCAAGCGTCTTCATCAACCGGCTGAGAAGCGACATCCGCCGGTGCGGTCATGCGCCGCGAATGAACCAAAGCAGCAACTTCTGCGACATCTTATGCAACTGGAAATAACTGCCCGCCGCCAGGCTGGCTGCGAGGGCGGACGTCTGCCTGCTGCGGCTTTGGGGGATCTCGTGATATGTACGCGTCGCAAGATCGCAGCGATGCCGGCTGACTGATCCCGGCAGGTTCGATATTCTGCAACGGGTCCTCATGGCCGGCGGGCCGTAGCACAAGGATGGTTGGTGGACATGGCGATAAAGACGACGCGCGCGGGGCGGAAGAAGCCCACGACCGGAGCCAGGCCGGTGGTCATTCTTGGAATCAACTCGGTGTATCACGAGTCGGCCGCGGCATTACTCGTCGACGGCGTGCTCGTCGCCGCCGTTGAGGAGGAGCGGTTCAATCGCATCAAGCATGGCAAGACGGCAGAATTCGACAACCCGCATCAATTGCCCGAACGTGCGATCCGTTTCTGCCTGAACCATGCCGGGCTTACCGCCGGCGATATCGATCACGTGGCCTATTCGTTCAACCCGCAGATGCGCCGGAAGCAATATCGCCCCGAGTGGTGGGACCCGCGGCTTGAAGAAACGTTCCGGCTGCGGCTTGGTCAGGTGCGTGAGGCTGCCGAGGAGTTTCTCGGCCGTCCGCTTGGGCCGCGTTTTCATTTCGTGCCCCACCATATGGCGCATGCCGCGTCGGCCTATTTCCCGTCAGGCTTCGATCGCGCGGCCATCCTCACCATCGACGGGATCGGCGAGATCGCCGGCACTTCGCTGGCGAAGGCCGTTGGTGCGCGTATCCAGCCCGTCGAAACGTTCGACTATCCGCACTCGCTCGGCTTCCTGTGGGAGGTGATCAGCAGTCATCTTGGCTTTTCGCATTACGATGCTTCGAAGGTGATGGGCCTCGCAGCCTACGGCAATCCTGAAGTGTTCCGTCGCAAATTTCAGGAGGCACTGCGCGTCGGCAAGGAGGACTATGCGGTCTCGCCTGAGTTTCTCACCGCCAGTCCGAATTTTTTTGCCAAGATGGATGCCGTGTTCGGTCCGCCGCGATACATCGATGGCGAGATTCTGCCGCACCATGCCGATATCGCAGCCGCACTGCAGGAAGCGACGGATGCGGCGGTCCTGGCCCTGGTGCGGCGCCTCAAACGCAAGGTGCCGTTCGACAAATTATGCCTTGCCGGTGGCGTCGCGCTCAATTGCGTGACCAATGAACTGGTGCGGAAATCCGGTGAATTCTCCGATGTGTTCATTCCCTCCGCGCCGCACGATGCCGGCACCGCGATGGGCGCCGCCTATGCCGTGCATTGCGCGAAGCAAAAGAGTGCCCCCGAGCGAGGCTCGTCGACGCCGTATCTCGGTCCCGCGTTCAACCGGCGCGAAATTCTCGCGGCGGTCAAGTCCGCCGGTCTCACGTCGCGGCGAAGCAAGTTCCCGGCGCACGATGCCGCCGAGATGATCGCCGATGGCAAGATCGTCGCCTGGTTTCAGGGCCGCATGGAATTCGGGCCGCGCGCGCTCGGCAACCGTTCGCTGCTCGCCGACCCGCGCCGGCCGGACATGCGCACGATCCTCAATCAAAAGGTCAAGCACCGGGAGGATTTTCGCCCCTTTGCGCCGAGCGTCATGGCCGAGCACGCCGACGAATGGTTCGAAATTGGCGGCGCACACTCGACCAGTCACGGGTTCATGCTGTTTGCGTGCGACGTCAAGCCTGAGCAGCGCGGTCGCATCCCCGCCGTCGTGCACCAGGATGGCACCGCCCGGGTGCAGATCGTGAGCCGGGACTTAAATCCGGATTTTCACGAGCTGATATCCTGCTTCTTCGCGCGTACCGGCGTGCCATGCGTGGTCAACACGTCCTACAATGACAGCGAGCCGATCGTTTGCACGCCGATGGATGCCATCGTCACGTTCCGCAAGTCCGGCATCGACGCGTTGTTCATGGGCGACGTGGTTTTGACGGCGCAGGCCTGAGAAAAAACGGGCGTCGCATCTCAGAACAGGAACTTGATCCCGAATGTCTTGCCGTTGCGCCAAACAACTTCGCATGACTGGCGCTTCGGATGTTTCGGCACCAGCGCCAATACCAGTTGGTCGCTGACATCGATCGCAGCATCGGTCTCGATCCTGGCACCACCCGGCGAGACGTCCAATACGAAGCAATCGATCTCGGTCATTTTGTCGTCGACCGCGATCCAGGCCGGCCGCTTGTCCATTTGGCGTCGCGGCTCGCGCTGTGTTTTTGTCCGTCGTCCTTCAAGACTCATGATGGCCATCCATCGTTGGATTTAATCAATCAGGTGATCTTCCAAACAGAGCCATCAGATTGGACGTGATTTCGTAAAGTTCCCCTTAGCGCATCGCCTCGAAATTGACCGGTCTGACCGCGGCCGAGCGCGCCAAACAGACCTGAGAGCTACCGAAATCCGGATCTGGCTAGAACGGGTCTTCCGGAGATCCTTTGCCGGAGCCGGGTGTCCCGATCGGCAGTCCATTCGACGAGGTGCCGACGGTACCGACGCTCGAACTCACGGTGCCGCTGGTGGCAGAGGACCCGCTGGCTGACGAGGTCGTGGAAATCGAGGAGCCCTGGCTGCCGCTGATGCCGACACTCGACGGTGTGGCGCCCTGACTGCCAGTGGTGGATGTCGTGGATGTTGCCGCCGGAGCCGCCTGGCCGATTCCGATCGGGTTTTGGAAGGTAGCGTTGGGTTGCGTGCTCACGGGCGCTCCGGAACGCCCAATGGCAGCAGCGGATCCGCTGGAAGATCCTGCGCCAGAACCGGTACCTGCGCCTGAACTTGAACCAGAACCAGCACCAGAACCAGCACCTGTGCCGGAGCCGCCACCGCCCCCTCCCCTGGCAAAAGCCGGAAGCGACGTGCAACACGCGAGGGCAACGATCAATACCGTGAGTTTCCTAGAGGCCATTGTCCGCTCCAGATTTCACCGATGATATAATTGACGGGCGCCAAATTCGGTTCCGGCAAATTCGGTTCCGGTCAGAGCTTCACGCCATTGCGAGATGCCCCGGTCTCGATCGACTCCATTCGCAACCTGATCAGACTACACCGTTTACATTTCGGGAATCTGAATCGAAATTAATTTTCCGAAAGGGAGTGTTCTGATACCGTATTGTCACGACCGAGTGGCCTTCGGCCATTCATAATCTCGTCGAAACCTCTGTCGGCCCGAGAATCCTGTCAGCGCAAGAATCCTATCCGAGAACGTGTTACGCCAGCCGCGCGTGCAAATCCGACACATAATATTAACCACGCCAGCGCGCCCCGCCAGATCCTGCAAGAGGTTGAACCCATGAGCATCGTCGGCAGGCTGGTCCCGGTTTTCCTGGCTGTCCTGGTTTTTGCCGTTTGGTCGGACCGCGCTGACGCGGGCAACTGCCTGACGCGGCCCGCCGCATTCCAATTGGCCAATGACACCGTCAACTGGAAGTTCAACCTGGGGGCAGGAATGATGTGTATCCAGGGCGTGCGTTATGCCGCGATGCTGATCGATCAGGTTTCGGTGGTCGGCGCGCCCAAGGGCGGGCGCGTTGCCATCGCCGGACCTTCCTTCGAGTATTTCGCGAGCCCGGAATTCCACGGCGAGGACTCGTTCACGCTCCAGGTAACCGGTTCAAAGCTGCGGGTGACCGGCACGTCATCGATCCAGGTGGATGTCACGGTCCGCTGAGCCAATCGATCTTTGTTCGATCCGGGATTGCATTGACGTTCAACGCGCCGGCTTTTCGCTCGATGAAGCCGGGGCCGAGACGTCGAAATCGAATCCCTGACGATATGGCTCGTTGACCAGTTCGAAGTGCCACCACTCCCTGGCATAGGGACGAAAGCCCGCTCTTGCCATGGTGGATTTCAATAACTGACGGTTGCGGAGGGCGGTCTCGCCGACCGAAGCGTTTGACGTCCTTCCGAGCACATCAAGGCAATCGTAGCCGGTGCCCAGATCGATCGTTCCGTCCGCGAACCTCTCGCCTTTTGGTAACGTGCACGCCTTGAGCGCCGGCAACGGAGCCGGCGGCGGCGAGGATGCAAACGAGCTTGGCACCAGCCCCAGATCCACCGTACCGCCGCGCGAGTGGGCGGATCGGGTGGCGAGATAGCCGCGCGCGAACAAGTTCTGCTTGTCGGTGCGCGGATAGAATTCCGCCTTCATTTCCGCACGCGCCGAATCCTTGCTCCACTGCCAGAAATCATCGACCGCCCGCTTCGGCCGATAGCAATCCCAGACGATCAGCGAGAGCTTTTTCTCCGCCAGCATGCCCTGCACCGTTTTAAGGGCCGTTGCGGCACGCTCGCTGAGGATACACGCCGCGGCGCGATAGCCCTTGATCGGCCGTCCCACAAAATTATGCGATCCCGCGTAGCGAATATCTTGAACGATCGTCGGATCGATATCACGCAAATAAACAAAACCCTTGGGCAAACCCTGGGGCAGAGTGGAGCCCGCCAAAGCCGGAACTGCCAGCGTCATCATGATCAGAACAAGACCGATACGGTTGATCATGTGGCGCCGCTATCTGCCCGGCATCGTATTCACGCGGCGAAAGCTCATCGCGACGCCGCTTGGGGTTTTGAGTTGTCCGCCGGATGGTCCGGCGCCTTCGCCGCGACATCGGGAAGGGCGGCCGATCGAGCGTCGCAGAATTTCTTCACCGCGGCCGCGACGGCGCTGCTGGTGATGTCGCGGCGTTCGGGCGAACCCATCTTGAGTTCTTCATCGCGGTTGATGATCGAACCCGCCTCCAGCAGCACCGCGGGCATCCGGGTCTTTCGCAGCACGATCAGCTTATCGTAGCTATAGACGCCGGTGTCCTTGTTCAGAATCGGGTGCTGGTAATGGCCCATGATGGCCTCGGTATATTGGTGAGCATAGTCCAGGCCCTGGGCCTTCATCTCCCTGGCCAGCAGTTCGGCGAACGCAAGGCTGGTCTTGAAGTCCGGATTGTTGCGGGAGACCCAGACGGAATAGCCGCCGAAGCGGTCGCTGAAATGACTCTTCTTGCCTTCGAATTCCCAGTCCTCGAGCAATTTGTTGGGTACCGAGTCATGGTGGATCGACAGGAACAGGTCCGCGGGCAGATCGTTGGCGGCGGCGACGCGCCTGACGAGGCTGGGCCTGGCTTTGCCTTCGGTCACCAGCAATCTGGTTGCGGCAAAGCCTTCCGCCTTCAATTTCTCCTCGATCCGCTGCGCCAGATGCAGATTGAAGGCGAATTCGGGGACATTGCGGGCGCTGTTGGCGCCCTCCGATTTGGCGGTATGTCCAACATCCAGCACGATTCGGAATTTCGCGGGGATGCATATCGTTGCGGTCGAACTCGACGTGGAAGGTTTTGCGGCACGCTCTGCCGCCGCATGCCTTGCGCTACGCCGCTCTTTCGAGGCGACCGGCTTCGCCCGCGCGGTCCGCGTTGGCGATGTGACGTGCTTTGGTGGCTTGGCGGACTTCGAAGATCCCTTGAACACATCCGACAGCCAGCCGGCATCGCTGGCCTCGATCGGCAACAGCACCAGGGCGGCCATCGCGGCGACCACCGTGCAGCGGCGACGCCAACCGCCGAAACCTGCCTTCGCGAATATTCTCCCTGACGATGGCAATTCCCACCTCACCCAGAGTGATTCGCTGCCCGCGCAGCAAAGACAGCATACTCTTCTGACGTCATCCCGGCGCAACGGGTTTTTGCCGTTGCGCCGGGATGACGTTGAGGGAACACGAATCAATTTTCGTAGACCGATCCACTAGCCGCTCTTCCGCCCCTTGATCTTGTCAAACTCCGCAAGCGCCCGCTCGAACTTCTCATTGAACAGCCACATCGCGTCGAGAATCTCGCGATAGCTCGCGGATGTTCTCGCCCTGTCGGCTTGACCAAAGGCGAAGACGCTGTTGTTGCGCAGATATTTCATGATGGTCGGGTCGCTGACACGATACCTGAGCAAGTCGCCTGACTTGAGTGCGGATCGGGTCGGCGCGGGAACGATCTGGATCAGCTCGAACAGCTTCATTTGATCGATCGGATTTGGCAGCGTCTTCACGATGTCAGGTATTTGCAGGAACAGCTCGGCATGGGCGTTCATCAGGCCATCCCTCACCGCGGTCCAGTGATTGTACCGATGATCGAGACGGCCAGCCCGCGCCTCCTGCGCGTCGTCGCGCGCGCTCAGCGCGGGATCAAGCGCTGCGATCGACCGCTTGATCGCGATCCACTTCCTGGCGCCATTGTGGTCCTCGGACGGGCCGGTCTGAAAACTTCCCTTGTAGGTATTGGAGCGCGCGTTGCCGATGTTCTGATTGCCATTGGTCTCGGCGAAGAACATCCCCAGGCTGATACGGCCGGCCACCTCAGCATTTGCAGCATCGAGTCCCCTGGCGCGCGCGATGGCGATTCCGAGATCAACCACGTCCTTGAAGGGCGCGCCCGAGTTTTGCGCGTTGCCGGGCGGCGCCTGCATGATGGCGAAGAGACTGGTGTACTCGTCGATCAGCGGTTCATTGTCGGCGTCAAAATAGGCCGGCGGTATTTTGAACTTGTTGGGCCGACCGATTTTGGACGGCAGCACATCGGTGAGATCCTTGCGCGCGCCGATCATGGCGTTGCGCGCGAGGTAAAGCGCCTGTCCCGGCAGGTTCGGCAGCGCCTGACCAGAATTGATTTGCGCGCGGCGCTGGCCCAGCACCTGCTTGAAATTCTTCACCGCATTGTTGTACGCCTCGAGCGCATCTGATTGTGGTTTCGTGAGGGTGCCCGGCTGAGCCGATGCAGGGGACACAAAACCGAGACTGCCGATCGCGTTGATGGCGATCAGAGCTGGCGTGAACAATAGTCCAAGCGCCAAAGCTGCGGCGGGCGCAATGGCATGAGTTTTCATGGCTATGACAAGATTCCCTTACCGTAACTGAATGGCCGCAGACTGAGGCAAAGCGCCTCCGGCTTGCCACGCCTGCGTCCGCAAACGCGGTGTCGTCCCGAGGGCACCGCGAAAACATGTTCTCGCAGCAAACCCTCCGCTTGCGACCTTACCAAAGGTCGCAACAGCTTCACTCAAAATTCAGCAATCTTCCGCCTATTGATTGACGAAATTGGAATATGCAACCAAATGCAGTTTTGGTGTCGCCGCGTACAGGTGTCGTGGCCGGAAACGATCGGCACCAACCCGCCGCGGTTGGCCAAGGGAGCTCCGATGCCTCCGCGTTCCTATGTCATCATTGCGATCGTGCTCGCCGCGCTGGTGGCTGGCGGATTCCCGGACAAATTCGGGTTTTCGATTTCCCGTTGGTACCAGTGGTTCGACGTCATCACCTGCCTTGTTGCTGTCCCAGGGGCGTTCAGAATTGCCCGCGGGCTTCACACTCGATTCTGGGTCGGGATAGCCCTTGCTTCGCCCGGGTTGGTTTGTGGCGCCATTAATCTCTACGGGCTGACAAACAGGATCAATAGGCCGGTTTCCGGCGCGTTCAACGAGGTGGCTGATCTTGCCGTTTTGGCTGCGGCCGCCGCAGCGATCCATCTGGCAGAAACGCTATCAGCGCGTCGCACCGCGTTTCGCGTTGGATACTGGATTCTGGTGATCGCAGCGCTCACGACCTGCCTTGGCTGGCTTGGCCGCCCGATGGGATGGATTTTCACGCAAGACTTCCTGTTCGCCTTAGTGGAGGGCACCGCGAATACCGCGGCCATTTTTGTCAAATATGGTGCGTTTATCGGAGCGGCGATGCTCATCGTCACTCGCCGCGACATCGAGCGCTGGACCGGCATCGTGATCGGTTTAACCAGCGCTTACTTGCTTTACAGGGACTTGAGGCCGCTGTTTGTGGACGACGGCTTTACTTACTACGTGGGCTGGACGTTTTGGGCGTGGCCCGGCGCGATGCTGGTTGGCGGTGCTGCCGTTTGGCGAATGGGGTCCTTGCTCCACGCCTCGCCGGTGCAGGCGCATCCTTTCGGCGCAGAACCCAACAGAATTTCGAACGAAATACCGGCTCCGGTTCGTCCTGAAGCGCGTCCATTTGTGTCGCACGGCGTCGCGATTTATTTCGGCGTCTTGTTCGCGCTGACATTTATCGCATTTCTTCGCGAAGCCATTGGTATCGCGATGTTCATGCTCATTGTCCCCGGCTTGATCCTTATCGCTGCCCCAACGCTGCTTTATTATTCGACTGCGGTACTCCCCGCATATTTTGTCGATCGATATTCCGGAAAGAGATTGCTCGCGGTCGCAATCGCTGCCGCCAGCCTCGCCTCCGCGGCCGTGCTACCCCACTATGTCAGCTGGTATCTGCTGGGACGTCTCGTCGCTTCGGACCACTCGGACCCGCCGTCTTCGTTTCAGCCGAAGTCCTTCCAGCTGCCATATCCAGAGGCGGACAATTATTGGACGAATAAGCACCGACCGGAGAGCCACCTCAGAACTCCCCCGCCTCCATGCACGGATCTTTGTCAGCAATTGCTGTTCAGGGGCCATGTCGAGCAGGTCTTGATCCGGGATCCTTCGACGCCGTGGAACGATGGCACGATCCGCATACAAGGGGGGACACTCCTTCACCTGAGCCGCGACGGATCGCGTTCGGTTGCTCTGCCCCCGGCGCAGCTATCCGGGCCGAAATGGCGGCGATTTCGGCTGCAGCAGCGTGAGACGTGTCCAGACACTTTGAGCCTGATCGAAGGTCAATTCGTTCGCGATGTGGTCGGTGGCAAATGCCTCGTCGAAGACACGATCGACAGCGCCGACCCCGACGCTATTTTATCGATATCCAAGCCACCCGCTGTACCTGTCCCCCGGCGCGAGGGTCCGAATATCGATTGGCGCAGTATCCAAACCGGCCCGATGACGGTTACGATTGAAGAACGGCGCGATCAACGAACTGCCACCACCGAGGTAAAGACCGCGCTGGAAGCCCATTACGCGCCGCTCCCATTCTACTTCAGCGTAAAGCCGAATGGTCTAAGCTTCAATTTGGTCGTTGCGACCGATCGATTTCCAAGCAGCTTCGCGGACCCCTATGAAATGGTCAGCCGCCGCTACGGCTTGTCGATCGTCCCGATATCGTGGGCCACACGTTTTGCGGTTCCCGCTTCGGATGATGATCGAAGCTTGGTCAATACGATCTTGAACCGGGACTACGGCCCGGGCGGATATATCCCGATAACGCCTTCGCGGCTTGTCGCGAGCTTCGTGAACGCCCGACTCACGAGCGGACACCTCAATCAGGATGATGTCGAGCTGATCCGTGTCTTGCTGAAACAGCACGCCTTTACGGCACCGATCGAGTCCAAACTGCCGCCATCAACCTACCCGGCGCTCAAGCCGTTGTTGCCTGATATGGTAGAGCGGATCGCCGACAGGTTGGACGGGCAAAACGAGATGGTGCAATCGTTGAACGTGATCCTGCATAATTTCTCTGCCGAGGACGTCGATCCATACTTGTCTGCCTTATGTAACGAACCCAGGAATCGGGATCTGCATGTTTGCTACAAGCGAGAGTTTCGCTCGCGTAAGAAGTAAGCCGCGCTGGCTTTTGGAGATCGCGCCGGCCGGACGCCGGAAGTCCATCCTCAAACCGGCCGATTGACGCGTTTCAAATGCAGTCCGGCGTTTTCAAGGACGATGACGGAAATGGTGTGCCGCGCAAAGCCCCTCATCGGGGCGGCTATTTGCCCCGCATTCTCCCTCAAAAGATATAGATGGGCCATCTGGATCAGACCACGGCAATCCGCTAGTCTTTCCTCCAACTGGTTAAAAAGACCAGACAAAGAGGGAGAGACTAACGTGAGATCCAAAATTCGTGCGCTTTCATTCGCGATCGCCGCGGCCGGGCTGGTATGCGCCGCAGCGCCGGCGTTCGCCCAGCAGAAAACCATCACGGTTTGGTGGGGTAAGGGCTTCTACAAGTCCGAAGACGACGCGCTGCTGGACACCATCAAGAAATTCGAAGCCAAGACCGGCATCAAGGTCGAACTGTCGCAATACGCCATCCAGGACATGATCCCGAAGACGGTCGCCGCGCTGGATTCCGGCACCGTGCCCGATGTCGCCTATTCCGACACCTATGACGTGCAGGCGCAGGGCAAATGGGCGTTTGAAGGCAAGCTCGAGGACCTCTCCGACATCATGCTGCCGTTGAAGGACGCGTTCGCGCCGAACACGCTGGAGGCAGCGCTGCTCTACAACGACGTCACCAAGAAAAAGGCCTATTACGGCTTTCCGCTGAAGCAGCAGAGCATGCACGTCCAGATCTGGGGCGATATGCTGGCGCAGGCTGGCTTCAAGCAGAGCGACATCCCCACCACATGGAACGATTACTGGTCGTTCTGGTGCGACAAGGTGCAGCCGGCGATCCGCAAGGCCACCGACAAGAAAATCTATGGCGTCGGCCAGCCGATGGGCGTCGAATCCACCGACTCGTTCCAGTCATTCTACACCTTCATGGACGCCTATCACGTCAAGCTGGTCGACGATGACGGCAAGCTGCTGGTCGACGATCCCAAGGTCCGCGACGGCCTGATCCACGCACTG
This sequence comes from Bradyrhizobium sp., assembly GCA_039935075.1. Classification (GTDB taxonomy): domain Bacteria; phylum Pseudomonadota; class Alphaproteobacteria; order Rhizobiales; family Xanthobacteraceae; genus Bradyrhizobium. Next base: position 61,419 of record JBDTKZ010000035.1, read on the forward strand.
AAGGATTACACCGACACCTACATCAGGGGCTGCACGCCGCCCTCCTCGACCACCTGGAAGGATCCCGACAACAACGTCGCCTTCCACAACAAGACCATCGTGATGACCCACAATTTCACGATCTCGATCGCGGCGAAATGGTTCGAGGATTCCACCAACCCGGCGCTGACCGACGCCCAGCGCGCCGCCGGCAAGAAGGCCTATGAGGAGGACATCATCACCGCGTCGTTCCCCAAGGCGCCGGATGGTTCCACCATCCGCTACCGCTCCGACGTCAAAACCGGACTGATCTTCGCCGCCGCCAAGAACAAGGCGGAAGGCAAGCAGTTCATCAGCTTCCTGATGCAGGAAGACAACGTCCGTCCCTACATCGAGGGTGCGCTCGGCCGCTGGTTTCCGGTGACCAAGGCCAGTCAGGCGAGCCCGTTCTGGCAGGCCGACCGTCACCGCAGGGCGGTCTACGCCCAGTTCACCGGCGGCACCGCGCCTTTCGACTTCACCAAGAACTGGAAGTTCACGATTCTGAACAACGAGAACGTCTGGGCCAAGGCGATGAATCGCGTGGTCAGCGAAAAGGTCCCGGTCGACAAGGCCGTCGACGAGCTGATCGCCCGCATCAAGCAGGTCGCGGGGTAAGAGTAGACGATGCCGGCTGCCGCGACGTATTTTCTCTGTCGTCCCTGCGAAAGCAGGGACCCATACGCCGCGGCGGTCGTTTTAGAAGATGCGGGTCGACGGCTGTCGCGCAACAGCTAAAACCTGTGGTTATGGGTCCCTGCTTTCGCAGGGACGACGGTGTAGTTGCGGTCGGCCTCTCGGTCTAAGAGTACAGAAATGGCGATCACGCTCACAGCATCCGACATACCGAACGCGCCGCTTTCGGCGCGCCTCACCACCCCGCAGATCTGGGGCATCGTGCTGGTTGCCCCCTATATGCTCGTGTTCGCGGCCTTCGTGGTTTATCCGGTCGGCTACGGGCTCTGGCTGGCGCGGCACCCCGCGAGCTATGTGGCGCTCTACCACGATCCGATTTTTGCACGTGCCGCGGTCAATACGCTGATCTTCCTGGTCATCGGCATCAATTTCAAGATGCTGGTGGCGCTGTTCCTGTCCGGCTTCTTCGTGCAGACGCGCAGCTGGATCCGCTGGCTGTCGGTAGTGTTCATCCTGCCCTGGGCGGTGCCGTCGATTCCGACCATCCTGTCGGTGCGCTTCATGCTCAACCCCGAATGGGGCATGGTCAATCAGCTGATCTTCAAGTTCACCGGCGCGGACGGCCCGAACTGGCTCAACGATCCTACCGTGGCATTGACCATGGCGATCGGCATGCACATCTGGAAATCGTTGCCGTTCTGGACGCTGATCCTGATGACCGGACGGCTGGCGATCCCGCAGGACCTGTTCGAGGCGGCCGACGTCGACGGCGCCAGTTGGTGGCAGAAATTCCGCTTCATCACCTGGCCGTCGCTGCGCACGCTGTATCTCACCTGCACGCTGCTCTCGATGATCTGGACGCTCGGCGATTTCAACAGCGTCTATCTGTTGACCGGCGGCGGCCCGGCGGATCTGACCCATGTGCTGTCGACCCTGGGCATTCGCTATCTCCGGCTCGACCAGCTCGACATGTCGATGGCCGCGATCGTCTGCGCGCTGCCGCTGGTGCTGCCCCTGGTCTATTTCATGATGAAACGACTCTCCCGATGAAAATGCCCGCGATGAAGCTGCCAACCCTGCGCGAAGTCGGCACCGAAGCGCGGCTGCTGTTGATCGGCATCCCCGTCTTCATCTGGACGATGATTCCGATCTACCACATGTTCGTGTTCGCGATCTCTCCGAAGGAGGACGCGTTCTCGGGCCAGATCTGGCCGACGCATCCGACGCTGCACAACTTCCACATCGTGTTCTATCAGCAGCATTACTTTCTGCGGGATTTCTGGATTCAGTTCTGGAATTCGCTGGTGATCGCGGTCGCGGTCGGCGCGTTGACGCTTTTCATCGCGACATCAGCGGCGTTCGCGATCTCGCGGCTGCGCGTTCCCGGCGGCCGCTGGGTGATGAATCTGGCGCTGTTCACCTATTTCATTCCCGCAGCGTTCCTCGCGGTGCCGATGTACCGGACCATGGGCAATTACGGCCTGCTCAACAACCAATGGTCGTTGATTCTGGCGATGGTGACGATTTCATCGCCCTATGCGATCTGGGTGCTGAAGCAGGCCTCCGACAAACTGCCGGTCGAACTGGACGAAGCCGCCGTGATGGACGGCGCCACCACCCTGCAGGTCTTCCGGCTGGTCTATCTGCCGCTGATGATGCCGTCGCTGGTCGCGATCGGCACCTATGCGCTGTTGTTGGCCTGGAACGAATATCTCTATGCCTTCCTGCTGCTCTCGAAAGACACCGACATCACGCTTCCCGTCGCACTCGGAAATTTTTTGGCCGCCGACGATTCGCCGTGGGAATTGCTGATGACCACCGGTTTCATCTACGCACTGCCCCCGGCCGCGATCTATTACGCGTTCCGCCGCTACATGGTCGGCGGGTTGACGGCAGGCGCCGTCAAGTCGTGATACTCCAGACGCTGTCATTCCGGGATGGCGCGATAGCGCCAGACCCGGAATCTCGAGATTCCGGGTTCGATGCTTCGCATCGCCCCGGAATGACGGAGCTACAACGGCGCAGCACTCTTGCCCTGCGCGCTCGACAGTTTCGAGGCGAACGACGCTACGATGATTACCAACGCGATCAACCCGATCACCATGGTGCAGATCGCGTTGATTTCGGGCTTCACACCGAGCCGGACTTCCGAATAGATCCGGATCGGCAGCGTCGTCGAACCGGGACCGGTGGTAAAGCTCGCGATCACGAGATCATCGAGCGATAATGTGAAGGCCAGCATCCAGCCGGCGATGATCGCGGGGGAAATCAGCGGCAATGTCACCGCGACGAATGCCCGCGCGGGATCGCAGCCGAGATCCATCGCCGCTTCTTCCAGGCTGCGATCGAGCGAGCCGAGCCGCGACTGCACCACGACCGCGACAAAGCACATCGTCAGCGTGGTGTGCGCGATCGTGACGGTCCAGAACCCGCGCTCGGCGTTCAGCGCCACGAACAGCAGCAGCAGCGACAGCCCGGTGATCACTTCGGGCATCACCAGCGGCGCATAGAGCGTGCCGGAAAACAGCGTGCGTCCCCGAAAGCGCTCGCCGCGCGACAGCGCCACGGCGGCCAGCGTCCCCAACAATGTCGCGATGGTGGCGGAAGATGCCGCCACCCGGAAACTCATCCAGGCCGCCTCGATCATCGCGCTGTCGTGGAAGAATTCCCGGTACCAGACCAGCGACCAGCCGCCCCATACCGTCACCAGCCGCGAGGCGTTGAAGGAATAGATCACCAGGATCACGATCGGCAAATACAGGAACGTCAGCCCCAGCGCGAGCGAGGCGATGTTGAAGCGGGAAATCCTGTTCACTACATTAGCCGTCATCGCGCGCCCTCGAGCTGGCGGCGTTGCAGCCGGTCGTACAACAACAAGGGCGCCAGCAGCAGCACCAGCAAAAGCACCGCGGCGGCGGAAGCCACCGGCCAATCCTTGTTGGTGAAAAATTCCAGCCACAGGGTCTGGCCGATCATCAGGGAATCCGAGCCCGCCAGCAGATCGGGGATCACGAATTCGCCGACGATCGGAATGAAGCACAACAACACCCCGGCGCCGACACCCGGCAACGACAGCGGAAACGTCACCAGCCAGAACGCCCGCAGCGGCGAAGCGCCGAGATCGTTGGCGGCCTCCAGCAGCGACGGCTCCATTTTAACCAGCGTCGCATAGAGCGGCAGGATCATGAAAGGCAGATAGGAATAGATGATGCCGAGATACATCGCGCTGTCGGTCGAGAGCCACACCACCGGCGCCGAGACCAGATGCAACGCCAGCAGGATTTTGTTGAGCAGGCCGTCATGCTGCAGGATGTTGATCCAGGCATAGATGCGGATCAGGAACGAGGTCCAGAACGGCACGATCACCAGCATCATCGCGACGCCCTGCCATTTCAGCGGCAGCCGCGCCATGCCGTAAGCGATGGGATAGCCGATCAACAGGAGGATCGATGTCGAGACCGCGGCGACGACAAGGCTACGCAAATAGGACAGCACATACAGATCGTCCGAAACCAGCAACCTGAAATTATCCAGCGACAATGCGGAGAAGGCCGCCTTGATCGCCGTAAAACCCTGGGTGAGATCGAACACCGGCACATAAGGCGGCTGCGCGATCGCCGTCTGCGACAGGCTGATCTTGAGCACGAAACCAAATGGTACCAGGAAGAACAGCACCATCCACACATAGGGGGCGATCGCGGCGAAGCGTGCCGGACGGGCAAAGATGCGGCGAACGCTCATTGCTCCAGTACCACGCAATCGTCGGGCGTGAACCACGCCACCACGCGTTGGGTGGCGTTATAGGCATCCATGTCGAGCCGCGCGGTGTTGGCCATCGACGACCGCACGATGGCGCCGGTATCGAGCTTCACCTTGTAGGTGGTGAAGCCGCCGAGATAGCTGACATCGGTAACGACGCCCTCGAGCCGGTTGATCGAATGCGCATGTTCCGCGTCCGACGCCGGGCCGCGGCGCGACAGCTTGACCTTTTCGGGGCGCACCGCCACGCAGACCTGGGGCTTGGTCACGGGGTCATGCGGGGCGGCCGCGATAATCGTGCCGGCGTCCCTGGTCGCGATCGCAAGCCGCGCGCCCTCGGCGGGCGTGACCTCGCCCTCGAACAGATTGACGTCGCCGACGAACTCCGCGACCCAGCGCGAATTTGGCGCCTCATACAGCTTGCGCGGGGTCGCGACCTGTTCGAGCCGGCCCGCGTCCATCACCCCGATCCGGTCGGCCATCGTCATCGCTTCTTCCTGGTCGTGGGTCACGATGATGAACGTCATGCCGAGCCGCCGCTGCAATTCGGTCAGCTCAGTTTGCGTGCTTTCGCGCAGCTTCTTGTCGAGCGCCGCCAAGGGCTCGTCGAGCAGCAGCACTTGCGGCCGGCGTGCGAGCGCGCGGGCCAGCGCCACGCGCTGGCGTTGACCGCCGGAGAGCTGATCGGGCTTGCGTTTCTCAAGTCCCTCGAGCTTGACCAGCGCGATCATCTCGGCCACGCGGGTGTTGATGTCGGCACGCGGCATCCGCGCCCGCTTCAGCCCGAACGCGATATTGTCCCGCACCGACAGATGGGGAAACAGCGCATAGTTCTGGAACATCATGTTGACCGGACGCTCGTGCGGCAACACCTGCGCGATGTCCTTGCCATCGAGCAGAATGCGGCCTTCATCCGGCGTTTCGAAGCCGGCCAGCATCCGCAACAGCGTTGTCTTGCCGCAACCGCTCGGGCCCAGCAGCGCGAAGAACTCGCCAGCCCGGATGTCGAGCGACAGCCGGTACACCGCCCGCACCCCGCCGAACTTTTTCACCACGCCGTCGATGCGCAGCAGCGGCATCCCGGGCGCGATCACCGGCAGTTCAGGTGTTGCGGGAATGGGCGCTTTGGCGGGAATAGCATCGACCGGAATGACATCGCTCTGCGGCTCGGCTTTCGCCGAGTCCGCACCGTCGGCGGTGGTCGCTGCGTCCTCGCTCATATTGCCGGCCTGCCCCGTCGTCGTTCACAAACTAGCGACGGAACAGCCCGGACTCAACCGCGACGCATCAAGTTACAGCGGCTTGATCTCGACCTTGCGAAACTTCACGGTGCCGCCGTCGCTTTCGACGCCCTTGGCGTCCTTGAGGCCCAGACCGTGCTGAAGCGCGACCTTGCCGGTGGCGAATTTCGCGTCCTGCGCGCCATCGACGGTCTTTTGCCCGTTGAGCGTCACGGTAAAGCTCGAGCCCTTGGCCGTGATCTCGTAGACGTTCCATTTGCCGGCGGCATGGGGCATCGGGTCGACCTTGCCGACATTGACAATCGCACCGGTGCCGTAGGTCGGATCCGGGCGCGCATCCCAGATGTTCACCTCATAGGCGGTCGCGCTGCCGATCTTCTCGGGGTCGGTGCAGCGAATGAAAATGCCGCTGTTGACCTCGCCGTCGACCCAGAATTCAGCGCGGATCTGATAATCCGTATAGGTGTTCTTGGTGACCAGAAAGCCATTGCCCTTGTCGGCCACGATCGCGCCGTCCTCGATCCGCCAATTGGCGTTACCGACCTGGTTGAAATTATCGAGGTTCTTGCCGTCAAACAGGGTGACCCAACCGGCATCGGTCTGGCCCGAGGCCTGCTGCGCCAGGGGGAAAGCTGCAACCCCCGCCAGAAGCAAGGCGGCGCCAACGATCGATCGACGTTTCATGGTGATCTCCTCCCGAGATACTTTTTTGTAGCGAGTTCGTTTTCGAAGCCCGCATGGTTCTAGCGGCGAGCGACCATAGCAAGCGGTAACGTTTTCCGGAAGCTCACAGCGCGCCGGGCGTGCAAACGGATGACGCCATGAACGCGGCCAGCGCCTCACGGTCCGCGGTCGGCATATTCAAGCCCAGTTTCGAGCGCCGCCACAGAATATCATCCGGGAAACGCGCCCATTCCCGGGTCATGAGATAGCGCACTTCGGCACCGGTCAGTTCCGGCCCGAACGCCGGACCGAGATCGGCGCGGTCTTTGGCCTCGCCCAGCACAGCTGCGATCCGCGAGCCATAGGCTGCGACCAGCCGTTGGGCCTGCGGCTCGGTCAGAAAGCGCCAGCGTTCGCGCGCCGCATCGACCTCCGAATCGAATTGCGCCCAGGCGAAATCACCCCCGGGCAATGGCGACTTCGCGGTCCAGCGCGGCGACATCGGATAGAACGGCGCGAGCCGGGACACCGCCCGTTCGGCGCGCAGCCGCGACGTCGTGATATCGCCGCCGAACAGCGTCAGCAGCGGCGCTTTGCCGCGCGGCCGGTCAAACGCCATCGCGCCATCGCGCCCCGCCCCCTTGCTGCCGGGAACCAGGATCGCGTTGGCGCCGGAGACCGTCCTGACCACGTCGGACGGGTCGATCCGCTCGCGAAAATATCGGTTGGCGGCGTCACACAGATACGCCACATCGGCCGCCGCCATCGTCACGACGGCGGGATCGCCCCTGAACGCCTGCGTGACAGTCCCGATCAGCGTGAAATCGCGCTGATAGGGACTGGCGAAGATCAGTTGGTCGTCGTCGTTCTGGAACACATAGACGTTGTCGGTATCGAACAGGCGGCGAACGATGATCTGGCTCATCACGTCAGCGCGAAGATTTGGTGGCGGCATCCGCAGAACGGTCTCGGCGACCGACGCGGTCCAGGCGCCGCTGGCATTGACCAGCGCCCGCGACGTCATCACCCGGCGATGGCCGCGGTCGATCACCGCCAACCGCCAGGTATCGGATCGGTCGGCGCGAACGCAGCGCGCCCCGCTACGGATATCGGCGCCCCGCACGGCGGCGTCGACGGCGTTGGCGATCACCAGCCGTGAATCATCGACCACGCAGTCGGAATATTCGAACGCGGTGCCGAACGGCCGCTTCAGGGCATTGCCGACCGGATGATGGGTCACGTCGACCGTTGCCGACGCCGGCAGGCGCATGCCCGGCGCCAGCTGATCATACAGCACGAGCCATGATCGCAGCAGCCAGGAGGGACGCTCGTCGGAATGGGCGGGGATCACGAAGCGTTGCGGGCGCACCAGATGCGGCGCGGTCCGCAGCCAAATGTCACGCTCGGCCAGCGCCCGGCGGACCCGGAAAAAGCCCCGGCGTTCCAGCACCGAGAGATCGCCGTGAATCAATCGCGAGGTCGCCGACGAGGCGGCGCCGCCAAGATCGCCCTGCTCGAGCAGAATAACCCGCAAGCCGCGGCCCGCGGCATCGCGCGCGACACTGACGCCGTTCACGCCACCGCCGATGATCGCAAGGTCGTAATCCGCCATGCGCAAGGCATAGCGTCTTCAGACGACGTGAATATGGGCGGACGCAGGCAAAAGGGCGATGCCAGATCGGCCCTAACCGATCTTGCGCGCGAGCTCCATCGTGTCGGCGCGGCCGACCAGCGCGAAATACTGGCCGATCGGCGCCGGCTTGCCGATGAAATAGCCCTGCACGGCGTCGCAGCCCTCGTCGGCGAGGAAGCCGAGCTGCTCCTGGGTCTCGACGCCTTCGGCCACGATCGACATCCCGAGGCCATGGCCAAGGCCGATCACCGCGCGGACGATCGAGGCGGATTGCGGGTTGCGTCCGAGATTCATCACAAACGCGCGGTCGATCTTGATCTTGTCGAACGGAAATGCTTGCAGATAGCTCAAAGACGAATAGCCGCTGCCGAAATCGTCCATCGAAACCCGCACGCCGAGCGCCTTCAGCCGGCGCAGCAGCGCCAGACCACGGTCGAAATCCTCGATCAGCACGCCCTCGGTGATTTCGAGCTCCAACCGGCCCGGCGCCAACCCGGTTTCCAGCAGGATCGAGTGCACGAGGCCGACCACATCGCCGTGCATGAACTGCGCCGGCGACAGATTGACCGCGACCTGCAGCGGCAGCGGCCACGATGCGGCCTCGCGGCAGGCCTGGCGCAGGATCCATTCGCCCATCTCGACGATCAGGCCGCTCTCTTCCGCGAGCGGGATGAAATCGCTCGGCGGCACGAAGCCGCGCACCGGATGCAGCCATCGCGCCAGGGCCTCGAAGCCGATCACTTCGCTGCTCGCCACGGTGTGGCGCGAGATCGCCTGCGGCTGATAATACAGTGACAGCTCGCCGTTCTTGATCGCGAGCGACAAATCCTGATGCAGCACGCGGCGATCCCGAATCTGCTGGTCCATCTCGGGCTCATAGATCGAGATCGAGCCGCGCGATTTCGCCTTGGCGCGGAACAAGGCCGCGCCGGCATTGGCCAACAGCGCCGCCGCGTCCGAGCCGTTATGCGGGAACACCGAAATGCCGGTGGTGAGGCCGGTGCGAACCGATTTCCCGTCGATCAGGAATTCCTTCGCCATCGCCTCGGACAACTGCTCGGCCAGCGCCGTGCCGGCGGCCGGCTGCTTGCCGTCGATGATCAGTCCGAATTCGTCACCGCTCAATCGCGCGACCACGCCGCCGCGCGCCGCTGCCTGGATCCGGCGCGCCACTTCGATCAGCAGTTTGTCGCCGACCGCATGGCCGAACACGTCGTTGACTTCCTTCAGCCCGTCGAGATCGACCGACAGCACCGCGAATTCCTCGTCAGTGCCGGCGCAGGCCTCGATCATTTGCGCCAGCGCCTGCAGGAACGCCGCGCGGTTCGGCAGGTCCGTCAAGCCGTCATGATACGCCATATGGGCCATCCGCGACTCGGTCTGGCGGCGGTCGGTGACGTCCTCATGAGTCTTGATCAGATATTGCGGCTCGCCGGAATCATCGAGCACCGTCATGCGTCGGGTCAGGAACAGACGCAGGCCATCCTTGGTGCTGATCGGGTGTTCTTCGGTGAGCAGGCCGCGCTTTCTGATCGCGGCTTCGTCGCGCGCGATGATCAGCTTGGCTTCCTTCGGATTGAAGATATCGGCAGCCGTCAAGCCGGTGGCATCCTCGCGCCGCCGGTTGAGGATCGCCTCGGCGCTGCGATTGGCGAGCAGATAGCGTCCGTCGCTGACGCGCTCGACGATCAGCGAGACCGGAATGTTGTCGACCACCAGTTCGAGGAACTTCTTGGTGTTCTCGAGTTCCTTGGACAGTGATATACGATCGGTGACGTCGTCGAACATCGCGATCAGGAATTCAGGCTGATTGTTCTGGTCGCGCGCGATCACGCGATTGGAGGCAATGACCCGCTTCTCCGAGCCGCGCTGCACCGCGATCTCACTGCGATGCTGGCCTTCGGCCGAATGCAGCGCGGCCGCGTCAGCCGCCTCGATTCCCGCCGCGGTCTCCGGCTGGAAGATCTCATCGGCGCGCTTGCCGAGGATCTTGTCGCGGGAAAAGCGCGAGAAACGCTCGAACGCCCGGTTGGCGAAAATATAGCGGCCGTCCTCGATGCTCTTGGCGGCCACGCATACCGGCACATTGTCGAGCACCGATTCCAGGAATTGCTTGGTCGAGGCCAGTTGCCGCGACAGCTGGCGCTGTGCGCTGCAATCCTCATGCGTCGCGATCGAGCCGCCGTTCGGCAATGCGAAATACCGCACCTGAACCGATCGTCCATCGGGCAGCTCGGTGACCATCCCCTCCGGGGTGCCGGCGTTGGCGTAGAAATCCTCGACGCTGACGTCGAGCACGCCGCGTTCGAGCCGCATCGCCACCAGTTCCGGCCCGGTCATGCCCTTGGGGACATCCGAACGCACCAAACCATAGATTTCGAGATAGCGATCGTTGCAGAACACGATCCGCTTGCGCGAATCCGTCATCACCACGCCATGGCTGAGATTGTTCAGGGCAGAACGGACGAACACATCCCGCCGCAAATGCGAACGCTTGACCTTGCGCAGCGCCGACAGGATCCATAGCGCGACCGCGGCGAGAAAAGAGCAGACGACGATGCCGCCGATCAGCGCTTCCCACACCACATCGGGATCAAACGAACCAATGTAACTGGTCGGCGCAAAGCCATTGGACGCCGCCCCGGCGGCGCCGAACGGCATAAGGGTGCCGATCAGGCACACGACGGCCCGCGCAGGAATCATACCCTTGCCGCCTGCCTGCCAATTCTTGTCAGCCATCAGTCACTCGCGGATTTCTGCGCCGGAGTGTCTGGCTTCACGGGTTTGGATCGGGTAAACGCGTCCCCGCGCAAACCGAAATTGTGACTTAAATTATGGCAATTGCCCTGACATGATTAATGCATCCTTAACAGGACCCGGGTCAAAAAGCCGGCAACCGCCGCATCGCGACAAGAGTTCGTCGGATCGCTCGAAACATCATCCCGAACAACGCGATAGTATGTGAATGCCATTGACGCCGGGCGCGCGCAAATCGTGAAATCATGCGCCGGGCCGAAGTGCCAACAATGCCGGACTAGAACTGCGAATGGACAAGGTCGATTGCGTTGTGGTGGGTGCGGGGGTGGTCGGTCTTGCGATCGCCCGAAAGCTGGCACTGGCGGGCCGTGAGGTCATCGTGCTGGAGGCGGCGGAGGGCATCGGCACCGTCACCTCGTCGCGCAACAGCGAGGTCATCCACGCCGGCATCTATTACCCCGCCGGAAGCTGGATGGCGCGGATGTGCGTCAGCGGCAAGCACGCGCTCTATGCCTATTGCCGCGATCACGGCATCCCTCACCGCAATTGCGGCAAGCTGATCGTCGCAACCACGCCGAATGAAACCGAAAAGCTGCGATCGATCCGGGCCCACGCCGAGGCCAATGGCGTGCTCGACATGCAAACCCTCTCCGGCGAAGCGGCCCGCGCCCTGGAGCCGGCGCTGAACTGCGACGCTGCCCTGCTCTCACCGTCCACCGGCATCATCGACAGCCACGCTTATATGCTGGCGCTGCGCGGCGACGCCGAGGAAGCCGGCGCGGCCTACGCCTTCCACACGCCGCTGGTCGCCGCCAAGGCGGTCGCGGGCCACATCGAACTCGACGCCGGCGGCGACGCGCCGATGACTATCGAATGCGGCCTGCTGGTCAATGCCGCGGGGCTCGGCGCGCCTGCCGTGGCGCGCAGCATCGACGGCATGCCGATCGACCTGATCCCGCGGGCCTATCTTGCCAAGGGCAATTATTTCAGCTGCAGCGCGCGCGCACCGTTTTCGCACCTGATCTATCCGGTGCCTGAGCCCGGCGGGCTCGGCGTCCACCTCACCCTCGACATGGCCGGACAAGCCCGGTTCGGGCCCGACGTGGAATGGATCGATACGATCGATTACGCCGTCGATCCCGCACGATCGGAGCGGTTCTATCCGGCGATCCGGCGCTATTGGCCGACGCTGCCGGACGGCGCGCTGATGCCGAGCTATTCGGGAATCCGGCCCAAGATCGTGCCACCCGCGGTCGCCTCGCAGGATTTCCTGATCCAGGGGCCGAAGGATCATGGCGTCGAAGGCTTGATCAATCTGTTCGGCATTGAATCGCCGGGACTGACGTCGTCGCTGGCGATCGCAAATTACGTCGGCGAACTGGCCGGGCTATAGCCGCCACCTCCGGGCGCGCGTTGGCGCGACCGGTTGGCGGCAGTTCAATTGGCAGAAAGTCCAGTTGGCAGAAATACGGTGACGCCGAATACAGTTAGCCGGAACTCGACGACTGGCATACCACGACGCTGGCCATCAGCCCATCCAGGGCGATGACACCGGCGTCGATCATCTCGGTATGGTGGAGTCTGTCCCGATTGCTAGTGCAGCGTTTCGCTTGTGGTGTGTCTCAGACGCTCGATCTCGTCCTTCACCATCAGTTTTCGGCGCTTGAGCTCGACAATTCGCAGATCGTCGGTGGAGAGATGTACGAGAGCGTCGTGCAGTTCGTTTTCGAGTATCTTGTGTTTGCGTTCCAATTCAACAAGATGCGCCTGCATTGCCATTCGAAACCTCCTCGGTGTGATTAGACCTCAGACTCGATCCGGACAACTGAGTGTACACAAGCGGCCTGATCTGTCGATGGGAATCGAAAATCGTCCGGCTCATATTTAAGTGTTATCTGTAACCAATCGTGAGTATGGAACTGGGGTGGGTCTTCCGGATCCGGCTGCTTCGTTTGGCCTGCTTGCAGACTGGGCCGGCAGCGACGATATTCTTGCCACTGACTATCCAACCTTTCGCAACCTCATCGCGCTTTCAGCTAACGTACATCATGACCAACGAAGATGAGCGCGAACTTGAATCCGAACTCGCGCGGCTGCAGCAAGAGCACCGCGATCTCGACGCGGCGATCGATGCGCTGCATCAATCTCCGGCGCCGGATTTGCTGCGGCTACAGCGACTGAAAAAGCGCAAGCTGCAATTGCGTGATCGCATCGCCTTCATCGAAGACCAGATCACGCCCGATATCATCGCATAGTCTTCAGATCGTTGCCGCCTCGATTGCAGTCCTGGACCGTCATTGCAGTCCTGGATCGTCGATGCATCGCACGTCTGCCGCGGGCTTCACCCGCCAATGGTTAACTCCCGCAGCATGCCGGTCACCTGCGCCGGGCTATAGGGCTTCGCCAGGAACCTGCCGCCCTCGGGCAAATCCGTCTCCCCCAAGTTGAGCCGGCCGGAGGTGGCGACGATCTTGATCGGCGGCCAGCGGCCCCTGACCGCTCGCGCGAGTTTCAACCCGTCCATGGAACCCGGCATCTGGATATCGGTAAATACCACCGTGATGTCGCGACGCGCTTCCAGAACTTCGATGGCTTCATCGGCATTGGCCGCTTCGATCACCTCGAAGCCCGCTGCGCCGATCACCTCGGCCGCGTCTATCCGTAACAGAAACTCATCTTCGACGATCAGCACCACAGGTCTTTTAGCCGCGACAAGACCCATCATTTATCTCCCTGCCAACATTCGATAAGCGCCGGATATTGTTTTCGTTCCCGCGTCGCGATTTTCTCAGACCATCGCGCCGGCAAGCGACGCGCTTCGGGCGCCGGATGCCGCTCAAGTGAAGCCGGGCCTACGCTGATCGCCTGGTAAAATTGGGCCGACACGTTAAAGGCTGGATTAAGTACGCGCCGGTCGAAACGCGCCGCAAGGCCGGCCGGGTGAAACGGAAACGCGCCTTCCTCGTAACTCGTTGGCGGTGGCGAATGGTCCTCCAGATTAGCCGTGCGCCGCAGGCGACCTCGTCTTCGCTTACCCGCGAAGCGGGGTCGTTTGGTTCTGACCAGGAATGAAGCCGAATGACCGTGCGTATATTGCCAGCTCTCACCACCGAAGAACTTGGTTTCCTCGTCGAGTTGGCCATCGAGACCTCGGCGCCGAAGATACCGGCAATCCATCTGACCAGATTGATCATGCTTGGCTGCGTGCTGATGGGACCCGAAGGCCCGTTGGTGACCGGCGACGGCTTGATCCAGATCACCGAAAACGCCTGAGCAAAAATCCGCCTGATATCGCCGGCGACCGCTTGACTCCAAAAGAACAAAAGCGGAACATTATTTCCATCGTCACCAGCCACCGGGAATTATGTCATGCCTGAATTTTCAGAAATCAGCCGTTACGAGCAGGCCTGCGACCAGGCGATTGCGATGTGCGACGGCAATCTGCGCAGCACCATCAAGGCGCTGATCATGGCGAACGAATATCTGGAAATGGAGATGGAAGAATTGCAGGCGGCAGTCGCCGCCGGCTGTGCGCCGGCGAAACTGTCGCGCGCCAGCAGCAATGCCGCCTGAGTGTTCGATTCATATCTGAAGCAACAGCAGGGAGCAGCAATATGGCTGATGTCACTTATTATGTCGCACTGCCATTCGTTCAGGACGACGCCGGTTCGCCGGTCGCGGGCGCCGCGGAGGAATGCCAGAGTTCGTCAACAGCGCTACGGCGCGCCGAACTGTTGTCGAGAGGCGAAGGCTGCATCGGCGCACTTGCGTTCAGCCGCACCGGCGATCCCATGATCGGCGAATTCGGCGAGGCCAAGCTGCTGCGAAAATTCGGCAACGTGCCGGACGATCTCAGCGCGCTGTAAGCATTCACTTCGCCTCGTGCCGCCGTTGTGCCTTGCGCACATACATCGCGCGGTCGGCCTCTTCGAGCGCGCGATGCGCTTCGATGTGAGGCCCGAGAAGCGCGACGCCGGCGGATACCCCCGCCGTGACGGTGTGGCCGCGAAACACAAAGCTCAGTTGGTCGATGGATTCTTCCAGCAACGCCGCCTTGGCCCGGGCGTCGGTCTCGCTGAGATTCCACAATAGCAGTGCGAACTCGTCGCCACCGAGCCGGCCGATCAGGTCGGATGATCGCACCTGCTCCAGCAGGGCGCCGACGATGGCTTTCAGCACCTGGTCACCCGCCGCGTGTCCATAGGTATCGTTGATCGGCTTCAGGCGGTCGACATCGAGCATGATCAGCGCGCCGCGCGCGTGATAGCGTCTGATGAAGGCAATCGAGCGGGTGAACTCGCGCTCGAAGCCCCGCCGGTTGGGAATGCCCAGCAGGAAATCGGTGTCGGCGGACGCCTGCAGTTCGTCGATCCGCGCCTGTGCCCGCGCCAATTGGGCCCGCAACCGGCGAATCGCCGGTTTGGCGTCGTCGGGCATGGCTGGCGGCCCGGACGCAGGCTGGCCCTTGGCCGGCTTGCTGCGCACAGACGCCGCCTTGGACGCCCCGCGGCTGGCTTTGCTGCGCTTGACGGGGCCGGGTTTTGCAGCTTTTGGACCAGGTTCCCTGGTTTTCTTCATCATGAACGTGCCTGAGAGGCTTGCCGGGATTCACCAAGACAGGATAGTCCATTCCGAACCCCTTGCCACGCCTTGCCGAACCTTGGGCCGATCCTATAATCCGGCCTATGTTTTTGGATTCCCGAAAAGAATTGACCGCATGACCGCCCCGATCGCCATCATCATGGGAAGCCAGTCGGACTGGGAGACCATGCGCCATGCCGCCGAGACCCTGACCACCCTGGGGATCGCTTGCGAGAAGCACATCGTCTCGGCCCACCGCACCCCGGAACGGCTGTTCGCCTTTGCGAAGGGCGCCAAGGCGGCGGGCTTCAAAATCATCATCGCCGGCGCCGGAGGTGCCGCGCATCTGCCGGGCATGACCGCGGCGCTGACCGAACTTCCGGTGTTCGGCGTTCCCATCGAATCCAAGGCGCTGTCCGGCGTCGATTCGCTCTATTCCATCGTGCAGATGCCGGCCGGAATTCCGGTCGGGACGCTGGCGATCGGCAAGCCCGGCGCCATCAACGCCGCCTTGCTGGCAGCCAGCGTGCTGGCGCTGAACGATCCCGCACTGGCAGGCCGGCTCGCCACCTGGCGCAAGCAACAGACCGACGCCGTCAAAGAACGGCCGGAGGAATCGGCGTGACGTCACCACATCAGGTGAAGCTGAAATCCGGCGACACCATCGGCATTCTCGGCGGCGGCCAATTGGGCCGGATGCTGGCAATGGCGGCGGCGCGGCTCGGCTTGCGATGCCGGGTGTTCTCACCGGACCCGGATTCTCCGGCCTTCGATGTCGTGATGGATGCGACCTGCGCGGAATATGCCGATGTCGAGGCGCTGGAACTGTTCGCCGGCGACGTCGACGTCATCACCTATGAATTCGAGAATGTCCCGGCCGCCTCCGCGATGATCCTCGCAGCGCGGCGGCCGGTGCTGCCGAACCGCAAGATCCTGGAGACGACACAGGATCGCCTCGCCGAGAAGGATTTCGTCCGGCAACTGGGCATCGGTACCGCCGACTACGCCGATGTTTCGTCGGCCGCCTCATTGCGGGCCGCGATCGCCAAAATCGGGTTGCCCGCCGTGCTCAAGACCCGCCGCTTCGGCTACGATGGCAAGGGCCAGGCGATCATTCGCCAGGGCGACGATCCCGACCGGATATGGGAAGACCTCGCCACCAAATCGGCGATCCTGGAGGCCTTCATTCCATTCGAGCGCGAGATTTCGGTGATCGCCGCGCGCAATGCCGAGGGCCAGGTCGAATGTTTCGACGTGACCGAAAACGAACACGCCGATCACATCCTGAAGACGTCGCGGGTGCCGGCGGCGATCTCGGAACCGCTGGCCGCGCAGGCGCGCGGCATCGCCGAGAAGATCGCGACCGCGCTGGATTATGTCGGCGTCCTCGCGGTCGAGCTGTTCGTGGTCCCCGGCGAGGGCGGCCCGAAAATCCTGGTCAACGAGATCGCGCCGCGGGTGCACAATTCAGGGCACTGGACGCTGGATGGTGCCTCGATCTCGCAATTCGAGCAGCATATCCGCGCCATCGCCGGCTGGCCGCTGGGCAAGCCGGTCCGCCATGGCGCGGTGACCATGACCAACCTGATCGGGGACGAGATCAAGGGCTATGAACACTGGCTCACGGTTCCCGGCGCCACCGTGCACCTCTATGGCAAGGGCGCCCCGCGCCCAGGTCGAAAAATGGGGCATGTGACGCAAGTTACCCCGATGCCGCCTAAAACCACCTGATCGGGATCAAATTACCGAATTTGGCCGTGCCAGACCGGCATAATTGCGCTTGCGCCGGTGGACATTGCCACCTTTGTCTGATACATCCGCGCCCTCAAGGTTAAGGGCTCGGCCTTTACGCCGCCCTTTGCTTTACCAGAATTCCAATCGATTCACTGAAAGAGGATGCCGCGTGCAGGTTCTCGTCCGCGATAACAATGTCGACCAAGCCCTCAAGGCGCTGAAGAAGAAGATGCAGCGCGAGGGTATCTTCCGCGAGATGAAGCTCCGCGGTCATTACGAAAAGCCCTCCGAGAAGAAGGCCCGTGAAAAGGCCGAAGCCGTGCGCCGCGCGCGCAAGCTCGCCCGCAAGAAGCTGCAGCGCGAAGGTCTGCTGCCGATGAAGCCGAAGCCGGTATTCGGCGCGGGTCCAGGCGCCGAGCGCGGTGGTCCCGGTGGCGGCCGTGGTGGTCCCGGCGCAGGTCCGCGCGGACCGCGCTAAATCTAAATCGGGACTTCAGAGATTTGAATGCGATGACGCGGGCTAAATGCCCGCGTCATTTTTTTGCGCGGTTTTGATCGAAGCCGGCACCGCTGACGAAGCATCGCCATGACAGCTGAGCTGACAAGCGACGACGGGGCGACCTATTGCGGCAGGACTGCGTGGAACATCGATTTCGCCGCCAGCAGCATATCCTGGGCGACGTTGGTGTGTTCCCGCGCCGATGGCTCGGCCGGTCCGCCGGCATTCAGGTCAAGCGGGCGCGCGGGCGGAATGTCCGCCGGAGGCGTCGGACGGCGTGGATCATTTAAGCGCACCGAATTCGAATAGAGTTGCCCCGGTGACGGTTCCGCTGCCGGACCGGACGAATCGGCCGGCGGTGTCGAGACCATGATCGGCGGCGGCAGCGGCCGGATCAACGGAGCCAGGACCGCCGCAGCCGGGGTTTGCGGCGCCGACACCACGCGGGGCGCTTCCGGAACGCGGGGTGTTTCCTGCACGCGCGGCGAACCGCCATTGGAACCGCGAAGCCGTTCGATCGCGGCACGGGCCAGATCATTGGCGTCGCGACGATCTTCCGGGGTGACCGCCGCTTCAACCGCAGGCGCGGGATTTGGCGCAACGACAGCCGACACGGCGGGCTGTACGGCCGGCGCGGTCAGGGGAATGGTCCGGATAGCGGTCTTTTCGTGCGGCGCGGTTGAATGCGGCCGGGTCTCCACCGGAATGCTCGCCGTCTCAGCCGGCTTGTCTTCCGACGGCACCAGAGACTTCTCGACGGACTTCTCTTGTTTCTCTTGCGGCTGTTTCTCTTGCGGCTTTTCGGTCGGCTTCACGGCGGCGGATTTTTCGAAGATCGCCTTCTCGGAGATGCCCCTCGCCCGCACGCCTGCGGGAAGGTTGGCAACATCCGTCGACGCAGCGTCGGCTTTTTTGGGATCGGCTGGCGACACGGCGGCGGCCACCGGGGCATCGGCCCCGGGCTTGCTCACGATGTAATGATTGACGATGTAGGCGCCGATGATGGTCGCCACCACCGATGGCAAGATATCCATTGCCAATTTGGAAACGTATTTCAACATGCCAGCCACTCCCGCACGGGTTTGATGCGGGAACTTTGAGGCACATTGAGGGATCAACTGCGACGGATCGGTGGCAATTCGGTAAATGAAAGTAAACGTTGCGGCTTACGGCTTCAGTTCGACTTCCAGGAACACGATCTCGGCCGCGGTCTCGTTAAGCACGTCGTGCTGCACGCCGGCTTTGCGGAAGTAGGATTTGCCGACCCCAAGCTGTGCCTTGGAGCGTTCCCCGTTGGGCGCCACGATGGTCATTTCCCCTGATGTCACGGGAACGATCACGTAGTCCATCTCGTGGGTGTGATGACCGGTCGCGCTGCCCGGCGCCAGCCGCCATTCGGTGACGCGGACTTCCGGCGTATCGACCTGAACGTCGGATTTGGCACTGAGCATCGTCATCTTCTCCGATCAGGGCACGAATACCAGAAACAGGAATACCGCGAACACCACGAGGTGGAGCAGCCCGAACAGGATGTTGGTCCGGCCGGTGCCGAAAGTGAGCATGCTGAGCAGGAACGTCAACAGCAGAAGCACGATGTCGCGATCGCCGAGGCCGAGGATCAGCGTCTTGTCCAGCGCATAGGCGGCAACCGCTACCGCCGGAATGGTCAGCCCGATGGTCGCCAGCGACGACCCGAGCGCCAGGTTGATGCTCTTCTGCAGATCGTTCTTGCGCGCGGCCCCAATGGCCGCGACGCTTTCCGGTAGCAGGATCAAGAACGCCACCAAAATACCTGCGAATGCCGGCGGCGCCCCGATCAAAGCCGCGGTGGCATCGACCACCAGCGAGAATTTCTTCGCCAGCAGCACCACGGCCAGCAGCGAGACCAGCAGCAATCCGACGCTCAGCGATAACCCGGGACCGGAAGCCAGCCCCGCATGACCGGCGGCGCTGTCACCGCCGCTGACGAAATAATCGCGATGCCGGATAGTCTGGGTATAGAGGAACACGCCGTACAGAATGATCGTCACGACGCTGACGAAGCCAAGCTGGGCCGCCGAATAAAATGGCCCCGGCGTGGTCAGCGTGTAGTTTGGAAGCACCAGCGTGATGGTTGCAAGCACCGCCAGCACCGACAGATACAGATTGGCCCCGGAGACCTGAAAGTCCTGTTCGCGGTAGCGCAGCCCGCCGACGAGGATACAGATGCCGGCAAGCCCGTTGCACACGATCATGACCACGGCAAACACAGTATCGCGCGCCAGCGTCGGCGCCGCCTTGGCGCCGAGCATGATGGTCGCGATCAGTGCGACTTCGATGACGGTGACGGCCAAGGTCAGCAGCAGCGTGCCGAAGGGCTCACCGATCCGCTCCGCGATCACCTCGGCATGATGGACAGCCGCGAACACCGTACCGAACAGGATCACCAGCAGCCCGGCCGCAAACACCACCCCGCCGGCCGACGGCGCGAAGTTGTAGCCCGTCACGGTGACCGCCGCGAAAAGCAGAACCGCCAGCGCGGGGAAAACCCACGACGATCGGGGCATCGGGCCGTGTGCGCTCATGGCTTCGGCCTCGCAGGAAGCGGGGTCACATCCCCTTGACGATGTTCTCGGTCATCTTCTTGGCGTCGCCGAGCAGCATCATGGTGTTGTCGCGGTAGAACAAGGGATTGTCGATACCGGCATAGCCCGACGCCAGCGAGCGCTTGATGAACATCACGGTGCCGGCCTTCCAGACCTGCAGCACCGGCATGCCGTAGATCGGTGAGGTCTTGTCGTCCTCGGCGGCGGGGTTGGTGACATCGTTGGCGCCGATCACGAAGGCAACGTCGGCCTGGGCGAATTCCGAATTGATGTCCTCGAGTTCGAAAACCTCGTCATAGGGCACGTTGGCCTCGGCCAGTAGCACATTCATGTGACCAGGCATGCGGCCCGCGACCGGGTGAATGGCGTATTTCACCTCGACGCCTTCCTTCTTGAGCTGGTCGGCCATCTCGCGCAGCGCATGCTGGGCCTGCGCCACCGCCATGCCGTAACCCGGGACGATGATGACTTTCTGGGCGTTCTTCATGATGAAGGCCGCGTCGTCGGCGGAACCGAGCTTGACCGGGCGCACTTCGCCGGTGCTGCCGCCCGCGGCCGCGGTCTCGCCGCCAAAGCCACCGAGGATGACCGAGATAAAGGAGCGGTTCATCGCGTGGCACATGATGTAGGACAGGATCGCGCCGGACGATCCGACCAGCGCGCCGGTAATGATCAGCGCCGAATTGCCCAGCGTGAAGCCGATGCCGGCCGCGGCCCAGCCGGAATAGGAATTCAGCATCGAGATCACGACCGGCATGTCGGCGCCGCCGATCGGGATGATCAGGAGCGCGCCGAGCGCCAGCGCGATGATGACGATCAGCCAGAAGTCGAGCGCGCTGCCCGACATCACGAGGCCGACGATGAACACCACCAGCGCGACGCCGAGCAGGATGTTGATCAGATGTCGTGCCGGCAGGATGATCGGCGCGCCACTCATCCGGCCCGACAATTTCGCGAACGCGATCACTGAGCCGGTGAAGGTCAGCGCGCCGATGGCGACCCCGAGCGACATTTCGACCAGGCTCTGGGGATGGATGTTGCCGGGTGCGCCGATATCGAAGGCCTCGGGCGCGTAGAACGCGCCGGCTGCGACCAGCACGGCGGCCATGCCGACCAGCGAGTGGAACGCGGCGACCAGTTCCGGCATCGAGGTCATCGGCACCCGGCGCGCAATCACCGCACCGACGCTGCCGCCGATCGCGACGCCAAGGATTACCAGCACCCAGGCAAGACCATCGGCCGGCGGGTGCGATGCCAGCGTGGTCGCCACCGCGATTCCCATGCCGATCATGCCGAAGAAATTGCCCTGCCGGCTCGAGGCCGGGCTCGACAATCCGCGCAGCGCCATAATGAACAGGACGCCGGCAACGAGATAGAATACTGCAGACAGATTGGCGTTCATCTAGAGGCCCCCTCGCCGGTCATCATCCGCGAAGGCGGATGATCCAGTAATCCGGAACGCTCGTGACTTACCAAACCGTCACGGCATACTGGACGCCCCGCAAGTATCCTTAACCGGGCTCGCCGAAGGCGAGGCCCGATGGCGGGGCATGACGAAATTGATGCGAGATCCATCCCGCTCACTTGGCTTTCTTCTTGTACATCGCCAACATGCGCTGGGTGACCAGGAAGCCACCGAAGATATTCACGCAGGCAAAGATCAGCGCGACGAAGCCGAAACCCCGCGCCCAGCCCGAGCCGCTCGAGATCATGCCGACACCGACCGCGAGCAGCGCGCCGACCACGATCACCGAGGAGATCGCGTTGGTCACCGACATCAGCGGCGTATGCAGCGCCGGGGTCACCGACCACACCACGAAATAGCCGACGAACACGGCGAGTACGAAGATCGAGAGCCGAAACACGAAGGGATCGACGGCCTGTGCGATATGATCCATGGCTTCGCTCCTTTACGCTTTCGGCTGGAAGTTCGGGTGAATGACGGCGCCGTCCTTGGTGAGCGCGGTGGCTTTCACCAGTTCGTCGTCCCAGTTCACCGCCAGCGCCTTGGTCGACTTGTCGACCAGCGTTTCGATGAACGAAAAAAGATTGCGCGCGTAGAGGCTCGAGGCCGATGCTGCGACGCGGCCGGCGACATTGGTGTAGCCGACGATCTTGACGCCGTCGGCATCGACGATCTCGCCGGGTTTGGCGCCTTCGACATTGCCGCCGCGCTCGATCGCGAGATCGATCAGCACGGAACCCGGCTTCATCGACTTCACCATGTCCGCCGTCACGAGCTTCGGCGCCGGACGGCCCGGAATCAGCGCGGTGGTGATGATGATGTCCTGCTTCTTGATGTGCTCGGCGGTCAGTGCCGCCTGCTTGGCCTGATACTCTTTCGACATTTCCTTGGCGTAGCCGCCGGCGGTCTGCGCATTCTTGAACTCTTCGTCCTCGACCGCGAGGAATTTCGCGCCGAGGCTCTCGACCTGCTCCTTGGTGGCGGGGCGGACGTCGGTCGCGGTAACGACCGCGCCGAGCCGTCGTGCGGTCGCGATCGCCTGCAGGCCGGCGACGCCGACGCCCATGACGAAGACTTTCGCCGCGGGAATGGTGCCGGCGGCGGTCATCATCATCGGAAAGGCGCGGCCGAAGGCTTCCGCTGCCTCGATCACGGCGCGATAACCGGCAAGGTTGGCCTGGCTCGACAGCACGTCCATCACCTGCGCGCGGCTAATGCGCGGCATCAGTTCCATCGCGAACGCCGAGACACCGGCATCCGCCATCGCCTTCAGCGCGGCGTCGTTGCCATAGGGGTCCATGATCGCGATCACCAATGCGCCGCGCTTGTATTTCGCAAGCTCGGAAACCTCGGGCCGCTTCACCTTGATGACGATATCGGCGTCCTTCACCGCGTCGGCGGTGACGGTGGCGCCGGCGGCCGTGAATTCCGAATCCGGCAGCCCAGACTTGATACCGGCGCCCGGCTCGATGGCAATATCGACGCCCAACGCCTTGAACTTCTTCACCGTATCGGGCGAAACCGCGACCCTTGGTTCGGACGGGTCGATTTCCTTGACGACGGCAATCTTCATGGGGCCTCCGGCGGCGCGAGACACGCGCGCACGAGCAAGCTAGCGCTATTTCCGCTGCGATGGATACCGGTTTCACAACCGGAATACGGGCGATTTCTCTGATCGCACCGCCGCGTTGCAGCGCGCCGGCAAAAGGGAGAAGCAATCAGGTCAGGAAGATCGCCATCATGGCGACGATGAAGATGACGGCGGCGGAGCCGTACTTCACCAGCTTGATGAAGCCTTCATAGGTCTGCTCATGCGCCGGATAATCGTTGCCGTCGGCGGTCGTGTAGGCAATTTCGCTATGATCTGACATCGGTGTCCCCAGTCGATATTCGTTGTCTGGGGTCGAAATACCGCAAACTGGTTGGCAGGGCAACGGCGGCCGGGGGCGCATCCTGCCTATTTGGCAGGCTCCGGCGGCCAATTGTCCCGGATCCAGCGGGTCAGGCTTTCCTCGCTGACTTCGCCGGCGGCGAGGGCGAGGATCATGGCCGCCGCCTCCGCTTCAGGCACGACGAAGTCCACACCGTTCACGCCGAGAAAAGTGTACAGCGCCAGCAATGACGTGCGTTTGTTGCCATCGACAAATGGATGATTGCGCGCAACGCCAAAGGCATAGGCCGCCGCCAATTCAGCTAGTTCAGACTGTTCATATGACCATCGGTTTTTCGGCCGGTCGAGCGCGGACTCGAGCATGCCTTCATCGCGCAAACCACTTGCGCCGCCGTGGATCGTGAGTTGCTCGTCGTGTATGGCAACAACCATCTGGCGGGTGAGCCAAAATGGCTCAGTCATTTGGCAAGCTCAGCCAAGGCATTGTGGTAGCGCTTCATGCCACGTCGGGCGACTTCCATCGCTTTTTCAAAATCGGGGTCGTAAGGCGTTAGTCGAAATCCGCCATCAGGTGTGAGTGTCGCATATAGCTTGTCGCCAACGCCGACATGCATTCGAGCAAGCACATCCTTCGAGAGGATGATTCCTGAGGAATTACCAATCTTTTTGATCTCGACAGTCCCGATCACCTGACCGCGGGCATCGGGAACAGTTTTGGCCTGCTCACTCATGACATCAGCTCCGTTATACAAACTGTATAACAGGATCGCCTGACCCGTTCAACAAATGTTTTACGCCCCACCGGCTTCAATCCATCCCCTCCAACTCGTCGATCATGCCCGCGATAACCGACAGGCCGCCGTCCCAGAATTTCGGGTCCCGGGCGTCGAGCCCAAACGGCTTAAGCAGTTCGGAATAATGCTTGGTGCCGCCGGCAGCCAGCATGGCGAGATAACGCTCGGCGAAGCCGGCCTGGGCGTTTTCGTAAACCGCGTACAGCGAGTTCACCAGGCAATCGCCGAACGCATAGGCGTAGACGTAGAACGGCGAATGGATGAAGTGCGGAATGTACATCCAGAAATTCTCGTAACCTGGCCGGATGTCGATCGCCGGTCCCAAACTCTCGCCCTGCACACTGAGCCAGATCTCGCCGAGGCGCTGGGCGGTCAACTCGCCATTGCGCCGCTCGGTGTGAACCGCGCGTTCGAACGAATAGAACGCGATCTGCCGCACCACGGTGTTGATCATGTCCTCGACCTTGCCGGCCAACAACGCCTGGCGCTGTTTGGCGCTTTTGGTTTCAGCCAATAGCCGCCGGAAGGTCAGCATCTCGCCAAACACGCTGGCGGTTTCCGCCAAGGTCAGCGGCGTCGGCGCCATCAACGCGCCGTTCTTGGCCGCCAGCACCTGATGTACGCCGTGGCCGAGTTCGTGCGCCAGCGTCATCACGTCGCGCGGCTTGCCCTGATAATTCATCAGCACATAAGGATGCGCCGACGGCGTGGTCGGATGCGAGAAGGCGCCCGGCGCCTTGCCGGGGCGCACCGGTGCATCGATCCAGCGATCGTTGAAAAACCGTTCCGCGATACTGGCCATCTCGGGCGAGAAACCGCGATACGCTGACAGCACCATGTTCTTCGCTTCCGGCCAGCCGATGCTGCCGGTAGCGGCAAACGGCAGCGGCGCGTTGCGATCCCAATGCGCCAGCTTCTTCTGTTTGAACCAGGAAGCTTTGAGCCGGTAATAGCGATGCGACAGCCGCGGATAGGCCGCACGTACCGAACTCACGAGCGCATCGACCACCTCGGGCTCGACGCGGTTGTTCAGATGCCGGGAATCCGCGACATCGGCGAAACCACGCCAGCGATCGGAAATCTCCTTGTCCTTGGCGAGCGTATTGGTGATCAGCGCGAAGGTTCGCTCATTGGCCTTGAACGTCTTGGCCAGCGCCTGCCCCGCCGCCTTGCGCTTTTGCGGCGCGCGATCCTGCAACAAATTCAGCGTCGGCTCGATCGCAAGCTCGCTTCCCGATACTTTGAAGCGCAGGCCGGAGATGGTCTGATCGAATAGCCGGTTCCAGGCGGCATAGCCGCTCTGGGATTTTTCATGGAACAACTGCTCGACGCGGTCTTCGAGCTGATAGGGCTTTTCCTTACGCAGATCCTCGATCCACGGCCGGTAATGGCCGAGTTCGGGCGTCTGCATCGCGCGTTCGATCGCGGCATCGTCGACGCGATTGAGTTCGAGCGCAAAAAACAACAGATGCACCGAAGCCGCCGTCAGCCGCTCGGAGACGTCACCATAGAATTTTGTGATCGCGGGATCGACGCTGTCGCCGGCATGGGCAAGACCGGCATAGGAACCGAGCCGTCCGGCGAGATCGTCGATCGCCTCATAGCGCTTGACCGCCTTGGCCAGCCACTTGCCGCCATCCGCTTGCACCACATGTTCTGCAAGCTTGCCTTTGTAGTCGGCCTCAAACGCAACGCATTCCGTATCCATCCTGGCGAGGTCACGGGTGATTTCCGGCGCGTCGATGCCGGAATAGAGATCGGCCAGGTTCCATTCCGGCAGCTTGCCGGCTTTGTTCTTGGCAGAATCCTTGGCAGAATTCCTGGTGACGACTTTTTTGGCGGCGGTTTTTTTGGCTGCCGGTTTGCGTTGAGCGGCCGACTTGCGGAGTGCGGATGAAGAGCGCGAGGACATCTGGTTCGAGCCTGTATGTGCGTTTTGACCTGAAACGGTCGAGCGAAGACGGCAGCGGCAACGTTTAAGAGTGCGTTAATCGGCTTCAGCGAGAGTGCCCCGATTCGAGACAGATAGTTGTAACGCCCGAGGAAAGCCATGGCTGCCTGCATTTTGATTGCCGATGACGATGCCGTGGCGCGACGCCTGGTCGAAAACATGGTGCAGAAATGCGGCTATGAGGCGCTCGTCGTCGACAGCGGCGACGCGGCGATCGCCGCCCTGACCGCGCCGGACGCGCAGATCGATGCCGTCGTGCTCGATCTGGTGATGCCCGGCCTCGACGGCATGGGCGTGCTGGCCAAAATCCGCGATGCTGGCTTCAACATCCCCGTCATCGTGCAGACCGCCCATGGCGGCATCGACAATGTGGTGTCGGCCATGCGCGCCGGCGCGCTGGATTTCGTGGTCAAGCCGGTTGGCCTCGAACGGCTGCAGGTCAGCTTGCGCAATGCGCTCAATGCCAGCGCGCTGAAGGGCGAACTGCAACGCATCCGGCACAGCCGCGAAGGCAAACTGACCTTCGCCGATATCGTCACCCGCAGTGAAGCCATGACCAGCGTGCTGCGCATCGCGCAGAAGGCCGCCTCCTCGACAATTCCGGTATTGATCGAGGGTGAATCCGGCGTCGGCAAGGAATTGTTCGCGCGCGCCATCCATGGCAGTGGTGAACGCAAGACAAAGCCATTCGTCGCGGTCAATTGCGGCGCGATCCCTGACAATCTCGTGGAGTCGATCCTGTTCGGCCACGAGAAGGGCGCCTTCACCGGCGCCACCGAACGCCACACCGGCAAGTTTGTCGAAGCTTCCGGCGGCACCTTGTTTCTCGACGAAATCAGCGAACTGCCGCTGGCCGCGCAGGTCAAGCTGTTGCGCGCGCTGCAGGAGGGCGCCGTCGAAGCGGTTGGCGGCCGCAAGCCGGTCAAGGTCGATGTCCGCATCGTCTCCGCGACCAACCGCAAATTGCTCGACCGCGTCAAAGCCGGGCACTTCCGCGAGGATTTGTTCTATCGCCTCCACGTCCTGCCGCTGACGATCCCGCCGCTGCGGATGCGACGCGAAGATATCCCGCATCTGCTGCGGCATTTCCTGGCGCGGTTCTGCGCCGAGGAAAATCGCCCGATCACCGGCATCAGCGGCGAGGCCATGGCGCTGCTGTCGCAACTCGATTGGCCCGGCAACATCCGTCAGCTTGAGAACGCGGTCTATCGCGCCGTGGTCATGAGCGACACCGACCAGCTCGGCATCGAGGACTTTCCGCAGGCTGTCGCCCAAGCGCAGGCCAGCCCTGAAGCGCACGCCGCACCGGTCGAGCCGCTGATCATCGGGCCCGGTTCGCATTCGACCGTGCCCGCCATGGTCTCAGGTAACGAAATACCTATCGCGCCACTACCATCGGCCGGCACCTTGGCGATGCTGACCAGTGCAGGCGAAGTCCGGCCGCTTGAAGAAATGGAAACCGAGATCATCCGGTTCGCGATCTCGCATTACCGCGGGCAGATGTCCGAGGTCGCGCGCCGTTTGAAAATCGGCCGCTCGACGCTGTATCGCAAGCTCGACGAGGCCGCCGCCAACGATCCGTCCGCCGGTGACGCGGACGATGCGAACTGAGGCAGATGCCCGAATACGGCGCTTGGTCGGACTCGAAATCAGCAGCCGACACAGGCCCACCTGCCCGGAACATTTGAACCGTTGCCTGCCGGTGACAGACAAAGCCACGCGCGCATGGCAAAAGGCCCTTATTCCGCTGCAAAGCGGATTTTGAAGTCAGTTTGTCGTGAGTTGCCCCGCGTGGCGCTGGCTGCATAGTAGGGGCGCGTGTATCGTCTGCGTTTGAATCGTTGCGTGCAGGCGTAACAGGTTGCAGGCGTAACACGTTGAACGAGATTTGGAGCGAATTCAGACGAACTCGGGTTGTCACTGAATGCGCTGAGAACGCTCAGGCCAGCACTTTAGCGAAACCAGGAAGCCAAAGCTGAAATCGATAATTCCGAAGGGCTGTTCCATGCCGGGGCAGTGCCACCCAAGGGGTGTGATGATGCGAGACTGTTCGAAGAACCGTGCCGGATTTGACCGCGTGCTGATGGCCGTGGCCGCGACTTTCATCACGGTGTCCGCGGCTTCGGTAGCGGCGCAGGCCGATCCGTCCCGTAACAGTGCCGCGGAGCTGGCGATTGATGCGGCCGTTCCGCGCCCCGAACCCGCCAACGTCCCGCCCCCGACCGCAAGCGATTTCAAGGCCGATACCACCGCGTCAGTGCCTGGCACAGCCAAGGTTGATGCGAAGACCGACGCAAAGGCCGCCGTGGCGACCAAGCCAGCCGATGTCGTCTCCGCCCCGACCAGCGATATCTACAAGTCGGATGTGGTCAAATCTGAACCGGCCAAATCCGAACCTGCGAAAAGCGATACCGCCGCGACTACGCCTGCCGCGATGCCCGCTCCAGCCACCACTGCTGCGACACCGGCCGCCGAACCCGTCAAGGATCCGGTCAAGGCCGCGAGCAACGTACCCGCCGCCGATCAGCCGGTCGCCGACAAGCTCCGCGACATGTTTGGCGCAAAATCACTGCGCTATTTCGACCGCAAGGCTGAACGCGCCGCGGTGGAAAAATTCTACGCCGCCCGCGACTTCGCACCGCTGTGGACCCAGGGCGGCACGCTGACCGCAACCGGCAAGGGCGTGATCGCGCGCCTGAAGGATGCGGCTTCTGACGGCCTGAACGCGGCCGATTATCCGGTGCCGGATTTCGCGGCGGCGACCACGCCGGATGCGCAGGCCGAGGCCGAACTGAAGCTCACCGACAGCATGCTGGACTATGCGCGTCAGGCGCAGAGCGGCCGGATGCATTATTCGCAGGTCAGCGGCGACATCCAATATCCGGAACATCCGACCGATCCTTCGGAAGTGCTGGCTAATGTCACCTCGGCCAAGGACGCCTCGACGGCGCTCGACAGCTACAACCCGCCGCAAAAGCTCTATCGCGAACTGAAGGCGAAGCTCGCCGAGTTGCGCGGCCAGGGCGAAGGCCCTGTAGTTCAGATCGCGGAAGGTCCGGCGTTGAGATACACGCCGTCGCGCAACAAGAAGCAGCCCGCGGTCGTGATGGAAGATTCGCGCGTGCCGCAGCTGCGCGCCAAGCTCGGCATCACCGAAAACGCCGACGACACGCATTACGATGCCAAGGTCGCCGAAGCCGTGCGCAAGTATCAGGAAGGCGCCGAGTTGAGGGCAACCGGCGTCCTCGACGATCAGACCGTCAAGGCCATCAACAGCCCGAAGCGCGACAGGCTGATCGACACCGTGATGGTCAATATGGAACGCTGGCGCTGGCTGCCGCGTGACCTTGGCGCGGCCCCGATCGGCGACGCCTATGTCATTCTGAACATCCCCGATTATACGCTGAAGGTGATGCAGCACGGCGCGCAGGTCTGGACCACGAAGGTGGTGACCGGCAAGCCGGGCATTCACGCCACGCCGCTGCTGACCGAGACGATGAAATACATCACGGTCAATCCGACCTGGAACGTGCCGCCGTCGATCGTGTACGGCGAATATCTCCCGGCGCTGCAGCAGGATCCGACGGTGCTGCAACGGATGGGATTGCGGCTCGATCGAAACCCCGACGGCAGCATCCACATCTCGCAGCCGCCCGGCGAGGCCAACGCGCTCGGCCGTATCCGCTTCAACTTCCCGAACAAATTCCTGGTCTATCAGCACGATACCCCGGACAAGAATCTGTTCGCCAAGGAAGATCGGGCCTACAGCCATGGCTGCATGCGGGTGCAGAACCCTGATCAATACGCGGCCGTCCTGCTCGGCATCACCGAACCGAACGAACACTACACGGCCGAAAAAATCCGCGGCATGTACGGCCACAGCGAGATCGATCTGAAATTCCCGACCCCGATCCCGGTCAACATCACCTACCAGACCGCGTTTGTGGACGACGCCGGCAAGCTGCAGATTCGCAAGGACGTCTACGGCCGCGATGCCAGCATGCTGACGCTGCTCCGCAACGCCCACGGTCGCGACATGGAAAACATGGTAGCGCATTCACAGCCGAGCTACTCCCGTCCCGCCGGTAGCAGCCTGCCGGCAGGCGTCAGCTTTGCCAGCGACAACTCGTCCTCGGGACCATCGTTCTTTGAACGACTGTTCGGCGGTCCGCGTCCCGCCCCGGTGCCTGCCCCCGGTCGCCGGCCGCCGGCCCGTGTGATTGCCCGGTAATTAAGGACCGTTTCGGCCCTGATCGTTTATTCATTAGCAAATTCAGTGGTCTCGCCGCCCCGGCGAGACCGGTAACGTTAACCATTCTCCATCTCGATTTAAGCGGTGGGCTAGTTTTCGCCACACTCGACGGGTTAGGTTAAGGCCTGACTTTGGGGGTGGGGCGCAAGTCTCGTTGGCAAGTCTCGTTGATCCGTCCCACTTGAAGCTGCATTTGTCTTTCACCGCGCGGGGCTGTGAAGGAATTTCACGATTCGGCGGAATTGCTCTGGTTGATCGTCTTGGGTGGGCTCATACGTGCTGGCTGGTTTCGCACGCCAAATCAATTTGCTGTCGTTACCGAAAGCCGGAGTTCGCTTCGGCCTGACGTCATTGCTGCTGCTGGCGGGCGCCGGATCGGTCCATGATGCGGCCGCCTTGAACGAGACCCGCACGCTTTCGTTTCACCACACCCATTCGAACGAAGACCTGACCGTTACCTTCAAGCGCGACGGACGCTATGACGAAGCCGCGCTGAAAGAGCTCAATCACTATCTCCGCGACTGGCGCACCCAGGACCAGACGGTGATGGATCCGCATCTGTTCGACATCCTCTGGGAAGTCTATCGCGACGTCGATGGCGACAAGCCGATCCAGATCATCTCCTCCTACCGTTCCCCCGCCACCAACGCCATGCTTCACCGCCGTTCCTCCGGCGTGGCCCGTTTCAGCCAGCACATGCTCGGCCACGCGATGGATTTCTTCATTCCGGGCGTGCCGCTCGAGCAGATCCGTTTCGCCGGCCTGCGGCTGCAGCGCGGCGGTGTCGGCTTCTATCCGACCTCGGGATCGCCGTTCGTGCATCTCGACACCGGCAGTATCAGGCACTGGCCGGGCATGACCCACGATCAACTCGCCAGGGTTTTCCCCGACGGCCGCACCGTGCATCTGCCCACCGATGGCAAGCCGCTGAAGGGCTATGAGCTTGCCCGCGCCGACATCGAAGCCCGGGACGGCAATGACAGCTCCCTGAAGAAGAGCAGCCCGAGCCTGTGGGCCAATTTGTTCAAGCGCAAATCGAACGACGATGATGACGACGAGGCGGTCAGCACGCCGGTGCCGACGGCCCAGCAGGTTGCCGACGCGGCCCAGGCGATAGCGGCGGCTGGCAAAGCGGCCGATGCCAAATCTGCCGAAGCAACCGCAAAGCCGCGCTCGAAGCCGCAGACCGCCTCGACGTTCCAGTTGGCCTCGGCCGACGCGCAGATCGTGCAACCCGCGAAACCGAAACCGGCCGCGGCCGATACGGTTGAGGCCAAACCACAGAGTCCGGCTGATATCATCAATGCCCGCGGCTTCTGGGGCGACGCCGCGGCGGCACCGCAACAGGCGACGCCCGCGCAGGTGGCCGCCCTCAGGGCGCGTCAGGCGGTTGCGCCGGCCGATCCACAATCGACCGCCAGCGTGCCCTCCGCGATGCAGGCGCTGGCCTATGCGCCGGCATCGGCCTCGCCGGTTGACCGTGCCAATATTGTCGCCGCCAGCGCGCCGATCCCGCGCAGCGCACGCCCGGCCCCGCGCAATGCCGCGGCCGTGGCCACCGAGATCAACGCCGGCGCCGCCAAGGGCACGCAGGGCCAGGATGGTCAGGCCCGCAGCGTGATTGCGAACTC
Source organism: Bradyrhizobium sp. (assembly GCA_039935075.1). Taxonomy (GTDB): domain Bacteria; phylum Pseudomonadota; class Alphaproteobacteria; order Rhizobiales; family Xanthobacteraceae; genus Bradyrhizobium. The sequence continues at coordinate 93,509 of JBDTKZ010000035.1, forward strand.
GATACGGATTTCCGCAGCCAAGGGCAATGACATCTGGCTGCGCGTCGTGATGCTGGCGCCGAGCGCGAGCAATTCGATGTTCACGACGGTACTCGGCGACACCGATATGACGCTGATGAGGAATTATTTCGTCAAGCCGCAGGCCGTGGTGGCGATGAGCTTCTCGGATGATCCGCAGATGGGCTTGCTGTCCGAACGCTTCACCGGATCAGCCACCGCGAAGCTGACCACGACCTCGTTCGTGCTGCAGACCGCATCGCTGCGTTAGGCACTCGCGTAAACTTTCACCGCTTCCATGCGCCCGGCGTCGTCCCCGCGAAACGCGAGGACCCATAATCCCTGGCGTTGCCAGTGAGGTCTGGGGCCAACTCCATCAATTCTTGGAAGCGCCAGTGGCTATCGGTCCCGGCGCGAGGCCGGGACGACGAGAGATTAGAGCGTTTTCAAGCGAAGTGGGTACCGGTTCGCGTCAAGAAAATGCGTCAAATCAAAAATCCAGAGCCCCGTTTCGATTCAATCGAAACGGAAGCGGCTCTAGCGCAGTGGTGGGATGTCGGTGTGGCGACGAAAGGCTTTGAGCCCCCGCCTCACAGCATTCCCAGCGCCTGCATATAGGTCTCGAGGATGGTTTCCTGCTCGGCGCGCTCGTTGGCGTCCTGCTTGCGCAAACGCACGATGGTGCGGAGCGCCTTGACGTCGTAGCCGTTGCCCTTGGCTTCGGCATAGACGTCGCGGATGTCGTCGGAGATCGTCTTCTTCTCCTCTTCCAGCCGCTCGATGCGCTCGACGATGGCCTTGAGCTGGTCCTTGGCGAATTTTGTCGCGGGCTCTTCCTGGAGAGCAGCAGCAGAGGTGGCCATCGAATACTCCTGAGGGAACTGGTGGTTGAGGCTGAAAGATCAAGCGCCGCACGTGTTGTCGCGCAGCGCTTTTCTCCAGATGACCCTCAAGATCGGGGGGCCTTGCGTCAAGGAAACATCGCAATCATCCACAGCGCGCCCACAGGAGAAACGCGGGCAGGCCCGTCATTGCGAGCCACCGGGTCGGGCGAACGCCCGACCCGGTGGCTCCTCGCAATGACGAAAGCCTCAATGCCCGCCAGGGGCCTTCTTCATCGCCGCGAGTTGCTCGGGGCTGGCTGCGCCCTGGAATTTCGACTTCCAGGTCTCGTAAGGCATGCCATAGACCGCCTCGCGGCTCTCGTCCTTGCTGACCGCCACGCCCTTGGCGTCGGCTTCCTCTTTCATCCAGTTCGACAGGCAGTTGCGGCAGAAGCCCGCGAGATTCATCAGCTCGATGTTCTGGACGTCGGTGCGCGAACGCAGATGTTCGACCAGGCGCCGGAAAACCGCGGCTTCGAGTTCCGTTCTGGTTTTGTCGTCAATCGCCATGGTGCACTCTCGATCGTTGTCATGACCGTTATCTCGCCGTTTCGCGGCGAAGACATGCGATATTAAATAGGCTTTGTCACAGATTTTGCCATATCGCAGCGCAAACAGGATAGCTTCGCCGACGATTCGGCTGCCTATTGCGTGATCAGGCCACCTCCCTTGTTGACAGCCACCGCCGGCTCACGCGAAATCGTCAAAGAATTGATATAGCTTGGCTAAATGATCCCTGAACATTCCCACCGCCCCCTTGCCTTCCCCGCTCGCCTGATGACCGGTTTGCTGCCGGCGCTGGTGCTTGTGGTGATGTGCCTGTGGAACAATCCCGCCGCGGCAGACTTTCGTCTCTGCAACAACACCTCAAGCCGGGTCGGCATCGCGCTGGGCTACAAGGACGCCGAGGGCTGGACCACCGAAGGCTGGTGGAACGTGTCGTCGCGCAGCTGCGAGACGCTGCTGAAGGGCACGCTGGTCGCGCGGTATTATTACATCTACGCGCTGGATTATGACCGCGGCGGCGAGTGGTCGGGACAGGCCTTCATGTGTTCGCGCGACAAGGAATTCACCATCAAGGGCACCGAGAATTGCCTGGCGCGCGGCTTCGATCGCACCGGCTTCTTCGAGGTCGACACCGGCGAACAGCGCGCCTGGACCGTGCAACTGACCGAGACCGGCGAACAGCAGCCGGCGCAGAAGGTGCCCGGGCTGCCGGGAACGGTCGACCCGAACAAACCGGGCGGAATCCCCGGCATGTCGCCTTCGCCGGCAGCGCCCCGCCTGCCTGCGGCTCCGGGCGGGTCTGGTCCGCCGCCAGCGGCTGCGCCCGGAAGTAAACCATGAGACGCCTGCGCCGTATCAAGATCCTTGCAACACTTGGCCCTGCTTCGTCCGACAGCGCCATGATCCGGCGGCTGTTCGAAGCCGGCGCCGACGTATTCCGCATCAATATGAGCCACACGCCGCACGACAAGATGCGCGAGCTGGTCAAGACCATTCGTAACGTCGAATCGAGCTACGGCCGGCCGATCGGCATTCTGGTCGACCTGCAGGGACCCAAACTCCGCCTCGGCTCGTTCGCGGAAGGCGCGGTTCAGTTGCAGAACGGTCAAAGCTTCACGCTGGATTCCGACAAGGCGCCGGGCGATGCCACCCGGGTGCAACTTCCGCATCCCGAGATTCTCGCGGCACTGAGGCCGGGACATGCCCTGCTGCTCGACGACGGCAAGGTGCGCCTGATCGCCGAGGAAACCTCACCCGATCACGCGGTCACCCGTGTCGTGATCGGCGGCCGGATGTCGGACCGCAAGGGCGTCAGCCTGCCCGATACCGATCTGCCGGTGTCGGCGATGACGCCAAAGGATCGCGCCGACCTCGAGGCGGCACTGGTGACCGGCGTCGACTGGATCGCGCTCTCGTTCGTGCAACGCGCCGAGGATGTCATCGAGGCCAAGAAACTGATCCGTGGCCGCGCCGCGGTGATGTCCAAGATCGAAAAGCCGCAGGCGATCGACCGGCTGCCCGAAATCCTCGAAGCCTCCGACGCCTTGATGGTGGCGCGTGGCGACCTCGGCGTTGAACTGCCGGTGGAGCGTGTGCCTAGCCTGCAAAAACAGATGACGCGACTGGCGCGGCGCGCCGGCAAGCCGGTGGTGGTCGCAACCCAGATGCTGGAATCGATGATCCAGAGCCCGGTGCCGACGCGCGCCGAAGTTTCCGACGTCGCGACCGCGGTCTATGAAGGCGCCGACGCCATTATGCTGTCGGCCGAGTCAGCCGCCGGCAAGTTTCCGGTCGAGGCCGTCTCGACCATGAATCGCATCGGCGAGGAAGTAGAGCGCGACCCGACCTATCGCGGCGTGCTCAACGCGCAGCGCGCCGAGCCGGAGCCGACCGTCGGCGACGCCATTGCCGATGCCGCGCGGCAAATCGCCGAGACGCTGGATTTGTCGGCGATCATCTGCTGGACCGATTCAGGATCGACCGCCTTGCGCGTCGCGCGCGAACGGCCGAAGCCGCCGGTGGTGGCGATCACGCCCAATCTCGTCACCGGCCGTAAATTGTCCGTGGTCTGGGGCGTGCATTGCGTGGTCGCCGAGGACGCCCAGAATCAGGACGACATGGTCAGCCGCGCCGGCCGGATCGCGTTTCGCGACGGTTTTGCCAAGGCCGGACAGCGTGTGATCGTCGTTGCCGGCGTGCCGCTTGGCACCCCCGGCACCACCAACATGCTGCGCATCGCCTATGTCGGCCCGGACAGCGACGCCGATATGTGAGCGGAGCTAGACCAGCAGCGAGTCATTCCGGGATGCGCCGCTTGGCGCAGACCCGGAATCCAGAGCTGCGCATCTCGAGATTCCGGGTTCGATGCTTCGCATCGCCCCGGAATGACGAACTGAGTTCACAGCAACGTCGCGTCGAGCGTGATCTTGGTATTCAACACCTTCGACACCGGGCAACCGGCCTTCGCCATGCCGGTCAATTGATCGAATTTCGCCTTGTCCACACCCGGGATCTTTGCCGACAGGGTCAGATGCACCGAGGTGATGGCAAAGCCGTCGGCCACTTTCTCAAGCGTGACGTCGGCCTTGGTCTCCATGTGCTCGGCGGTCAGCTTGGCTTCACCCAGGATCAGCGACAGCGCCATGGTGAAACAGGCGGCATGGGCCGCGCCGATCAGTTCTTCCGGATTGGAGCCCGGTTTGCCTTCGAAGCGGCTGGCGAAGCCATAGGGATAATCGCTCAGCGCGCCGCTCTTGGTCGAGATCGCGCCCTTGCCGTCCTTGATACCACCTTGCCATTTGGCGGATCCTGATGTCGTTGGCATCTGGTGCTCCTTGCACTGGTTGCTGGCCCGCCGCTCCCGGCGGCGACTGCCCCCATGTTAACGCCGTGGTTGCGTCAAACCGATGTCGCGGCGAGCGGTCATACAACGCCTGAACGGCGGTTTTGTTACGCGCCGACCAGCGCTTTCGACGGCAGCACGGCCTGCACCACGAGGCCGCGGGCGCGAGCGTCCATCACACCGACGGCGCGCAGCGCCAGAAGCGTGACGGTTTGCACGGCATCACGCAGCTTGGCCGGGTCTTCCATATTGTCGGGCGCCAATGGGCCGACCAGCGCTTCATGCAACGCGCCGAGCAGCGCGGTCGCGGCCAATGCCGTATCCTGCGCCGGCAGATGTCCGGCGCGCACGGCCGCTTCAATTCTGGCTCCGATCTCGCCGGCGATCTCGCGGCGGCTCGCGATCCGCGACGCCGTGACATCGACGTCGACCGGTTCGGCCAAAATGCCCCAGGCAAGCTTGCGCTGCGACAGCACGTGCACGGCCACCGTCGTGACCGCGGCAGCCAGCGCTGACGACGGACCGGGGGCCGCATCCGCGGCGCGTCGAATCGCGATCAGTTCGTCGCGCGAGACATCGGCGATCAATTCGGAAATCAGGTCGGCCTTGGAGGGGAAGTAGCGATAGACGGTGCCGGCGGCGACGTTGGCGCGGACAGCAACCGGAGCGATCTGCACCGCGGCCATACCGCCGTCGGCTGCGGCACTACGCGCCGCCGCCAAAATGGCGCTGCGCCGCGCCGCCAGCCGTTTCACCACCTGATGGGTTCGCCGATAGACCATTCCCGCGTTTCTCGTCCCGCGCTAGCAGCGCAAATCTTGCTGTTTTTGGCAGTTCGACCCAAACCGCATCGAAGAACTGAACAACTATTCAGAGAGCATGACAAGGCTTTTCAACGCTGTTCTGTGCGACAGTGCGATGCGTCAGCTGAATGGCCGAGAGCCAGATTCAGTCCGCCGCCATCAAGGGTATTCGGGATTCATTGGGTACTTGGGCTGAGGGCGCAGACCGACGCTAGGTGGTCGGTGCCGGCATCAGCGAAGGCACGCTTTCACGCCGCCAGGGCGCGGCACGGCGCATGACCAGGGTCGCGACGATCAGCGTGGACCCCAGGCCCACCGGCGCGCCGAACAGGATGAAGCTGAAGATCAAGACCGTCGCGCAGCCCAACGCTGGAAGTTCGTAAGGCTGGAAGCCGCTGCGCAATCCCATGCGCACCAGGAACGCCACCGGGATCGCCAGCACCATCATGTCGTACATGAACAGATAGGGCGTGATCAGCAGCGTGCCGGTCGCAAGCGCCGCGGCTTTCAACGAGTAGCTGACCCGGCTGCGCCACATCACCGCCAGCACGACGGCCACGGTGGCGGTCAGGGTCCACTGGAATATCCACGCCAGTTGCTCGGTGCCGCCCAAAAACCGCATCAGCGAGAACAGGCTTTGCAGTTTCCACCAGGGCGCCTTGCCCTCGACGAGGAAGGTCTGCGAGAACACCGGCATCCAGTGGAAGAAGGCCTGCCAGCTCTCGATGCCGAAAGCGAGCCACGATACGAACGCCATCAGCACCGTTGTCGCAGCCGCGCTGAAGAAGGTCCTCCACTGCGACGCCGCGATCAGCACCAGCGGAAACAGCAATCCGTATTGCGGCTTGTAGCTCAACAACCCCAGGCAAATGCCTGCGAGGATCGGACGCACCGGCATCAGATAGAGCGTGCCGCCAATCAGGGCCGCGGTGAGGAAGCCGTTCTGTCCATCCAGTGCATTGTTCAGAGCCATCGGGATCGCCAGCGCCAGCATCCAGCCAAACGGCCGGCCGACAATCGCGCGCATCACGAAGAGATAGGGAATGAGGCTGACGACAACCCAGCCCATGAAGGCGGCTCCGTAAGGAAACCGTGCCAGCAAGGAGGCTACGAACAGAAACGGCGGCGGATAGTGCCAGGCGAAATAGCCGAGGAAATCCTGGCCGAGCTAGGCAACCTCGATCGGCCGCTGGATATCCCAGTCCCAGGCCTGCGCCGGATGACCTTCGAGCGCCAGGCGACCGGCGGCCCAGACGTTGATGAAATCGGTCGGGATGCCCAATCCATTCGAATCGTAGATCCACCAATGCGAGAAATACGCCGCCGGAAAAAACGAAACGTTGATGACGAACAGCACGAAGCACACGTTGAACAACGACACCGGAATTGCGCGGCGGTCGGGCGAAACAGACGGGGCGGAAACCGGCGTGGCCATGCGAAATCCTCATCGCGCGCGTCGCGGCTTCAGCGGAACGCGCACCCTCTCCACCAATAGGCCCGGCAGGCTTGAGGAAATCTTAAGTCTGAGGCGGCGGACGCGCGATTTTCGTGGCGAAATGGAGCGATCCGCAGACAGTCCGCACGCGAAGGACAGACCGCCCGGCTAATTCCCGGTCCGCAGCTCGCCAAAACGGTCCCAGCTCTGGCCGTTGAAGCGCATGAACTGCATCTGGTCGACCGGCACATGATCGGTCGGGCTGGTGTTGATCTTGATCCCCGGCAACAGCATCGGCAGTTCGAGATCCTTGATGGCGTAGGCGTGCTTGAGGATGTTGTCGGTCGACAGGTCGTCGCCGCAGGCCTTCAGCACCGCCTCAAGCGCCATCGCACTGTTGTAGGCGTTAACGTAATTGGTGTCGTGCTGGTCCGCCTCGGGAACATATTTGGTCATGAATTCCCGCCACGCCTTGACGCCGGCATCGTCCTTCCAGGCGGCATCATCGGGATCCTTGACGTACGCCGTCGAGAGGATGCCGATTCCGGCTTCCAGGCCTGCCGGCTGCATCACCGTCGAGACCCAGACCGCGACGTTGGACAGGAAGATCATCGGCTTCCAGCCGATCTCGAACGCCTTGCGGATCGACTGCGCGGCGAATTTCGGCGTCGCCGCGATCACGAATACATCGGCGCCGGACGCCTTCAGCTTGACGATCTGGGAGTCGATGGTCGGGTCGGAGATCTCGTAGGTCGCGCTCGTGACCACCGAATCATATTTATCGCCGAGCACGTCCTTCAGTCCGGCGAGATAATCGCGGCCGAAATCGTCGTTCTGCGAAATCACCGCGAATTTGGCGTTCGGGTTTTTCGCCAGCGCATAGCGCGCGTAAAGTCGCGCCTCATAACGAAACGGCGCCTGCACGCCGACGGTTGCCTGCGGATACTGGCTGATGTCGGCGAATTTCGAGGCGCCGGAAGCCAGAAACAATTGCGGGATATTCTTGCTCTGCAGATATTTCGCGATCGCGGTGTTGTGGGCGGTGCCGATCGAGGAGAAGATCAATGCAACCTCATCGCTCTCCACCAACCGCCGCGTCTGCTCCACGGTTTTCGGCGGCGCGTAGCTGTCGTCGAGCGAGATCAGATTGATCTTGCGGCCGTTGATGCCGCCGCGCTCGTTCAGCATCTTGAAGTAGCCGACCTCACCCTTGCCGAGCGCGCCAAACGCCGAGACCGGACCGCTGTACGGCATGGTCTGGCCGATCCTGATTTCGGTGGCGGTGACGCCGCGCATCTCAGTCGCGCTGGAGGCTGCCGGCCATGCCAGCACGGCAAGCGCGCCCATAACGCCAACCCTCGTGACGAAACGCATCGACGCTCCTCCCTGTTGACGTCGGCGTGCGCGAATGGCCGCCGCTTGCGGCGCGGTTCGACCGCGCTCCCGGTATGATGGAACCATGCCATGAGCCCGACATGGACGCCAACCGGAATCAACGGTGGATCGACGCGAAGCGCGGCAGCGCCAACCGGCCGCCAGCATGAAACGTTCGACCGGGAAGCTTTTATGTCGGGTGCTTGTTCTTCGTCCGCAGCTCGGTCGGGATCACGAATTTCAAGCCGGACCATGTGTCGTCGATGGCGCAGACCTTGATATCGACCAGGCCGAGCGGAATCGCCGTTTGCCGCACCACGACATCGGTCAAATCGGTGGCAATGCCGGACACCTTCTTCGGCCACGACACCCAGATCATGCCATCCGGCGAGATCGCCGCGCGACAGGATCGCAGCCGGGCCGCAAGGCCTGTCGCTTCCATCGCGAACACATCAACCATATCCAGCGGTGCTTTCAGCGCGGCCGTGATCGTGACCCCGGCGGGCAGTTTGCCGACGATGTCCTGATAGGCGGCTGGCGCGCCCATCGTACAAATGCAAAAGCCCGGCTTGATGCCGAGCTTTTCCACAACGGGTTTGCCGGAATAACCGGCCATGTTTGACGCGATCAAGCCTGCGGCTGCGGCTCCAGACCGGGATCCGAATCGGGACGCGGGCGCGGCTTGCCGGCCGGAGGCACCGCCGAAGTGCGCGGGGTGCTGGGCTCCAGCACGGATTCGCGGTTCGGCTTCTTGCCCTTGAGCAGGTCGGCGATCTCATCGCCGGACAACGTTTCGAATTCGAGCAGGCCCTTTGCCAGCGCTTCGAGGTCGGCGCGCTTCTCGGTCAGGATTCGGGTGGCTTCGTTGTAGCCCTCTTCGACAAAGCGCCGGATCTCGGTGTCGATCTTCTGAACCGTGGCTTCCGATGCATTCTGGGTGCGAGACACCGACATGCCGAGGAAAACCTCGTCCTGATTCTCACCATAGGACACCGTGCCGAGCGCCTCGGACAGGCCCCACCGCGTCACCATCATGCGGGCCAGCCGGGTCGCCTGTTCGATATCGGACGAAGCGCCCGAGGTGACCTTTTCGCGGCCGAAGATCAGCTCTTCGGCAACGCGGCCGCCCATCATGATGGCCAGACGCGAGGTCATCTGCTCCAGCGACATCGACAGCTTGTCGCGTTCCGGCAGCTGCATCACCATGCCGAGCGCACGGCCGCGCGGAATGATCGTCGCCTTGTGGATCGGATCGGTGGCGACGACATTGAGACCGACGATGGCGTGGCCGCCCTCGTGATAGGCCGTCAGCATCTTCTCTTCTTCGGTCATCACGAGCGATTTGCGCTCGGCGCCCATCATCACCTTGTCCTTGGCCTCTTCGAACTCGGACTGGGTCACCATGCGCTTGTTGCGCCGTGCCGCGGTCAGCGCCGCTTCGTTGACCAGGTTCATCAGGTCGGCGCCCGAGAAACCGGGGGTGCCGCGCGCGATGGTCTTGAGGTTGATATCCGGCGCCAGCGGCACCTTGCGAACGTGGACCTTGAGGATCTGTTCGCGGCCGACGACATCCGGATTCGGCACCACCACCTGGCGGTCGAACCGGCCGGGACGCAGCAGCGCGGGATCGAGCACGTCGGGCCGGTTGGTGGCCGCGATCAGGATCACGCCCTCATTGGCCTCGAAGCCGTCCATTTCGACCAGCAACTGGTTCAGCGTCTGCTCGCGCTCGTCATTGCCACCTCCGAGACCGGCGCCGCGATGACGGCCGACGGCATCGATTTCGTCGATGAAGATGATGCAGGGCGCATTCTTCTTGGCCTGCTCGAACATGTCGCGAACGCGGGAAGCACCCACGCCGACGAACATTTCGACGAAGTCAGAGCCCGAAATCGTGAAGAACGGCACGTTGGCTTCGCCGGCAACCGCACGGGCGATCAGCGTCTTGCCGGTGCCGGGAGGTCCGACCAGCAGTACGCCGCGCGGAATGCGGCCGCCCAGCCGCTGGAATTTTCCGGGATCGCGCAGGAATTCGACGATCTCCTGCAAATCCTGCTTGGCCTCGTCGACACCGGCGACGTCCTCGAAGGTGACGCGGCCATGCGCCTCGGTCAGCATCTTGGCGCGCGACTTGCCGAAGCCCATCGCCTTGCCGGCGCCGCCCTGCATCTGCCGCGACAGGAAGATCCATACGCCGATCAGCGCGATGAACGGCAGCCATGATACCAGCAACGACACGAACCACGGCACGTTGTCGCCGGGCGGCTTCGCGGTAATCGAAACCTTGCCGTTGTAGAGACGCGAGATCAGGCTCGGATCGTTCGGCGCATAGGTCTGGAAGCTGGAGTTGTTGGTGAAGGTGCCGTGGATTTCCGGCCCCTGGATCACGACGTCACGCACATGATTGGCGTCGACTTCCGTCAACAGCTGCGAGAACGAGATGTCCTGCGAAGAGGTGCGCTGACCAGGATTCTGGAAGAGCGTGAACAATGCCAATAGCAGCAAAACAATAATAACCCAGAGGGCGAAGTTGCGCAGATTGGCGTTCATCGGTCTTCCTTCGTGGTCGCGCGGATCGCGGCCTTTTATCCTTGGTCGTATCTTGGCAGTAGGCCGAGTCTTGGCAGTAGCCGAGGCTTGGCAAGTAGCCCGAGACAGCCACGAGAGAGTCCCCCGCGCGACTGCTATACAATCTAGGTGTCACCCTGGTCGCTGCCAAGGGAACCACGCAGGACTATTTAGCGCATCCTAGCGCGATTCCAGTTCAAATAATGACGCCTGAACCGGCCTTTTCGGGGGTGGTTAAGGTCCTGCGACGATGGGGCTCACGGCCCAGCACCTTCACCCCCGGATTTCTGGCCGCTTTCGTACCCTTCAGCCGCCCCGCCGGCGGCGGGGTGGTGCCGGCTCGACCCGGATTCGCCCGTCGACCAGGCTGATCAGGGCGCCCGCAAGGGTCTGTTTCAGCTTCCGCGGCTGCCCGCGGACTTTTTTCGCGCCGGCCTGCTCCAATGCCGCCAGCAAGGCCTCGACCTTGCCAAGTTCCGCCGGTCCCTCATGGCCAAGACGGTCGATCGCGCGCTGCAGCAGCCGGACCCGGATCTCCTCGGGGATGGCGGCAAAGGCCTCGAAATCGAACATCTTCAGGCTGGAATTTCCGGCGTTTGGCCCGGCACGCACGGCCTCCCGATCCTGCAGGGCGAGATATCGCTCGGCGCCGTCGGTCAACACTTCCACGGCGGCATTGGCGCGTGCGAGCCGCGACGCCAGCCGCGCCAGATTCCTGGCATCACCACCCTCGGCCGCCAGCGCCGGCATCAGCGCGCGCAGCCTGGGCCGGGTAAAATGGACGTCGCGGTTGGTCGGATCGGCGGCGAACTTGATCTTGGCCTTGGCGAGGGTCGCGATCAGCTGCGCCTTCGACACATTCAGAAACGGACGCGCCAGCACCACGCCGTCGCGCGGGGTTTGCCGGGCCATCGCCGCCAGACCTGCGATACCGCTGCCACGCAGCATTCGCATCAACAGCGTCTCGGCCTGATCGTCGCGGGTATGCGCGGTCAGGATATGGCTGGCGCCGTGGTCCTGCGCCGCCCTGGCCAGCAGGCGATATCGCGCGGTGCGCGCCGCGGCGGGCAATCCGGTTTTTGGCTTGGCCCCGGTCCAACGCAAGGTGTGATGCGGCAGATTGAGGCTGCGCGCCAGCCGCTTGACCTCGCTCGCCTCGCGAACCGATTCCGCGCGCAAGCCATGATCGACGGTGACGGCCACAAGGCGCGGACCACGGGTCAGCGCCCGGCGCCAGCGCGCCGCAAGCCACATCAGCGCAACGGAGTCCGGGCCGCCGGAAACCGCCAGCACAAGCGCGGGCACGGCCTTCCATTCGGCGAAAAGCCCTTTCGCATCGCTGGCCGAGATCGCGGAATTATCGTCGTCAGACATGGCATCGCCGGTCAGAGCGCCATCGAGGCGCCAGCCTTTTTATGCCGAGATGCGACCGAGGCCCAGCACCGCGTGACATCAATTGCGAGGCATCGCGTGCGCCGCTGCGGCGCACATCACCGAGTTTAGAACCTGCAACTTCAGAACCTGCGACCTCAGCACTTGACCCGTTTTTGCTCGCGATCGATGGCAGCTTTAACGCCGCTCGAGGCGCGCGGATATTTCCGTGTGACTTCGCCGAAGGCGGCGCAGGCGGCCTCCTTCTCTTTCAGCGCTGCCAGCGATTGTCCGAGCCGCAGCAGGGCATCCGGCGCCTTGGCCGATTTGTCGAATTTGGTGGTTACCGCGAGGAAGGCTTCCGCGGCATCACGGTATTGCTGGCGCTGGAAGAAACTCTCGCCGAGCCAGTATTGCGAATCCGCGACCAACGGATCGCTCGGATATTTCTGTCCGAAATTGCGCATGGTTTCTTCGGCAAGCGCATAGTCCTTGCGCTGCATGTAGCCGATGCCGAGATCGAATTCGTCCTTTGGCGTCGCCGACGGCGGCAGGGTGGTCAGCGCCGCACCGCCAGGGCCGGCTGCTGGCGGCGCAGCGCCGCCGGAATCGCGCGCGCCCGGATAGCCGAGATTGAGCGGTTCACCCGGACCACGCCCGCCGGGCGCGCCGACCGGAGCTTCGTTCGTCACCGGCAATTGACCGCCGCCCAGCGCCCGCGGGGAGCCCGGCGCGTTGGGATTCTGGTTGGGATCGAAGGCATCGCCACGGCGCCGGCCGGGTGCCTGTGCTGGCGCTTCTTCCTGATAGATCGGCGCCGGCGCGGCGATCTGCGGCTGGTCGTAACCGGGCTGCGGTGGTGGCTGCCGATAGGCCGGGTTCGGCGGTGGCAGTGCGGCCATCGGCTGCTGGGCAACCGCGGGCTGCTGAGCCGCGACCGGCGGACCGCCGGCAGCCGGCTGGGCCCCGCCTTGCAAACTCCTCAAACGGTCCTGCAGCACCTGGTTCTGGTGCGCCAGCTCCTCGTTCTGCCCGGTAAGCTTCCGGAGTTGCTCCTCAAGCCGCTGGATTTGCATTTCCGGATCGCCGTCATCGGACTGCGCGAACGCCTGCGCCGAAAAGGTCAGCATCACGGCGATCGCCACGGCGCTCGAAAGTCGATGAAGTTTGGATGACATTTTGCCCTGACGACGAAATCGGCGTGATCGAAAAGCGCCACACATTGAGAGAGGGAGTACGCCAGAATTGTGACTGAGGTTCCGAATCCGGCGCTGGTTTTGCGCGGGTATGGTTTAGTGTCGGATCACAAACAAGCAAGCGGCCTGACCACACCTTTTCTGGAGACCACGCCATGCATGTGTCCGTAAACGGGGTGCGGCTGTTCTTCGATATCGAGGGTACAAAACTGGTCCCGCACGGTCCGCTTATGCAAGAAAAGCCGACCCTGCTGATGCTTCACGGCGGCCCAGGCTCCGACCACTCGATCTACCGGCCGGCCTATTCCGCCTTGGCCGACATCGCCCAGATCGTCTATCTCGACCATCGCGGCAACGGCCGCAGCGACGACGGGCCGCAAGACGGCTGGAATCTGGCGCAATGGGGCGACGACGTGCGCGCGTTTTGCGACGCGCTCGGGATCGTCGATCCGATCGTGCTCGGCGCATCGTTCGGCGGCATGGTGGCGCTGGCCTATGCCACGCGCCACCCGGCTCATCCATCGAAGCTGGTGCTGATCAGCACCGAAGCCGTCGGAGGGTCATATCCGGATCGACGCGTAGAGCTGTTTGAACGCTTCGGCGGCCCCGAAGTCGGCGCGCTGGCACGCCGCCGCTTCCTGGAGTTTCGCGGCCATCCGGATCAGGCCTCGCGCGACGCATGGGGGCGGCTGGCCATGCCGCTTTATTTCCGGATTCCGCGCGATCCGGACGTGGCGCGCCGCGCCGTCAAACGGCCGGAGGTGTCGCGCTGGTTCACCAGACCGGGCGGCGAAAGCGACACCTTCAACATGTTCCCCGATCTCCATCGCATCCGGTGCCCGACGCTTGTGCTGGGCGGCGAAGAAGATCCGATGCATCCGATCGAAAGTCAGGCGGATATTGCAGCCGCGCTACCGGCGCATCTGGTGCAGTTCGCGCGATTTGCGAATTGCGGGCATGCGGTGGTGCCTGACGCGCCCGAACAGGCCATGGCCGTCATCCGCGACTTCATCCAGCACCGACAAAAACAAAACCGGCGCCCGAAGGCGCCGGCGATTTAATTTAACAGGCCGCGAACGCTCAGGAGCTGGCGTTCAGGACGGTAACGGCGCGACGGTTTTGCGACCAGCACGAGATGTCGTTACAGACCGCGACCGGGCGTTCCTTGCCGTAAGAGATCGTCCGCATCCGGCTCGGATCGATGCCTTTCGAGGCAAAGAAGGAACGAACCGATTGGGCGCGCCGCGCACCGAGTGCGATGTTGTATTCGCGGGTGCCGCGCTCGTCCGCATGGCCTTCGATGGTGAAGGAATAGCGGTTATAGGTCTGCAGCCACTGCACCTGCTTATCCAGGGTCGCGATCGCCTGCGGCGATAGATCGGTCTGATCGCTCTCGAAGAACACGCGGTCGCCAACATTGACCACGAAGTCCTGCTGGCTGCCCGGGGTCGCCGCACTGGCCATCGCATCGGCACCGAGATTCTTGTTGGCGCAAGCGCCCATCGACAGCGCCACCGCCAGCACCGCAACCAGTTTCAATCCCTGGAGGATACGCATTTGATGTTTCATTCCGGAGCCTCCAACGCTCGCGTTTTCCAACTGTTATCCGGTCTACAGGGCGATGGTTAAGCGAACGTTCCGTCAACCTTGACGGGGTGTTGCCAAGGTCGATCAAATGCCCCCGAACGGCGAAAAGCAATCGCGATGGTTAATGGGTTGTAAATGTGGCGCGAGGGTGAAGGCAAGCGCCGGCGCGGCCGGAATGATCCGTTGTGCCGGCCATTTCAGCCCTGATTCGGGCGAACCGGGCACCCAAGCAGCAACGGGAACCTGGCCCGGAGGCCACCCCGCTCCAATTGTCACAAATTTGCTTGTCACAAATTCGCAGAGGGTGGATTGCCGTCAGGAATTGTGGGCGATCGAGGCCCGTGCCAGCGGCGAAACCGTCGCCTCCGTCACCAATGACGCGCGCTCGGCGCTGCGCTGGAACAGCATCCGCCGTTCGAAGGCGCTGGAGCGCATATAAGGGAAGCGCTGGTACACCTTCTCGCGGATGGCCGGAAAGTCCGCCGCCATCAACCCGACCGGCTTGATCAGGCCCGGGTAAAGCCTCGGCTCCCCCCAAGGCTGCTGCAGGAACACCTTGCGGTAGAACGCCCGGTGTTCGGGGCGAACATTGGCCAGACCGATATCGGCATTGAAATGGGCGCACGCGACCCAGCCCAGCCGCACCGTGACGTAAGGCAGTTCAGGAAACCGCTTGGCCTTGTCAGGATCGGCAACGAAGCGGGTTGGATCGATGATGGTTTTGCCGCGGTCCAGTTCGGGATGAAGCATATCGTTGAACATCTCCGACGACGGCGATCCCCGGTGTTCCGCGGTCAGGACGCTGATGCGGATCGCACTGCAAAGCTCGCCACGGTAGTAGATGCCGAAGGTGTAATTGTTCGGCAGATCGTCATAGCGGTCGGTGACGCGCTGCGATTCCGACGGCAGAATCGCACCCTCGCGCAAATAGGCGCGGTAGCGCAGGTGATAGATAGTGTCCTTTTCCTGGGGCGTCTCGGCGAGGCGGTAATCGACGTGCTCGAGAGGGTCAGTGCTGCGGTCGGGAACCAGGGCGATAGCTGTAGCAGCAGACCTCATAAGGGACTCCGTCGACGCGAACAACTTCCAAGCGAACGGTAATAGGTTAACACCTTATTAACGGACGTGCAAAGGAATCACGGAGTTACGGTTAACCGGGAACGCGGAAACCGATGGCGCGGCAAGAGAAATCTTCCACGCAGATACGTCGAGGGAGAAGGATTTTCAGGCGATCGATCGCGAGGGGGCCACCAGCGCCGGCTCGTCGGGCGAGCGGCGGCCATGCGAGGCGTTCAGCAACTGGCGCACGCGCGCCGCGGGAACCGGCCGGCTGAACAGATAGCCCTGCCCCTCGGTCACCGTGCCGTCGGCGCTGATCAGTTCGAGTTGCTCGTTGGTTTCGATGCCTTCGACCACCACCGACATGCCGAGATCGGCCGAGAGCCGCGCCACACCGCGCAGCAAGGTCAGCGGGCGATCGGTATCGATGCCCTCGAGGAAGGAGCGGTCGATCTTCACCTTCTGCAGCGGGAAATTATGCAGATAACTCAGGCTCGAATAGCCGGTGCCGAAATCGTCCAGCGATATCCGCACGCCGATCGCGCTCAATTGCGACAGCACGTCGTGGGTCAGTTGCGTGTTGCGCAACAGCGACGATTCCGTGATCTCGATCTCGAGCCGATGCGCGGGCAGGCCGGACACCTCGAGCGCGTAGCGAACCTCGCTGAGTACGTCGCGCTGATGGAATTGCTGCGGCGAGAAATTGACCGCGACGCTGACACCCTCCGGCCATTTCATGCATTCCATGCAGGCCTTGCGCAGGATCCAGCGGCCGAGGTCGACGATCAGGCCCATGTCCTCGGCCACCGGGATGATATCGATCGGGGAAACCGTGCCACGCAGCGGATGATTCCAGCGCAGCAGCGCCTCGCAGGTCGAAATCCGGCCCGACTTGAGATTGATCAGCGGCTGATAGAACAGCTCGAATTCCTCGTTGGCCAGCGCCTTGCGCAGGTCGAGTTCCATGTTGCGGCGCGACTCGACGGTTTGCGCCATTTCCTCGCGGAAGAAACAGAAGGTGCCGCGGCCGTCCGCCTTGGCGCGGTAGAGCGCCATGTCGGCGTTTTTCAGCAAGGTATCGGCACTGATGCCGGCCGGCGACGTCAGCGCAATGCCGACGCTGGCGCCGATCTCGACCAAATGGTTGTCGATCTTGTAGCGTTCGCTGAGGCGATCGACGATGCGCCGGGCAAGACCCGCGGCATCTTCGTGGGATTCGATGTCCTGCTGGAACACCACGAATTCGTCGCCGCCGAAGCGCGCGACAAAGTCCTCGGGGCGCAGCATGCCGCGCAGCCGCTCGGCGACGGCGCACAACAATTCGTCACCGCAGGGGTGACCCAGCGTATCATTGACCTGCTTGAACTGATCGAGGTCGATAAACAGCAGCGCCGACAGGCGCTCGGCAGTATGGGAGACGGCGAGCAGCCGCTCGATCTCGTCGCGGAAATTGAGTCGGTTGGGCAGCGCCGTCAATTCGTCGTACCGCGCCAGATGGCTGATCCTGGCTTCGGCATTGCGCCGCTCGGTGATGTCTTCCACCAGCACAACGATGCCGCCACCGGCCATCGGCTGGAAGCTCCACGACCGCGACCGGCCGCTGGCGGGATCCGGATCGCTGGTCGTGATTTCCCGCGCCTGGGACTTTCCGATCTCCGATAGGATCATCTCGCCG
>JBDTKZ010000036.1:0-33153 GCA_039935075.1 Bradyrhizobium sp.
GAAGCCGGCGGGGCTGCCTGATGCCCGATCTTCTGTTCGAATTGTTCTCCGAAGAAATCCCCGCGCGCATGCAGGCGAAGGCGGCGGAGGATTTGCGTCGCATGGTGACCGACAAACTGGTGGCGGAAGGCCTGGTCTATGAAGGCGCCAAGGCATTCGCGACGCCGCGGCGGCTGACCCTGACGGTGCATGGCATTCCGGCGCGACAATCCGACTTGAAGGAAGAGCGCAAGGGTCCCCGCGTCGGTGGACCGGAAGCCGCGGTCGCGGGTTTTCTGAAAGCCACGGGGCTTGCTTCGCTGGATGAGGCCAAAATCCAGCGCGACCCGAAGAAGGGCGACTTCTACGTCGCGCTGATCGAGAAGCCGGGCCGCGCCACGCTCGACGTGCTCGCCGACATGTTACCGGTGATCGTGCGCACCTTCCCGTGGCCGAAATCGATGCGCTGGGGCGAACGCTCCGCGCGCCCGGGCGCGTTGCAATGGGTGCGGCCGCTGCACTCGATCGTCGCCACCTTCGGCATCGAAACCGAAGAACCCGACGTGGTGAAATTTTCGATCGACGGCATCGAGGCCGGCCAGACCACTTATGGTCATCGCTTCATGGCGCCCGCAACGATTCCCGTGCGCCGTTTCGATGATTACGAGAGCAAGCTGAAGGCGGCGAAGGTCGTACTCGATCCGCAGGCCCGCAAGGACATCATTCAGACCGACGCCAGGCAGCTGACGTTCGCGCAGGGCTTTGAGCTGATCGAGGATCAGGTGCTGCTCGACGAGGTGTCGGGTCTGGTCGAATGGCCGGTGGTGCTGATGGGTTCGTTCGACCAGGAATTTTTGTCGATCCCGGGCGAAGTGATCCGCGCCACCATCCGCAATAACCAGAAGTGTTTTGTGGTGAGCGATCCCCGGACCGGAAAGCTGACCAATAAATTCATTCTCACGGCGAATATCGAAGCGTCCGACGGCGGCAAGGCGATCATCGCCGGCAACGAGCGCGTGATCCGCGCGCGATTGTCCGACGCGAAGTTTTTCTACGAGGCCGACCTGAAGACCAAACTCGAAGATCGCTTGCCGAAGTTCGAACAGATCGTGTTTCACGAGAAACTGGGTATGGAAAGTCAACACGTTCGACGCGTCCAACGATTGGCGGTTGAAATTGCGCGATTGCTTGGAGCCGATGCCAAAAAAGTTCAGCGTGCGGCTCTGTTGGCCAGAGCGGACAGGTTGACCGAGGTAGTGGGTGAGTTTCCCGAGCTCCAGGGGCTTATGGGGAAATACTATGCGCTAGCGCAAGGCGAAGACCCATCGGTCGCTGCTGCAATCGAGGAGCACTACAAGCCTCAAGGACCAGCCGATCGAGTGCCGACCGATCTGGTGAGCGTCTCTGTCGCGCTCGCTGACAAAATCGACTCTCTGGTCGGCTTTTGGGTAGTCGGGGAAACTCCGACGGGTTCAAAAGATCCGTTCGCTCTCCGGAGAGCTGCGCTGGGAGTTCTTCGCATCTTGCTAAGCAATGAGCTCAGGATAAAGCTGCTTCCTATACTGTTTGCACATGCGATTGTTGTTAAGGCGCAGATCAGTGGCTGGCCTGTTGAAGAGTTGGTGTACTCAGAGTTGATGGATCTCGGCCATGTCGAGTTCACTTCGCTCCTCGAAGCAAAGCAAATTGCACAAGAGGTTCGACACAAGGGTGCTCCCGAAGGACTGAAGCTGGGAAACCTTGCACCTGCGATTGGAGACTTGATAGTCTTCTTCTTTGACCGCCTTAAAGTCCAGCTTCGCGAGCAGGGCGCGCGACACGATCTGGTCGATGCGGTATTCGCGTTGGGCGGCCAGGTCGACGTGCTGATGGTGGTCCGTCGCGTCGAGGCGCTCGGAAAATTCTTGGATTCCGAGGACGGAAAGAATCTGCTGGCGGGTGTTAAGCGAGCCAGTAATATTCTTGGGATCGAGGAAAAGAAAGATAAGTGCATTTACGACGGCGCGCCGGACGCCAAATTATATAGCACGGGCTTCGAGAAAGACGTTGCGTCTGTGATCGAGGCTGAGAAGAAAAATGCAGCCGATGCAATTTCGAGGGAAGACTTTGCTGGCGCGATGAGTGCCACAGCGAGGTTGCGCCCTTCGGTAGACGCTTTCTTTGCTCACGTCATGGTCAATGACAACGATCCGAAAGTGCGCGAAAATCGCCTGAAACTGCTCAACGAAATCCGCGCCGCCACCCGCGCGGTGGCGGATTTTTCAAAGATTCAGGATTGAGAAAAAGAGCGTCATTCCGGGGCGCGCGTAGCGCGAACCCGGAATCTCGAGCTGTTCAACTCGGGAATCGATGATCTCCGGATTCCGGGTTCAGCCCTGCGGGCTGCCCCGGAATGACGGTTGTGGTGCTGGCAAAAACGAAAAGACCTCGCCCGGGCGGGGGCACCGGACGAGGCCTTCGTGGTCCGGGCGCCGCTGCGGCACGCCGGACATCCGATACAGGTGAACCGATCGGCGCGACGCGCCTACTCGACCACCTGAACGATGCGGCGCGTACGCGGCTCGACCAGGATGGTCTGGCCGTTCACGACCGTGTAGCGATAGGGCGTCATGCCAAACGTTTGCGGCACGTCGTAATAAGTCACGCCGGTTTCCGGCAGCACGCCGCCAACCACCACCCGGTCCGGAACGGTGTATTCGGGCACGTGTTCGCGAATGATGTATTGCCGGAACGCCGGGCGCTGATCGACCGCGATGCCGTCGGCATCGACCACGACGGGCGCGCCACGCGCCACACCCACCGTCATGTCGCTTTGCGCCCTTGCCGCGATCGGTGCGCTGACGGCCGCTGTGATCGCTGCAATGGCAAGTATCCTGTTCCGCATGATGAACTCCTTCGGTGGTGATGCCTTCCGGCTCGCGCCATCGGGCAAGTCCACCCAATTCATCGCGCGCTTCATCGTTCCCGGAACCATGCGATTCGCGCCGCCGCAATTTTCGGCATTTTTTGTGAGGCAGGGAACCCGTTGAAGCGACGGACGTCTTCTATTCGGGAACCTCGCCAGCGGCTAAGTTGCCGTCCTCGATTCGCTTTTCCCCCGATCAGCCGGAGACCTTTCAATGACGATTACCGCTGCGCATGTGCCTGCCATTGTGGCCCTGCTCGCAGGCGTCCTGATCCTGATCATGCCGCGGCTGTTGAACTTCATCGTCGCGATCTATCTGATTTTTATTGGCCTGGTCGGCCTCGGCTTTCTCCATATGTTTCACATGTAGCGCGGGAAGCCAGGGTTTCGCAGCTTGCGCGGAACCTGCCAAAGTGGTGTAAGGCGCCCATCTCCCATCCCCTTTATCGGATTGTTGTCTGTCATGGCCAAAGCCGTCGCGAAGTCCAAGAAGACTCCAGAGAAAATCCCAGCGAAATCAAAGCCATCCGTGCCGGTTCGGGCCAAGGCCGCGCCGCCGGCTTCGGCCCGCAAGGCACTGAAGAAAAGCCCGGCTAAACCGGCCGCCAAGCCGGCTGCGAAGGTCGCGTCCAAGGCGGCTTCGAAGCCCGTCAAAAAGGCCATCGTCAGCAAGCCGGCCGCCGAGGCGGTCAAGTCCGGCAAATGGGTGTTCACCTTCGGCGACGGCAAGGCTGAGGGCAAAGCCAGCTTGCGTGATCTCCTGGGCGGCAAGGGCGCCAATCTGGCGGAAATGGCCAATCTGGGCTTGCCGGTGCCTCCCGGCTTCACCATCCCGACCTCGGTCTGCACCTATTTCTACGCCAACGACAAAACCTATCCGAAGGAATTGAAGGCCCAGGTCGAAAAGGCGCTGGACCAGGTCGGCAAGATGGCCGGCAAGACCTTCGGCGATCCCAGAAATCCGCTGCTGGTCTCGGTACGATCGGGCGGCCGCGCTTCGATGCCGGGCATGATGGATACCGTGCTCAATCTCGGCCTCAACGACAAGACGGTGGAAGCGCTGGCCGAACTGTCAGGCGATCGCCGCTTCGCCTATGACAGCTATCGCCGCTTCATCACCATGTATTCGGATGTCGTGCTCGGCTTCGAGCATCATCATTTCGAGGACATCCTCGATACCTTCAAGGATGGCCAGGGCTACACGCTCGACACCGATCTCACTGGCGACGACTGGGTCGATCTGGTCGGCCGTTACAAGGATGCGGTGGCGCGCGAGACCGGCAAGGATTTCCCGCAGGATCCGCACGACCAATTGTGGGGCGCGATCGGCGCGGTGTTTTCATCCTGGATGAACGCGCGCGCGGTGACCTACCGGCGGCTGCATGACATTCCGGAATCCTGGGGCACCGCCGTCAACGTGCAGGCCATGGTGTTCGGCAACATGGGCGAGACATCGGCGACCGGCGTCGCGTTCACGCGCAACCCGTCGACCGGCGAAAGCAAGCTCTACGGCGAATTCCTCATCAACGCGCAGGGTGAGGACGTGGTGGCGGGCATCCGCACGCCGCAGGACATCACCGAATATGCCCGCAAGGAATCCGGCTCCGACAAGGCATCGATGGAAATCGCGATGCCCGACGCGTTCAAGGAGCTGACGCGGATCTACACGCTGCTCGAGAAGCATTACCGCGACATGCAGGACATGGAGTTCACGGTCGAGCAGGGCAAATTGTGGATGCTGCAGACCCGCGGCGGCAAGCGCACCGCGAAGGCGGCACTGCGCATCGCCGTCGAACTCGCCAATGAAGGCCTGATCTCGAAAAAGGATGCGGTGTCGCGGATCGATCCCGCCTCGCTCGATCAGTTGCTGCACCCGACCATCGATCCCTCCGCCAAGCGCGACGTGATCGCGACCGGTCTGCCGGCATCGCCCGGCGCTGCGTCAGGCGAAATCGTGTTCTCGTCGGACGAGGCTGCGAAATTGCAGGCCGATGGACGCAAAGTGATTCTGGTCCGGATCGAGACCAGCCCCGAAGACATCCACGGCATGCACGCGGCGGAAGGCATCCTGACCACCCGCGGCGGCATGACCTCGCACGCCGCCGTGGTGGCGCGCGGCATGGGCAAGCCCTGCGTCTCCGGCTGCGGCACCATCCGCGTCGATTACGGCCGCGGCACCATGAGCATCGGCACGCGCACCTTCAAGACCGGCGACGTCATCACCATCGACGGCTCGGTCGGCCAGGTGCTGGCCGGCCGGATGCCGATGATCGAGCCGGAATTGTCCGGCGAGTTCGGCACGCTGATGGGCTGGGCCGATTCCGTCCGCAAGCTCGGCGTTCGCGTCAACGGCGACACCCCGGAGGATGCGCGCACCGCCATCAAGTTCGGCGCCGAGGGCATCGGCCTGTGCCGCACCGAACACATGTTCTTCGAGGAAACCCGCATCCGCACCGTGCGCGAGATGATCCTCGCCGAGGACGAGCAGGCCCGTCGCGCGGCGCTGTCGAAACTGCTGCCGATGCAGCGCGCCGATTTCGTCGAGCTGTTCGAGATCATGAAGGGCCTGCCGGTCACGATCCGGCTGCTCGATCCGCCGCTGCATGAATTCCTGCCGCACACCCAGGCTGAGATCGAGGAAGTCGCGCGCGCGATGAACACCGATCCGCGCCGGCTCGCGGACCGTGCCCGCGATCTCGCCGAGTTCAATCCGATGCTCGGCTTCCGCGGCTGCCGTCTCGCCATCGCCTATCCTGAAATCGCCGAGATGCAGGCGCGCGCGATCTTCGAGGCCGC
The DNA here is from genome assembly GCA_039935075.1 of Bradyrhizobium sp. Classification (GTDB taxonomy): domain Bacteria; phylum Pseudomonadota; class Alphaproteobacteria; order Rhizobiales; family Xanthobacteraceae; genus Bradyrhizobium. The sequence continues at coordinate 5,681 of JBDTKZ010000036.1, forward strand.
GGTCGAAGCGCAAAAACGCACCGGCAAGGCCGTCGGCCTTGAGGTGATGGTGCCGCTGATCGCCACCAAAGCCGAGTTCGACCTGGTCAAGGCCCGCATCGACGCCACCGCGCAGTCCGTGATGAAGGAAACCAACACCAAGCTCGCCTATCAGGTCGGCACCATGATCGAACTGCCGCGCGCCTGCCTGATGGCCGGCGAGGTCGCCAAGACCGCCGAGTTCTTCTCGTTCGGCACCAACGATCTGACCCAGACCACCTACGGCATCAGCCGCGACGACGCCGCCGGATTCCTCGGCACCTATATCGCCAAGGGAATCCTCGAGATCGATCCGTTCATCTCGGTCGATCGCGACGGCGTCGGCGAACTGGTCAAGATCGGCGTCGCCCGCGGCCGCAAGACCCGTCCCGATCTCAAGGTCGGTATTTGCGGCGAACACGGCGGCGATCCGGCGTCGGTGGCGTTCTGCCACGAGATCGGCCTCGACTACGTCTCGTGCTCGCCCTATCGCGTGCCGATCGCCCGCCTTGCCGCGGCCCAAGCCGCCCTTGGCAAGACGGCTTCAGGTCAGGCTTAAAAAGTTGTCATTCCGGGATCGCGCGTAGCGCGAGACCCGGAATCTCGAGATTCCGGGTTCGATGCTTCGCATCGCCCGGAATGACCCCGTGGGGATACAAGAGTCAGCCGCCGTCATTGCAATGACGAGCATAATCGCAGTGCGCGACCGTTGACCTTCACGCCCGCCGCACCCAAGGAGCGGGAACCCGTGGCGTTGCGGGGGCACAACGGTAGCCTGCAAAGATTCTCTTCATTCATTTTGTTGACGCGATATTTACCACTTCGTTCGAGCGGCTGTTTACCAAGAGTTTCGATCGCTGCCGCGAAAACCCAGCCTGCTCTTGCGTGTAACCGCCGCGCATCAGCGATTAACTCCCTCGCAACCTAAATTCGATAACACCAAAAAAGATCGAATTGCACGGAAGTACTGACGTTCGATCTCGTGTGCGTGTGTGTGTAGTGTTGCGTGAGCGTATCTATGTTGAGTGTGCGTAACCAGCCGAAGGGCGCGCGGTTCGCGTTCTTCGGCTTCGGTCTTTGCCTCTTCGCATTGACCCCGACAGAGGTTGGATACCAGGATATCGCATCGCTGCTCGCTCGGCAGCCCGGTGTCGCCGAGCGCTGGCAAAAGCGGGTGTTCTCCGCGGTCAGCACCATCCAGGTCGCCACCTACAGCTTCGGCCGCCCGATCGGCACGTCCTTGCCGCAGGCCGCACTCTATCGGCTGGCCAGCCTCGAGAATTCCGACATCACCGGCTCGTTGCCGCGTCATTCCGTGATCCAGCCGCCGCATTATCAGGCCGCCGATTTTCCCACGGTCGATCGCACCTTGAAGGGCGACCGCCTGGTTACGGCGCCGCTACCGCAGGCCACCGCGCCGACCGAGGCTGCGACGCCAACAGATATGACACCCGCGGATCACGCGCCGGCGCTTGAAGATCCCTCGACCTCGAACGCCCTGGTGCGCGGCGCCAAGACGGCGGACGCCGTATCTTCGGGCGCCAGGCCTTCCGGTGCCGCGGCTTCAGGCGATCATCCCGCGCTCGATCCGGAATTGCAGGCCGCGCTGCGCGAGCCGCCGCTGCCGCAATACGATGTGTCGATGTCGCTGGAAGCTCAGCCGCTCGACGATCTGAAAGGCGCAGCCGACGCCGCGGCGGTTCCGCTGGAGTCAGCCCCGTCGGGCGACGGTTTCTCGGTCAAGACCGCGAGTCTTTTTTTTGGCAGCTCATCGCTCGGCGCGCCCGCGGAAAGCATGGAACGCTGGCAGCCCGGTGAAGCGCCGATGGTGGTGATGCCGCAGACCGCTCCCGATCCCGATATGAAGATGGCGTCGCTGCCATCCGCCGCCGACGAACCCGCCTATGAATCCGCGAAGGCCGCCGACAGCGGCGAGAGCATCGCGGCCAAGGGTGAAGTCAACGCCGACAATCAGCGCGCCAAGACGCCGGCCGAACGGCTCGGCCTGTTCGATGAGAAGGCGCGCGCCAAGTCGGAGAAATGTCTCACGGAAGCGATTTATTTCGAAGCCCGCGGTGAGGCGGTGCGCGGCCAGATCGCAGTGGCGCAGGTGGTGATGAACCGGGTGTTCTCGGGCTTCTATCCGACCACGGTGTGCGGCGTGGTCTACCAGAACAAGTACCACCACATGGCGTGCCAGTTCACCTTCGCCTGCGACAACGTCGCCGACGTCGTGCGCGAGCCCGACATGTGGGATCGCGCCAAAAAAATTGCCAAGGCGATGCTCGACGGCGAGCTGTGGCTGCCGGAGGTCGCGAAGTCGACCCACTACCACGCCTATTGGGTGCACCCGTCCTGGGTCAGCGAAATGAAGAAGATGTACAAATTCGGCGTCCACACCTTCTATCGGCCGCGCGCCTGGGGCGACGGCAGCGATGCCCCGAGCTGGGGTACCCCGGCGCAGACCGCCGAGATCTCGGCGGAACTGACCGAAGCCGCCAAGAGCTCCGCCGAGATATCGCCAGCCACGGTGCGGCGCTGAGCGCGCATTCGCGCGACTTTAGGTTTGCCCGGCCGCCTCGAGGATCAGCTTTGCGATTGCGTCCGGGTGCGAGATCAGCGCAAGGTGGCTCGCCTTCACTTCAATCGTTTTTGCGCCCATGCGCTTGGCCATGAAGCGTTCAAGATCCGGATTGATGGTCCGGTCTTCGGTCGAAACGGCGTAGAAACTCGGCTTCGACCGCCAGGCCGCCTGCGTCGTCTTGCCCGCGAGCAGCGCCTTATGGAACGGCTGCTGGACCGCATAAAGGACTTTGGCTTTCGCTCGCGGTAAATCGCCGGCGAAATCGCGCAGGAACGCGGCCTCGCTGAGACGCCCTTCATCGCCGTCAAAGACGATCCCGGCGGACGCCGGCGGCGTCGGATAGGTCTTGGCCAACGCGGTGTAATCCTCGCCCGCATCCGGCGCGCGTGCCGCCACATAGACAAGCGCCGACACGTTCGGATGCATACCGGCCTCGCTCACGATCATTCCGGAAAAGGAATGTCCCACCAGCACCGTCGGACCATCCTGACGCTCCAGCACGCGCTGCGCCGATTCGACCGCTTCCGGCAACGTCGTCAGGGGATTTTGCACGGCGGTGGCATTGAGCCCGGCCTTCTGCAATCGCGCAATCACTTCGGACCAGCAAGACCCGTCGGCGAACAGTCCGTGCACCAGAACGACGTTTCGGGCCTTCGGTGCAGGCGCGGCGGCAGCGGCACCCTGGAGCAGAATGCTTGCTGCACCCGCGGCCACCATGCCGACGAAGGCACGCCGATTGATTGAATAGTTCTGCGGAAGATCACCCTGATTACCCATGATAGTTCTCCTTTGCGTCGAGCTTTAGTTGGCTCTCTCGACGATTGTATTCGTCAGATACGATCGCAGAGCCTCTGTTGTTACCTCTCGGTTTTTCAGGCCGCCCCCAGATTAGGCACCGGGACCGGCTCGCTCAGCAGAGCATCGACATCGGCAGAGTGCATCACGATCCCGTCATTTACAAAAGCATCATGATCGCTCGCGATGGTTTCGACGTCACAGAAATAGTTCACCATGATGCAGAAGGATACCTGGATGCCGCGCCGCGCGGTATTCGAGCCAGTTGATCCGCTGCAGGAATTGAAGAGCGAACTGCCCCTTCCGGTGAGCGCGGCTGTCGCCGGACTTCGCGTTCTCGATCCTCGAGCGGAAGCGGCGGGACTCGCTGCGGTGCTGATCTCGGCGAGGCCGAGGACCGGCCGGCCGTCGGCTAAAGCGAGCGCTTTCCGCCCTCACGCATCGATATCGAGCGCGACGTCGAAATTCGGCGCCGAATGGGTCAGCGCGCCGGCGGAGGCATAATCGACGCCGGTGGCCGCGATTGCCGCGATCGATTCCTGGCCGACGCCACCGGACGCTTCCAGCACCACGCGTCCTTTCGCCATGCTCACGGCTTCGCTCAGCATCGCGTTGTCCATGTTGTCGAGCAGCACGACGTCGGTCAGACCGGTATCGAGCACCTCGCGCAGCTGCGCCAGCGTATCGACCTCGATCTCGATCTTGACGAGGTGTCCGACCTGCGCCCGCGCCCGCTCGAGTACCGGCCGAACGCCGCCGGCGACCGCGATGTGGTTGTCCTTGATCAGGATCGCATCATCGAGCCCGAAGCGATGGTTGAAGCCGCCGCCGCAGCGCACGGCGTATTTCTCCAGCGCCCGCAGGCCGGGTGTGGTCTTGCGGGTGCAGCAGATGCGCATTTTGGTGCCGGCGGTGTGACGCACATAGTTGGCGGTGAGGGTGGCGACGCCGGAGAGCCGACCGACAAAATTCAGCGCCGTGCGCTCACCGGTCAGGATGGCGCGCGCCGGCCCTGACAGCGTCAGCAGGCGAGTGCCGGCGGTGACGACAGCGCCGTCGCGCATGTGGGCGTCAATACCGATTCCGGGCGACAGTTTTTGAAATGCCGCGACCGCGAGCGGCAGGCCTGCGATCACGCCGGATTGCCGCGCGACCATCACGGCTTGGGCGCGGGTCGCCTCCGGGATGGTGGCCATCGAGGTGATATCGCCGGCGCGGCCGAGGTCTTCGTTGAGCGCGCGCTGCACGGCCTCATCGATGGCGAGCGGCGACAGGAAGGCGTCGGGATGCAATAGCGAGGCTGCATTGATCATGATGTGGCTTTCCAGTTAGGCGATGATCGGTTGGGTCGATCGCGGTGTCGGGTGCTCGGTCAGCGCCGCTGCGACGTCCCGCGCGGCCGCCAATGTCGTTCGGGTGCGATGCGCGAGGTCGGGTTGTTCGGCCGGATGATCGATGCGGGTGTGCGCGCCGCGGCTTTCGCGCCGTGCCCAGGCCGACGCCGCGACCAGCAAGGCTGACGTCGCCATGTTGCGCAGCGCGATGCTGCCGGTGTCGCGTTCGAGGCGGGCGAATGTCCGCACCGCCTCTGCCAGCCGGTCACCATCGCGGATCACGCCGACATGCGAGGTCATCATCGCCCGCAGATGGCTCTCGTCGAGCGGCGGCATTGCGCTGTTGCGCGATGTCGGCGTGACCTCGGCTAACCGGAGGCGCGTCGTAAAATCGTAACCGTCGATATCCTCCGCGATGCGCGCGGCATACACCACCGCCTCGAGCAGCGAATTCGACGCCAGCCGGTTGGCGCCATGCGCGCCGGTGCAGGAGACTTCGCCGCCCGCCCATAATCCCCTGAGCGAGGTGCGGCCATGCGCATCCACCGCGATGCCGCCCATGTGGTAATGCGCGGCCGGCGCGATCGGAATCGGTTGCGTCGCCGGATCGATGCCGGCGGCGAGGCAGCTTGCATGAACCGTCGGGAATTTCTCGGCGAAGTGACGGCCGAGCGAAGCCGTCGCGTCGAGGAACGCGCCACGGCCCGCGGCGATTTCCGCGAACACGCCGCGTGCGACGATGTCGCGCGGTGCCAGTTCGGCAAGCTTGTGCCGCGCCAGCATGAAGCGCTCGCCTCGGTTGTTGATCAAGGTGGCGCCTTCGCCGCGCAGCGCCTCGGTCGCCAGCGGCGCGGGATCGCGGCCGACCATGATCGCGGTGGGGTGAAGCTGCACGAATTCCGGATCCGCGATCACGGCGCCGGCGCGGGCGGCGATCGCCAGCCCCTGGCCGCTGGCTTCAACGGGATTCGTCGTCACGGCATAGAGATGACCGATGCCGCCGGTGGCCAGCACCACCGCGCGCGCTGCGAGGGTCAGGGGTTTGGCGGCGGCGTCGCCGGCCCGGCGCAATTGCAGGCCGGTGACCGCATCACCGTCGGTCAATAGCGCCTCGGCGGCATAACCCTCAATCACGCGGATCGAGGGCGTTGCGCGCACCGCCGCGATCAACGCCGCGATGATTGCTCGGCCTGCCATATCGCCGCGCACATGCACGATACGGCGCGCGGAATGCGCGGCCTCCTGCGAGACCGCGAGCCTGCCTTCGAGGTCGCGATCGAACGGGACGCCGTAGCGCAAGAGATCATCGATGCGCGCGCCGGCCTCGCGTGCCAGCCCGAGCGCGATCGCCCCGTCGACCAGCCCCGCGCCGACCGCGATCGTATCGGCGGCGTGCGCCTCGGCGCTGTCGCCCTCGGCGACCGCGGCGGCGATGCCACCTTGCGCCCATGCGGTCGAGGCGCCTTCGCCCAACGGCGCCGCCGAAATCACGGTGACCGGATGCGGCGCCAGTTTGAGGGCGCAGAACAATCCGGCAAGGCCGGCGCCGACGATGACGATATCGGCGGTTGCAGGGATGAGTTCGCTGGTCTGGTTTGACATGTTGGTCTCCGATATCTCGTTGTCCCTGCGAACATCAGTTCTTCAGATTGATCATCCGCTCCACCGATCGCCGGGCCTTTTCGGCGATTAGCGGATCGATGGTGACTTCCTCATTCAAGCTGAGCAGGCTGTCGAGAATCTTGGGCAGCGTGATCCGCTTCATGTGCGGGCACAGATTGCACGGCCGCACCATCTCGACGTCGGGCAATTCGGCCTGCACATTGTCGGCCATCGAGCATTCGGTAATCATCACCACGCGTTTCGGACGGGTGTTGCGGACCCAGTTGATCATGTGCGCGGTCGAGCCGGTGTAATCGGCCTCGGCCAGCACGTCGGGCGGGCACTCCGGATGCGCGATGATCTGCACCGACGGATCGGCCTCGCGGAAGGCGCGCAGTTCGTCGCCGGTGAAACGCTCATTCACTTCGCATGCGCCTTTCCAGGCGATGATCTTGACGCTGGTTTTCGAAGCGACGTATTTCGCCAGATATTGATCCGGCAGGAAAATCACGGTCGGCGCGTGCAGGCTCTCGACTACCTGCACCGCGTTGGAAGAAGTGCAGCAGATATCGACTTCCGCCTTCACGTCGGCCGATGTGTTGACATAGGCCACGACCGGCACGCCGGGAAAACGCTCCCGCATCAGCCGCACGTCGGCGCCGGTGATGCTCGACGCCAGCGAGCAGCCGGCGCGGGAGTCCGGAATCAGAACCGTCTTGTCCGGGTTGAGAAGTTTGGAGGTCTCGGCCATGAAGTGCACGCCGCATTGCACGATGATGCCGGACTTCACCTTGGTGGCTTCGACCGCGAGTTGCAGCGAGTCGCCGCCGATGTCGGCGACGCAGTGGAAAATCTCCGGCGTCTGGTAATTGTGCGCCAGGATCACGGCGTCGCGCTCGCGCTTCAGCTCATTGATCGCCTTGACATAGGGCGCCATGAACGGCCACTCGACCGGCGAGATCACCTTGCTGACCCGCGCATACAGATGCGCGGTGGCGCGTTCGACCTCCGGCGTCCACTCCAGCGACGGCATCGGCAGCGCCGGCACGCGCGCGGTGGCCGTTAGCCGGCTTCGCGGTTGGGCTGTGGAAGGCCGGAGAGGCCGGTTTGTGAAATCTTCGGGACCGTAAATTCCGGCGATCGGCATGGCAGTCTCCTTGAGATCCATATATGCTCAATATGAGTATATATGGGCTCTGAGAAATCCGGCCTCGACGGGCCGGCTATTCCCTGTGTTATCGGGCTAGTGTCCGAACCAAGCCTGCGGCGTTGCAGGGTGATCCGGCAAGTCACGGGGATTTTACTTATCCTCATAACGAGCAAATCAAACATAGCATGGGCGTCCCGCCGTCGCTAGGGCGCGAGGCGGCTAAATTGTCGGGTCTGGTCAGCCCGATCTGCAATGCTGCAATGCAACGTGGATTTTCCGAAACGAGCGGTTGGGATTTGCATGCGAATGCATTAACTCCCTTGTCACGCGCGGCCGCCCCCTCACGAATCCGCAGCGACCGACTGGAGGATCCGGATGTCGACAACCGCAGGCGAGCTAGGTCCGGCTTCCAACGGCGCCAATTGGCGGACGCCGCTGGTCATCATCGTCTGCGGATGCGGGATTGCGCTGTTGAGCTTCGGACCGCGCTCGAGCTTCGGGTTCTTTGTTCAGCCGATGAGCCGCGAGTTCGGCTGGGGCCGCGACGTGTTCGGCCTCGCGCTCGCCTTTCAAAATCTGTTGTGGGGATTGGGTCAGCCGATCGCCGGCGCGATCGCCGACCGGTTCGGCTCACTTCGCGTGATCGCGGTTGGGGCATTGCTCTATGCCGCGGGCCTGGTGCTGATGCGCTATGCCACGACGCCGCTGTCGCTGGATCTCGGCGCCGGCGTGCTGATCGGGTTTGGCCTGTCTGGCTGTTCGTTCAATCTCGTGCTGTCGGCGTTCTCCAAACTGGTGCCGCCGGAGCGGCGCGGATTGGCGCTGGGTGCGGGAACGGCGGCCGGATCGTTCGGGCAATTCCTGTTTGCGCCGTTCGGCGTCGCGATGATCGACAATTTCGGCTGGCAGACGGCACTATGGGTGTTCGCCGCGCTGATGTTGCTGATCGTGCCGATGTCGCTGGCGCTGAGCACGCCGCCGGTCGCGGCGGCCGATGTGCCGGCGTCCGACCAGCAATCGTTCAGGACCGCGCTGGCGGAAGCCTTCGGCCATCGCTCTTACGTGCTGCTGGTGCTGGGCTTCTTCACCTGCGGCTTTCAACTCGCCTTCATCACGGTGCATCTGCCGGCCTATCTGGTCGATCAGGGCATCCCGGCGCGGGCCGGCGGCTGGGTGATCGCCGCGATCGGCCTGTTCAACATCGTGGGATCGCTCAGCGTCGGCTGGCTGCAGAACATCTTTCCCAAGCGCTACATCCTGTCGGCGATCTATTGCATCCGCGCGGCGTCGATCATCGCCTTCATCTCGTTTCCGATCACGATCACCACGGCGGTGCTGTTCGGTGCGATCAGCGGCCTGACCTGGCTGTCGACGGTGCCGCCGACCTCGGCGCTGGTGGCGCTGATGTTCGGCACGCGCTGGTTCGCGACGCTGTATGGCTTTGCCTTCGTCAGCCATCAGGTCGGCGGCTTCCTTGGCGTCTGGCTCGGCGGGTTCGTGTTCGAGAAATTCGGCTCCTATACGCCGATCTGGTGGCTGTCGGTGGCGTTCGGCGTGCTGTCGGCGCTGATCAATCTGCCGATCGTGGAACAGCCGGTGGCGCGCCCAGTTGCGCAAGCCGCCTGATCCGTTCAATCTGTGGGAAATCCAAACCGTAAAGCCGTGGGGAGTTGGCGTTGGCAATGTTCAAGGCGATCAGGATCGACAAGGCGGAAAAGGGCACCAGCGTCGCGCTCACGCAATTCGACGAAGCCGAGTTGATGGAGGGCGATGTCACGGTTCGGGTCGAATGGTCGACGCTGAACTACAAGGATGGCCTTGCCGTCACCGGCAAGGCGCCAGTGGTGCGGCGGTTTCCGATGATCGCCGGCATCGACTTCGCCGGCACCGTCGAGGTCTCGTCGCATCCGCAATGGAAGGTTGGCGACAAGGTGATCTGCAACGGCTGGGGCATGGGCGAAACCCATCTCGGCGCCTATGCCGAGAAGGCCCGCGTCAAGGGCGACTGGCTGGTGCGGCTGCCCGAGGGCATGTCGACCCGCGAGGCGATGGCGATCGGCACCGCCGGTTACACCGCGATGCTGTCGGTGCTGGCGCTGGAAAAGCACGGCTTGACGCCCAGGCATGGCCCGATCGTGGTCACCGGCGCCGCCGGCGGCGTCGGCTCGGTCGCGACCGCGCTGCTCTCCAGGCTCGGCTATCACGTCATCGCCTCGACCGGACGGGTGTCGGAGACCGACTATTTGAAGGATCTGGGGGCGGCCGAGGTGATCGATCGGGCCGAACTGTCGGCACCCGCCAAGCCATTGGCGAAAGAGCGTTGGGCGGGCGGCATCGACAGCGTCGGTTCCACCACTCTGGCCAATGTGCTCTCGATGACGAAATATGCCGGCGCGGTTGCCGCCTGCGGGCTGGCCGCCGGGATGGATCTGCCGACCTCGGTGGCGCCGTTCATTTTGCGCGGCGTGTGTCTGTTGGGCATCGATTCCGTGATGTGTCCGATCGAGTTGCGCAAGACCGCCTGGAGCCGCCTCGCCCGCGATCTGGACCCTAGAAAACTTACTGAAATTACTCATGAAATCGGCCTCGACGAGGTCGTGGCCGCGGGCGCCAAAATCCTCGCCGGCCAGGTCCGCGGTCGAATCGTGGTAAAAATTCTCTAACGGCGTTCAGACTTTACCAACCAACCTGCTCCAATGTTGCCACGGTTGTTATGGTAAGCAGCGGGTAAAGGGACATCAGGCGGTTGCCCGCGCTCGGTGAGTTGGAGTTGAAGCATGCTTGCGCGTTTTGTGGTGGGAGCGGTCGCAGCCGGGGCAATCATGGCGCCGGCATGGGCAGGCATGATGAACGCCGACGAAGCCCGCAGGTTCGTGTCCGGCAAGGTGTTCGCTTTCACCTGCTTTGACGGCACCCGCGGCGCAGGCCGCATCCTCGACGATATGGGCGCGGTTGGTTCCGTGCAGTTCAGTGGCGCCGGTCCGGTGCGTCACCTCCGGCTGCCCGGCAATACGCTTCAGATCCGCGGCCAGGCCGTCTGCGCCTCGATCAAGGGCATCCCGTTCGAGCCGTGCTTCAACCTCGACAAGAAAGACGAAGTCAGCTTCCGCGGCTCGGTCTCGGGCATGGGCTTCGCGTATTGCGATTTCCATCACCAGGGCGCGGCGCAGATGCTGATGGCCCGCGCGTTGGCGCGGCCGCGTTCGCTGCATCGGATGGAGCCGCCGGCCGAGGCCCAACGCACCGAGGTTTCCGCGCGGGTGGAGACCCCGCGGGTGGAGAGCGCGCGGATCGAGCCGGTCAAATCGGAAGCGAAATCCGAGCCGGCGAAGGCGGAAAGCGCGCCGGAACTGCGCCGTTCGACCGAGTGATGTCAGCGCGTTCAGCGCGCCTTTTTTCAGCATTGAAGTGATTGCGCTCCAGGGTTTGGAGCATTGCGCGTTGCAGCGCGGGATTCCCGTGGACCGCCGGGTCGGGCTTAATGTAGGTACAATCCCGTAGTCTTACGGGCATCTACTTTCATCGGTTGGTAGCGACTTCCGCCGCACTTATGTCGATAATCAATAAGCAGGCTTTTGGGGCGGCCCAACGCATGGGTTCATTATGTCACTTTATTATTTCCGGATCAGTCATGGCCGCTACTCCGGCGCCGCCGATCTGGGATCTGAATTTGAGAGCCGTGAGGCCGCGTGGGCGGAGATGACCAAGGTTTGCGCCAACCTGGTCGGCGGCATTTCCCGTAGTCTGAAGCAAAATGCCGAATGGCAGATGGAGCTGCTCGACGAAGCGAAGAAGCCGGTATTTCGCATCCGGCTGATCGCGGAAACTCCGGGCTAGAGCAGGATCCGGAAAAGTGGAAACCGGTTTTCCCCGGGACAAACGCGAAGCGTTTGCTCCGAGATCATGCCCAAACAAAAGGACAACGCTGGAGCATGATTCAACTCAGTTGCTCTAGCGTGCCGAGGTCGCTGTCAGCCTTGCCGTAGTTCTACGGCGCGAAAAATTTACGCGAATGGAACCGCATTTCGCGAATTTAGCACGCCGGTCAATTGCCGACCGGTTGAGCATTGCGGAGCGCAGACGATGTCGTTTCTCTCGCGGTTTCGGATACTGACCAAAATACTTGCGATTATCCTTTTGATGGCGGCGCTGGCCGTATCGATCACTTTTGTCGGCACTGTCGCGCTCAGGTCTCTCAACGAGAACGCCGACAATATGGGCGCGGCGGCGAGGCGATCGCTGCTGGCGGCCCGCGCGAGCCAGAATGTGCTGGCGATGAACCGGGGCGAATTCCGCAGTGCGCTGGACCCCCGCACCGAGAATCGCAGCGCGGCCCGCAAGCTCATCGAAGAAAACGTCACGGCATTCCAGGAGCGGATCGCGGAACTCGACAAGAGCCGGGATGAAAAAGCCAGAGAGATGATGTCAGGCGTCAAGACGGCTTTCGGGGCCTACCGGACCAGCCTGGAGAATACGCTTCGCCTCGTCGATGGCGTCAAGGATATCCAGCTCAACGAGACGACGGTGCAGTTGCGCGATGCCGCGATGGCAAGTCGCGGAGCGGCCGAGGAATTGCAGAAAAAGATGAGGGTGGTCGCTGATGAACTGAGTGAGCATGTCGAAAGTCTCGCCAGGGATTCGACGGTTGAATATGAAGCGGCGAGCCGCCTGATGATGATCTGTTCGGTAGTAGGCATCGCGCTCGGGCTGACCTTCGGCTTCCTGATCGGCCAGTATGGCGTCGCCAAGCCGATCCGCGCCATCGTGGGTCTGCTGCAGTCGCTGGCGGAAGGGCATTTCGACATTGCCGTCGACGGCACCGACCGCAAGGACGAAATCGGAGATGTCGCCAAGACCGCATTGGTGTTCAAGGAAAACGGATTGGCCAAGATCAGGATGGAGGCCGAGCAGAAGGAATCCGAACAGCGCGCGGTCGCCGTGCGCAAACAGGATATGATGAAACTGGCCGATCAGTTCGAAGGCGCGGTGGGCGAGATCATCGAGACGGTATCATCGGCCTCGACTGAACTCGAGGCTTCCGCCAGCACGCTGAGTTCGACCGCCGAGCGCGCGCAGACGCTTGCCACGACGGTTGCCGCGGCCTCCGAGGAGGCCTCCACCAATGTGCAGTCGGTGGCCTCGGCCACCGAGGAAATGTCGTCGTCGGTCAACGAGATCAGCCGCCAGGTGCAGGAATCGGCCCGGATGGCGGGCGAGGCCGTCGATCAGGCCCGCAAGACCAACGACCGCGTCAGTGAATTGTCGAAGGCCGCAGCCCGCATCGGCGACGTCGTCGAACTGATCAACACCATCGCGGGACAAACCAATCTGCTGGCGCTCAATGCCACCATCGAGGCGGCGCGGGCCGGTGAAGCCGGCCGCGGCTTCGCCGTCGTGGCCTCCGAAGTGAAGGCGCTCGCCGAACAGACCGCGAAGGCAACCGGCGAGATCGGCCAGCAGATCGCCGGCATCCAGGCCGCGACCCACGACTCGGTCGGTGCCATCAAGGAAATCAGCGGCACCATCGAAAGACTGTCGGAGATATCCTCGACCATCGCCGCCGCGGTGGAAGAACAGGGCGCGGCGACGCAGGAAATCTCCCGCAACGTTCAGCAGGCGGCGCAAGGCACCCAGCAAGTCTCCTCCAACATCACCGACGTGCAGCGCGGCGCCAGCGAGACCGGCTCAGCCTCCTCGCAGGTTCTCTCCGCGGCGCAGTCGCTGTCCAGCGACAGCAACCGCCTCAAGCTCGAGGTCGGCAAGTTCCTGAGCACGGTCAGGGCGGCCTGAGGCCCAAGCTCCTACGTCAAACCCGCGATGCGTCAGGGCCGGCTCCGGTTGGAGCCGGCCCTGGCATTTTCCGCGTCGCGTGCGCGCCGCCACCGGCGCATCTTCGGTTCGGGCCTGCGCAATTTTTAGACAGATATTAATGATTAACAAATAATGTGTGGCAACGGCCGGCGCGATTTCGCCGGCGCGGCGCCCTGTATTTTGTACATATCGAGGTTTGCGATGCGCGAGCGATTTCAGTTGCGCCTGACCCACAAAATCATGGCCATCGGCGCTGTCGGCCTGCTCGGACTTCTCGCGTTCGGTGCGATTTACCAGATCGGCAGCCGGTCGCAGGAGGCGTCTCGCGCCGTCGCGGTCAATGCCCGCACGATCTCTGACCTCAACAAGCAGCTTCTGATCGATATGCTGGAGGCGCGCCGCAACGAAAAGAATTTCCAACAGCGCCGCAGTGAGTCCTATGCCAAGGCTCACGCCGAATCCGTTGCCGCGGTGGATCGGGATTTCGACCGGTTGCAGGTGCTGACCCAGTCGGTCACTGTCGGCGGCCTGCCTGAGAAAGTCCGGTTCGCGCATGACGGCTTCAACAGCTATGCCGGCGCTTTCGTCACCCTGGTGAGCGCCGAGATCAAGCTCGGCCTCAATGAAACGCTGGGCCTGTCCGGCTCGTTGCGCACCGCCGTGCATGACATCGAGGCCCGGCTCAAGGAAGTCGACAATCCGCGGCTGACGAACTGGATGCTGATGATGCGCCGCCACGAAAAGGATTTCATGCTGCGGCGCGATCCAAAATATGCCGGCGAGCTGAAGAAAGCCGCCGCCGAATTTCTCAACGTGCTGGCCGCCGCCGGGATCGCTTCGGCGGTGACCGCCGAGATTACCCAGAAGCTGGAGAAGTATCAGAGCGAGTTTCTCGCCTGGGTCGATACCGCGCAAAAAACCGCCGATTATGACGCCAGCATGATGAGGAGTTTCCGCGGCATCGAGCCCGTCATCGCAGAGATGGGACAGGGCGTCGAGCGGCTTTACAGCGAGGCTGATGCCGCCGAGACGGCCACGCGCGATACGGTCAGGACCTGGATGCTGGTCGCATTCGGGCTGGCGGTCGTTCTGGTGTGCGGCGCGTCGGCGCTGATCGGCCGGTCGATCTCAAATGCCCTGTCGGCCATGGTGCGGATCATGATCAGGCTCGCCGGCGGCGACGTCGCCGTCGCGATACCGGGTCTGGGCCGCAAGGATGAAATCGGCGAGATGGCCGGCGCGGTCGAGGTGTTCAGGACCAACATGGTCGAAGCCGAGCGGTTGCGTGCTGAGCAGGCCGAGGCTGAGCAACGGCATGCGCAGCAGCGCAAGGCGGATATGCACAAGCTCGCCGATGCGTTCGAGGGCGCGGTCGGAGAGATCGTCGAGACGGTATCGTCGTCGGCGAACGAACTGGAGATGTCGGCGAACACGCTGACGACGGCGGCCACGCGGTCGCAGCAGCTCGCGACCATGGTCGCAGCGGCGTCGGAAGAGGCTTCGACCAATGTCCAGTCGGTGGCTTCCGCCAGCGAGGAATTGACGTCGTCGGTCGGCGAGATTAGCCGGCAGGTCCAGCAATCCTCCCGCGTCGCCAATGACGCGGTGAGCCAGGCGCAGAAGACCAACGATCGCGTCGGCGAATTATCCAAGGCGGCTGCCCGCATCGGCGACGTGGTCGAATTGATCAGCACCATCGCGGGACAAACCAATTTGCTGGCGCTCAACGCCACCATCGAGGCGGCGCGGGCTGGCGAAGCCGGCCGGGGCTTCGCGGTGGTGGCATCGGAGGTCAAGGCGCTGGCCGAGCAGACTGCGAAGGCGACCGACGAGATCAGCCAGCAGATCGCCGGCATCCAGTCCGCCACGCAGCAATCGGTCGGAGCGATCAAGGAAATCAGCGACACCATCGGCCTGATGTCGGAAATCTCCTCGACCATTGCCTCGGCGGTGGAAGAGCAGGGCGCGGCGACGCAGGAAATATCCCGCAACATTCAGCAGGCCGCCGAGGGTACCTCGCAGGTCAGCTCCAACATCGCCGATGTGCAAATCGGCGCCAGCGAAACCGGATCGGCTTCCGCGCAGGTCCATTCCGCGGCGCGCTCATTGTCGAGCGAGAGCAACCGCCTCAGGCTGGAAGTCGGCAAGTTCCTCGAATCGGTCAGGGCGGCCTGACCGTCGCCGGCGCTTTTCGCAGGCGAAGTTCGCCTAACCCGGCACGAACAGCGCCTTGCCGCGTTTCTTGACGGCCACCGTCACGGCCTCGGCGATTTCCGTGAACTTGTAAGTTCCCGCTACCGGGGAACTGGTCGCACCCGACACCACCAGCGGCGCCGCGGATGGCATAATCGCCAACGGCGATGTCAACCGGGTTCAGGGGCGGCCACCGGCGGCGCCTGCCGCCGGCGGAACAGTATCCGCTGGTAGAGCCAGCCGATCGCCACCAGCACCAGGCCGAGGCACATGAACGACAGTGCGCGATAGACCCCGGTCAAGGTCGACATATCCACCAGGAACGCCTTCAGGATCGTCAGCGCGATCACGACCGCTGACGCCAGCCGGGCGCGCTGCGAATTGAACAGGATGCCGATGCCGAGCAGCACTACGCCGAACGCCAGCCAGGCAATCGAGTAGGTGTATTGCTCGGCGTCGCCGGTGCCGCCGCTGGTCAGGATCGGGCCGTGATAGAACCGTCTGATTTCAAAGGTGAGATAGCTCAGCGCCAGAACAAGCGCGCCGGCGGCGATCGTGTTGGCGTACCAGGCAGGGCGGCGGCCCGCCACCGCATAGGACAACAGCAGCGCCAGCACCGCGGGCAAGGCGTAGCCGAGCAGCAGCAGGTTGATGAAGAGGCCGCCGACGTCGATCCGCCAGAAGATCGGCGTGTCCCACAGCATCAGGCCGAACACGATGCATAGTCCGGCATAGACCGTCAGCAGGATCGCGCTGACATTATGTACGACGCTCTTGCTGCGGATGCGCAAACGTTCCAGGCCAATCGCCATCGCCAGCGTGGTGCAGACCTGCAGCGCCACTTCGGTCAAGCCGGCGATGTCGCGGTAAATATCGCCGCCGTTTACCGCATGGCGAATTTCCATGAATACCAGCAACACGGTGAACAGGATCGCGGCGGATTCGACCGCGCGTTGCGGCGCGTCGTCGCCGCGGCGGCGCAGGAAACTGCTGCCGCACCAGAACGCCAGCGCCGGCACGCCATAGCCCCATAGCAGCCAGTTGAAGATTGGCGTGGTGCCGATGGCGTCACCGGCGACGCGCGGCTCGTACACCGTGCGCATCACCACGATCGCGGCGAGAATGGCGGCCAGCGAGCGCAGGAACGGGATCGGCCGCTGCATCGAAATCCATGCGGTGCCCAGCGACATCAGCGCGATCGCGATCGAGAGCAGGCCTTTATCGAGCGCGAAGGTCAGCGCCAGCGCCAGCGCGCTCAGGGTGCCGGTGGCAAACAGCGCGATCGAGATCTGCAGTCCCGGCCGATTGTCGCGTTTGCCGAGGATTTCGGTCGCCGCGCCAAAGCCGGCCGCCAGCAACACGGCGAGGATCGCGAACGGGATCGAACGATCGAGATGCACGATGCGCGCGTAGAGCGCGATCAACAGTGCCAGTGGCGTGAATACCGCGGCACCGGACCAGACCACCGGAATGAGGGCGCTGCTCGAACGGCCCTGTGCCCAAAATCCCGCGATGCCGAAGCCCGCCGCGAAGATCGCCGCCGAGGCCAGATGCAGCGAGACCGAACCGTCGGTCGCATGCGGGCCGATGCCAGGCAACGCGCCGCCCGGCAGCACCAGCATGTCAGTGTTGGCGAGCACCGCCCATTCCAGAAACACCAGGGCCGCCAGCACCGCGGCGGCGGCGACGGCGCCGGTCGCTGCCGGCGCGCGCCACGCAATCAACAGCGTGCCGGCGACCAACAACGCAAACGCGGTCATGGCCGCATCGGCATGCAGGCTCGTGATCACGATGGCGGTGGCGCCCAACAGATAGGCCGCGAGCGCGCCTGAAGAGATCGGCTCGATGCGGCCTTCCTCTGCCGGAGGTCCGAACAGGAACCCGCACACCACCAGCAATGCTGCGAGGATGAAGCCGGCGATGACATGGAAGACATGGGCGCCGACCATCGGCACCTCGCATTCCAGGCAAGGCAAGGTCCACACCAGCGCCAGCACGATGGTGGTGACCGCGAGCCAGCGCCACAGTCGGATCCGCGCCAGCGCGAACGCCGCCGCGGTGACGATCGCGAGATAAATATAGAGTGCCCAGAAATCCGGTTTGTCAGAGGAAACCAGGATCGGGGTGGCGAATGCCGCGACCACGCCGAGGCCGGCCAGCGCCGGTCCATGCAGCAACGCCGCGGCGAGCGTGCCCAGCGCCACCAGCCCCAGCAGCACGAACGCGGTGGCCGGTGCGAGGAAATCATACAGTGCATAGGCCGCATAGACGGTCGCGAACGCGACGGCCGTGCCGGCGGCGGTGAGGATCGCGGGAATGTTGGCGATCGGCAGCGCTTCGATGGTCGAGACGCTTTCCTTGCGGCGACTCCATTCGCCGGCCGCCAGCAACGCCAGCGCGAAAGCGCCGCCCAACAAGACGCGCACGCCGGGGCCGATCAATCCCGCCTCGATCGAATAGCGGACCATGAAGAAGCCGCCAAGCGCGAGCGTCAGGCCGCCGACCCAGACCACCCAGCGGGTGCCGATACGCTCTTCAAAGCTCGGCGTCGCAACCGGTCGCGGCAGCGGCGGAGGCGATGCTTTATTGGCATCATCCGCGGGGGCGGTGTCGGGGCTATCCGCGACAGGCGAGATCGATTCAGCTTCGACGAGCGGCGGCGGTTGCGCGGCTGAAACTTCCGGCGACGGCGCTGCGAGATATTGATCGGTTGCCACATCCGGAGCGAGCGGCGGTGGGGCGACGCCGGCCCTCGCCTGAACGGCCGCGCTTTCAAACGTATCGAGCCGCGCGCGCAGCACCGCGACCTGGTTGAACGTCTTGCGCGCGACGATCAGCGCGACAATGGCAACCAGCAGCGGGAAAAAATCAAACATCGAGCCTCCAGGCAACCGGCCCGACGTCTGGGCTTCGTCAAATTCTTTTAGTTGAACCTATGTCGTCAAGTCTTGGTGTTACGAAGTCTTGGCGTTAATTTCTTGCCGCGAGATTCTTGTTGTCAGGTCCTTGCCGCCAAGTTTCCAGCGTCTCAGCGCCGGCCGCGACCGCCGAGGCCCGGCGCCGGCCGTTCCTGCAGCACCTCGCGGCGGAAGCGAAACAGCGCGGCGGGCCGGCCCCCGGTTTGTGTCGACATCACACCGGTCGGTTCGACCAGCGCGCCGGATTCCACCAGCCGGCGGAAATTCTGCTTGTGCAGATGCCGGCCCGAAATCGCTTCCGCGGTGCGTTGCAATTCAGTGAGTGTAAATTCGGGCGGCAAAAGTTCAAACACCACGGGGCGGTATTTCAGCTTGGCGCGCAGCCGCGCGATTCCAGTGGCGAGAATGCGCCGGTGGTCGAAGCGCATGGCCGCGCCGAGCCGCGGGATCGTGGCGCGCGCCAGCGCCGCGGGCCGTCCGTCTCGTCGGGCTTCCTCGATCAATCCGGCTTCGTACAGCAGTTCGTAACGGTCGAGCACGCGCTCCTCGTCCCAATGCGCGCCCTCGGCACCGAAATACAGCCGGACACGATCCTTGCGGCTCAATGCGCGGGCGACGTTGGGCTCTTCGGGCTGAGCCGCCCACGCCGTCAGCTCGGGCAGGATGTCGCGTTCGATAATGTCGGGACGCACCTCGCGCCAGTCCTCCCACGGGAAAAACCGGTACCAAGGTTCGAAGGCAGCCCCTGGCGCGCGCGCGGCATTGTCGGCGGCGCGGGTCAGTGCGAGGTATCCGATCGAGGCGACATGGGCGTCGGTGTCGCCGGCCAGAGTATGGCGGCCGCGATCGCCGAAGGTGTAGAGCTGCTCGACATACCCCAGCCGCAGCCCGGCCTGTTCCTGCACCCAGGCGCGCAAGCCGATTTCGAAGGTGCGGTGCGAGACGGCGTCGAACGGGCCGAACGGCAGCCCGGCGAGTTTGTCGCCGTCATGGCCCGACGCAATCAGGATCAAGGGTTCGTTGTCCTCGATCGCGACGATGGCCGCGGTCAGTCCGATCTCGACCGGCGTCAGCGGCGTTTCGCTCATTGAGCTGCGTTCATTGCCGTGTTCATTTGGCCATTATTCGAGATCGACGCGGAACGGACGTCCCTCGACCAGCATGTTGCCCGGACCCATCTCGTCGAGCGCGCGCAGCATCCGGCCGTCGCGTCCGAGTGCCTTGTCGGCGAGGCTGACGATCAGCCGGTTCGGCGATGCGATCGGCGACGCGGCGCGGATTTGCCGCGCGATCGAGATCTCGTCGCGATGCGGATTGAGCATGCAGACGGCGGCGAACGCACTCGCGGTCGAGCGGCTGATGCCGGCATAGCAATGGATCACCAGCGGTGCGTTGCGATCCCAGCCGCGCACGAAGTTCAGCACCTTCTGGATATGGGTATCGTTTGGCGCGACGAAACCATCCATGTCCTCGGTGATGTCGTCGACCTGGACCTTGAGATGATTGGCCTCGAGCACGGATTGCGGTCGCTGCACCTGATCGACCTTGGCCATGACCGTCAGGATATGGCTGGCGCCGGTGGCCTTGACGGTGTCGGGCAGGGCGGCGAGGGAACAGACGTGAATCATGGCGGTCCTACAAGTTTGCGCGGATTATAAGGGCACGCGACGGCATGAGGAAGCATGCAGGACGGACAAAGGCCAGTAAGTCGCGCGTAAGCGCCGGCGATGGCAGGCTCCGTGCCATCGCGATGCGGTGCATTGGCCGAGCCCTCCCGGTCATACACGCGCTGAAACCAACCGGGCGCCATTGACACACGATTAAATCGTAGCTACAAAATATACCGTGAAGATCGTTTGGGATGAACCGAAGCGGCTCGCCAACATCGCCAAACACGGTGGCCTCGACTTCGCCGATCTGGATGAGGAATTCTTCGAGCGATCCATGATCGTTCCGGGGAAGGGCAATCGGCTGGTCGCTGTAGGGCGTCTTGCCGACGGCGTAGCGGTCGTCGTGTTCGTGACGCTCGGTTCGGAAGGCGTGAGTGTTATCAGCATGCGCCCTGCGAACCGTAAGGAAAGGAAGCTTCTCGATGGCTAAAAAGCCCAGGGCCGGAAAGGGGTATGGCAAAAAGGATTGGGATGCGGTTTCCGACAATCCAAAACTCACCGATGAACAACTGTCGAAGGCGAGACCATTCGCCGAAGTCCTGCCGGAACTTGCGGCTTCGATCCGGCGTGGCCGCGGGCCCAATAAGGCTCCGACGAAAAAGCTGGTTTCGTTGCGGTTATCCGGCCAGGTGATCGAGAAATATAAGGCCGATGGCCCGGGATGGCAGTCGCGGATCGATCAGGACCTGCGTCGTATCAACAAGATCAGGTGACCTCACGGACACAAGGTCGCAAACCTCGCCAGCAACCGCTTCTCGGCCTTGGCGGCGGTCCAGGGTGTCAGGTAATCTTCCCGCGTCGAGGGCGGCAGGCCGGGATCGCTGCCGAACAGCCGCCTGGCTTCGGCCTGGGCGAAGCCAGCCAGTTCCGTGGCCTCCAGGTAGGCCGCGCCGCGGTCGGCCTCCTTGATCTGGCGCGTCATCTCGGCGGGCAGCACCGCGGGCAGTCCGAAGCGGATATGGATCGCCGACAATAGCCGCTTCTCCACCACCTTGTAGTCGCCGCCGAGCACCGCCTTGAACGGCGAGATCATGTCGCCGATGACATATTCCGGCGCATCGTGCAGCAGCGCGGCTAGCCGGAACCGCAGATCGACCCGCGGCACCTGCTCGCGCATCACCGCCTCGACCAGCAGCGTGTGCTGGGCCACCGAGAAAATATGCGCGCCGCTGGTCTGTCCGTTCCAGCGCGCCACCCGCGCCAGGCCGTGGGCGATATCGGCGATTTCGATATCGAGCGGCGAGGGGTCCAGCAAATCGAGCCGGCGTCCCGACAGCATCCGCTGCCAGACCCGCGGGGGCGCCTCGGACGCCGCGCGTTTCGGCGTCGTCATTTGGCTTTGAGGCGCGGCGTGCGCGGTTTGCCGCCGCAGGTCTGGTGGCAGAAGCACGTCACCAGATGGTCGTTGACCATGCCGGTCGCCTGCATGAAGGCGTAGACGATGGTCGGGCCGACGAACTTGAAGCCGCGCGTGGCGAGTTCCTTTGAAACCTTGATCGATACCGGTGTCGATGCCGGCACGCTGGCGGTGGTCTTGAACGCGTTGATCTTTGGCTTGCCGTCGACGAAGTCCCACAGGAATTTCGAAAAGCCGGCGCCTTCTTCCATGATCTTCAGATAGGCCTTGGCGCCGTTGACAGTACCCTCGATCTTGGCACGGTTACGGACGATGCCGGCATCGTTCATCAGCGCGTGGACTTTCTTGTCGCTGTAGCGCGCGATCTTTTCCGGTTGGAAATCGTCGAACGCTTTGCGAAAATTCTCGCGTTTGCGCAGGATCGTGATCCAGGACAATCCGGCCTGGAATCCATCGAGGATCAGCTTTTCATACAGTGCGCGGTCGTCATATTCCGGCACGCCCCATTCGGTGTCGTGATAGGCCATGTAGAATGGGTCTTCGCCGGGCCACGGGCACCGCGTCAGGCCATCGGGATGCAGGCGCGCTGATCGGCTCATGAAAATTGGCTCATGCGACGGTCTGTTTCGGTGTCGATCGCAGCGCATCCGGATCGGCTACTCGGATATTGAGGCCGCCTGAGGTCAGCGCCGTTCCGGCCTGAAGCGCTTCCGCGGCGCGATCGATCCGGATCAGCGCGAGACCGGCGCCATTGGCTGACGAGCCCATGGTGCCGACCGATTTGTCGCCGGCGAGCACGGTGGTGCCGGCTTCGGGGGCCGGACCGTCGAGCAGCACCCGGACGGTTCGGGTTCGTGCGGTGCCGCGATGCTGCATCCGCGATACCACTTCCTGTCCGACATAGCAGCCCTTGTCGAAATCGACGCCGTGCAGCCGGTCCATATTGGTTTCGTGCGGGAACGCGTCGCCATAGATGAAGTCGAGACCGCCGCGCGGCACGCCCGAGACGATGCGATGCGCATCATAGCCGGTGCTGTCGACCAGATCGGCGCCGATCAGTGCGGCGACTTTCGGCGCCAGTCCCTCCGGCGCCAGGATCCGCCAGCCCAGCGCGGCGCTGCGCGGATCGGCGAAGCTCAGATCTGGCTTTACCGCGGGTTCGCCGTCCCATACCGCCATCACACCAAGGCTTTTCGAAAGGTCCGGGCTGTCGGACAGGTTTTCGACCGCGACCTTGGCGCGCAACTTGTAGAATCCGAGCTTGTCGGCGAGGCCCTTGGCCAGCGCGCGCGGGGTGTCGAGCAGGAACCCGCCGCCGTGCCCGGCCGGCACTTCGGTGATCAGGAAATCGGTGGTGATCTTGCCTTGCGGCGTCAGCAAGGCGCCGAAGCGGCCGAGGCCGGGGCGAACCAGCGTCACGTCTGTGGTGACGAGGCCGTTGAGAAAGTCGCGGGCGTCCTCGCCGCTGACCTTGACCACGCCCCGATCGGGAAGAAACGCTGCTTTCATTCAAAAATCTCTTGCGGCATGTTACGGCTGAACGTAAGCCGCCAAGGTATAAACGACAAGGCCTCGCGATTGGGGCGTCATCCTGAGGAGCGAGCCCTTGCGAGCCTCGAAGGATGGCCGCGGGCACTACGCTGAACAACATCCTTCGAGACGCGCGAAGACGCGCTCCTCAGGATGACGTCGGAGGTAGGCACAGGCTCTCTGGATGACGAAACGGAATACGAGGACCGATGAATCAGCGATTTGATACCATTCTAAAATCCGGCACCGTGGTCAATCAGGACGGCGAGGGCGTGCGCGATATCGGCATCGCCAATGGCCGTATCGCCGCGATCGGTTCGCTGGCGCAAGGCGCCGCCGGCGAGGTGATCGACTGCAAGGGGCTGCACATCCTGCCCGGCGTGATGGACACGCAAGTCCATTTCCGCGAGCCCGGATTGACGCACAAGGAAGACCTGGAAACCGGTTCGCGCAGCGCCGTGATGGGCGGCGTCACGTCGGTGTTCGAGATGCCCAACACCGATCCGCTGACGATCACCGAGGCGACCTTCACCGCCAAGGTGAAGGCCGGCCATCACCGCATGCATTGCGATTTCGCCTTCTTCATCGGCGGCACCCGCGAAAATGTACAGGATCTGCCGGAACTGGAGCGGGCGCCGGGCTGCGCCGGCGTCAAGGTGTTCATCGGCTCGTCCACCGGCGCGCTGTTGGTCGAGGACGATGAAAGCCTGCGCAGAATCTTTAACGTGATCCGGCGCCGTGCCGCGTTTCATGCCGAGGACGAATACCGCCTCAACGACCGCAAGAATTTGCGTATCGAAGGCGATCCGCGCTCGCATCCGGTGTGGCGCGACGAGACCGCGGCATTGATGGCGACGCAGCGGCTGGTCGCGCTGGCCCGTGAAACCGGCAAACGCATTCACGTGCTGCACATCTCCACCAAAGAAGAGATCGAATTTCTGCGCGACCACAAGGACGTCGCGTCCTGCGAGGCGACGCCGCATCACCTGACGTTGGTAGCGCCCGAATGCTACGAGCGGCTCGGCACCCGCGCGCAGATGAATCCGCCGGTGCGCGGCGCGGATCATCGCGACGGCATCTGGCGCGGCATCGAGCAGGGCATCATCGACGTGCTCGGCTCCGACCACGCGCCGCACACGCTGGAGGAGAAATCAAAGACCTATCCGGCCTCGCCCTCCGGCATGACCGGCGTGCAGACGCTGGTGCCGGTGATGCTCGATCACGTCAACGCCGGGCGGCTGTCGCTGGCGCGGTTCGTCGATCTCACCAGCGCCGGCCCGGCGCGGCTCTACAACATCGCCTGCAAGGGCCGCATCGCGGCGGGCTATGACGCCGATTTCACCGTGGTCGACCTCAAGCGCAACGAGACCATCACTAACAAATGGGTGGCCTCGAAGGCGGCCTGGACACCGTATGACGGGGTGAAAGTCATGGGGTGGCCGGTCGGCACCTTCGTGCGCGGCCGCCGCGTGATGTGGCAGGGCGAGTTGATGTCGGCATCACAAGGCGAGCCGGTGCGGTTCCTGGAAACGCTGAAGCCTTGATCTTCCGGGGGCCGCGCGCTCGCGCGTCTCTCAGCCGGTCAACCGTGGTAAGCCCGCGATTGCGTTTGTTGCGGAATCGCGTTGGCGTTCCATACCGCCCATCGGACTTGTGCCAGGCTTCGAAGGTCTGTCGCGAGCGGGCGCTTGGTTCGCCTTTCGTAGCCTGCGATGCAGTGCTCCGACTCCGCGATCTTTCGCTTGATGTTCGCAATCGCCCGCTGCGTGGTGTGGCGCGCGCCAACGAGTTCGCCGCTGCTGAACCGCGCAATTTCCAACGCCTTCAGGGCCTCACGGTTTTTCCGGAGTTGAACCCTTTGCCAGGCGATGTGGCTATTGCTGTCAGCGATCATGGTGCGGCCGCGATGGCCAATCTCCCGAGCATGAAGGATCGGCCCGTTTGGTTAACCTCAAGTTAACGGTATCCGATGGGCTCCCCGACGGCCCGCATCGTACCCGTCAAACCCTGACAGCCGCGATCAGCGTGCTCACCTTTTCGTTCTCGATCCCCCACAGGATACGCAGCAGATTGTCGAGGCGATCGGGACTGAGGTGCTTTTGCGCCATCAGGCGAAACTTCTCTTCCATTTCGGCATCGGTCATCGGGTTCTTGAAGTGTCCCCGATGATATTCGACGCGAAAAAGCTTGTGCTCGCCTGACGTGAGGACGATTTCGAGTTCGCAGAGATTGAATTCGTTCTCGGTTCGGTCGGCTTCATCCGACGGCACGCATTTGATCCGGTTCACCAGCGCAAGCAGACGGGAATCGTGCAAATACGGATCCTCGTAATATTCAGGATCGATCAATTGACGCGGCTTCACACCAACGTCATGGCAAGAGCGAACGCCACCAGCAACAAGGCGGTCGACGATGAAATCACGGCGAGGTACGGGTCGGGATCAGTCATACCGGGCAACGCTGAAATAGCTGGTTGGTTTCGCCGAACTACTCGTCGATCTCGCGCAGCTTTTGTTCCAGTTCGGAAACCAGACTGTTTATGCGTTGTTCCGTGATCGGATCAGTCGTCGCTTGCCGTGCAAGCGCCCGGTATTTCATGATCTTCATTTCGAGTTCTACTCGCTCGTTTTTTGAAGGCACGGCACCCATTCCTACGTCCTTCCAATTAGACGGCGGAACTTGGTTTTTGTTCAGTTCTGAATCGCGCGATGCTCGTGAAACTTTGTTCTGGACCGGAGAAGGACGGGGCTTACGGCGCGCGCCCGGCGATCACCCCTTGAATATTGCGCGCCAGGTGCAGCGACGGTGGGACCAGATCGGGAAACTCGAAAGTTCCCGGACCAACCCGCGCGCAAGCCAAATTGACCCGCTTGGCGAGTGACGACGCGCCCGATGTCTCGCGGCTCTTACTGCTTCGACAGCGTGATCGAAAACTCGCCATTGCGAACGCGCGCGGCGAGGCCTTCGACGAATTTCGCCACCGCGTCTTCGCCATAGGTTCCGACCAGCTCGGCGAACGCCGCAAACAGGCTAGCCTGCGCCAGGCAATCGCCATCGATGCCATCGTGCCGTGCTTCCGCCCAGGCCTCGTTGAGATAGCTCAAGGCCGCCTGCTTCTGTTCGTGATCGGGCAGCGGGTCGCGGGCGGTCGTGAAGGTCACTGGATGGCTCATGAAACTCAACGGACTGTGTGCGCGGTCCAGGACGGAGCGCCTCGAGTGCGCAAGGTTTAGCATGTGGGACGGGTGCGGCTAGGCAGTTCTTTAGGAAAGGTTAACGGCGCTTTCCGCATTTAACGCGGTTCCGGCGACGGTCTGGAACAGTCCGGGTTGAGGTGCCGCCGCCAGCGATTTCTGCCGCGATATCAGCGAAAAAACTCAGGCAATGCAGTCGAGGATGGCTTCGGGCGCCGCGCAAACCTGCAGCGCGCCGGCCGCGATCAGTTCGTCACGGCTGCCATAGCCGTAGAGCACGCCGATGCCCTTTATCCCGTTGTTTCGTGCGCCCACCATGTCGTGGCTGCGATCGCCGATCATCAGGGTTCGCGACGGATCGACGGCGGTCGTCCGCAGCGCATGGGCCAGCAGATCGGACTTGTCGACGCGGCTACCGTCGAGTTCGGAACCGTAGACGTGGTCGAAGTGATGGCGCAGGTCGAAATGGTCGATGATGCGATCGGCGAAAACATGCGGTTTGCTGGTGGCAACGAACAGTCGGCGGCCCGAGGCGCGCAGCGCGCTCAGGACATCGCGGATGCCGGCATAGAGGCTGTTCTCATACAGGCCGACATCGGAAAATCGCTCGCGATAGAGCGCGACGGCGAGATCAGCGGACGCCTCGCCGCCAAGCAGTTTGACAAAGCTGGCGCGCAGCGGTGGCCCGATGCACCAGGTCAATTGGTCTTCGGTCGGAATCGTCGATTGATCGAGCTTGTGGAGTGCATACTGGATCGAGCGGGTAATGCCCGGCTTGGGATCGGTCAGCGTCCCGTCAAGGTCGAAAAAGATCGTATCTGGATTCACAGGGCCGCTCGCTGCGTTGATTTCAGCAGCGGATAGCGTGTTATGGCCGTAACGTCGAGTTCTGGATCGGCGAAAACTGCCCGACGGGCAAATCAGTGATTTGGCTGTCCAGCCCCTTTTGCAAAAATATTCTTGTTTTCTTCCGACCCAAATCACCGGCTTATTCTTCTCTATCCCGTGCCCACCAAGAGGGGCGTTTCGCGATCGTCACGAACGTTGGCGCGGGATGCGGTGGACGCGGATGCGCTATTGACGAACAGCGCAGATCGCGGACGGCGAAGTCGTGTGGTCCTGACGCCCCGATGCTGGCGTCAAGTCGCGCTGAAGTTTCAGCGCGGCGACGGTGGCAAGAAAGCCGGTCGCCGGGGAGAGCACGAAGGAAACCGTAAAACCATTGCGCAGGGAAGGCCGGACTGCCTCCGCTGAACCTGTATGCTCGTGTGCGTTTTCTTTTCTGCTTTTGCACACGAGATCGCGGGTGCAGCGTGC
>JBDTKZ010000037.1:0-3822 GCA_039935075.1 Bradyrhizobium sp.
CGGTATCGCGGCTGATCGGCGCGCCTCCGGGCTATGTCGGCTATGACGAGGGCGGCGCGTTGACCGAAGCAGTGCGGCGGCGGCCCTATCAGGTGGTGCTGTTCGACGAGGTCGAGAAGGCGCATCCCGATGTCTTCAACGTGCTGCTGCAGGTGCTCGACGACGGCCGCCTGACCGATGGCCAGGGCCGCACCGTCGACTTCCGCAACACGCTGATCATCATGACCTCGAACCTCGGTTCGGAGTTTCTGGTCAACCAGCCGGAAGGCGAGGATACCTCCGAAGTGCGCGAGCAGGTGATGGGCATGGTGCGGGCGCATTTCCGGCCCGAATTCCTCAACCGCGTCGACGAGATCATCCTGTTCCATCGCTTGCAGAAGAGCGAGATGGGCCGGATCGTCGAGATCCAGTTCGGCCGGCTTACAAAGCTGCTGGAAGACCGCAAGATCGTGCTCACGCTCGATGACGCGGCGCGCGACTGGCTGGCGGCGAAAGGCTGGGATCCCGCTTACGGCGCACGGCCGCTGAAGCGGGTGATCCAGCGCCATGTGCAGGATCCGCTGGCCGAGATGATCCTCGCCGGCGAGGTCAAGGATGGCGATCGCATCGCGATCTCAAGCGAAGGCAATGTGCTGACCTTCAACGGCAAGGCGGCACAGACCGCCGAGATTGCCCGGTTCGAAGCGCCGGTGCCGAAGCGCAAGCTGAACTGACCTGAGCACGAAGCCCTTTCCGCCATGCGGGGAGGGCGTCGTGCGTCAAACGCAGGATAAATCTGAATTATTCCAGAAATTTACAGTCGTCAGCGGTTGCTGACCTGCTGCACCCGCATCGGCGCCGCATCGGAGATGCGGGCACCGCCATTGCGGTTGGCCATCATGGCATCGAGGCGATCGCGCTCTTTCTCGAAGCCCGTCATCAGCGGCCCTTCCAGCGAGCGACCGCGCGGCAGCTTGATGCGCATCGGATCGACGAAGCGGCCGTTCACCAGGATTTCGTAATGGACGTGGGGGCCGGTCGATTGTCCGGTGGAACCGACGAAGCCGATCACCTGGCCTTGTCGAACCTGCTTGCCGACCTCGAGACCCTTGGCGAAGGCCGACATGTGGCCGTAGGCGGTCTCGTAACCGTTGTTATGCTTCAGCTTGACGTATTTGCCGTAGCCGCCTTCCAGCCCGGCGACTTCGACGGTGCCGTTGCCGGAAGCGAAAATCGGCGTGCCGTAGGCGGTGGCCCAGTCGACGCCGGTGTGCATCTTGACGTAACCGAGGATCGGATGGCGGCGGCTGCCGAAGCCCGATCGCATGATCGCGTTGTTGACCGGCTTGCGCACCAGGAACTTTTTCGCGCTCTTGCCGGTCTCGTCATAGTAATCGACCACCGAATCGTCGGGAGTCTGGAAGCGGTAATATTTCTTGGTTTCGCCGGCGATGGTGAGCGAGGCGAACAGCACCTCGTTTTTTTCGGTGACGGTCGAGCCTTCGTCCTCACCGGCATAGAAGACGTCGAAGGAATCGCCCGGCTGCACCTTGCGCTGGAAATCGACGTCGTAGGAGTAGATGCGGATCATGTCGTCGATGACGTTCCGCGGCACCTTGTTGCGCATCGCGGTCTCGTAGATGCTCTGATAGAGCCGAACGCCGCTGCCATCATCATCGTCATCGTCGCTGTTGTCGGCGGTTTCGGTGACGGTATTCATGCTCTGGACGTCGACGGCGACATATTTGCCGATATCGGACAATGCGGCGACGGCCAGGACCGCGGAATCGTTGGCGACGATCACCCGATAGGGCTGCAGCCGCTGGCCGGGTCCGGCAGCTGCGGGGGACATCAGGATGCGAACCTTATCGCCTTCTTTCAGCCCGCCGTCGCGGCCGCGGGGCCCGAGCGTTATCGCAATCGCCTTCGCCTCGTCGGGCGTAGCGCCCTGGTCGCGCAGGATCGACGTGATGCTGTCGCCCTTTTTGACCACATGGACACGTTCTCCGGCCTGGTTGCCGCCGGTGGTTTGTTCCTTGGTCTTCGGGAGCAGCGTGACGTTTTCCGGAACAACCCGGGTTTCGAAGCCGGCATAGGGGTCGGCGGCGGTGCCTTCGGCGGCATAGGCCATTTTGACGTCGGACTGCGCGCCGGTGACGTCGGCCGCGGCGCTGGCAAGCGCGGCGTACCGCACGCCGCCGCTATTGCCATGCCAGTTGGAGGCGTCGCGCACCCGCATCAGGATATCGTCGAGCGCGACCACGGCCGCGAACTTGGCTTTCGGCAGTACCGGCGCCAGATCCTTGGTAACGAACGAAACCTCGGCATCGGGTTCGGCGGCGTCGGCGGCATTCGGATCGTCGGTGGCCGCCGGCGCGGCATCGCCGACATCGGTCAGCAGGCGCTGGGCATTAAAGGGTGGGATCTTGGCGCTGAGATCGCTCGTGGCCAGCGACAAATTGCCGGAAATTCGAACGAATGGCCGAACCCGCATCACGTCGCGGTTGCCGACCCGGGTGACCGTCGAGACCCGCACCACACTGCGGGCGGCGGTCGATTCGCCGGGCGGCGGCAGTCGGTCGCTTTTGTGCAGGCTGACGGTTCGATCATTGGCGCCAAAAGCACCGCGCAGCGCGCCTTCGACGCGTTCCGGCACCTTGGCGAAGGTCATTTCGCCGTCCAGCGATGCAAAAACGGCGCCGCCGATGAGAGCCGCGCCGCACAGACCAGTCAGGATGGTGCCGCTAAACCATTGCACGGAGACGCGGCGGCGATCGATCACCGCGGCTTCGGAGCCATCTACGGAAAGCGGCGGCTCGTGACCGAGATCAATGATCCCGGTCTCGCGCCCGTAACCGCCCCCGCGCGACGTCCTGTGGTTCAAACCACCGTCCCCCAAAATTCCATCAACATTCGATCAGACTTTCGCTCGGCCCGATCCCGCAGTCTCTCTGGAGGAGAGATTCGAGAGCGTGGTCCGCTCTATGGCTGTCCGGGACACAAAGGCCAAGGTTAAAAGCGCGGCTTTAAAAGCGAGGCTTTAAAACGCAGAGGCTAAGGCCGGAATCTCAGACAATATTGCTGTGAAGGTCTCTCGATGTTTCCTGGCCGGAAAGATAAGCGACGGTTTTGTTAGAGATCCGTCGTTCCCTTGCAGTAATCGCCGGCAGCCCCCACTGGCACCCAACGATTCAACGCTTAACTTATAGCCAGAACGTCGCAGGATTGTGGCTCAAGTACGGCGTAAAGTCCCTAAAAATAGAGACTTACGGGCCTCGCGAGATTCTCTGGGGTGATGCGACGATTTGTTGACAACAGGCGTTGACAAGGCCGATCGGGCGGGACTATAACCCGGCCACTGAGCGCGGCGGTGCTTTGGCTCTGGCCACGGCAACCTTCCGCGCCTCTGAAGCTCCTCATTACGATGAGTGAATCAACAGCCGATAGTAATCGGTTGTTATTTGTCGTCGAGTGGGTTCTTCAAAACTCCCTTAGGTGGGAGATGGGTTCTTCGGATCCCGGGCTGTTTGACAAGTGAAGATGAAGAAAGAGAAACGTGGACGGCGGAGTCCTTGCGAGTCTCGAATGCTTGAAAACTTCGGTTTTCATCTTTCGAGGCTGGACGAAAGACTTCGGCGGAACACGTTTACATAGGTTACACCATCGTTGTCCGCGATGTGAATCGCAGACAGCTTGTTGGCCTCGGCTAACAAAAAATGGTGGGACCTCGTCAAACGTTGTGATCAGCCGGTTTAAAGTTTCAAGTCCAACTTGAGAGTTTGATCCTGGCTCAGAGCGAACGCTGGCGGCAGGCTTAACACATGCAAGTCGAGCGGGCGTAGC
>JBDTKZ010000038.1:0-74540 GCA_039935075.1 Bradyrhizobium sp.
AATCTGATGTGAACCAGCGCCGCGCGAACCCCGTCACCGCGACCATGCAGAGCCACTGGTAGAAACCATAGGCCAGCCCGCCATACAGCTTCAGTAGCAGCGACGGCGGCATTCCGATTTTACCGGACCATACCGCGAGAAAGGACAGATAGGACGCCACCGCGAACCCAAGCGCGATCCAGCGCTGGCGTTCGACGGCATCCCAGAAGGTTTCCGTCCGGGCCAGCAGGAAACCAATCAGAAAGACGGTCGCGAACAGCGCGTGATTGTACCAATCGCCAAACAGCGCATGGGTCGCAGGAAAGCTCGGCAACACGGTCAGCCGATAGATCGCAAACAGAAACGAGGGCACCACAAACAACAGCACGCCCGACAACGCCTTGGCGAGTTTCGCCTCAAGCCAGGGAACCAGGGCTGGGACCACCATCAGCAGCCCGCCCAGGGCCATGGTGTAGACCCACAGATAGACCACGAACCAAAGGTGGTTCCAGGTCGGCAACACAATGCACGGCCCCGGACAAAATTGGGTCCCGAACGCCAGATAATGTCGGGTATAGAAGTCGACGAAGCCGGCCGGATAACCCAGACTTTCAACAATCTGGTCGTAGGCCTGCGGCGGTACGATCACCAGCATGCCAAAGACCAGGGGGATGAGTAGCCGCGACGATCTCGCTCGAAGCAGCGACCCCAGCGTAGATTTGCGCAGCATGAACCTTGTTGCGACACCCGAAACCAGGAACAGCAGCGAGAGCCGCCACGGATTGAGGACGAGCATCAATGGTTCCAACGCCGCCACGCGATGGATGCTCTTGATGTGGAACCCCCAGGAAACGTAGAGCATGCCGACATGGTAGAAGATCAGCAGCCCAAAGGCTGCGATGCGAACCCAGTCGAGGTCGACGCGCCGCTCACCGGACGGCGCAGGATCGATCGAATATGGTATGATTTGCTGCTGCATGGCTTGCCCTCGAATGCGCGATGAACTTCATGAGTGACGTCAAAAATGCGCTAGAAAGCCCCGCCGTCGAGCCGGTTTGGGACAAGAACCGGCTCCCTTGGGATGACGTGGGATCGGCCGGGACGGACGGTGGACTTGGCGGGACAAGATTTGGCGGGATAGCCTGTGCGGGCTGGTCGGCCTATGCCGCCGTTGCCGCGGTCTCGCTCGCGATCGGCCTGGTCAACGCGCTCTCCGTGGCGCAGGACGCCGTCTGGCGCGGCGGCCGCTACGACATCGGCACGCCGTTACTCTGGGAAATGACGAGCATCGTCACGATCATCCTGGTCGTGCCGGTGCTGTTCATCGCCGTCCGGCGAATGCGTCGCGCTACCAAATTGCCTTTGCGCATCGGTCTCGCGGTGACCGGGATCGTTGTTTTTTCGCTGCTGCACATCACCGGCATGGTCGGCCTGCGCAAGTTCGTGATGCTGCTGGCCGGCGGTTCCTACGATTTTCACCTCTCGGTCACGACCCTGCTCTACGAATTCCGCAAGGACATCGTGACCTGCCTGTTGATCGGGAGCACCTGGTGGTTGATCGAAAGCCGCCGCGAGTTGCAGCGATCCGTGCCGGCCGCTGCCGCGGCACCGGCACCAACCCAGCCGCCGGGCCAACACATGGTTTGGCTTCGCGACGGCTCGGCGCGGATCCGCATCGAGCCGAACGATATCCTCTGGATCAGTTCGGCCGGAAATTACGTCGAATATTGTCTCGTAAACGGCGGCAACCGCCTGGTTCGCGGAACGCTGGCGGCGACGGAGGCCGAACTTGGGCGCTTTAACGTCGCACGCGTCCATCGCACCCGGCTCGCCAATCTCGACAGGGTGACCAGTCTCGAAATGAAGCCATCCGGAGACTTCGAACTCACCTTCGACACCGGCCAGACCGTTCAGGGCAGCCGGCGCTACCGCAATGCGATCGCCTCGCTGGAGCGCATCGGCGCCTCGAACGGATGACAGGCCACCGGCCCGGAGAGCGCCGCGGCACAAAGAAATCTCCACGAAGCTTCAAATGGTTATCGACACCATCTGATTTGCCATTGCAGCATCCCAAGCGCACAAAACCCTTGCTTTTTGCCCCTCGCCTTATGCTAGAACGCGGCCACAAGTTCACCGGCGCCGTTCGCGCGATCGCCCAACGACGCTGATCACCCTTCCACGAGCCACTTCGTCCGCGGATCACACCGATGAAGTCAGCTCAAATTGGTTGATTGCCAAGGCGCCGTTCTGAGGGATCAATCAAGGGATCACTGATGCCTGAAGTTATTTTCACCGGCCCCGCAGGCCGCCTCGAAGGCCGCTATCATCCGGCCAAGCAAAAGAACGCGCCGATCGCGATGGTGTTGCACCCGCATCCGCAGTTTCACGGCACGATGAATCACCAGATCATCTACCAGTGCTATTACGCGTTCGCGCATCGCGGCTTCTCGGTGCTGCGCTTCAATTTCCGCGGCGTCGGCCGCAGCCAGGGATCGTTCGATCACGGCACCGGCGAATTGTCCGATGCGGCCTCCGCGCTCGACTGGGCGCAGACCATCAATCCGGAAGCACGCGCCTGCTGGGTCGCCGGCTTCTCGTTCGGCGCCTGGATCGGCATGCAGCTTCTGATGCGCCGTCCCGAGGTCGAAGGTTTTATCTCGATCGCGCCGCCGGCCAATCTCTACGACTTCTCGTTCCTGGCGCCCTGCCCGTCGTCGGGCCTGATCGTGCATGGCGAGAAAGACGCCGTGGTGCCGCCCAAGGACGTCAACACGCTGGTCGAGAAACTGAAGACCCAAAAAGGCATCGTGATCGATCAGCAGATCATCCCGGGTGCCAACCATTTCTTCGACGGCAAACTGCAGCCGCTGATGGAAACCGTGACGGGCTATCTGGATATGCGGCTGGCCAACGTTCGCTAGCGCGAGCCAGATCACACAGCGGCGCGGGCCTGCAAGCCCGATAGCCATGACTTCCGCCGTTCGATGAAATCACGCAGCAGCGCCGGATAACCGGCGCTGACGGCGGTGCGTACCGACGGTCGCGCCGCCAGTTCGCTGCGCCAGCGCGCCAGCTTCGGCTTTCCCTGGAGAATGCCGAAGTCGCCGATCTCATCAAACGTATCGAAATAACGAAACACCGGACCGAACACCGCATCGACCAGCGAAAATTCGGCGCCGTCGAACCATGGCGCGGCCACAACGCGCGATTCAAGTCGCGCGAAACGTTGCGCGAGCTGCGCGGTCTTGGCTTTGAAGGCGACTTCGTCAGGCGCGGCGTAAAAGCCCGCGATATCGCCGAGAACGGTCGAGCCGAATTCGATCCATGCGCGGTGTTCGGCGCGGCGCAGCGGATCGGAGGGATGCAGCGGCTTCGGCTCGGTCTCCTCGAGATATTCCAGGATCACCGCGGACTCGAAGATCGCGGCGGCGCCGACCATCAATACCGGTGTCTTGCCGAGCGGCGAAAGCTTCAAGAACCAATCCGGTTTATTGGCGAGATCGATATCGACGCGCTCGAAAGCGACGCCCTTTTCGGTCAGCGCGATCACGGCGCGCTGCACATAGGGGCAGAGCTTGTGGCTGATCAGTTTCAGCGGCGCGACCACGGCGGCCTCCCAGTTAATGCACCTGCATTAAATTACATGCATCTGCATTTAACTGTCAAGGCCCGGGCGGATTGGCGCCAGCATCATCCGCCGTTGCCGCCGCATCACCCTGCCGATACCAATGCACGACGATAGTTTGGCATTCGTGCAAGTCAGCAATATTGTGGCGCAAGACATGAAGCATCTTGTCGGACCGCATCAATGGCGGATGACACTGCGCTAATTCGTCCAGGCACTGGCAGTAATACAAATGTCCGCCCAGGACAGTACGTCGACAACGCAAAGTGACGATAATGGAAATAGCAATCAAGCTCCCAATGTGGTTTTCAGACGGGGACGAGGACTATTTCTTCGCCTGGTTGAAATCTATCGATCGGGTGAAACATTATGCCGGAGGTCCACGTGGTTTGGTGGTCACGCTCGCGGAGCCGGTCGACGATCCGAATCTTCGAGAGTTGATCGGGCTGATGATGCGGTACGGTCTTGACATGAAGTGGCTAAGGCAGCTTCGCACCAAGGAAAACGAAAGCTGGTTTGCCAGCGAGACGAAGTACTGGCACCAATCGGTCTTCAAGGATTGATGTCGCTATTGCGATAGCTCGGTCAACCGACAGACGCTAGCACCGCCGTTGGTGTGATCTTGACATGATCACCTTGCAAGCGGTTTGGGACGGAATGATCGTCTCCGATATTTTCGCATGGCATGTCGCGAACGTACCGCAGACAGTATGGGATCTGAACGATGGAGCCTGGCCCGTTTTGCTGTCTGGCCACGTGCACCGACCAGACCAGCGATTGGCCGCAGCCGAAACCATGAAGCGGAAGCCTTCCGCATTTGTGGTTCAGGTTCTTTCTTCTTATGGCGGCACATTTGCTGCCGATTGTGGAAGCATAAGCGTTTGGACCGAAGCGGCTACAGGCTAACCGCCCCCCGAATGTTCAGCCGTTTTATCGACGGCGGCACTTGCGCGCGCCGTGGAGTTTGCTGAACGGAATCAACGTAGTCGGCCTGTCCAGTCGTCGCGTGAAAAATAACGCTTCACATCCGACCCAAATCACCGGCTTATTCTCAGCCATCCCGTCCCAAACGAGGGGCGTATCGCGATCGTCACGGACGCGGGGCGGGATGCGGTGGACGCGGAAGCGCTCTTGACGAACAGCGCTCAAGCGGACGGCGAAGTCGTGTGGTTCTGACGCCCCGATGCTGGCGTCAAGTTCTTGAGAGCTAAGCTTCTCAGGGGCGACGGTGGCAACAAGCCGGTCACCGGGGAGAGCACGAAGGAAACCGTTAAAACCATTGCGCGGGGAATGCCGGGCGTTTTCCGGTGTGACCGTGGTGACTACCGTGTGCTTACTACCTTTGCACACGGGCTGCGGGCGCATCGAGCGCCCGGCATTCCCTGCGCCCTCTTTTCAGAAGGGCGAGACGTTATTGGAAAGACTCGCGCGAAACGCGCGGCGAGATCGCGAAGGTGTGTTTGCTTCACCTCGCCCGCTGGCGCGGAGAGATCGGAGACGGTGACGGACGATGCGGTTTTCTGGCGAAGACGGCGGATGACGGCTTCGCCTGATCCGCCCTACCGACCTGCACCTGCTGCGCGCCAACATTGGCTTAATTCACGGCCGCGCGATGATACCGCCGGTCATCGGGATCGGAACGCCCGTGGTGGCGGGATAGCTCAGCGGCAGGCCCTTCATGCCGCGCGCCGCCAGGAAGCCGAAGGCCTGGGCCTCGATGGCGTCGCCCGACCAGCCCAGCGTATCCGCCGCCT
Source organism: Bradyrhizobium sp. (assembly GCA_039935075.1). Lineage (GTDB taxonomy): Bacteria > Pseudomonadota > Alphaproteobacteria > Rhizobiales > Xanthobacteraceae > Bradyrhizobium. Next base: position 5,359 of record JBDTKZ010000038.1, read on the forward strand.
GCACCGTCGCCGGCGCCAGCCGTTCGCGCAGCATCCGCATCATGGTCAGATTGCGGGCGCCGCCGCCGGCCACGACCCAGCTTTGTGGCACCTTGGGCAGCAGCGGCACGATCCGGGCAATCGCAGCGACCGTCAGCGCCGTCAGCGTCGCAGCCCCATCGGCCGGCGCCGCCGCGTCGAGCCTGAGCTGCGCGAAGTCGTTGCGATCGAGCGATTTGGGCGGCGGCAGCGCAAAGAACGGAAGCTGCAGCGCGCGATCGATCCAGGCCTGATCGGGCTGCCCCTGTGCCGCCAACCGGCCTTCGCAATCGAACGGCTGGCTCATGGCGCGGTACATGAAATCGTCCAGCAGCGCATTACCGGGCCCGGTGTCGCAGGCGATCAGCGTATCGGCGCCGTCGATATAGGTGATGTTGGAAACGCCACCGATATTAACCACGACGATGGGGCCCTCACGCTCCAGCGACTGCGCCAGTGCGCGGTGATAGACTGGCACGAACGGCGCGCCCTGCCCGCCGGCGGCGACGTCGGCGGCGCGGAAGTCATGCATCACGGGAATGTGGATCGCCTTGGCCAGTGCGGCGGCATCGCCGATCTGGACGGTCAATTTCCGTTCCGGCCGGTGCAGCACGGTCTGGCCGTGGAAGCCGACGATATCGATGTCCTCGCAGCTGATGCGGTTCTGCGCGATGAAGGTGGCCACGGCTTCTGCATGCGCAAGGGTCACGGCGCGCTCGGCCTCGCGCAGGATGCCCGGCCGGGCATCGCGCTGCGGCAGGTGGACCGCTTCAGTCAGGGCCTGTCGCAGCAAGGAGCGCTCGTGGGGGGTATAGGGCCGGTAACCGGAGGGGCCGAACCGCTGGACCCGTTTGCCGTCGGTTTCGATCAAGGCGACATCGACCCCGTCGAGCGAGGTGCCGCTCATCAGACCGATTGTCGTCATCATCATGGCAAAAGTGCCTTAAGTGCCGTCGAAGGTCCGGTTTTTGACGCCCAGCTTGTGTCCAACAGGCACATCTTATAATGCCACAACACGCCTGATAGCGGCAGCCTTTCTGGTATGGTTGCCGCAATTGCTCGCAAATAATGTGAAATAAGAATGATCAGAGTCGCCGACACATGACTGCATTTAAATCTGATTTCCTGAATATCTTACAGGAACGCGGCTTCATCCACCAATGTTCCGATTTCGAGGGCCTCGACGCGCTGGCCGCGAAGGGGCAAGCCACGGCCTATGTCGGCTACGACTGTACGGCGCCGTCGCTGCATATCGGCAATTTCCTGTCCATGATGATGCTGTACTGGCTGCAGCAGAGCGGCAACAAGCCGATCACCCTGATGGGCGGCGGCACCACCATGGTCGGCGATCCCTCCGGCAAGGACGAGACCCGCGCGATCCGCACCGTCGCGGAAATCGAAGCCAACAAGGCCTCGATCCGCGGCGTGTTCGCCAAGGTGCTGCGCTATGGCGACGGGCCTGCCGATGCGGTGATGCTCGATAACGCCGAATGGCTGACCAAGCTGAACTGGATCGAAATGCTGCGCGACATCGGCCGGCATTTTTCGGTCAACCGCATGCTGACGATGGACTCGGTGCGGCTGCGACTCGAACGCGAGCAGGAGATGAGCTTCATCGAGTTCAACTACATGGTCTGCCAGGCCTACGATTTCGTCGAACTGTCGCGCCGCGCCGACTGCCGGCTGCAGATGGGCGGCTCCGATCAATGGGGCAACATCGTCAACGGCGTCGACCTCGGCCGCCGGATGGGTGCGCCGCAATTATACGCGCTGACCACGCCGCTGCTCACGACCGCCTCCGGCGACAAGATGGGCAAGACCGCCAAAGGCGCGGTCTGGCTCAACGCCGACCAGTTCAGCCCGTATGATTTCTGGCAATACTGGCGCAACGCCGAGGACGCCGATGTCGTAAAGTTCCTGAAACTGTTCACGATCCTGCCGATGAGCGAGATCACCAGGCTTGCGGCGCTGCAAGGCTCCGAGATCAACGAGGCCAAGAAGGTGCTGGCGACGGAAGCCACCGCGTTGCTGCACGGCCGCGACGCCGCCAATGCCGCATCCGAGACCGCGCGCCAGACGTTCGAGGAAGGCGCGATCGCCGAAAGCCTGCCGACGATCGGGATTCCGCGCGCCGAACTCGAAGCGGGCGCCGGCGTGCTGGGGCTGTTCGTCAAAGCGGGCCTCGTCGCATCGAACGGCGAGGCGCGTCGCCAGATCAAGGGCGGTGGCCTGCGCGTCAACGATGCCGCGGTAACCGACGAGAAAATGGTGCTGACATCAGGCGATCTCACGCCGGAAGGCGTGATCAAGCTATCGCTGGGCCGGAAGCGCCACGTCCTGCTCAAGCCTGCATAGGCGTATTCGCTTTGGACCCCTGCTCTTGGGCACGGAAACGCGCTCCTTGGTGATATGGACCAGGAATCCGTGCAAACAACCGTGAGCCAGAGTCCCGCCGGGCACCCACCGATGACGCCGCGCCAACCGTCGCGCGTGGCGCTTGCCGTGCTCGGGATGTGCTTCGCACTCTCGGTGATCGGCCGCGGCCTCGGCGAGAGCTTCACGGTTTTCCTGAAACCCATTTCCGAGAATTTCGGCTGGGACCGCGCCCAGGTCGTCTCGGTCTATTCGTTGGCCGCGCTTGCGGGCGGGTTGGCATCGCCCTTGATCGGCCGGCTATTCGACCGCTCGGGCCCCCGCACGGTCTATGCGCTCGGCATGCTGCTGCTCGGCGGCGCCTTCCTGATCGCGGCCTATTCGCAGCAATTGTGGCAGTTTCAACTCAGCCTCGGCCTCTGCGTTGGCGTCGGCATCGCCTTTATCGGCAACGTGCCGAATTCGATCCTGCTCGGCCGCTGGTTCGGACCGCGGCTGCCGACAGCGATGTCGGTGGTGTATTCCGCAACCGGCGCCGGCGTCCTGATCCTGCTGCCGGTGTCCCAGGTGCTGATCGATCGTTTCAGCTGGCGCGACGCCTATCTGATTTTCGGCGGTGCAACGCTGGTGCTGCTGTTGCCGCTGCTGGCGATGCCGTGGCGGCTGTTTTCCGGCGGTTCGCCCAACCTCATCAAGGACACCTCGGTTGAAATTCCGGATCAAGGCTGGACCCTGCTGAGTGCGATGCGACACCATGCGTTCTGGGCCCTGTTCTCGACTTTCTTCTTCACCGCGATCGGGATGTATGCGATTGCGCCGCAGGTCGTCGCCTATCTGATCGATGCCGGGTTCCCGCCTCTGCAGGCGGCGACCGCCTGGGGTTTCAGCGGTGTCGTACTGTTGTTCGGCATGCTCAGTGTCAGTTCGCTCGACAGCATCATCGGCCGGCGGCCGTCGGTGCTGCTGAGCTATGCGATCTCGATCATCGGAATCGTACTGCTCTGGCTGCTGCAATGGTATCCGAACTACTGGATGCTGACCGGCTTCGTCGTGTGCTTCGGCAGCATGATCGGCTCACGCGGTCCGCTATTGGCGGCAACCGCGATGAAGATCTTCCGCGGCGAACGGCTTGGAACGATCTACGGCACCATCACCATTGGCAGCGGCCTCGGATCGGCGTTCGGTTCATGGGGTGGCGGCCTGATCCATGATTGGGCCCATAGCTATAATCCGCTGATCGCCTTCGCGCTGGTCGCCGTGATCATTGGCATGATCCCGTTTCTGGTGGTGCCCGCACTGCGGAACTGACCGCGGCATCCGCCAAACTGCTTAATCGACATTCACGATTGGTAAGCAGGTTGCTGTTATCGCCTTTGGAATCCTATTGTTCCAGAGGTCGAAATGAACCTGCTTAGCCAATTGAAGATCCGCACCAAACTCGCAAGCATGGTTGCTTTGGCCGCCCTCACCATCTGCGCGATCATCGCTGCGTCGGCTTCGCTCAGCGAAACCCGCATGATGAACGACCGGATCAGCCAGATGCGCACCGCGGTCGATCTGCTGTTCGGCATGGCGCAAACCCTGCAGGACGAAGTCACGGCCGGCAAAATGACGCTGGACGAGGCGAAAGCCCAGTTCCGGAAACGTGGTCACAAGATGTCCTTCAACAACGGACAGGGCTATCCGGTGGTCTACAACGCCGATACCTCGCTGCTCCTCAATGGCGCCAATCCTCAGCTTGAGGGTAAAATAACCGGCGCTACGGATTCCAACCGCGTCGTGATCGCCGACGCCCAGCTCGCCGCAGGTCGCAGGAGCCCCGAAGGCGGCACTGCATCTTACCTGTATCCCCGACCGGGCCAGACCGTGCCGGTTCGCAAGATGGTCTACGTCCGCAGCTTTGCACCCTGGAATGTCTTCATGAGCTACGGGCTCTATGTCGATGATATCGATACCGAGGTGAATGGGTTGCTGTGGCGGTTGGGCGAGATCGGCGCCGGCCTGTTGGTTCTGATGGGATTGCTGTCGTGGTTGATCGCGCGCGACGTGCTGGGCGCGCTCGACCGGCAGAAGAACCGGATGCAATCGATCGCCCACGGATCGCTCGACCAGGCGGTTGAAGAAACCGGCCGCGGCGACGAGATCGGACGGATGGCGGAAACGCTGGAAGTGCTGCGGCAGACCGCGCTGACGGCGCGCGCGCTGGAGTCCGAACAGGTCGCGACCAAGCAACAGGCCGAGCAGGAAAAACGTCAGGCCCTGATCGCGCTTGCCGATCGTTTTGATGCATCGGTCGGCCAGCTGGTCGGACTGATGGCCTCGGGCTCGACCGAACTGGAGACGACCGCAAAATCGATGACCGGCACGGCGGACCGCACCAACCAGCGCGCCGCGGTGGTCGGCTCGGCGGCCAACGAAGCCAGCACGCGCGTCCAGACCGTAGCGGCCGCCGCGGAAGAACTATCATCGTCGATCAGCGAGATCAGCCGTCAGGTGGCGCAATCGGCGGCGATCACCAGCCGCGCCGTCGAGACCGCGCGCAAGACCGACACCACCGTCCGCGCGCTGGCCGACGGCGCCAAGCAGATCGAGCATGTCGCGGAACTGATTTCGAGCATCGCCGGCCAGACCAATCTGCTGGCACTGAACGCAACCATCGAAGCCGCCCGTGCCGGCGAGGCCGGCCGCGGCTTTGCCGTGGTCGCAGCCGAGGTGAAAAGCCTCGCGAGCCAGACCGCGGAGGCCACCAAGGAAATCGGCACCCGCATCGCGCAGATCCAGAGCGCGACCAAGGAAGCCGTCGACGCCATCCAGGGCATCACCTCGACGATCGAGGAAGTCAGCGCGATCGCGACCACGATCGGCTCGGCAATCGAGGAACAGGGTGCGGCCACCGCGGAGATCGCCCGCAACGTCACGCAGACGGCGCAGGCAACGCAAGATGTCACCACCAACATCGGTGGCGTCAGCGCGGCCGCCAATGAGACCGGCGGCGCCGCCGGCTTGGTGCTATCAGCCGCATCCAACCTCTCCAAGCAGGCCGAGCAATTGTCCGGCGAGGTCAACACCTTCCTGGCCGGCGTGCGGGCGGCTTAACACTGGAATCGTCATTGCGAGAAGCTACCGGGGCGCGCGAATGCGCGCCCCGAGCGTCACGCGCAACGCGTCAATTGTTCGGCGTGGCGGGCAGTTCGATCTGGTTGGTTGGCTTGCCGGGATTGAATTCGAAGATCTTGCGCAGCACACCCGGCGCCATCGCCGAGATCGGATTGACTTGTAGCACCGGCGCGCCGGGGGTGCCGACCAGCGCATAGGTCACGCCGATCAGGCCCTCATTGCTGCCGCCGCCGAGGAACAGGCCAAGCACCGGCAATTGGCCGAACATGTTGTTCAGCCCATACATCGGAATGAAGGTGCCGCTCATGCGGACCTGGTTGGCGGGATAATCGATAATACCCTCGATGGTGCCGCCGATCAGCGGGCCCTTCACCACGCCTTCGCGGATGGTCCACTGGCCGTTTTGCCGGGTAAATTCCGCGCGCAAGCGCGAGAAGCTGACGCCGTTCGGCACGCCGCTTGGACCGCCCGCCGCGACACGATCGAGCGAGGCCTCACCCTTGATGGCGAAATCGCGGACATTGATCAGGCCCTCAGTCGCTCGCGGTTCGGTGGTGGGTGGATCCATCGCCAGCGCCAGCTGCCCGCCCACCACCTTGGAATAGGTATCGGTGAAACGCAGGAAGGCACCGGCATCATTGGTTTCGAGATAGATCACCTCGCGACCGTTCTGCCCGCCGCCGCGCATACTCGCCGTCAACGGGGTAGTATCCCGTCCGAGCTTGCCGTTCAGCGACAGGGTTTTGATCGTTCCGGCGCGCCGCGACACCTTGACGTCGGCGCTGCGCAACGCTTCGCCATCGTAGCCCGCCACCGCACCGAGCTTCAGGTCGAGATCGAAATCGACGTTCTTGGTCTTGCTCTTGGGGTCGGCTTCCTTGCCCGACATCGCCGATTTGAGGAAGGCGCGGCCGTCGAATACGTCGCCGCGCATGGTCACCTTGAACACGCCGTCGGGATTGCGTTCGGCTTTCAGCGACGCCTTGTCGCCTTCGGACGGCGAATAGGTCGGAAAGTTGGCGTTCATCAGTTCGCCATTCTGGTCGACCTCCAGCGATCCCTTGATCGACACGCCACCGCCGCCCTCGATCACGATGTCTTCGAAGCGGGTCGATTGCGGCTTTTGCACCACGTTGAAGACCGCATGCGTAGACTTGCCCGGCAGCTTGACCCATCCCGGCAGAATATTGTCGAGCTTCAGCGCGGTCAGGTCGGCATCGACGCCGAGCCGGCTGTCGGTCCCGATCTTCCCCGTCAGTTTGATCGGAATAGCACCACTGACCGCCGGGCCCAGATCCAATCCGAGCCGCGCCCGACCCGCGTCATCGAGCGTCGCCTGCAATTTAACATCGGCATCGCCCTCGCTGGGCTTGCGATAGTCGAGAGTTGCGGACTGGCCGTTGATCTTGACGTCGCCCTTGACCTGATAGCCCTGATTGTTGGCGGTCACTTTCAGCGTGTTGGCCTCGAGCTTCTGGTTCATCACCAGTTTGTCGGCGGAAAATCCGCCGAGATCGGCGGTGATGGTGTAGGTGGTGTCGGCCTTGGTGAGTTCGCGCTTGATCGGCAGGCCCAGCGTGACCAGCGCCGAAACCGTTCCCTTGCTGGAATTGGGGTCGATCAGCGTGCCGGAAAATTCGCTGAGGCGGTCGGAGGCGAGAATTTCGGCAGCCGCCGGTACCGGGCCGTCGATCCGGAATCTGACTTTCGCCGGCGAAGGCTTCGGCGCCATGTCCGGCACCTCGAACACGAAATCCGAAATGTTGAGCTTGCGGCCGGCCGGCGTATCGGCCGATGCCTGCCCGATCGTGACCGTGGCGGTGCGGCCGGTCACATGGGCTTTCAAATCCGCATTCTGAACCGATGGCAAATCATCCACCGGCCGCAAGGTCACGCCGCTGGCGACAATGTTGACGGAAAGCCCTTCATCCGGGATCGGCGGCCCGCGCCGCGAAAGATTGTGGACCGGGGAATTGACGCCAACCTCGATGCGCTGAAGCGCGCCGCGATCGACCCGATCGATCACCCACTCCCTAACCTCGGGAACGATCAGGATCGGCCACATCCGCTTCAGCGCCGACGCCGACATCGGCGTTCCGGCGAAACCGAGTTGCAGCCGCGGCTCGCCCGAATAATCGAGACTGCCGGTACCGGCGACGCCGATCTCGCCGTTGCTGATGTCGGCCTGGGTCAGCAGCATGCGGTGCTTTTCGGTGTCAAAGCGCAGCGCGATGGCGATCCGGTTGAAGATCAGCGGCTGTTCGCCTTCGCTCCCCGCCAGCACGATCGTGCCGCCGGAAAAACCCAATTGCCAATCGGTGACATTGTCGTTCGGCGGCTCCAGATGGGCGAGCAGCGTAACCCGGTTCGAGCCCGAGATGATCTTGAACGGCGCCACCAGCACGCGCCGTCCGGCATCCCATTCGACATCGACCTCCGCCGAATCGATCGCCATCGGATAATCGGGCGTATCGCCGTCGATGATGTGGCCGGCGCCCGTCGTCACCTTGCCGCGAAAATAGGTCGGCAGCCCATCGCGGCCGAGTTCGCCCTTCAGTTCACCGGTCAGCAGCAGATCGGCGCTGTAGGTCAAATCCTTCAGCCGCATCGCCAGCAGGATATTGCTGGTGGAAACCTTGTCGGCGCGGATGTCGACCGATCGAACCCCGTTGGCCGGAGCGCCAACCGTCACGCGCAGCGACCAGGCGTGGGCACCCTCTTCGCCGACACTCAGCGCCACCCCACCACCACGCGGCCGACGCAGGCTGAGGGTGATGTTGTCAAAATTCCATTTGTTGCCGCGCTGCTGATCGTCGACGATCAGATTGCCGTTCTTCAAACCGATTTCGTTGAGGCTCTGGCCATCGAGCCCGGTCAGACTCAAACTGTCGAGCCAATCGAGGCCGGCCAGCATTCCGTTTGGCGCGGTGCGGCTGTCGGGAACCGCTGGGGTGTTGGATGGCGAAACCACGGCTTGCGGCAATGACGCGGGCGGTTGTCCCGGAGATTCGCCTGGAGCTTGACCGGGCGACGGCGGCGCCGCGAGTTGCCGCTTCGAAGTCACGCCGGTCGCCAGCGGCCTTGCGTTGTCGCCGGTGGAAACCGTGACATAGCCATCGGGGGTGATTCGTACCGCCAGTGTGGCGTCCACCAGATTGAGGCTTTCGGCACGCAGCCGCCCCATCAGCAGCGCCATGCCGGATAGCCGCACCTCGGCCTTCGGCGCGCTCGCGACGATGGCATGGTCGCGATCCCGGACGATGACGTCGCGGATTCGCACCGCGATGCGAATCCGGCCGGCGCGCTCGATCTGGGTGCCACCGACCTCAACGGTATTGCCGTGACCGATATTTTCCTCGATCGCCGCGGCAAGCCAGGGCGTCGCCACGTCGAGATTGATCGGCCCGGCGCCGAGCCGCCACCACAGCGCCCCGAAGCACCCGCCGAAGATCACCAGCAGCACCACGAGCACGACGGCAAGGCGCTTGACCCAGCGTTCGCCCGCAATCCATCGGCTTAGCGCTTCGAGGCGGTCACCGAGCCTGTGGTAGCCGGAGTTCGAACGCGACAACAGCCGGCGCGCGCGATGGCCGGCGGCCTCGTCATGCTCGATATCCCAATCGGCATCATCCAACGACGATGGTTGGACGACAGCGCGGGGACCGGATCCCTGGGGCGACGTGTTCCTTGCCATTGCCTCTCGGTGCTGGCGCTGATGGTAAGATTGATCGCCGGCAAGACCGCGCCCGTCGGTTAAGTAACGAGCGCTCCCGTGCCGGCATCGCTGCCAATCCCTCGATGATACCGTCACCTCGTCATCCGGCCCAAAGATCACTTCAAGCGACGCATTGAACGAGCCGACGGATGGGGTATCGAATTCCTTGTAACCTTACTCCGAGGCCATCAGATTTGCCCAGCGGCCTACTCGATTCGAGCTTGCCAGGACATCGCCTGCAATAGCGTAATGATTGAGCCGTCGAAAGCGACGAAAGGAAGGCGTATGTCCAAGAAAACGCGTAAGAAAACGCTCAAGAAATCCCCCGCGGCCCCTGTTGGCAAGGCCGCTAAAGCCCGATCGACGGCAGCAGCCAAAAAGCCTGCGGCTAAAAAGCGCTCGACGACCCCGAGTAAACCCGCCCGGACCACCGGCAGCAAATCCAAAGCCGTTGCCAAGACTGCGGCCAAGGCCGCTCCCAAGACCGCCGCGAAGACCGCCAAGACGGCTGCAAAGCCGGTCGCAAAAGCCGACGCCAAAATTGCCGCGCCGAAAGCATCGCATCTGAGCGCGTCCAAGCCATTAACATTGCCCGCCTCGGCGGCGGCCGGAAGGCCCGTCGCGCCCGAATCGAAAGCGGCCACCGCCAGGCCGAAAGCCAGCGCTGCCAAAACCAACGAAGCCGGGCACCCGACCGCCGGACACGCCGCGCTGGCGGAGGGCGCGAAGGCGCCTGCCTTTCATTTGCCGCGCGACGGCGGCGACACCGTGTCGCTGGCCGACTTCGCGGGCCGCAAACTGGTGCTGTTCTTCTACCCGCGCGCCGACACCCCGGGCTGCACCAAGGAGGCCATCGACTTTACGCGACTGGCCGGGGCATTCGCCGACAGCCGGACCGCGGTGCTGGGCGTCTCCGCCGATCCGCTCAAGGCCCAGGAAGCGTTCCGGGACAAGCACGACCTGGCCGTTCCGCTGGTTTCCGATGAACAGCACGAGATGCTGGAGGCCTACGGCGTCTGGGGCGAAAAATCCATGTATGGCAGAACGTTCCTAGGGATTCTTCGCACAACAGTTTTGATCGGCGCGGACGGCCGGATCGTCAAAATATGGCGCCATGTGAAGGTCGACGGCCACGCCGACGAGGTGCTGGCGGCGGCCCAGGCGGCCTGATTGCGATCGGCCCGTTTCCTGAAAATTAACCATGAGAAGGTCAAATCGGCCTCGCCAATTCAGCCGTACGGAACTCATCTCCGACCGGCGCGGGAGTGCCGATGTCGAACCGTACCGGTCATCATGCCGAGTATCCCCACCACCATCCACATGACCACGGCCGGACGTCGGCGCGCCGCCCCGGGGGTGGCCAGGCTCAGGCCCCCGCAGCCCAGACGCAGGACGGTTACACCATCGTCCACGCCGGCAAGCAGGTGCGCTTCGGGCCGGTGGTGTTCTGGATCGTGATCGGCACCGTGACGGTGCTCGGCATGTGGTCGGCCGCCACGGCGACCTATTTCGCGTTCCGCGACGACGTGCTGACGCGGCTGATCGCGCGCCAGGCCGAGATGCAATACGCCTATGAGGATCGCATCGCCGAGTTGCGCGCCAAAGTCGATCGCACCACCAGCCGCCAATTGCTCGACCAGGAGCAGTTAGACAAGAAGCTCGACCAGATCATGCACCGCGAGGCGACGCTGGAATCCCGCGCCACCGCGCTCGGCGCGATGCCGGATGCACTGGTGACCGGATCGATCAAACCGCCGGCACGCGGCCCGGCAGTGACCGACCCAACCTCGTCAGCCACGCCAAAACCCTCCCCGATCAGCGACACCGTAATTTTCGTGGCGCCGCCGGATCGCGAGGCACGGCTGGAATCGCGCGCGCCTGTTGTCGCCGCATCGCCGACCAGTCAGTTCGCCAAAGCCGGGGGGGTGGATAACGTTCTGATCCGTTTGCAGACCTCGCTCGATCAGGTCGAGAGCCGCCAGATGGCGGCACTGACGTCGGTGGAAGACGGCATGGAGTCGCGGGTTCGCCGGATGCGCGGCGTGTTCTCGGATCTCGGCCTTGATATGGCGCAACTGGAAGCCGCCACGCCGCGCGCCGCGGGCGTCGGCGGTCCTTTCATTCCGGTCAAACTTCCGGCCGATGCCGGCCCGTTCGAGCACCAGCTCTACCGGATCAACGTGACCCGCGCCCAGGTCGACCGCCTCAATCGTACCCTGGCAACGGTGCCCTATCGCAAGCCGGTGATTGGCGAAGTTGAATTCACGTCCGGATTTGGCATCCGCAGCGATCCGTTCCTTGGCCGCCCCGCGATGCATACCGGCCTCGATTTCCGCGCACAGGCCGGCGATCCCGTGCGCGCGACCGCCAACGGCAAAGTATCATCGGCAGGATGGGCCGGCGGCTACGGCCGCATGATTGAGATCGATCACGGCAATGGCCTGGCGACCCGCTACGGGCATCTGTCGGAGATCGGCGTCAAGGTCGGCGACGTCATCAAGATCGGACAGGTGATCGGCGCGGTCGGCTCGACCGGCCGCTCGACCGGTCCACATCTGCATTATGAGACCCGAATCGACGGCGAAGCGGTCGATCCGCAGAAATTTTTGCGCGCCGGTGTGCGGCTCAGCGCCGGCTGAGCGCGCGCTCCTGTCAGGGGCAGCCGCTTTGCTTGAGCATAATCTCCAGGCAAACGCTCCGCGTTTGTCCCGAGGGGAAACCGGCATTCACTTTTCCGGATCATGCTCTAGATTTTTGATTTGACGCGTTTTCTTGACGCGAACCGGCATCCACTTCGCTTGAAAACGCTCTAATGACTGACCTCGTGGCCGACTTCGCCATTGATGATGTCGCCGAACAGCTCCCACGTCTCGCCATTGAATTTCATCAACTGCATCTGCTCGATCGGGAAATAGTCGTCCGGTGAGGTATTGATCGTGATCCCCGGCAGCAGCATGTCGCTGGTGAAGTTCTTCAGGTTCGCCGCCTGCCTCATGACATTCTCGCGCGTGAGATTGTCACCGCACTGCTTGATGACCTGCACCAGCGCCTGCGATTCCACGTAGGCATAGGCGTTGTTGGCGTTAGCCTTGTCCCCATCGGGATAATATTTGTCCATGAACGCCCGCCATTTCTTCACCCCGGCATCGTCTTTCCAGATCGGGTCGGTCGGATCCTTGACATAGGCCGTCGAGATGATGCCCTTGGAATATTCGAGGCCGGCCGGCTTCAATACCGAAGCGATCGTGGTCGCGGTGTTGGCGAGGAAGAACTTCGGCTTCCAGCCAAGCTCGCCGACCTTCCGGATCGCCTGCGCCGATCCCTTCGGCGCCGCCCACGAGAAGAAGATGTCGGCGCCGGAATCATGCAGCGCGACGATCTGGGAATCGATCGAGGGATCGCTCACCTCATAGGACTTGTCGGCGATGATCATGTTGACCTTGTCACCGAGCCCGTCCTTCAATCCCTTGAACTGATCCTTGCCGGCATCGTCGTTCTGCCAGAACACCGCGATCTTGCTGTTGGGAAAATGTTGGAGAATGTATTTCGCGTAGATGTGGCCTTCGCTCTGGTAGTTGGGCTGGAAGCCCATGGTCCAGGGGAAGTTCTTGGGATCGCCGAATTTGGTCGCGCCGGAGGCGACGAACAGCTGCGGCACCTTCTTGGCGTTCATGTATTTCATGATCGCCGAATTGGACGGCGTTCCCAGCGACTGGAAGATAAACAGGACTTCGTCGCTTTCCACCAGCTTGCGGGCCTGCTCGATCGCCTTTGGCGGGCTATAGGCGTCGTCATAGGTGATGAAATTGATCTTGCGGCCGTTAATGCCGCCCTCGGCGTTGACCATGTTGACGTAGGCCGCTTCCGTCTTGCCGATCACGCCGTAGGACGACGCCGGGCCGCTATAGGGCATGATGTTGCCGACCTTGATCTCGGTATCGCTGGCGCCCGGATCGTATTTCTTCTGCGCGCTGGCCGTGGTCGCGACCATTGCTGCGACAGCGAACGCCGTCAGCCCAACCAAGCCCTGTCTACGAACCGGCATCGTTCCCTCCCATTTGGCGTTTTATTTTGCGCAAGTCTTTTACGTTGACCAAGTCTCGCAAGTCGGGTGAACGCATGCAAGCATCGGTTTATGCCACTTCCGTCGCTTATTCCGCAGCGCGAAACGGCGTTGTTGGCAACGGCCGTTTGTGATTGGCGCGTGGCGCGCATCGAGATTTTCAACGCGCCGTCACCGCCGCATGGCAAGGCAGCACGCGCGACAGCGGTCGGTTTACGGATTGGTTCGCGACGTAAAAAATGGCGAGGAAAGCCGCCTGATCAGGTCGCGCTTATTTCGGCTTCGACACGATCTCGATCATTTTGCCTTCGTCATCATCAGGCGCGTAGGCTTTCGCCCGATCGTAGGAGGCGACCGCGGCGCGCCCCATGATTGGCGACGCCGACAATAGACTCTCGGCCAACGCCACGGCGTAGGCGGCATCTTTTTGCCGAAGTGCTGCGGTGAACGTCGCGCCGGCGAAATTGCGCGCGGCCATGCGCTTGGAATGACGGATCACCTGCGGACTGCCGGCAACGCCGGTTTCGATCGCCTCCAGAACCAGCCTGGTGTCGAGACCGGCCTGCTCGGCGATTGCAAGGCCTTCGGCGATGCCGGCGATCTGGATCGCGCCCATCAGATTGTTGATCAGCTTGTAGACCGTGCCGGAACCGACGGCGCCGAAGTGGCGAATAACGGTCGAGAGCGGCACCAGAAAAGGTCGTGCCTTTTCGAGGTCGACCGCGTCAGCGCCGACCAGCAGGGTCAGTTTTCCGGCGGCGGCCGCGTCGGGCAAGCCGGTCACGGGGCTGTCGATATAAACCAGACCGCGGCTGCGCAGCTCGCGCGACAGATCGAGCGCATGCTGATGCGACACCGTGGAACATTCGATCGCGAGCGTGCCGGCTTTCATCGTGGTGGCGGCGCCGTCCCTGGCGAGCCACACCGCGCGCGAGGCCTGGTCGTCGGCCACCATGGTCACGACGGCGTCGGCATCATCAGCGGCATCTTCCGGCGATGCCGCCCAGCGCGCGCCGCGGGCGATCAGGTCTTCCGCTTTGGCCTTGCTGCGATTCCACACCGAGACGGTGAAACCGGTGTCGAGATAACGCCCGGCCATGCCATGGCCCATGCGTCCCAATCCGATAAAAGCAACGCGCGCCATGGGCTAATCCACATCCTCGACCGCACCGGGCGTGGTGCCGAAGGCGCGCTGCGCCAAGGTCGCCGCCATGAATTCGTCGAGGTCGCCGTCGAGTACACCTGAGGTATCCGAGGTCTGCACGCCGGTCCGCAGATCCTTCACCATCTGATAGGGCTGCAGCACGTAGGAGCGGATCTGGTGGCCCCAGCCGATATCGGTCTTGGCGGCCTGATCGGCAGCAGCTTGCGCTTCGCGTTTCTTCAACTCGATCTCGTAGAGCCGCGCGCGCAGCATGTCCCAGGCCTGCGCCTTGTTCTTGTGCTGCGAACGACCGGCCTGACAGACCACCGCAACGCCGGTCGGGATATGCGTCAACCGCACGGCGGATTCGGTCTTGTTGACATGCTGGCCGCCAGCGCCGCCCGAGCGCATGGTGTCGACCCGAACGTCGGACTCGGCGATATCGATCTTGATGCTGTTATCGACCACCGGAAAGATCGCGACACTCGAGAACGAGGTATGCCGTCGGGCGTTGGAATCGAATGGTGAAATCCGCACCAGCCGATGCACGCCGCCTTCGGTCTTCAACCAGCCATACGCGTTGTGACCAGAGATCTGGATGGTGGCGGATTTGATCCCGGCTTCTTCGCCCTGGGTCTCTTCGAGATATTCGATCTTGAAGCCGTGCTTTTCCGCCCAGCGCGTGTACATGCGCAGCAGCATCGAGGCCCAGTCCTGGCTCTCGGTGCCGCCGGCGCCGGCGTGCACTTCGAGATAGGAATCGAAACGGTCGGCTTCGCCGCTGAGCAATGCTTCGAGCTCGCGGCGCGCGACTTCCTTCTTGATGGTTTTCAGCGCGGCTTCGGCCTCGGCCACGACGCCTTCATCGTTCTCGGCCTCGCCGAGTTCGATCATGCCGATATTGTCCTCGAGCTCGCGCTCGACCTTGCCGATGCCATGAAGCGAATCCTCCAGCGAGGTACGCTCCTGCATCAGTTTTTGCGCTTTCTGTGGATCGTTCCAGAGGTTGGAGTCCTCTGCGAGCTTGTTCAGTTCGGCAAGCCGCGCCGTGGATGCATCGACGTCAAAGATGCCTCCTCAGCAGCCCGACTGACTGCTTGATCTCTTCAACGAGGCGTTCGACTTCGGCGCGCATGGTGTCTCGATCCGCGGCGGATGCCGCCAATATTGTGCTGTGACGGATGTAACCGCGCGCGGCGCAAAGCGCAATGCTTCACGCCCGCCGCGCGTTGCAATAGCGATTAGAGCGTTTTCAAGCGAAGTGGGCACCGGTTCATGTCAAGAAAACGCGTCAAATCAAGAATCTAGAGCCCCGTTTCGATTCAATCGAAACGGAAAAGGCTCTAGTACAGGCCGCCAGTCCCGGAGCGCAGGATGGTGCGATCAGCGTCCGGCGATACCGTCAGGGAGCGGCCATCCGCGTCGGCGACGCCGATGTTGGAATAATCATCCGACGGCGCGGTGCCCGGCTTGAACGCCTCCAGGATCGTCTTCCCGGAGTCGCCAGGACCTGCCCGCAGGCCGGTTTTGGCATCCACCCGGATCAGCTTGATACCGGCCGGAATCTTGAACGGGGTTGCCGGCTTGTCGGCAAGCGCCAGCTTCATGAAATCCCTGGCGATAGGCGCGGCGGTATGACCCGCCTGGGCGTTTCTGCCCAGACTGCGAGGCTTGTCGTAGCCAACATATAGACCGACGACCAGATCCGGCGAAAAGCCGACAAACCAGAGATCTTTTGCTTCATTCGAGGTGCCGGTCTTGCCGGCGATCGGCTTGCCGACGTCGCGCAACGCGATCGCCGTACCGCCCTGAACGACGCCTTCCATCATCGAGGTGATCTGGTAAGCCGTCAGCACGTCCAGCACCTGTTCCTGGCGATCCACAAGTTGCGGCTCGGGCTGGTTCTTCCAGCCTTCAGGCGCGTCGCATCCGCGGCATTCGCGGGCATCGTGCCTGAAGATGGTATGGCCGTAGCGGTCCTGGATCCGATCAATCAGTGTCGGTTTCACCCGCCGGCCGGAATTGTCGATCATCGAATAGGCCGTCACCATCCGCATCACGGTGGTTTCGCCGGCGCCGAGCGCATAGGACAGGTAATTCGGCAGCTCGTCGTAGACACCGAAACGCTTGGCATATTCGCCGATCAGCGGCATGCCGATATCCTGCGCCAGCCGCACCGTCACCGTATTCAGCGACAGCCGCAGCGCATTGCGAAGCGTGGTCGGCCCCTGGTATTTTCCGACCGAGAAATTCTCCGGGCGCCAGACTCCTCCACCCTGCCCTTGATCGATTTCAATCGGCCCGTCGATCTCGACGGACGACGGCGTATAGCCGTTGTCGAGCGCCGACGAATAAACGATGGGCTTGATGGTCGAGCCCGGCTGACGATAGGCCTGCGTTGCGCGGTTAAACTGACTCTGCTCGAACGAGAAGCCGCCGACCATCGCCAGCACGCGGCCGGTGTGCGGATCCATCGCCACCATGGCGCCGGATATTTCCGGCAACTGACGCAGCCGGAACTGACCGTCGACCAACGAGCCATCCTTGGCAACCAGCGGGTCAGCGTAAATGATGTCGCCGGGGGACAATATCTGGGACACGGCCGTCGGCGTCTTGCCCTTCGCAGGTCCCGCCACAGGCTTTGCCCACCTCACGCCATCAAGGGTGATAATACCGGTTTTCCTGTCTCGGGATATCACGCCGCCGAGTTCGCGACCCGGCTGGAAACCGATCCGGGCCGACTGATCGCTGGTCTCGAGCACCACCGCCATCCGCCATGGCGAGATGTCGTTGAGTGATTTCACGTCGGCGAGCGCGACGCCCCAATCACCGGACATATCCAGCTTGCCGGTCGCGCCTCGCCAGCCCTGCGCCTCGTCGTAATTGACGAGCCCGGCCGCCATGGTCTTGCGAGCCATCACCTGCAGTTTCGGATCCAGCGAGGTTCGTACCGAGAGACCGCCTTCATAAAGCTTCTTCTCACCGTAGCGTTCGAGCAGGTCGCGGCGGACCTCTTCGGCGAAATACTCGCCGGCGAAAGTGCGCGCGCTATTGGTTCGATTGGTGACGGTTAGAGGATCCTTGTGCGCGATGTCCGCGTCGGCCTGCTTGATCCAGCCATTTTCGAGCAGGCGATCAACCACGTAATTGCGCCGCTCGACCGCGCGGTCGTGGTTGCGCACCGGATTCAGCGTCCCCGGCGCTTTCGGCAACGCGGCAAGGAAAGCCGCCTCCGCCACCGTGAGTTCATTGACCGATTTGTCGAAATACACCAGCGACGCCGCGGCGATGCCGTAAGCGCCTTGGCCGAGATAGATTTCGTTGAGATAGAGTTCGAGAATCTTGTCCTTAGAATAGGCGCGCTCGAGCCGCATCGCGAGCAGCGCTTCCTTGATCTTGCGCGTAAACGAAACTTCGCTGGAAAAGAAAAAATTCTTCGCGACCTGCTGGGTGATGGTCGAGGCGCCCTGCGGCCGGCGGCCGGACCCGAAATTCTGTGCGTACAGAACCGCGGCACGCGCCATGCCGGTATAGTCGATGCCGCCGTGCTCATAGAAATTCTTGTCCTCGGCGGCGAGGAACGCATTGATCACGAGCTTCGGAACCGCCTGGATCGGCAGGTACAGCCGCCGCTCCTTGGCGTATTCGCCCAGCAGCGCGCCGTCCGCGGCATGCACCCGGGTCATGACAGGCGGTTCGTAATCCTGAAGCTGCGAATAGTCGGGCAGATCCTTGGAGAAATGCCAGATCAACCCAGCGGCGGCGGCGACGCCCACCAGGAACAGCACGGTCCCGGCCGTAAACAGGAAACCGAGGAAACGGAACAGCAGTCTCATAAATCCTACCCGGTCGTGAGCCTACCCCCGTTCCGCGCTGTCGCGCTGCGGCCGGGCCGTATGGCTGCGATTTCAATCCGTTTCAATTGCGTGCGTTTGATGGCACCGCTGCGAAGCTACCCGGAGCAATTCTGGCGCGCTCCGTCCTTGCCAAACAGATCCGCGCTAGTAAAGCCCGCCCGTCCCGGAGCGCAGGATGGTGCGGTCGGCGTCCGGCGACACCGTCAGCGAGCGGCCATCCGCATCGGCAACGCCGATGGCCGAATTATTATCCGGTGGCGCGGTGCCCGGCTTGAAGGCTTCAAGAATGACATTGCCGCTGTCACCCGGACCGGCCCGCATGCCGGTCTTGGAATCGACGCGGATCAGTTTGATTCCGGCCGGCACCTTGAACGGGATCGCCGGCTTGTCGGCCAGCGCGAGTTTCAGGAAGTCGCGCGCGATCGGCGCCGCCAGATGACCGCCGGTGCCGGCATTGCCCCGGCCGAGCGAGCGCGGCTTGTCATAGCCGAGATAGATGCCGACCACGATGTCAGGCGAGAAGCCGATAAACCAGGCATCGCGGGCGTCGTTGGTGGTGCCGGTTTTGCCCGCAATCGGCTTGCCGACAGCGGCGACCGCCGTGGCCGTGCCGTGCTGAACCACGCCCTCCATCATCGAGGTGATCTGATAGGCCGTCATCGGATCCAGCACCTGCTCGCGGCGATCGATCAGTTGCGGCTCGGGCTGGTTCTTCCAGCCACCGGGCGCATCGCAGCCGCGGCACTCGCGGGCGTCGTGCTTGAAGATGGTATGCCCATAACGATCCTGGATGCGGTCGATCAGGGTCGGCTTCACCCGCCGGCCGCCATTGTCGAGCATCGAATAGGCCGTGACCATCCGCATCACGGTGGTCTCACCGGCGCCCAGCGCATAAGACAGATAGTTCGGCAGTTCGTCATAGACGCCAAAGCGCTTGGCGTATTCGCCGATCAAGGGCATGCCGATGTCCTGCGCCAGCCGTACCGTCACGGTGTTGAGCGACAATCTCAGCGCGTTGCGCAACGTGGTCGGGCCGTTGTATTTGCCGTTCGAGAAATTCTCCGGACGCCAGACGCCGGCGCCCTGCCCCTGATCGATTTCGATCGGCGCATCGACCACGACGGTCGACGGCGTGTAGCCGTTATCCAGCGCGGTCGAATACACGATCGGCTTGAACGAGGAACCCGGCTGCCGGTAGGCCTGCGTCGCCCGGTTGAACTGGCTCTGATCGAACGAGAATCCGCCGACCATCGCCAGCACGCGACCGGTCCACGGATCCATCACCACCATAGCACCGGACACTTCCGGCAATTGACGCAACCGGAACTGGCCATCGACCGGCGCAGGATTGCCCTCTCTGATCAGAGGATCCGCATAGATCACGTCGCCTGGCGACAATATTTGCGAGACCGCGGTCGGCGTCTTGCCCTTTGTCGGGCCCGCCGCCGGCTTCGCCCATTTGAGGCCTTCCAGCGTGATGAGGCCGGTCTGCCGGTCCTTGCTGATGGCTCCGCCGAGTTCCCGGCCCGGCTGGAAACCAACTCGCGCCGATTGATCGCTGGTTTCGAGCACCACGGCCATCCGCCATGGCGAGATGTCCGACAGCGATTTGACGTCGGCCAGCCTGACGCCCCAATCGCCTGAAATGTCGAGCTTGCTGAGCGCCCCGCGCCAGCCCTGTGCTTCGTCATAATTGACGATGCCGGCGGCCATGGTCTTGCGCGCCATCACCTGGATCTTCGGATCCAGCGTGGTCCGGACCGAGAGGCCGCCTTCATACAACTTCTTCTCGCCATAGCGTTCGAAGATGTCGCGGCGGACTTCCTCGGCGAAATATTCGCCGGCGAAGATATGCCCGGCATTGGCCCGGTTGGTGACGATCAGCGGATCCTTGCGCGCCTTGTCGGCATCGGCCTGTTTGATCCAGCCATTCTCCAGAAGGCGGTCGATCACGTAATTGCGGCGCTCGATCGCGCGGTCGTGGTTGCGCACCGGATGCAGCGACGACGGCGCCTTCGGCAGCGCGGCGAGATAGGACGCTTCCGCCACCGTGAGTTCGTTCACCGACTTGTCGAAATACACCAAAGACGCCGCGGCGATGCCATAGGCGCCGAGGCCGAGATAGATTTCGTTGAGATAGAGTTCGAGGATCTTGTCCTTCGAGTAGGCGCGCTCGATCCGCATCGCGAGCAGCGCTTCCTTGATCTTGCGGGCGAACGATACTTCGTTGGTGAGAAGGAAGTTTTTCGCAACCTGCTGGGTGATCGTCGAGGCGCCCTGCGGCCGGCGATTGGAACCGTAGTTCTGCGCATAGAGCACGGCGGCGCGCGCCATGCCGGAATAGTCGATGCCGCCATGCTCATAGAAATTCTTGTCCTCGGCGGCGAGGAACGCATTGATCACGAGCTTTGGAACCGCCTGGATCGGCAGGTAGAGCCGGCGTTCCTTGGCATATTCACCGAGCAGCGCGCCGTCGGAGGCATGAACCCGCGTCATAATCGGCGGCTCGTAATCCTGAAGCTGCGAATAATCCGGCAAGTCCTTGGAGAAATGCCAGATCATCCCCGCCACCCCGGCAACGCCCACCAGGAACACGACCGTTCCGGCCGCGAACAGGAAACCCAGGAACCGCACCAGCAAGCGCATTATCGATCGTCCGTTTCAACTCTTGCGCCTCGCCTCAGGCCATTGGCCCGGTGCATCAGCGGCTCCGCGGAATGGTTCCGCTTGCACGGCCCCTTCAGAACGAGGCCCATAATAACATCGTTGACGCGGGAATCCTGACCGATTCAGAAACCTTACGGCATTTTTTATAAAGCTGCCGCTGTGGCCAAACTAGGGCTTTGGTCCAGCCAGGCTTAAGTGAGTCTCGCTTTAATTTGCCGGCCCCGCCGTCGCCAAACGTTTTGCGAAGAAGGCATCGATGGCCTGCGCCATCGATCCCACGGTCTTGGAACGCCAACTCTCCGATACCAGATGTTCGAGATCGCTCTTGTTCGAGACGTAGCCGAGTTCGACCAGCACCGACGGCACGTCGGGCGCCTTCAGCACCCGGAAGCCGGCGGATTTCAGCGGATGCTTGTACATCCGGGTAGCGTTCTTCATCTCGCCCGCGAGCAGCCGCGCGAACCGGTTTGAAAAGGTGCGGGTTTCGCGCTGCGCCAGGTCGATCAGGATGTCGGCGACGTCGGTCGGCTCGCCGGTCAGGTTAACGCCACCGATGGCGTCGGCCTTGTTCTCCGTCTCCGCCAGCCGTTCCGCCTCGGCGTCGGAGGCACGGTCAGACACGGTATAGATCGTGGCTCCCTGCACGTCGCCCTCGCGGTGCGGCAAATAATCGGCATGGATCGATACAAACAGCGACGCCGATTGGGTGCGCGCGATCTTCACCCGGTCGTCGAGCGGGATGAAGGTATCATCGGTGCGTGTCATCACGACGCGGTATTTACCAGATTTCTCGATCCGATCGCGCAGCGCCAAGCCGAAATTCAGCACCAGGCTTTTCTCGCTCTCGCCGCTCGACTGCGTGCCGTTATCGAGACCGCCATGGCCGGGATCGATCACGATCAGCGGACGTGGATCCACCGGCACCGGCCTGGGCTCGGGTTTGGATTCCGGGCCGGTCCCTGACTTGCCCTCGGCATTGGGCAAAGCCTCGGTCGTCGCGGGACCCGCGGCATCCGCGATCGCAGGCCTCAATTCGGGCCGGCTTTCAGGCGCGAGCGCCTGCACGAACGCGGTGCGATCGACCTCGACAAACTCCAGCACCAGCCGCGGCGGCTGACCGTTGGCGGCATCGAGCACATAGGAATTGGCGATCCTGGCCGGGCCGGTGAGGTCGAATACGATTCGAGAGCCGCCCGGCATCACCATGCCGTAGCGGAACGCCTTGATCAGCCCGCGCCCGGCGGCACCGGTTCCGGCGGGCAGTTGGAAGTTGACCTGGGGGGTATCGACCACCACCCGATAGGGATCGGCCAGCGTGAAGGCGCGAAACGGGATGGTCTTGTCGAGATCGAGCACGAACCGGGTCTGCTTGGCATCGCCGGCCAGCCGGGCATCGGATGCGACCGGGAGCCCGGAAGCGGCGGTCGGGGTTGGCGATTGGCTCTCATTGGCTGCGACAAGACTGATGCCGGCGCACGACAATGCCGCGGCGCACAAGAGCGCAAATCCCAGCAAAACACGATGATTTGCGCGGCTCGCCAACGATTCGATGCCTCCGAGCAGCCCTCTTACCGCAATAGGACTACAGGGTTAATTGCGGCTTAAGGAACTTCTCGAGAATAACGGGGAGTGTTGCAGCGGCGTGACGCTTCCCTGACGCTTCCCTTGCACCAGGCGCCCAATCCACGTATGTACGAGGGGCTGACGGCTAATACTCCCGGTTGTGTCACGTTCAGCCTCCCGGTGCAGCGCCGGAATTTTCGGTTATTTCGGGGATTCCAGCGTCTTTCCGATCCCTCCCCAGCCAGCGCAGCGCGCGGCTGACATGGAGTGGCGGTTTTGAGCCCGAGCGGCGTCCGGTCCCAGGTTACCATCTTGTTCCAGGGACGAGTTCAGACACGGCATAACCGATTACCGGGCCGCAAGGCATCGATATGCGATGACCGGCGAGCGCTTCGGCGCCACGCCGGGCCTTCAGCGACAGACAAGGCGGCGCTTTTTGCCGCCAACGTGTTCAGACGGGCCGACGCTTGATGCGCCAGACTGTGTTGCCGACCAGGATTCCCCAAGGAACCGCGCCGATGCGGAGCGAAAGCTCCGCGCGTCGCTTTGCTCTGCGAGGAACATGTTCGGTGCGGCGCTCCGGGTTGCGTTTCGGCCTTCCCCTCACCCCCGAATCAGGTGGACCGTCGCGTCACCCGGCCGCGCGACACGCGCGCGCCGCGATACGCGCCCGCCGCCGTCATGAGTTCCAAAATGCCCAACAAAATGTTGATCGACGCCACCCACCCGGAAGAGACCCGGGTCGTTGTGGTCCGCGGCAATCGTGTCGAAGAGTTTGACTTCGAGACTGCCCAACGCAAACAACTGCGTGGAAACATCTATCTCGCCAAGGTAACTCGCGTAGAGCCGTCGCTGCAGGCCGCCTTCATCGAATATGGCGGTAACCGCCACGGCTTCCTCGCCTTCAGCGAAATCCATCCCGACTATTATCAGATCCCGGTCGCCGACCGTCAGGCGCTGATCGAAGCCGATGAGCGCGCCCATCGCGAGGCCGAGGAAGAAACCGAGAACCGTTCCAACCGCCGCCGCCCGCGCCACCGCAATTCGCGCCGTCGCGGCCATGGCGACCGCGTCCAGAGCGGCGTGGTCGAGGGTGCGACCCCGGACCAGGGCCAAACCGACCAGCCGCACGACCATGATCACGGCGATGGACATGTTCATCACACCGATGGCGATGCGTATCAGCCAACCGAGCTGAGCCACGATCACGAGAGTCACGAGCACGCCGATGCGCATGACCATGATCATGCGCATGATGACCACGGTCATGACCATTCTCACGGCGACCATTCGCACGATGGAGAGACGCCGGTGGCGTCGCCGTCCGAAATGCCGGTAGCCGCCGTCGACGTTTCCGCCTCGGCCGGCGCGGAAACGCACGACGAGCACGCGGACCACGAGCAGTCGCATGAGCACCACGCGCATGATGAAAGCGCCGAGCACGCGCGTGAAAACGCGGCACATGCCGACGATGCGGCTCAGGCCGACGGCGAAACCGGCGCGTCCGATCACGCCGAATCGTCCGTCGCGTCGCATGGCGACGAGGCGCATGACGATGAAGACGATGGCGACGACGCCGAGGAGGAAGTCGTTGAATCCGTCGGCGGCGACGACGTCATGGAGGAAGTGCCGGAACGCACCTTCCGTCCGCGCCGCCAGTACAAGATCCAGGAAGTCATCAAGCGCCGCCAGGTGATGCTGGTTCAGGTCGTCAAGGAAGAACGCGGCAACAAGGGCGCCGCACTGACGACGTATCTGTCGCTGGCCGGCCGTTACGCCGTGCTGATGCCCAACACCGCGCGTGGCGGCGGCATCAGCCGCAAGATCACCTCAGCGCAGGATCGCTCCCGGCTGAAGGAAGTGGTGCAGGATCTCGACGTGCCCGAGGGCATGGGGATCATCCTGCGCACCGCCGGCGCCTCCCGCACCAAGCCCGAGATCAAGCGCGACTTCGAGTATCTGATCCGGATGTGGGAAACCGTGCGCGACATGACCCTGAATTCGCAGGCCCCGACCCTCGTCTACGAGGAAGGCTCGCTGATCAAGCGGTCGCTGCGCGATCTCTACAACAAGGAAATCGACGAAATCCAGGTCGCCGGCGAGGCCGGTTATCAGGAAGCGCGCGATTTCATGAAGATGCTGATGCCCTCGAATGTGCGCGCGGTCAGGCAGTACCGCGACGGCCAGCCGCTGTTTTCGCGGATGGGGGTCGAGAGCCAGCTCGATGCGATGTTCTCGCCGACCGTGCAATTGCGATCCGGCGGCTACATCGTGATCAACCAGACCGAAGCTTTGGTGTCGATCGACGTCAACTCCGGCCGATCGACCCGCGAGCATCATATCGAGGATACCGCGCTCAAGACCAACCTCGAAGCATCAGAGGAAGTCGCTCGGCAATTGCGCTTGCGCGACCTCGCCGGCCTGATCGTCATCGACTTCATCGACATGGACGAGAAGCGCAACAACCGTTCGGTCGAACGCAAGCTCTCGGACTGCCTGCGGCAGGACCGTGCGCGGATCCAGGTCGGACGCATCTCGCATTTCGGCCTGCTCGAAATGTCGCGCCAGCGCATCCGCGCCAGCGTGCTGGAGAGTTCGACCGAGCCCTGCCCGCAATGCGGTGGCAGCGGTCATGTCCGTTCGGTGTCTTCGGTCGCGCTGCAATTGCTGCGCGGGCTCGAGGAAATCCTGATGAAGGGCGCCACCCACAATCTCGTGGTACGCACCCGCACCGACGTGGCGCTCTACGTGCTCAACCACAAACGGGGCCATCTGCGCGACCTCGAAAGCAGCTTCAAGGTCACGCTGTCCGTGATCGCCGATCCGACCGTGAGCGGCCAGCAATCCTTCATCATCGATCGGGGCGAGCAGGTCCACACGCTGGAAGCCGCCAAGGCGCTGCTGGCGGCCCAGGTGGCGGCATTCCCGCCGCAGGTCGAGGAAGCGTTTGACGAGGACGAGACGTACGATATCGAGTCCGAATCCGAGGTCGAAACCGACGAGAGCGAGGGGCTTGGCGACGAGGTCACGGCCAGCGAAGGCATCGCGGGCGAAGGTACTGCGGGCGAAGGCGCCGGCGGCGCAGCCGATGCGGACGGCCCACGGCGCAAGCGCCGACGTCGTCGGCGTGGCCGCGCCGGCGAGCCGCGCGAAGGCGGGCCGCTACGCGAGGAACACGACGCGCCGCGGATCGCCGCGGACGCGGAGAGCAGCGAAGCCGTTGTGGCAACCGATGAAGGCGAGTCCGACGAGGACGAATCCGAGGAAACCCAGGCGCGCAATGATCAGGGCCCGGGCGGCGAGCGCCGGCCCCGACGCCGCGGTCGCCGTGGCGGACGCCGCCGGCGTGGCGGACCCGAGGACGGTCTGGCCGGCTCGATCGCCGACGAATTGGGACCGACATCGGCTCCGGAAGCCGCAGGCGCGGTGGCCGATTTCGACGGCGCTCCGCAACAGCAGCCGTGGCAAGAACAGTCTCGGCAAGAACAGTCTCGGCAAGAACCGCCTCGACACGAACAGCCCCGGTACGACCAGCCATTGCCGGAAGTTCAACCGGAATCGATCGCGCCGCAGGCTGCGCCCCAACACGTCGAGCATGCCCCACAGGAGACCGCGCGCGCCGCGGTGACCGAAGACACCGCGCAGGATGCAGAGAAGGCGGCCGCGCGGCGGCGCTCGACCGTTCGCGAAAAGGTCAGCTTCCTGGCCGATGCCCAACCGGCGGCGGCAACGCCTGCTGATCACAGCCAGCCCGAACCGCCGGCAGCTGCCCCGGCGCAACCCGCGGCTGAGGCCCCCACCGATACCCAGCCCCGCAAGGCAGGCTGGTGGTCGCGACGCTTCGGCGGCGGCGAATAGACGAAAGACAGACGCGCTTAAAAAATATCCGCGCTCAAATGAAAACCGCCCGGTAAAACCGGGCGGTTTTTGTTTGGTGATTCCTGCGCGTGCAACGCGCAAACTCCGATGTGCGGCTACCCCGTGGTAACGGCGGTTTCCAGATCCGAGGGATCGATGGTCTGGTTGAGATTGGCGTGCAGCCGCTCGTGATCGAGTTCGCCTTCCCACCATGACACGAACACCGACGCGACGCCGTTGCCGGTGATGTTGGTGAGCGCGCGCACCTCGCTCATGAACTTGTCGACCGAAAACACGATTGCCATGCCCGGCACCAGCGCCGGATTGACCACCGTCAGCGTCGCCGCCAGCGTGATGAAGCCCGCGCCGGTGACACCGCTGGCGCCCTTCGACGTCAGCATCGCCACCACCAGGATGGTGATCTGCTGCGAGAACGTCAGATCGACGCCGAGCGCCTGGGCGATGAACAGCGTGGCCAGTGTCATGTAGATGTTGGTGCCGTCGAGGTTGAACGAATAGCCGGTCGGCACCACCAGACCGACCACCGATTTCGAGCAGCCGAGCCGTTCCAGCTTCTCCATCAATTGCGGCAGCGCGCTTTCCGACGAGCTGGTGCCGAGCACGATCAACAGCTCGTCCTTGATGTAGGCGATGAACTTGAAGATGTTGAAGCCGACGATCCGCGCTATCAGGCCGAGCACGACCACCACGAACAATCCCGCGGTGGCGTAGAACAGCGCGATCAGGCCGAGCAGATTGCCAAGCGCCGCGGGTCCGAATTTGCCGATGGTAAAGGCCATCGCACCGAATGCGCCAAAAGGTGCGGCCTTCATCACGATCGCGATCACGCCGAATATCGCATGCGAGGTGTCGTCGATGATGTCGCGCAGCCGGTGACCGCGTTCGCCCAGCGCCATCAGCGCGAAGCCGAACAGGATCGCGAACAGCAGCACCTGCAGGATATCGCCGCGCGCGAATGCGCCCACCACGCTGTCCGGAATGATGTTGAGGACGAAATCGACCGATTTCTGGGCTTTCGCCGCATCGGCGTAATGTTGGACGGCCGAAGCATTTGTGGCCAATGCCGGATCCGTCTTCGCTGCGAGCCCGTGGCCGATCTGGATCAAATTGCCCATCACCAGGCCGATGATCAGCGCGAACGACGAGACGATCTCGAAATAGACCAGCGCCTTGACGCCGACGCGGCCGACTTTGCGGGCGTCCTGAATATGCGAAATACCAGATACCACCGTACAGAAGATGATCGGCGCGATCACCATCCGGATCAGCTTGATGAAGCCGTCACCGAGCGCCTTGATCCAGTCGTTGGTTGCAAGCGTTGGCCACAGCCAGCCGACCACGACCCCGAGCAGGATCGCGATCAGCACCTGCACGTAAAGGATCTTGTACCAGGGTTTCGCAGCGCGCGCGGGCGCTACGGTTGCAACCGTTGCCGACATGACGTTTTCACTCCCCCCTCAGAGATTGCGGATCAGTGCCGCATTGTTTGCCTGCGTTCCGTCCCACAGAATATGGCCGAGATCAATCGGCGCCATTGAGTCAATGGTAGCTTTTGCCGTGGCGCGTGGAAATGCCGCTATTTGAGCCAGGCGGCAATGCGCGCCACCGCTTCGCGCATCTCGTCCGCCGAACGCGCGTAGGACAGCCGAATGAAGGCGCGGCCATGGACCGGATCGAAGTCGAGGCCGGGGGTGGCGGCGACGTGGGCCTTTTCAAGCATCTCGCTGGTGAATGCGAAACTGTCGGAGGTGAATTTCGAGACATCCGCGTACAGATAAAATGCGCCATCCGCCGGCAGGAAGTCGGTCAGACCGGCCCGCGGCAGGCCCTCGATCAGGATGCGGCGATTCTCCTGATAGCCGCGCTTGATCGCTTCCATCTCCTCGCGGCCCTCGAACGCCGCCTCGGCCGCGATCTGCGAGAGCGTCGGCACCGAGATCGAAAGATTTTGCTGCAGCCGTTCGATCGGCCGCACCAGCGGCTCCGGCACCACCATCCAGCCGACCCGCCATCCGGTCATGCAAAAATATTTCGAGAACGAGTTGATCACCAGCGCACGCGGAGACAGTTCGGCTGCCGTCACCGCGGGAAAGGCGTAGTCCAGCCCATGATAGATTTCGTCGGAAATGAAGCGAATACCCGCCCCTTCCGCCGCGGCGATCAGGCTGGTCAGCGCTTCGCGAGACATCATGGTGCCGGTGGGATTGGCCGGGCTTCCGACCAACACGCCTTGCAGCGGTTTCTCGCGATGGGCCGCCAGCAAGGCCTCGCCGGTCAGGGCATGACGGGTTTCGTTCGAGGTCTCGATCAGCACGGGCTCGCAGCCCAGCGCCGTCAGGATATGCCGATAGGGCGGATAGCCAGGCACCGTGACCGCGACCCTGTCGCCGGGCTCGAACAGCGCGAGAAAGGCCAGGATGAACGCGCCCGACGAGCCGGTGGTGACGACGATTTGATCGGCATTGACGCTGCAACGGTAGGTCTCGCGATAATGCCGGGCGATGCGCGCGCGCAGCGAGGGAATGCCAAGCGCCGAAGTGTAATCGATCCGTCCGCCCTCGAGCGCGGCGCGCGCGGCCGCTATCGCGGTTTTCGGCGCTGAAGCTGCCGGCTGACCGACCTCCATATGGATGACGTGGCCGCCGGACGCTTCGATGCGCGCCGCCGCCGCCATCACATCCATCACCATGAAGGGTGGAACGTCGCTGCGTCCGGAGGCCGTCAAAAGGCCTCTGGCGCGGTCTCTCAAGGTCGTATCAGGCATTGATATCTGCTATTTCGGGAAGTGCCCCAGACTAGCCGTATTCGGCGGTTTGGTAGGGCATATATCGTATCCGCTTCCCCGCCAACGGTTAAAGACCGCTCGATGATGCTTCGCCTTCTCACCGGCAGACCATTGCCGAAACTGACCGCGGTCGCCACCGCGATCGCGCTGACCCTCGCCCCGCTATCGGTCTATGCGCAGGAGCAGGATCAGAAGGGGCCGCCGGTGCTTCGGGACACCGAGACCGAGCAATTGCTGCGGGAATATACCAGGCCGATCCTGCACGCCGCCGGCCTGGAAAAACAGAACATCCAGATCGTCATCATCAACGATCCCGCCTTCAACGCCTTCGTCGCAGACGGCCGCCGCATCTTCGTGAATTTCGGCGCGATCCTGCAATCGCAGACTCCGAACCAGCTCATCGGGGTGCTGGCGCATGAAACCGGCCATCTCGCCGGCGGCCATCTTGCCAAGATGCACGAGCAGGTCGCAAAAGCGCAGACCTCCATGGTGATCGCGATGCTGCTCGGCGCCGGCGCCATCGTGGCCGGCGCGCGGGGCGGCAACAGCAATGGCGGCCTGAGCAATGTCGGCGCCGCCGCGGTCTCGGCCCCGCAGGCGTTGATCCGCAATTCCCTGCTTTCCTATGCGCGCCAGCAGGAAGAAAACGCCGATCGCGCCGGGGTGAAGTTTCTGACCGCGACCGGCCAATCCGCCAAGGGCATGTACGACACCTTCAAGCGCTTTTCCGACGAGAGCCTGTTCGCCGCCCATGGCGCCGACCCCTATATGCAGTCGCACCCGATGCCGGTCGAGCGCGTCGCCGCGCTGCAGGAAATCGCGCGTTCGAGCCCGTATTGGGACAAGAAGGACGATCCCGCGCTGCAAATGCGCCACGACATGGTGCGCGCCAAAATCTCGGCCTTCATGGAGCGTCAGGACACCGTCTACCGCCGCTATCCGCTGTCCGACACCAGCCTGCCGGGGCGCTACGCCCATGCCATTGCGACCTATCGCCACGGCGATTTGCACAACGCGCTGGCCCAGATCGACGCGCTGATCCAGTTGCAGCCCGCCAACCCCTATTTTTACGAGTTGCGCGGCCAGGCGCTGCTGGAAGGCGGCAAACCGGCGGATGCGATCGCGCCGCTGCGCAAGGCGGTTCAGCTCTCCGGTAACAACGCGCTCATCGAGATGTTACTTGGGCAAGCGCTGGTGGGAACCGATAATAACGCCTACAGCGCCGAAGCGATTCAGATTTTACGGGCGGCGGTGGCCCGGGAGACCGAGGCGCCGCTGGGCTATACGCAACTTGCGATGGCTTACGGTCGAAAGGGAGATTACGCGGAGGCCGATCTGGCCTCGGCACAGGCCGCCTATTTGCGCGGCGACAACAAGACCGCACGCGATCTCGCATCACGTGCCAAAACCCGTTTTGCCGTTGGTACGCCTGGATGGGTCAGGGCCGACGATATCGTCACTTCCAAACCGCCCAAATAGTGCCAGCCGCCCCAATACCGAAGCCACCGACATCAAGCGCCGAACAGTGACTGAAAATACATAGCGCCGAACTAACATGGTTTTTAAGTTCGGCTTTCACCCAGAGGATTTGCCAATGCCTTCGTTCCGCCTGCTCGCTCCCGCCCTGTTTGCGCTCGCGCTCTGCGCCACGCCGCCGGCCGCATCGGCGCAGAGTTTCTCCGACACCCAGAAGGGCGACATCGAGGCGATCATCAAGAACTATCTGGTCTCGCATCCCGAGGTGCTGGAAGAGGCCATGGGCGAACTGAGCAAGCGCCAGTCCGCCGACGAAGCCAAGAAGCATGAAGCCAGCGTCAGCGAGAACGCCGCCACGATCTTCAATTCGCCGCGCGGCGTGATGCTCGGCAACAAGGACGGCGACGTCACCTTTGTCGAGTTCTTCGATTACAATTGCGGCTATTGCAAACGCGCGATGGCCGACATGCTCGACCTGATGAAGACCGATCCGAAGCTGAAAGTCGTGCTGAAGGAATTCCCGGTGCTGAGCCAGGGCTCGGTCGAAGCCGCCCAGGTCGCGGTCGCGATGCGCATGCAGGACCCGAGCGGCAAGAAGTATCTCGACTTTCACCAGAAGCTGCTCGGCGGCCGCGGTCCCGCGGACAAGGCGCACGCGATGGCCGCCGCCAAGGATGCCGGTGCCGACATGGCGCGGCTGGAGAAGGATGTCGGCAGCCCGGAAGTGAAAGCCACGATCGACGAAAACTTCAAGCTCGCGGAAGCGATGGGCATGAACGGCACGCCGAGCTATGTGATCGGCAAGCAGGTCGTGGTCGGCGCGATCGGCCTCGATGGTCTCAAGGAGAAGATCGAACTCGCCCGTTGCGGCAAAGCCTCCTGCTCCTGAGGCTTCCTGCCCGCAAGGCTTCCTTCCGCTAATTCCTATCCAAGAAAGTTGCAAAGCCGGCGGTCCAACCGCCGGCTTTATTTTTGGGTAGTTCTCGCAGCGAACCGCGTTCATCGCGCATTCACCTAATAAATCCGGGAGAACCGGCAATCGCGCGGAACATCGTGCGGGGCCTGCCGTTGTCAGCGCGGGCAATGCACAAATGTGAGGAGAACTTTCAATGATCAATCGTTTAATGGTTTCGGTCGCCGCGGCCGCGCTGATCGCGGGAACGGGTTTTGCCAATGCACAGGGCACCGGCATGAGCCGTGAAGCCCCTTCCGCAGCACCCGCGCAGCAGAGCGCGCCCGCTGCCGAACATAGCGAGTCCGACCGCGGCAAGTCCGGCGGCGAGATGAAGCGTGATGCCAAACCGGAAATGAAGTCGACGCAGTCGGAGGAGAAATCACCGGCGGCGGGCAAGAACCAGCGTGCCGAGGATGGCATGCAGGGTCAAAAATCAAAGACGATGAGTTCCGACGAAAAGTCGGACCAGAAGTCCAAGATGAGCGCGGAAGAAAAGCCTGGCCAGAAGTCCAAGACCATGAGCTCGGACGAAAAGCCGGACCAGAAGTCCAAGGCCATGAGCTCCGAGAACGACAATGCCAAGGGCGGCAAGGACATGAAGGCCGAAGGCCAGGACCGCAACGGCACCAAGAACGCCGATTCGAAAGGTGGCGCTGAAGGCAAGACCGTCGGTCAGGCTGGCGCCGGTGCCAAGCTCTCGACCGAACAGCGCACCAAGATCACCACCGTGATCAAGGAGCAGCACATTGCTCCCGTCACCAACGTGAACTTCTCGATCTCGGTCGGAACTCGCGTGCCGCGCGACGTGTCCTTCCACCCGCTGCCGGCGGAAATCGTCACGGTCTATCCGGATTGGCGCGGTTACGAGTTCATCCTGGTTCGCAACCAGATCCTCGTGATCGATCCGAGTTCGCTGGAGATCGTCGCCGTCCTCGACGCCTGATCCGGCTTCGACGCAGAACGTTCAGGGCGGGCAGCAATGCCCGCCCTTGGCCGTGGGTGAAAGCCCGGGTGAAGTCCTCGCGAAGCCTCCCGGCCTCCCATGGTCATCCCCGGCTTCCGTCATTTAACCTTGGTTAACGAATGGTTTCCGTAGGTTCCGCAAGGCTTTTTACGAACCGGATGAGGCAGTTGGGGCCTGTGCAAGGTGGCCTAAAGGCTTCCCCTTGGGACTGTTGTTACCTATAACCGCGCCACCTACCGCCACATTGCCGGGATCTGGATGGCCAACACACCTGCCGCGACGATTTACGTCCTCAATGGCCCCAACCTCAATCTGCTGGGGACGCGCGAGCCCGAGACGTACGGGCATGCCACGCTCGCCGACGTCGAGAAACTGTGCACGGAGACCTCGGCGCAATTCGGCCTGAAGGCCGATTGCCGGCAATCCAATCGCGAGGGCGAACTGGTCGATTTCATCCATGAGGCCCACGCCAACAAGGCGGCGGGGATCATCATCAATGCCGGCGCCTATTCGCACACCTCGATCGCGCTGCATGACGCGCTGATGGCGGTGAAAATCCCGGCGGTCGAAGTCCACATCAGCAACGTCCACGCCCGCGAAAATTTCCGGCATCACTCCTTCACCGCGAAGGCCGCTTTCGCCACGCTGTCCGGCTTCGGCATCGACGGTTACCGGCTCGCAATATCGGGGCTTGCCGCCAAGCTGGGCGTCAAGGCGAAAGCCTGAGCCCGCCACCCCAACAGAAAGTCCAGGGATCGAGATCATGGCCCGCCAGCCTGACAATACCGCCGCCGCAAAATCCGGAAGCGATGCCAAGAACGACGTCAAGAACGACGTCGGGAGCGGCGACAGCGCGCTCATTCGCGAGTTGGCGCTGCTGCTTGACGAAACCAATCTTACCGAAATCGAGATCGAGCGCGCCGGCCTGCGGGTGCGGGTCGCCCGCAACATCAGCATATCAGCGGCGATGCCGGCCGGCGTTGCGACGGCGGCGCCGGCCGTCGCCGCGGCGGCTCCCGCCGCGGTCGCCGATGTCGCCAAACATCCGGGCGTCGTGCCCTCGCCGATGGTTGGCACCGCCTATTGGGCGTCCGAGCCCGGCGCCAAGCCGTTCATCGAGGTCGGCAGCAAGGTGTCGGTGGGACAGACCCTGCTGATCATCGAAGCGATGAAAACGATGAATCAGATTCCGTCGACGCGGGCCGGTACCGTCACGCAAATTCTCGTCGAAGACGGCCAGCCGGTCGAATTCGGCGAGCCGCTGGTGATTATTGAATAACAGGCGAATGGTGAGTGGCGAATAGCGAATAGGGAAACGATCGACGCCTTCTATTCGCCATTCGCCATTCGCTACTCGCCATTCAGGACCTCATGTTCGATAAAATCCTCATAGCCAATCGCGGCGAAATCGCACTGCGCGTGCTGCGCGCGTGCAAGGAACTCGGCATTGCCACCGTCGCGGTGCATTCGACCGCCGACGCCGACGCGATGCATGTGCGGTTGGCCGACGAAAGCGTCTGCATCGGGCCGCCGCCGTCCAAGGACAGCTATCTCAACATCCCGGCACTACTGGCGGCCTGCGAGATCACCGGCGCCGATGCCGTGCACCCGGGCTATGGTTTCCTGTCGGAGAATGCCCGCTTCGCCGAGATCCTCGCCGAGCACAATCTGCATTTCATCGGCCCCAAGGCCGAACACATCCGCCTGATGGGCGACAAGATCGAGGCCAAGAAGACCGCCAAGCGGCTCGGCATCCCCGTGGTGCCCGGTTCCGACGGCGGCGTCGGTCCCGACGACGACGCCATGGCGATCGCCAACGAAATCGGCTTTCCGGTGCTGGTGAAGGCGGCGGCCGGCGGCGGCGGCCGCGGCATGAAGGTGGCGCAGACCGCCGACGATCTGTTGCTGGCGCTGTCCACCGCCGCCAATGAAGCCAAATCGGCTTTCGGCGATGCCTCGGTCTATCTGGAAAAATATCTGCAGAAGCCGCGCCACATCGAGATCCAGGTGCTCGGCGATGGCCGCGGCGGGGCGATCCATCTCGGCGAACGCGATTGCTCGCTGCAGCGGCGCCATCAGAAGGTCTGGGAAGAAGGCCCCTCGCCGGTGCTCACCGCCGCCGCCCGCGCCAGGATCGGCGCGACCTGCGCCAAGGCGATGCAGGATATGAAATATCTCGGTGTCGGCACCATCGAATTTCTCTACGAGGACGGCGAATTCTATTTCATCGAAATGAATACCCGCATCCAGGTCGAACATCCCGTCACCGAGATGATCACCGATATCGACCTCGTGCTGGAGCAGATCCGTATCGCCGCCGGCGGCGAATTGCCGGCGACGCAGCAGGAGATCGCGATCATCGGTCACGCCATCGAATGCCGCGTCAATGCCGAAAATCCCCAGACGTTTCGCCCCTCCCCGGGAAAGATCACGCAATATCATCCGCCCGGCGGCCTCGGCGTGCGGATCGATTCCGCCGTCTATCAGGGCTATGTGATCCCGCCTTATTACGACTCGCTGGTGGGCAAGCTGATCGTGCACGGCAAGACCCGCGCGGAGTGCCTGATGCGGCTGCGCCGGGCGCTGGACGAAATGGTGGTGGAAGGCATCGAGACCACGCTGCCGCTGTTCCGCGCGCTGGTGCGCGAACCCGGCATTATCGACGGCGATTACCACATCCACTGGCTGGAACAGTATCTGGCCGGCAAAGCCGCCAACTGAGAACCACCCGGCCCATATCATTGGAAATACGCGGGTTGCCGCGGGAACCTTATGCCGTGATCGGCGTTGCTGGAATTGCCGGGGACCATTCCGCGGGGGACAGTTGATTTCGCTAAGCGAGAAGCTGCTAACGACCGATGCCACGCGCCGGCGCGCGATTGGTCAAATCCTGCTGCTTGCAGCGGGATTTTTCGTGCTGGTCGCCATCAGCGCCCTGTCCGTGGTTTTGGTCAACCAGTCCCGCAAGGACAATGGCTGGGTGGTCCATACCGTCGAGGTGGAAAACCAGGTGAACGCCTTGCTGCTGGATATCCGCCGCGCCGAAAGCGCCACCCGGGGCTACATGCTGTCTTCCGGCCCGCGGTTTCTCAGCGAGCAGCAAGCCGCGATCGCAGCCATCAGGCCCGAAATCGACCGACTGACCGCGTTGACCATCGACAACCCGGTTCAGATCGCCAATACCGCGAAATTACACCAGGCGATCGAACTGCGGCTGTCAGATTTTGCCAAGGGCATCGAGGGCGTCAAAAACAACGATGTCGCCTCCGCAGCCGCCATCATGCGCGATGGACAGACCAGCAAGGCGGTCGAAGCCATCGCCGAGGCGTCGCAGGCGATGCGGATCGAGGAAGATCGCCTGTTCGCGGAGCGCACCGAGACGGCGGACCGTACCCAGCAACTGGCCTCGATCGTCACCGTCGCGGGCTCCGCGCTGGTGATCGCGCTGGCCGCCATTTCGATCTTCCTGGTGCGGCGCTCCGCGCGCGCCCGTGACGACGCCGAAGCCCGGTTGCGCGACAACAATCTCAATTTGGAAGCGACGGTTGACGAGCGCACCGCCGATTTGCGCGAGGCCAACGACGAGATCCAGCG
Source organism: Bradyrhizobium sp. (assembly GCA_039935075.1). Classification (GTDB taxonomy): domain Bacteria; phylum Pseudomonadota; class Alphaproteobacteria; order Rhizobiales; family Xanthobacteraceae; genus Bradyrhizobium. The sequence continues at coordinate 41,529 of JBDTKZ010000038.1, forward strand.
CTTCGCCTATATCGTCAGCCATGATCTGCGCTCGCCGCTGGTCAACATCATGGGCTTCACCAGCGAACTCGAGGAGTTGCGTGGCGACATCTTCAGGCGCATTGCGACGCTGGCCCGCGCGCGCGATTCCGCGCCGCTGGTTCCGGCCGGCGGCGGCGACATCGAACCCGCGCTCGACGGCCAGGACCAGCAGCTTTCGCAGGATTTTACCGAAGCGCTCGGCTTCATCAAATCGTCGATCGGCAAGATGGATCGCCTGATCACGGCAATCCTCAATCTCACCCGCGAGGGCCGGCGCGAATTCCAGCCGGTGCAGATCGATACCCGCGAATTGATCGAGGGCATCGTTTCGACCGTGGCGCATCAGGCCGCCGAGGCTGAAGCGCAAATCAGGATCGAGCCGTTGCCTGACATCATCAGCGACCGGCTTGCCATCGAGCAGATCTTCTCCAACCTGATCGACAATGCGCTCAAATACCTCAAGTCAGGCGTTCCCGGCGACATCACGATCCGGGGCCGCACCAAGCTCGGCTTTGCGATTTTTGAAATCACCGACAACGGCCGCGGCATCGATCCGAAGGATCACCAGCGGATTTTCGACCTGTTCCGCCGCGCCGGAACCCAGGACAAACCGGGGCAAGGCATCGGTCTCGCCCACGTCCGGGCCCTGGTGCGGCGTCTCGGTGGAACCATGTCGGTATCGTCAGAGCTGAACAATGGAAGCACGTTCACGGTCACGCTGCCGATCGCATGGGCCATCAGCGACCGGAACCGTGACAAATAGACAAGGAAGTTGAATGAGCAAACCAGTCACCATCATCATGATCGAGGACGACGAGGGACACGCCCGACTGATCGAGCGCAATATCCGGCGTTCCGGCGTCAACAATGAGATCGTGCCGTTCACCAACGGTACAGACGCGGTGAACTATCTGTTTGGCAGCGACGGCACCGGCCTTGACCACAAGGGCCAGGCTCTCCTAATCCTGCTCGATCTCAACCTGCCTGACATGACCGGCATCGATATCCTGCGCCGGGTCAAGGAAAACAAATATCTGAAATGCGCGCCCGTCGTCGTGCTGACGACCACCGACGACGCGCAGGAGATCAAGCGCTGCTACGAACTCGGCTGCAACGTCTACATCACCAAGCCGGTCAATTACGAAAGCTTCGCCAACGCCATTCGCCAGCTCGGACTGTTCTTTTCCGTCATTCAGGTACCGCAAGCCACACCATGACCGCTGCCAAGCCCACATTGCTGTATATCGATGACGATGCGGCGCTGGCGCGGCTGGTCGATCGCGGCCTGACGCGATCAGGCTTCGGCGTGGTGCATGCCGCCAGCGGCCAGCAGGGCCTCGATCGGCTGCAGCAGGGCGGCATCGACGTCATCGCACTCGATCAATACATGCCCGGCCTCGACGGCCTCGAAACGCTGGACCGTATCCTGGCGATCCCGAACGCGCCGCCGGTGGTGTTCGTGACGGCGTCGCAGGATTCCAGCATCGCCGTCACCGCACTGAAGGCGGGCGCCGCCGATTACCTCGTCAAGGATGTCCAGGGCGATTTCATCCCGCTGCTTCATGTCGCCATCAACGGCGCCTTGCGTCAGGCGCAGATCCAGAAGGCGCGCGACGACGCCGAAGCCGAGGTCCACGCCTCGCGCGACCGCTACGCCGCGCTCGCCGCCGAGCGCGAGGTATTGCTGCGCGAGGTCAACCACCGCGTCGGCAACAGCCTGCAGATCATCGCCTCGCTGTTGCATCTTCAGGCCAGTTCCAGCGCGCAGGACGACGTCAAGGCCGCGTTGACCAACGCCATGGGGCGGGTCGCCGCGGTGGCCCAGGTGCACCGCCGGCTCTACACCTCGCACGACCTCAAAAGCGTGCTGCTGAACCAGTATCTCGACGCGCTGCTGGAGGATCTGCGGCGTTCGGCCGAAGGCAACCGGATGTCGCGGCTGACCTTGAAGGCGGAGCCGATCGAGATCGATCCGGACCGCGCGGTGGCGATCGGCATCATCGTCAACGAGCTGGTGATGAACGCGGTCAAATACGCCTATCCCGACGGCGCCGGCCCAATCCACGTCGTACTCGCCTCGCAAGGCGACGATGTCCTGCTGTCGATCGCCGATGACGGCGTTGGCCTCAACGTCAAGCTCGATCCCCGTTCCACCGGGATGGGCCAGCGTATCGTCACCGCGATGGCGACCAAGCTCTGCGCGTCGGTCGAACGCGATCCCGATCATTCCGGTACCCGGATCATCCTGCGATTTCGCCGCGTCAACACCCCCGCGGCCAAGCCGGCCGCCGCCGTGGCGAGCTAGCCAGGGGCCACGCAAGCCACTCGGCCTGCCCCATCGCGCGATGGCCCGCATCCTGCTATCCTGCCGCGCATGACGTCGCGCGACTCCGCTTCATCCGACATCACGCCCGAAGTGCTTTTGCGCGCCTACGCCTGTGGCATCTTCCCGATGGCCGAGAGCGCCGACGACCCGACGCTGTTCTGGGTCGAACCGGAAATGCGCGGCGTGATCCCGCTGCGCGGCTTCCACATTTCCTCCCGTCTTGCCCGCACCGTGCGCTCCGACGCCTTCACGGTGTCAGTCGATACCGCGTTCAAGGCCATCATTGCCGGCTGTGCCGCGCCGCAGCCCGGGCGCGACGACACCTGGATCAACAAGCGCATTCGCGACCTCTATACCGGGCTGCACGACCTCGGCCACGCCCACAGCGTCGAGGTCTGGGAAAATGATGAGCTGGTCGGCGGATTATATGGCGTCAGCCTCGGCCGCGCCTTTTTCGGCGAAAGCATGTTTCACACCACCCGGGACGCCTCGAAGGTGGCGCTGGTGCATCTGGTGGCGCGGCTGATCGCGGGCGGCTTCGAGCTGCTGGACACGCAATATGTCACCGAACATTTGCGCAGCTTCGGCGCTGTCGAGATCCCGCGGCGGCGCTACAGCGTACTGCTCGACCAGGCGATCGCGGGCAACGCGGATTTTGCAAAGCTGCCGGTCGATCGCCCGATCCGCGGCTCGGAGGCGCTCGCGGTCATTGCCGAGCGCGGCTAGCAGGCGTCAGCCAGGGGCGATCTACGATTTCGCTATTGTTGCGACGCACTATTCGCCAACGCTGCAAAGCAGGCCGGAAAGGTCCCGAGAAATTTGAGACTTTTGCCCTTTTCTTCTTGTCAGGTATTCCCGATGGCGTCAGATTTGAATGGCACCGGCTGCATTTCGCCGGTCAATATCAACGATAAAAGCCGGGGCAGGAAAATGAACAAACATTCTATTTTATGCGCCACATCGATCGCCGTCGCCGGTATGCTGGCGGGCTCGAGCTACGCGCAGGAAACCAAGCAGGAAACCAAATCGGCAGCAGGCACAGCTATGGTTTCTCCTGTGACGCAGGAGCAGCTCAACACGGCCGACAAGAACAGCAAGAATTTCCTGCTGACCAACGGCAATTACGCCCAGACGCGGTTTTATCCCGCCAAGCAGATCGGGCGTGACAATGTGAAGAACCTGCACGTCGCCTGGATTTTCCAGACCGACGTCAAGGAATCGCTGGAGACGTCGCCGATCGTTGTCGATGGCGTCATGTATGTGACGACGTCGTTCAGTCATGTTTACGCGCTTGACGCCAAAACCGGCCAGCAACTCTGGCACTATAATCACAAGATGGGACCGATCACGACCTATTGCTGCGGTCCCAACAATCGCGGCGTCCAGGTGCTCGGCAACCTCGTCTACGTTGCCACCCTCGATGCCAAGCTGCTCGCCCTGAATGCCAAAACCGGCGACGTGGTCTGGAGCACGGATATCGCCGATCCCGAGGCTGGATACAGCGAAACGATGGCGCCGACCGTCGTCAAGGACAAGGTCCTGATCGGAACCAATGGCGGCGAATATGGCATCCGCGGCTTCCTGAAAGCCTATGATGCGAAGACCGGCAAACTGATCTGGACCTTCAATACGGTTCCGGAAAATTCAGTGGGCGTCTGGGCCACCAAGGACGCGACCGGCCGCGACATGCACCGCAACATCCAGGCCGAGAAGGATCAGCTCGCCAAGACCGGCGATCCCTTCGCCAAGCTCGGCGGCGGCGTGTGGCAGAATCCGTCGGTTGATCTCGCGACCAACCGGATTTATTTCGTGGTCGGCAACCCGTCGCCGGATCTCGACGGCGCCAGCCGTCCCGGCGACAATCTCTATACGGACTCGCTGGTCTCGCTCGATCTCGACACCGGCAAATACGTCTGCCACTTCCAGTATATCGCTCACGATGTGTGGGACCTCGACGCGGTCAGCCCGACGGTGCTGGTCAACGTCAAGGGCAAGGATGGCAAGACCATCCCCGGCGTCATCCATGCCGGCAAGACCGGGCACATCTATGTGCACGATCGCAAGGATTGCAGCCTGATCCGCTTCTCCGAGGCCATGGTGCCGCAGGAGAACATGTGGACTCTTCCCACCAAGGAAGGTGCACGCATGCTGCCGGGCGCCAATGGCGGTGTCGAATGGTCGCCGATCGCCACCGACCCCGGACAGGATATGGCCTATGCCATCAACCTGCATCAGCCCATGACCTACCATGTCGACAGCTCGCCCTATCCGAACGGCAAGTTGTGGCTTGGCGGTGCCTTCAAGGTGATCCCGAGCGAGAAGCAGTCCGGCAACATCACCGCGGTTGATTACAACACCGGCAAGATCAAATGGCAGGTGAAGACGCCGGAGCCGATGATCGGCGGCATTCTTGCGACTGCTGGCGGTCTGGTTTTTACCGGTGAAGGCAACGGCAAGTTCGCGGCCTACAACTCGTCCAGCGGCAAGGAATTGTGGAGCTTCCACGCCGGCGCCGGCGTCAACGCGCCACCTTCCAGCTACATGGTGGGCGGCAAGCAATACATCGTGGTCGGCGCGGGCGGAAACACCCAGGTCGACTTCCACCGCGGCAACAACATCATCGCCTTCTCGCTCGACTGAGCGGACAGGCTGTTATCGCAGTGCGGAGCGGGACCGGTTACGGTCCCGCTCCTTTTGGTTACCCAAGTTGGAATGGATTGATGAGCGGCAGTTTGAATGGGTGGATTTCCGGCGCCGCGGCGCTCGCGCTCACCTTCATCGGTACGGTGCCGTCAGGTGCCCAGAGTATCGAAGAGAAGACGCAAATATGCGCCGGCTGTCACGGCGCGGACGGCAAGCCGATCGACAAGACGATCCCGACCCTTTGGGGACAGCAGCAGGGCTACATCTATATTCAGCTGCGCGATTTCAAGCGGGGCGACCGCAAGAGCGACATCATGCAGCCGATCGCCTCGGCCTTCGAGCGCGACGAGATGCTGGCGATCGCGGATTATTTCTCAAAGAAACCGTGGCCCGATCTCGGCCAGCCGCGCGCGCCCAAGGACGTTTCCGAGCGGGCCGTGAAAGCCAACGCCTCGGTTGGTTGCACCGGTTGCCATCTCGATCGGTTTCAGGGCGATGGCACGGTGCCGCGGCTCGCCGGCATGGGCCGGGATTACCTGACCAAAACCATCGCCGACTTCCGCAGCCACGCGCGGGGCAACAATCCCGGCATGTCGGATTTGATGAATGCGACCTCGCCTGACGATCTGGCGGCGCTGGAAGAATATCTGTCAGGCCTGTGAGCCCTTTAATGCGGCGTCAGCTTCTCGCGCAGCGACGACAGCACCGTCAGGTCGGCGGCGCGTTTTCCGGCCTTGTCTTTCAGGGACGGATCAGCGCCTCGCGCCAGCAATAAATCGGCGGTCGCGACCCGGCCACCCTCGGCCGCGATCATCAGCGCGGTGCGTCCGCGATCATCGCGATCATCGATATGGGCACCTCCGTCCAGCAAATATACGACGACCTCGATCGCTTGCGCCTCCGGGACCTTCTCATCCGGACCCGACGCCCACATCAGCAGGGTAAGATCATTGGCATAGCGGGCGTTGAGATCGATGTTGGCCGCCGCCATCAGCTGCTTGACGATGTTGAGCTGGGCGCTGGCTGCGGCGTAGACCACCGGCGGCTTGCCGGTGTCGTCGGGCGCGCGGCCGTCAGCGCCGTGTGCGAGCAATATTCTGACGATCGAGTCCCTGCCAGCGTAGGCTGTCGCGGCCACCGGAGAAACACCGCTCCGTCCGGTCAGATTGACATCGGCACCGCGCTCGATCAGCCGTTCCAGGACCGCGGTTTGGCCCCTCTCGGCGGCATAATACAACGCCGTCGCGCCGTTAAGGTCGCGCGCATCGACCGGGGCGCCGCGCGCGAGCAGCAGGTCGACCATTTCAAGATGGCCGGACCTTGCCGCGTGGCTGAGCGGCCGGGCTCCGATCCGGTCCCGGGCGTCGACCGACGCGCTCTGATCGAGCAGTTGGGTCGCGAGGCCGACGCAATTGCCGTCGGCCGCGGAAAACAGCGTCAACGAGACTTCGATCGCCGTGATCTGAGGCTTGCTGATTTCAAATTTTCGGCTCAACTCGCGGCAGCGTTCCGACTCCGCAGCGTGAGCGAGCGACGTTGCGTGAGCAAGCGATATTGCTCCCACCAGCGCCACGACGGTCGAGCGAAGCAAAACGGCGCGACGGTGCAAGACGATCTCCCCCAAATAGGCTTTTCGTTATAGCGTTTTCGAGCGAAGTGGCAGCCGGTTCGCGTGAAGAAAACGCGTCAAAAGAAAAATCTGGAGCCCGGTTCTGATTCAATCAGAACCGATCAGGCTCCAGGATCAGAATGCCACGCTGGTCAGCCTTTGCCAACAATCCCCCGTTCATGCGGGTTGACGACAGGCGCTGTTTGCCGCTGCGGGAACGGTCAGGAAGGTGATGGTAGCTGGATCGAACCTTGCCATACCGGCGGCCGCCGGGACGCCTTCGATCGTGGGCAGTCCACCGCTCGCGTCCAGCCCGAGCGTGCCGCCGTTGAGCCTGATCCCGGTTTGGTTCAAGTCGACGGCATCCAGCGTGTAGCGCTGCGCGACGTTGGCGAGCATGAGTTCATGCGATGCGGCGCGGTCGGTGTTGATGACCAGAACGGAGACCCCGCCCGGCGTCCCTCTTTGGCAATGGGCATAGACGTGAAGGCCGGCCTGAAGCGGCACGCCGGCGTCGAGTACGGTGCTTCCCATCAATCGCCGCCACAGCAACGCGCCCCAATATTTCGGCCTCGGCTGCAGCGTGTTTTCATCGAGCAAGCCGTAATCACTCGCCGCCAGCGTGTTGTGCATGACGACCTGCACGCCCGCTCGCGCCAGCCGTCCGAGCTGATCGAGATAGCGGAATGTATCCAGGAAGGTCACCGCCCACGGATTGCCGCCGCAAGCGGCATCGGCGGTTTCCGTGAGCCAGATCGGCTTGCCAGGCGCGAACCGGTCGCGAAGCTTTTGATTGAAAGCCAACGCCCGATCGGTGCCCGAGAGCGCGTCTTCCGAAAGGGCTGCTTCCGGCGCGCCCTTGCCGCTGCATCGCTCCGACAGCGCGCCATAATAGTGATAGGAAAACGCATCGAGACCGGGACCGGATGCGGCGAGCAGCCGCGATACGGTCGCGGTCGCGCCGACGGTACCGGGCCCGAGGATCATCGTCTCCGGCGTCGCGCGCTTGATCATTGAACGGAATAGCTTGAAGTCCCGTCCATAAGCGGCGGCATCGTAGCCTGCGGGGGCGCCGCCCATGGCTGCGAGATCCGGCTCATTCATGAATTCGGCGGCGGCGATCTTTCCCCCGATCGCGTTGGTAAAAGCGAGCAGGCGCCGCGCCTGATCCGTCGTCCAGATGCCGGCCGCATCGCGGGTGCCGGCACCGATCGCGAACGAGGTCACGATCCGGGCGTCCACCGCCTGCGCGAACTCAACCACGTTACGCCATTGCGGACGGGTCAGGACGCCCTTGAATCCTGCCGGCGGAAACGCGGGCGGTTCGTCCTGATCGGCAAAATAGGTGGTGTTGGCCCAGGTGCCGCTGACCCGAACATAGGCAGGTCCGAGGGCCGCGGCGAGCATGCGCAACCGCGCGGCGGTCAGGTCGATCGGCCGCCGGTATCGAAACAGATTGGCATCCATGCCCTTCGGCGCGTCGGCTCCGGGATGCGCGGGCGCGTCATCCGCGGTTGACCGATAGGGCTTCCAAAATCCCCCACCGGTGATTTCGACCATTTCGATGTTGTAGGACTGGAAGCGCTCACTGACCGTGCCGACGCGCTTCATGCTGGAAGGCGTCACGGTCGGCACCTTGCCGGCGGCGAGGCAACAGAGCGGCCAGAACAGCAGCGCGAGCAACGCTGCGAAGCCGCGATGTCGATAGCCAGGGCATCTGGTGACGGCAGCATCAGGCATCGGCAATCCCGATCCAGCTCCGGATGGGTCAATTGTCATCGACGCACGACGGACACGCCGGCCTTTCACGCCGAACCTTCACATCGCCAAATAGAGCCGATCTCTAATTCCCGAACAGTCCGCCGAACAACCCGCCCGGCCGCTGCTGCGGTGGAGGCGGCGGAGCCGGTTGTTGCTGCGGCTGCTGCTGGAATTGCGGCTGCGGCGGCGGACGCGGGGCCTGCTTCGGCGCCGCGCGCTTCTGCGCGGGCGGCGCGGCTACCGGCTTCGGCGTATCGGGCTGAGCGCTGACGATGGTTTGGTCGGGGCCTTTGCAATCGGTCAGCCAGATATCGTAGATCGGATGCTCGACGCCGTGCAGGCCGGGGCTCGCGGCGAACATCCAGCCGGAAAAGATCCGCTTCACCTCACCCTGCAGGGTGATCTCATCGACCTCAACGAAGGCGTCGGTATTGGCGGATTCGGTGGCCGGACGCGTGTAGCAGGCGTCGGTCTTGACCCGCAGCGCGCCGAACTGAACGGTCTCGCCAATATCCTCGTCGAAATTGATGATGCGGCCGGTGATCTTGTCGAGGCCGGAGAAGCTCGCCTTCTTGTTGGTGATCTTCTGCGCCGGCGGCTCGGTGACGACCTCATCGCCGGGCTGCAATGTCGGCGGCGCTTGCGGCACGCCCTTGGGCTGGCGCTGCCCCTGCGGCAATCCCGGCAGCGGATTGGCGTTCGGTGGTGCGTTCGCGACGCCCGTTCCCGGCTGCGGCGGCGTAACCGCGACACCGGCTGGCGCGTTCTGCGGAACGACGGTGGTCCCCGGGGGCGGCGCCAGCGGCTGCGATTGCACCGAGCCCGGCGGCGGAACACCCTGCACCGGCGGCAACGGCCGGTTCGGGGTCGGCAGCAGCCGGCCGTGCGGCAGTTCCGGCACTTCTTCCTCGTCGTCGGGGACATCCTGCCGGCTGCCACGCGGAATATTACCCGGCGGCCGCGGACTGGGATCGGAAAAAATATTGCCGATCTGCGCCCGCGCGGGCGGCGCAAGCATCAGCGACGATGTGGCGGCAACAAAGGCCGCGAAGCCAGTCAGGGCAATGGTTCGAAACATCTCGCGCGGCTTTAAAAGGCGAATCGGGCTGACGCCATTGTACATTTTATGAGCCGCCCACATGGCCACCGGTTAACACGCCGAATACGGCGGGGAAAGGGCATCCGCCCCCGCTCCCGCCCCACGGGTAAGCCCCATCCCCATTGATAAGCCTTGGCACCGCATGGAATAATCCGCCCCACCAATGCCGGTGCGCCCGCGCCGGCCATGACAATCCGGAACAACCGGAACCAATGGGGAAACGTTTGTTATGCCCGATCGAATTCGCCTGGACGGCAGGGTTGCCGTCGTCACCGGGGCCGCCGGGATCATCGGCACCGCGACCATGCGCCTGTTGGCCGAACGCGGCGCGCGAATTGTCGCAGTCGACCGCAAGTCGGACGAGCTGCAAGCCGCCATCAAGGATTTGCCCGCCGCGGCCGAGGCGCTCGCCATCACCGCCGACGTAACCCGGGAAGACGAAGTCGCCGACTATGTCCGCGCCAGCGTCGACCGGTTCGGCACCATCGACGCGTTCTACAACAACGCCGGGATCGAAGGCGATATCAAGCCGATCACGGAATATCCGCTGGAATCCTTTCGCCGCGTGCTCGATGTCAACGTGGTCGGGGTGTTCCTCGGGATGAAACACGTGCTGCCGGTGATGCTCAAAAAGAACAAGGGCAGCATCATCAACACGGCCTCGATCGCGGGCCTGATGGGATCGCCGCATATCGCGGTCTACAGCGCCAGCAAGCACGCCGTGATCGGGCTCACCAAGACGGCGGCCTGGGAATGCACCGGCACCAACGTCCGCGTCAATTGCGTCTGTCCCGGCATGATCGATAGCCGGATGCTGAGCGCCATTATCGACGGCCGCAATCCCGGCAACGCCCCGCCGCCGACTGAGAAGATCGTCGAGCGGATTCCGGCGCGGCGGCTCGGCCAAGCGTCCGAAGTCGCCTCGATCGTGGCGTTCCTGGCCTCCGACGAGGCGAGCTACGTCACCGGGTCCGCCTACACCGTGGACGGTGGCCGCACCGCCGCATAACGTTCGTCATTCCGGGATGGCGCGTCTGCGCCAGACCGCAGATGCGCAACTGCGCATCGGGGAATCTCGAGATTCCGGGTTCGATGCTGTGCATCGCCCCGGAATGACAACCGAAAATTTGTTCGTGGTTCCGTCACCAGAGGTCTTACCGATGCCCGTCACGCTCGATCCCGATTCCGCCGCGGTCTACAAGGCCTTTCAGGAGGCCGGACGGCCGGCTTATGAAACGTTGACGCCTTCAGAGGCGCGCGCGTTCTATTTGCAGGGCCGCGTCGTCACCAACCCTGAGCCGCCCGAGTTGAAGTCGGTAGCGCCGCTCTCGATCCCCTCGCCGTCGGGCGCGATCCCGGCGCGGATCTACACGCCGACCAAACTGCGACAGGCCAATGGTCTGGCGCCATGTCTGGTGTTCTTTCACGGCGGCGGCTGGGTGATCGGCGATCTCGATTCCCATGACGTGGTGTGCCGCAAGCTCGCGCATGAAGCCGAACTGATCGTGATCTCGGTCGATTACCGCCTCGCGCCCGAGCACAAGTTTCCGGCCGCGGTCGATGACGCGATCACGGCAACCAGATGGATCGCCGGCAACGCCCAACAACTCGGCATCGACGCGTCACGGCTGATGGTCGGCGGCGACAGCGCCGGCGGCAACCTTGCAGCCGTGGTCGCCTTGTCGGCGCGCGACGGCAACGGTCCCGTGATCGCAGGCCAGGTGCTGATCTATCCCGCCACCGACTTTGCGATGACGCATCCCTCGCATCGCGAGCCCGAGACCAGCATCCTGCTCACCCACACCGTGATCAAATGGTTCCGCGATCATTACCTCAACAGCCTGGCCGACGGCCAGGACTGGCGCGCCTCGCCGGCCCGCGCCAAGACACTGGCCGGGCTGCCGCCCGCTTATGTCATGACCGCCGGCGCCGATCCGCTGCGCGACGAAGGCAACGAATATGCCGAACGCCTGAAAGCAGCCGGCGTTGCCGTGACGTTCCGGACATACCCGGGCCAGTTCCACGGCTTCTTCACCATGGGCAAGCTGCTGCACCAGGCCAATTCCGCCGTCAGCGACATCGGCGTCTGGTTGAAGGCGCTGAACTGACGCGGGGTCCATAACATCCGCATCAACTTTTTGGGCCACGCATTGGAAACTTCCGCCACCATCGACATCGCCAGGCATATCTTGCTGTCCTGCGGCCTGATCCTGGCGATCGGCATGCTCGCCGGCCTGTTGGCGCAAAAGATCAAAGTCCCCGACGTCGCGGTGTTTCTGGTCGCGGGGATCGCGCTCGGGCCGCAGGCGCTGGGGCTGATCGATATCAAGGCCAGTTCCGCGCTGAACGAAATCATCCTGCTGTTCGGCGCCAGCTACATCCTGTTCGATGGCGGCGCGTCGCTGCGATTCAACGTGCTGAAACAAGTCTGGATCACCATCGTCGTGATATCAACCGTTGGCATCTTGATTACCGCTGGTATCGTCGCGATCGCGGCGCATTACATCCTCGGCCTCACGCCGATCGTGGCGCTGTTGCTGGCCGCAACGCTGGCCTCGACCGATCCCGCCACGCTGGTGCCGATTTTCCGGCAGGTCCGGATTCGCGACCGGGTAGCGCAGACAGTGATGAGCGAGTCCGCGTTCAACGACGCGATGGCTGCGATCGTGACCTTCGGCGTGCTCGCGGTGGCGATGGGAAGCGGCGAGTTCTCGCTGACCCGATCGATGTTCGATCTGCTCAGGCAAGCCGTCATCGGCATCGTCGCCGGTGCGGCGCTCGGCTATCTCGCAGCACTTTTGATCGCCCATGAAAAATGGGCTTTGCTGGCCGAATACGCCCCGGTGGTGACGCTGGTCGCGGTGATCGCCGCCTACTTCGCCGCCGATGGCCTCGACGCCAGCGGCTTCATGGCGGTGTTCGTGTTCGGCATCGTGCTCGGCAACAAGGAAAGCTTCGGCCTGCGGATGCAGCCGGGCGAAGCGCAAAAGCTCGAGGAATACGTGCTGACCACGTCCTTTATCCTGCGCCTGTTCATTTTCATCCTGCTCGGCTCGCAGGTCGATTTCAGCCTGATCGCTCACTATTGGCTCGGCGGCGTCGCCGTCGTCGCGGTGCTGATGCTGATCGCGCGCCCGGCGACGGTGTTCCTGTGCGCGCTGCCGGATCGCCGCGCGCGCTGGCGTTTTCGCGAGATGCTGTTCATGTGCTGGACCCGCGAGACCGGCGTCATTCCCGCAGCACTGGCCGGTCTGCTGTCAGGCATGAAAGCGCCCGGCGCGCCCTTAATCGCCTCCGTCACCTTCATCGCGATCCTGATGACGATCCTGATCCAGGCCCCGACCACGGAATGGCTGGGACGCAAACTTGGGTTGTTGGAGACGGATTAGCTGAGTACCCCTGATCTAAGAAGCCCTCGCCGCCCGGCGCAGCGATCGCGGCGGCTGGCCGAAGGCGCGGATGAAGGCGCGGCGCATCCGCTCGGGATCGCGGAAGCCGGTGGTTTCGGCGACGCGCTCGATCGCTTCGCTGGAAGATTGCACGCGCTGCCGTGCCTCCTCGATTCTTAGCCGCTCCACCGCCTTGGACGGCGTGGTGCCGGTCTCGGCGATGAAGGCGCGCGCAAAGTGCCGCGTGCTCATGCCGGCCTGCTCGGCCAGCGCCTCCACCGTCAGCGGCGCCTCGAGATGCTCGCGCGCCCAGCTCAACAGCGGCCCAAAGCGTCCCGAGGGCGCCTTCAATTCCAGCAGCGACGAGAATTGCGACTGGCCGCCGCTGCGGCGGTGATAGAGCACGAGCTGGCGCGCGGTCTGCTTGGCGATCTCCTCGCCAAAATCCTCCGTCACCATCGCCAGCGCCAGATCGATGCCGGCGGTGATCCCGGCCGAGCTCCAGATGTTGCCGTCGCGGACGAAGATGTGATCCGGCTCCAGCTTCACCTTGGGATACTGGCGGAGGAACTGCCGCGTGCGTTGCCAATGCGTGGTGGCTCGGCGGCCGTCGAGCAATCCGGCTTCGGCCAGGATGAAGGCGCCGGAGCACACGCTGGCGATGCGGACGCCGCGTTTCGCCATCGCCCGCACGAAGGAAAGCGTCTTGTCGCATTTGGAGGCGGCGTTCACACCGCCGCCACCGGCCACGATCAGCGTGCTGATCGCCGCACTCGGCCGCAAGCCGCGCGCCAGCATTTCCACACCGGACGAACTTCGCACCGGCCCCGGCGTCACCGCGATGGTCTTGATCGCGGGCTCGGCGCCGGCCAGGCGACTCGCGATATCGAACACCGAAATCGGGCCGGCCGCATCGAGCAACTGGAATTCCGGAAAAATCAGCACGCCGATCATGGTCGGGCCTCGCAGCTCATGGCGCCCACAGGATGTGGCATAAAATGAGGGAAATATGTCATTTCAGACAAGAGCCCATCATGTCAGGATGAACCGGTCAAGCAAAACCTCGCCCGCCAACCCGGAGGCCCCATGTCATCGACCCATTCATCGCCACTTCAGATCGGTCTCGTGCTGTTCCCGAAGGTGACGCAGCTCGATTTCACCGGACCGCTGCAGGTTTTCTCCAGCGTTCCCGGCGCGCAGGTACATCTGATCTGGAAACGGATCGAGCCGGTGCCGAGCGACTCGGTGCTGACATTGACGCCGACCGTCACCTTTGCCGACTGTCCGCAACTCGACGTGATCTGCGTGCCCGGCGGTTTCGGCACCGACGCGATGGTGAACGACGAGGAGGTTCTGGACTTCCTGCGCCGGCAGTCGGTGGCGGCGAAGTACGTCACCTCGGTCTGCACGGGCTCGCTGGTGCTCGGCGCGGCCGGGCTGCTCAGAGGTTACCGTGCCACCACGCATTGGTCGGCAATGGATAACCTTGCCCCCTACGGGGCGACGCCGACCAAAACCCGCGTCTGCGTCGACCGCAACCGCGTCACCGGCGGCGGCGTCACCGCGGGCATCGATTTTGCGCTGACGCTGGTCTCTCACCTCGTCGACCGGCAGACGGCGGAACTGATCCAGCTCAGGCTCGAATACAATCCGGCACCGCCATTCAATGCCGGCTCGCCCGATACGGCGCCGACAGAGGTTCTCGCGCTGATGCAAGCCAGGATCGCGAAGGCGCGAGAGCACCGCCTTGAGGCCAACGGCCGTGCCGCGGCCCGACTATCGGCCGGCTGAAACCGCAGCTTCGGTCAGACAACCGAGGCGCGATACGGCCTGGCGGCGACGCGTTGCGCGATCGGCAGGCCGCCGTCTTTTCGCGAATCCCGGCGGCTCCGGGATTCGTCAAAGCCATGCATCCGCGTTTGCCACTGCAGGCCGACGATCGCGCCCTTGGTGGGCTGCAGAAGCGCCAACGCGCTGAACAGCGTCACCGGCAACCAGATCAGGAGTTGCAGCCACACGGGCGGCGCGTAAGCCATCTCCACCGCGAGAAGCGCCGGCACCACCACATGCCCGACCACGACGATGACCAGATAGGCCGGAAAGTCGTCGGCGCGCTGCGGCGTAAAATCCTCACCGCAAACTTCGCAGTGATCGGCCACTTTAAGGAAACGGCCGAACAGGTGTCCCTCGCCGCAGTTCGGGCACTTCATCGCAAAACCGCGCAACATCGCCTGTGGCAGCGAAATCGATGGCTTCATGGCCGTAACTCCTTGACCTCAGCTTGAACCTTGACTGATTGGTTGATCCATACAATATGTCCAGATAAGCATGCAATCAAAGACAAATTGGCAAATTGTATGGATTGGGTCCCTACGCTTTCGGAATGGCATGGGCCGACGTTCCTTCGGGTCGTCGATGCGCTGGCGGCGGACGTCGGCAGCGGACGGCTGGTTCGCGGCCAGCGCCTGCCGACCCACCGGGCGCTGGCCACGGCGCTCAAGATCGATCTGACTACCGTCACCCGCGCCTATGGCGAGGCACGGCGGCGCGGCTTGCTGGAAGCAAGGGTCGGCCAGGGCACCTTCGTTTCGGAGACCACGGCGCGCGCAGCCGGTGATCTGCCGGCGCAGATCAGCATTGATCTATCGATGAACATTCCGCCGCAACCGGTCGAGGCCAATCTTGATCTGCGGATCGCGCAGGGGCTCGCCGCCATTCGCGCCGACGCCGGCTTCAGCGCGTTTCTGAGCTATTCGCGACCGGGCGGCAGCGCCGACGAGCGCGAAGTCGCCGCACACTGGTTGCAGGCGCGGGTGTCGCACGCAAGCCCCGAGCGCATCGTGATCTTTCCGGGGTCGCAGGCCATCCTCTTCAATGCGCTGCTCGCCCTTGCCGCGCCGGGTGACGTGGTCGTCACCGAACAATTGACGTTCCCCGGCATGAAAGCGGCGGCGGCGAGACTCGGCGTCCGGCTGATTGGCGTCGCGATGGACGGCGAAGGTATCAGGCCCGATGCGCTGGAAGAGGCATGCCGGAAGCACAAACCGAAAGCGGTCTATTTGATCCCGACGCAGCAGAATCCCACCACCGCGACGATGGGCGCCAACCGGCGCAAGGCGATCGCCGACATCATCCGCAAGAAGGATATTTTGCTGATCGAGGATGACGTCTACGGTCCGATCGAGCCGTCGAACTCGCCGATCGCCAATCTCATCCCGGAACGGACCTACTACGCCGCCAGTTTTTCGAAGTGCATCGCCCCCGCATTGCGCGTCGCCTATCTGCTCGCCCCGGATCTCGCCGCGGAGCAGAAGATGCGCGGAGGTTTGCAAGCCACCATGCAAACGCCGCCGTCGCTGATGGTCGCATTGCTGACGCACTGGTTGCGGTCCGGCGTCGCCGGCGAAATCATCCTCGCGATCCGCCACGAGGCGGCCGCGCGCCAACAATTGGCCGCGCGCTTCCTGAAAAATGTTTCGTTCGCCGCGCGTCCGGCAAGTCATCATTTGTGGTTGCCGCTGCCGAAGCAATTCGACAGCAAGGAACTGGCATCGCATTTGATGCGAAACGGGCTCGCCGTCGTCGGCGAGGATTCGTTCGCGGTTGGCGAGCCCGCGCCCCGCGGACTGCGCGTCTCGCTTGGCGCCGCGCGCAATCGGGCCGAGTTGGGCCAGGCGCTTCAGGTCCTGTCGGACGCGGTCAAGACGCCCGTGGAAGCCACCCAGATTATCTAGGGCGTGAACCCATAATGGCGCCGCCGCTCATGCCCTCTCGTGTTCATCCCGGTTTACGGATTGCTCTACTTCATCACCGCTGCAAGGCGCCGCTCGCCTCAAATCCAGTAAGGCAGGCACGGGCCAAACCCGCATCCCGAATTGGACTGCCGTCGGGTCTAAGGCTGTGCCGCATCAGCGAGGCTGCGCCTCCGTAGTTGGCGCAGCGACAGCGCGTGCAGCAGGATCGAGCAAGGCACCACAAAGCCAGGCGTCAGCACATTGGGGTAATTGTCGAGGCCGATGCTCAGGCCATGCAGAACGATCAACTGGAACGGGCCGGGCGTGATGATCATTCCGAGCGTGATCGCGACGGCGAGGTCCGCAAGGCCGAAGATATTCCAGAAGATTGCCGCTTTTCGTCCCTCGGCCGTGCCCGCCACCAGCGCAATTGCCACCGGCACGGCGAACAGGCCGGTCAGCACGTCGCCGGTTCCCGCCGGCAACGCCCAGAACGCGGGCAACAACCCACGCAGCCCATAGACGAGCCATTGGGCCCCGAACGCGCGATAAAGCTGAAGCGCGACGAGCCACGATGTCGGCATCGCATCGAGCAGCTGTCCCACCCGCTTCGACATCAGCAACAGCGGAACACCGATAATCACCGGCAGGAAGAGCGCCGCCGGCAGCAACGGCAGACCTGAAGCGCTCGTGCGGAAGACGCCATTGATCGCCCCTGTCCACGCAGCCGCAGACCACAGCGTGAACGGGACCATGATCACCAGCCAGGTTGTGCGGTGCTGGTCAGGCTTGAGATCCGCGCGTTCAAGGCCGAGCCACAGGCCGAGTGCGATGAGCCCGTGGACCACCAGCCGAACGGCCAGCGCCGGAAAACCACTATTGAGCAGCACCGGAAACGCATAGATCAACCACGCCCACAGTGCCGTGAAGACGAAGGCCCAAAGCAGGCCACGCGAAGCGGAACGTGGCGGGGCAACAGCGGCGGAAACGGCGACAATGGTCATCGGCGGTACTCCATGTGGGGCGCGTCCGGATTGCGGACGTTCAAGGATTGGCCAGCAGCAAGCGGAGCGGCACAAGCGGACCGACTGAGATGTAGTCGTGGTCCATCAGATTTTGCTTGGCCAATGGGAGCCTCTCCATGATCGTATGCGCTTCGGCAACATCCGAGGTCGCCAGCAGGAAGATGACGCCGCGATTATCGCCACGCGAATACCACTCGCGAATCCTACCATCGAGATAGAGCTGCGCGGTCTGCCGAATTTCCGCCGGCATGACGGCCATGACCTGTTCGCGCGTGACGTCCGCCTTCACCGTCAGGATGACCATCACGCCTGTGATGACGGGCGAGGCGACTGGTGCTTGCGCTGCGGATGATTGGGTCATGGCAGGAAGTCCTGTGAGAGCCAAGGTGAGTGCGAGGACGGCATGACGGATTGCTTTCATGGGGCGGTTGCTCCGGTTGCAAGCCCGATATAAGGCCATTTTCCACACGCGACTATTCGCGATAATGTCAATGACCTATGAAGCAAAACTTCACAGTCAGGCAGGCGCGCTCGATGGGCTCAGCCCGTTGCGCCCACAAACAATGTTGCTTGCGGATCGCGGATACGACGCGAACCGGATCAGGGAGCTTGGACGAACATTCCGCCGAAACGAAATCGGAAAGACCCAGTCTGAGTTCGCGAGCGTGGCCATAACGCCCGTCGAAGCCACTCAAATTCATATGGGGCGCGAACTCGCAGCCGTTCGCGGTCAGAAGCAACGCCAGAACGAATCCAACACCACCAAAAAATGGCGCGGGTTTAGATCATCCGAGCTTCCAGACCGTGCGCGAGAGATGTCTGCTGTGCGAACAGGCAGTTGCAATCTATGTTCGGTTGGGCGGGGCTGGTAGGGCACCAAGCTGGTGAAGAAGCGCAAACCGGTCGGGCACCCCCCAATGTTCGACAAGCTTTCCATCCGCAAATCGGCAGATGTCCATGACATCGATCGTCACTGGCTTGCCTGAGCGCGGATCGACGCCCGTTGCCTTGCCCCGCGCCCAGAGCGTATCGCCGGTTTCAACAACGGCTTCGACGGTGAACTTCAGCTCGTTTATGCTGCGCCTCGCATCTTCGATCTGCGCTTTCAGTATTTGCGGGCCAGGTAAATCGGTTCTTGCAAGATACTGGTGTTCAATCAGCTTCTCATCGCAAACTTCGTCCGCGACAGTCAGGTCCCCCTGGGAAAAGCCGCGTTCGACGATCGCCTTGAAGCGTTCCAGATTCGTGGACATGGCCATCACTCCGTTCATTGCGTCGGTCACGGCGCTGGAATGCCGGCTGCGATGACGCCAAATTTGCGTCGCGGGATGCCCATGCCGTCGTGGTCAGCCGTTCGGGCAGACCATGTGGGAGAGCCGAAAGCGCTTGTATATTTTAGTCACCCGCCGGGAAAAAAATGTTGTCCCAATCGCCGGTGAGGCCGCTGGGCGGCAAGCAGGTGAAAGCGTGACATTCGCGGATGAAGTGGGCCTGATCGAAGTAGCCCAGTTCGTGGATAATGTCGGTCCACGACCTGCCCGGAGCATTGCGACGGGCAATCAACGCTCTGTCGAACCGGATCGTTCGTGCGAACAGTTTTGGCGTCATGCCGACCTCTGTCGCAAACCGGCGCTGAAATTGGCTTGTGCTGAGGCCAGACTTTCCAATGAGGGCATCGATCCGCGCCCGACCCCGCGCAGCTATCAACAGACGCGATGCGTGGCCAATCGCTTCGTCGGGTTGATATTTACCCAGCATCATCCCCGCCCAACGTTCAACGGCGGCTACGCGCTCACGAAAGTTCGGGGCCGCGCGCACAGCGTCACCGAGCGTGTCTGCAGATTTGCCGAGAACATCCCTGGCTGCTGGATCCTGATTGACCAGGGACGCCATGTTGATTCCGACCAATCGATTCAAGCCGGTCGGTTGAAATAGAATATTGAAAACATGAATCGAGCCCGACAGATAAACGTGGGCTCGACGACAGGTTTGCGGTCCCACCACACTCGTGTCCGGTGTCGTGTTTGTCGGGCCACCGTCGATGCGAACGCGATATGGCTCAGCCAGGTGGATATTCAGGATCTGATGAGGCCGCGCCGCGACGGGCCAGCTCAGCACCGCGCTTCCCAGTTCCGCGCGTCTCTCCTCGAACGAGCGCACGATGCCTCGAAGTTGGAGACGGGGTAATGCCCGTTTGATATCCATACAGAGCCCCTCGATGACAGGAGCGTAGATCGCGCCTGCCCTGGCGACAACAAGAGTACGCGTCCTGGCGAAAATCCATGTTCGCGGCGACCGTTCCCGGGGAACCCCTGGCGCCGGATTGGCATTGCCATACGGCGGATGGGGAAACCCGGGAGTTCGCGAGCGTGGCCAGAACGTCGATTTCGAACGCCGACCTCACATACAAATTTCAGCAAATGCTCAAGACCATCGGCGACTGCCCGCCGACCGTGCCGGTTGCGATCGTGCCCGATGAAAGAGGACAATGGTCAGCTGTCATCAGCGCCAGGTTGCGCCGGGAGTGTCCGGATTGCGTCAACCGGATCGAGGCCGTCGAACAACGGCTTCGCGGGACCTACGCGTTGGATGGCGATTGATCGCGCAGCGTCCGAATAAAGATTCACGAAAGAAAGCTTTCACAAGGAAAAAGGCCGCCTGGTTTCCCAGACGGCCTTTCCTGTCCTACGGCGGCGCCACATTGACGGGCGATTTCAGAACCTCTGCACCAGGGGCCTATCTCCTGGCCGTGTCCTACTCGGGTGCCGCTGCAAATCGGGGCAGTCGCGAACTGTTGCCCGAACCGATGCGATGGTCTCCCATCTCCGTAAGATGGCTTTATTAGGCCGCGATCACGCGGCAAGCACAAGCAGGGAACAGCGATGCCGACACAGATGTCCCCGCTGTTCCCGTTGTTCACAGATCCGCCGAAGCACAACGCGTCATTCTGGTGTCGACGAATGGAACCCCAAGCCGCGATTGGCCGCCGCCACGGCACGACCCAGTATTGTCTCCCGAAACACTTGCATCTAAGAAGCCCGTGGAACGCGCAGCAAAATTCAGGCTCAACCTTTGGAGCCCAAGCGAGTTGGGTTCGGGGGAACCGCAAATGGGGTTGGTCGAGGATCCGGCGCAGGCTCGTACTCTGCGCCGCAGATTGGCTGTCACGTTCGGCGACAGCTGGATCTGGATTCTGGGCAGCCTGGTTCCGATAACGCTGCTGGTGGCCCTGTTCGCACTGACCCGTTACAGCATCCCGGAGTCGGACGACTTCTGTGTAGCCTATCTCAATGCGACGGGCGGCTTCGCCGAAGCCGTCAGGCTTTGGTATAACACGGATACGGGACGCGCCGTACCGCTGGTCCTGATGCAGTTACCTTCGATCATCAGCAGCGCGACAGCCGTCGATTATTTCAATACCTACCCGCTGACCCTGGCGGGTTTCGAAATATGCTTCATCAGCGCCATGGTGCTGGTGTCGTTCCGGCTGTGGCCGAAGACGACGTTGTTGCAGACCGCTTTCATCGGCGTGGCGCTCGCTGCGATGATCCTGAGCGGAATTCCGAGCCTTCGGGAAATGCTGTACTGGTTGCCAGGGGTCGTGTGTTACACCCTCCCCGGCTCCATTGTCATGTTCGGCTTTGCCGTTTTCGTTCGAACGGCGGAGCAGCAAACGCCGATCACAACGGCCGATACCTGCCTGCTGGCGGGCGGCGGCTTTGTCGCCTCGATGTGCAACGAATTTAGTGGCGCCTGGTTTTTCGGCCTCGTGCTTTGCTCGCTGGCCTTCCGCACGGCCTTCGAACGCAACAATCTTCAGATCAGGCAGCATGTGATCGTGGGCGGCGCCACATTGATCGGCGTGGCCATATTGCTAGCAGCGCCCGCGAATGCGGTCCGCATGGCGCAGTTTCCGCTGGCCGGAAATTTCATCGGTTCGGCGATCGGGGCCCTTCGTTTTTTCATACCAGCCTTGCTGCGCTTCATCTCCGATCCGCGAATTCTGGGCTGGGTCGCCGTGGTGATCGTCTTCACGGCGACACAACCGCCATCGTCGGTTGAGCCTCCCGTACGGCGAACGCGCGTTCTGGCGAAACTCGTTCTGATGTTTTCCACGGCATGCTGCTATCTGGCCTGTTTTACCGCGCAATATGCGACGGGCTTTAATCTCGTTGCGCGAGCGCAAAATCAGACCACCATGCTTGGAATTCTCGGATTGACGATAAGCGCCACGCTTTTTACGCGCGCGTCCGGAGCAGCAAGCGCGCTCGCGGCGATCACCGGCCGGCTAAATCCGATGCCATTTGCCGGCGCCGCGATCGGCGTGATCCTCACCCTGGTCTTGTACAACAGCAAAACCGTACAAATTCTGCGAGTGGAGCAGTCCGCCTTCCATGAGTTCTGGCGGGAGAGCATGGAACGCCATGAATTCCTGAAACACACGGCCGAACAAGACCTGGTCGTGACGAGGCTGCACGCCTACCCGACTGCGCTGATCGAAGGCGATTTGGGCCGGGATCCGAGCAGACTGCCTAACGATTGCGTCGCCCGATATTACGACAGGAAAACCATTGTCATCGACCGGTGAAGTGAACGCCGGACGATGAGACGGTCGTTCAGTTACCGGGAGTCCACGGCTGGTAATCGCCGGTGGCCTTGGGACGGCGGCCGCTCGCCAGGGTCGAACCGGACGGACGGTAGGCCGCCGGTGTCCCCGTCATGTTCGGGATATGCGCTTTTTCCCATTCACGCGGCGTGTAGGTTTCTTCGGTCGGCGCGACATCGACGGTGTGATGCAACCAGCCATGCCAGGACGGCGGAACGCGGGTCGCTTCGGCGTAGCCGTTGTAGACAACCCAGCGCCGCTGGAAACCAAGCGTCGGATCGATCTTGCCGCCCTTGGTGCGGAAGTAGCGGTTGCCCTGCTCGTCCTCGCCGACCAGTTCACCGAACCGCCATGTCCACAATTGGGTGCCAAAGGTCTGGCCATTCCACCACGTGAACATCTTCAGGAAAAACTGCTTCATCAGGCATGGCCGGTTCGAGTGACGCGTCCGGTTCTGATGCCATCGGCGGGCTGAAATGTCCAGTTGAAGTCCGGTAACCCTGCTTCCTCGCGACGCGCGCGCCCTCCCGGGCTTCCTTCTGCGCGCCCTTCGCGCGCGGCTGGTTTCGGCGACGAATTGTCGCGGAATCCGTGCAGTCCATTCATATGGCGTACAGTTCCAGCCTGACAGTCTGGCGCCAGCGCACGATAGGGTGCGGGGCTCGGGAACGTCCTACCCGTCGAGCGGGTTGGAAGTGTCCCGCCATTGGAGCCGACAATGATCAATCTGAAAGTTTTGAGTACCGCAGCCGCGATGGCTCTGGTTTTGCCGGTCGTGATGCCGACGGCGAGTTTCGCCCAAGGACATAACCGATCCGGCGCGCCGCACGGCAGCGCCGGCGCCCATCCGGGCGGCGGCGGCATGCGTCCGGGCGGCGGCGGTGGACCGCGCTTTAGTGGCGGTGGCGGCGGCGGCGGTTACCACGGCGGTGGCGGCTATCATCGCGGCGGTGGCGGCGGCGGCGCCTTTATTCCCGGGCTGGCCGTGGGCGCCATCATCGGCGGCGCCATCGCGTCGCAGGGTTACGGTCCCGGCTACTACGCAGCGCCCGGTCCCGCTTATTATGACGAGGGATATGACGACGGCCCGGTCGCGGTGGTACCGGCCCCGAGCGGCGGCGGCGACGACGTGGCGTATTGCATGCAAACTTACCGTTCCTACGATCCGCGGTCGGGTACCTATATGGGCAATGACGGCTACCGGCACCCCTGCCCGTAACCGTCTTTACCTCTCCCGAGATCCCATCTCCTGAAGCCAGAGGACGGCGCGCTTGGCGCGCCGTCCTTTTTCATGGCTGTTTTCCTGGAATTGTCATCACGGCGTTGTCATGTTGGCGCGCCGCCGGCGGCCATTTCGTCCCATCGACGATTCGTGAGCGGACGATTGGAACGCCCTCGGTTACTATGCATTGTATCGTGCAGACGCATCGACCCATTTCGGCCCTAATTGCTGCACGAGTTTTGATTCGGTTGCATCGCAATTCCCGCTCTCTTGCTGATGGGGGACGTTGATAAGTGCCGCGCGTTCTCGTGGTCGATGACGATCCAATGGTGTGCGTGGCCATTGAGGTCTGTCTTCAACGCCAGGGCTTTGAAGTAACCGTCGCCGACGGCGGTGAGGCAGGGGTCCATGCGCTGGAAGACTCGACATTCGACGCAATGCTGATCGATATCTTCATGCCGCACATGCGCGGTTTCGAATCGATCCGGGTATTTCACGAACGCGCGCCCGGGATTCCGCTGATCGCGATGTCCGGCTACGCCTTTGCGAGCCTCGATACCCCCTCGCCCGACTTTCTCAGAATGACCCTCGAACTCGGCGCAACGCTCTGCCTGCGAAAGCCGTTCACACCGAACGCGCTGCTCGCGGCAGTCAATGAATGTCTGGCAAAACCGATTGCAAACGCTCGCCTCGCTAAATGAACCTGCCAGCGGACCTGCCGGCAAGAAATTGCCGATGATGGCGTCGCAGCGTGCCGTTCTCGGAACAGGCCTCGCGATATTGCTGGTGATCAGTGCCGCCTCGATCGGACTCGACGTCAAGTCGCGGTCCGACGCGGCCTGGGTCGACCATACCTTCGGGGTGCTGCAGAAGCTTTCGGACATGCGGTTGTTGATCAGCCGCGCCGAGAGCGCGTCACGCGGCTATGTACTCAGCAACGACCCGAACTTCGTCCAGGACTTCAATATATCCCGCGACCGGATCGCCCCTGCGCTCGCGGACCTGATCGAGACCACCAGGGACAACCCGGTCCAGGCCCACTTGCTGCAAGATAACCGCGCGCTGATCGCGCGGCGGCTCGCCGTCAGCGCCGAGATGGTGCGGTTGCGGGCCGCGGGCGATATCGCCGGTATCACGGCGCTGCCCGCCGGGGCCGAGGGCCGCGCGGTGATGGGCACGATCGGCGCGAATTTCGACAAGGTCACAACAGAGGAAGAGCGGCTGCTGGCGATCCGTGCCGCGGATTCGCAGCAAACCCGCACCATCCTGCTCGCGATCGATCTCGCCGGCGCGTTACTGATCCTGCTGCTCGCCGCGATCATGGTCCGCAACGTCAGGCGGTCGAACCGGACCCTTGAGACCTCGCTCAGCGCCAGCAAGGCCGCCAACCAAACCCTGGAAGCCGCGGTTGCCGAGCGTACCGAACATTTGCTGGCGGCGCATGAAGATCTCCGCCGTTCGGCGTCGGTGCTGCAAGGCACCTTCAACAGCATGGCGGAAGCGGTGCTGGTGATCGACACCAAGGGCGCGGTGGTGCTGGCGAACGCGGCGGCGGAAAAGGTGCTGACCTATCGGCCCGGCATGACGACCGCGCAGATGGGCCAGACCGCCGTTGTCTACCGTGCCGACGGCTCGACGCTGCTGCCGCCCGATGAATTGCCGTCGGCGTGTGCGCTGCGCGGCGAGCAATTCGACGGCAAGGAACTGATCTCCCATCGGCGCAGCAGCGGCGACATTGTTCATCTGGTGATTTCCGGCGCGCCGCTGCACGACGCCTCCGGCGCGATCAGCGGGGCAGCACTCGTCTATCACAACATCACGGCAGCCCGCGACACCGAGCGGCAGCTCCAGCAAGCCCAGAAGCTGGATGCGATCGGAAAACTCACCGGCGGCGTCGCGCACGATTTCAACAACATGCTCACCGTCATCACCGGCACCACCGAGATGCTGGTGGCGGAGCTTGCCCGTCAGCCGGAGCTGCAGAGCGTCGCCAGGATGATCGACGATGCGGCCGAGCGCTGCGGCGAACTGATCCAGCATCTGCTCGCCTTTGCCCGCCGGCAGCCGCTGCAGCCGCGCAATGTCGACATCAACGGCGCCGTGCTCGATATCGCCAAACTGCTGCGCCCGACGCTGGGCGAGCAGATCGAGATCGAGACCATTCTGGAACGCGGGGTCACGACGTCGCATATCGACCCGTCGCAATTGGCCCATTCCGTGCTCAACATGGCGATCAACGCCCGCGACGCGATGCCGAACGGCGGCAAATTGCTGCTGGAGACCCGCAATGTCGTGCTCGACGAGGCCTACGCCCAGGCCAACGCCGACGTCCGCGCCGGTCCCTATGTGATGCTCGCGGTCAGCGACACCGGCAGCGGCATGCCGGCCGGGGTTCGCGACAAGGCGTTCGAGCCGTTCTTCACGACCAAGGATGTCGGCAAGGGCTCAGGCCTCGGACTCAGCATGGTCTACGGTTTCGTCAAGCAATCCGGCGGCCATATCAAGATCTACAGCGAGCAAGGCCACGGCACCACGATCCGGGTCTATCTGCCGCCGGCCCGTGGTGTCGCCGATGCGGCGACGGCGGTGGCAGCACCGGTCGCAGGCGGCCACGAAACCATCATGGTGGTCGAGGACGATTCGATGGTGCGGAATTTCGTGGTCGCGCAGCTGCGGTCGCTTGGCTACAAGACCATTGATGCCGCCGACAGCCGCGCCGCGATGCTCCATGTCGAGAAAGGCGAGCCGTTCGATCTGCTGTTTACCGATGTCATCATGCCGGGCGGCATGACCGGCCGCCAGTTGGCCGACGAGGTGATCAAACGCAGGCCGGGCATGAAGGTGCTGTACACCTCGGGCTATACCGATAATGCGATTGTGCATCACGGCCGGCTCGACGAGGGCGTGCTGCTTTTGACAAAACCCTATCGCAAGGCCCAGCTGGCCCAGATGGTGCGCCAGGCGTTGGGCGGCGATGCCTGACACGTCTCTCCGCTATCGCGGGCTCACGATCGCGCCGCCAGCGCGACGCCTGCCAGCGTCAGGGCCAAAGCGGTGATCTGGCTGGGGCCGAACGGCTCATGCAGCGTCCACGCCGACACGATCACGCCGATCACCGGCACCGCCATGGTGCCGATTGCCGCCACCGAGGCCGGCAACCGGGCCAGTGCGGCGAACCAGGTGATGTAGCAAACGCAAAACGCGATCGCGACCGAATAGAACAGCAACAGCCAGGCGAACGGGGTCAGCGCCTGCGGATGCGTGGTCTCGATCAGGAGGCCTGCGACCGCGACCGGAAAACAGCCGAGTCCGACCTGCCAGGCCGCGGCCGAAATCGGCGGCAGTTGCAATGGCAGCTTCTTGGCCAGCACGGTGCCGAGCGCAAACCCGATCGCGCCGGTGAGCGCCATCAGGATGCCCGGCAGCTTTGCTGCACTGGCGGTAAATCCATTGCCGCCCATGATCGCCGCCAGCCCTGCGAACGCCAGCAGAAGCGCCACCACCCGCAACCAGGTCGGCCGCTCGCCCAGCACCGGCCAGGCGATGATCGCGGCCCACACCGGCATGGTGTAGGCGATCAACGCGGTTTCGCTGGCCGGCAGCCAGAGCAGCGCCAGCCCGATCAGCACCATCCATCCCGTGACATTGAGCAGCGCCGCCAGCATCAGCCGCGGCCACAGCTCGCGGCGGACCTTGAGGCTTTGGCCCTGGCTCAGCGCCAGCACGGCGAGACAAAGCGCGCCGATCACGCCGGTGCAGCCGCGCACCGTCAGCGGTGGCAAGGTCGTGAGCAGATATTTGCTGACCGGCCAATTAAAACCCCAGCCGACCGAGGTGATCGCGAGGAAGATCAGGCCGGCGGGCGCCAGCCGCGCCCGCGCGTTCGGGAGATGTGATTCTGTCATGAAGCCGGTGTCAGGGGTGGGAATCGGCGTCACCTTGCCGGTTATCGGGGGCCGGCACCATCGCCGGAGCGGCATGCCTGCCGCAACATCTCCGTAGCCCTACGTGAGTCTTCAAAGTGCAATGCCAAGACGACCCCAGGACCACAATAAATAGTTGCCCTGTGAACAGCGGGCGGAAGCTTGAATTCACAGCCCGGAACAAATTTTTTCCGCTTGGGAATCCCTGTGGACTCACCGATACTTGCCTCCAATCGAGGCGCGGTCTGACCCCTTGGTTTTCCTCCTTTTCCACCATATTTAGTATTTGATTCAGGAACCCGTACTAATCCTTGACGGGCGCAACGGAGTCGGCCTAGTTTTGGATCGTTCGGTGCCGGGTGGTTTTCAGTCCCGCCGAACGCTCCCTGACAGGGTTCCAGAATGACCATTCCGATTGCCGGACAAGGCACGGGTGACGGAGCTTTTTGCTCTGGATTCTGAGCCTTTTCCGGGCGCCAAAATGGACCCAAACCGGGTCCGATACGTGAGTTGGGGCGTTGAATTGGGGCGGCTTCACGCGGGGTGCATCGCGGCACCGGCGTGAGGTGAAACGGGCCGGGTCACCCGGTTGAGCTGCGAACGATCGGGATCACGGAGCACAACCGTGACACGGCGTTCGCTCAAGGAATAACATCCGGCAAACCGCTGAAAGCGCGGGCCGGTCTAGAGAGAGAGACGGGGCACGACCATGCGAATCGAACGGCGCAATACCACGGCAGGCCAGTCACCCTACGCAGGGATTGATTTCAGATTGACGACATCCGAGATCCGCAACCCTGATGGATCGGTGGTGTTCCGGCTCGAAAATGTCGAGGTGCCGCAGTTCTGGTCGCAGGTTGCCTCCGACGTGCTGGCCCAGAAGTATTTTCGGAAAGCCGGCGTCGCCGCGCGGCTGAAGAAGGTCGAGGAAGAAACCGTGCCGTCCTGGCTGTGGCGTTCCGTGCCCGACACCGAGGCGCTTAGCCTCCTCCCCGAGAACGAACGCTTTGTCAGCGAACTCTCCTCCAGGCAGGTGTTCGACCGCCTCGCCGGCTGCTGGACCTATTGGGGCTGGAAGGGCAGCTACTTCACATCAGAAGAAGACGCGCAGGCGTTCTACGACGAACTGCGCTTCATGCTGGCCAAGCAGATGGTCGCGCCGAACTCGCCGCAATGGTTCAACACCGGACTGCATTGGGCCTACGGCGTCGACGGTCCCGGCCAGGGCCATTATTACGTCGACCCCTTCACCGCCAAGCTGACCAAGTCAAAATCCTCCTACGAGCATCCGCAGCCGCACGCCTGCTTCATCCAGGGCGTCAGTGACGACCTCGTCAACGAGGGCGGCATCATGGACCTCTGGGTCCGTGAAGCGCGTCTGTTCAAATACGGCTCCGGCACCGGTTCCAACTTCTCGCGGCTGCGCGGCGAAGGCGAACGCCTGTCCGGCGGCGGCCGCTCGTCCGGCCTGATGAGCTTCCTCAAGATCGGCGACCGCGCCGCCGGCGCGATCAAGTCCGGCGGCACCACCCGCCGTGCGGCCAAGATGGTCGTGGTCGACGCCGACCACCCTGACATCGAGACCTATATCGACTGGAAGGTGAAGGAGGAGCAGAAGGTCGCAGCGCTCGTGACCGGCTCCAAGCTGAACCAGCGCCACCTCAAGGCCGTGCTGAAAGCCTGCGTCAATTGCGAAGGCTCCGGCGACGACTGCTTCGATCCCGAGAAGAACCCGGCGCTGCGCCGCGAAATCAAGCTGGCGCGCCGCTCGATGGTGGCCGACGGCATGATCAAGCGCGTCATCCAGTTTGCGCGCCAGGGCTACAAGGACATCGACTTCCCGATCTACGACACCGACTGGGATTCGGAAGCGTATCTCACGGTCGCCGGCCAGAACTCCAACAACTCGGTCTCGCTGAAGGATGATTTCCTGCGCGCGGTGGAAACCGATGGCGACTGGAACCTGATCGGCCGCACCAACAAGAAGGTGACGAAGACGCTGAAGGCGCGCGACCTCTGGGAGAAAATCGGTCACGCCGCCTGGGCGTCGGCCGATCCCGGCCTGCACTTCAACACCACCATGAACGACTGGCACACCTGCAAGGCGTCCGGCGACATCCGCGCCTCCAATCCGTGCTCGGAATACATGTTCCTGGACGACACCGCCTGCAATCTGGCGTCGGCCAACCTCATCACCTTCTACAACACCTCGACCAAACTGTTCGACGTCGAGTCCTATGAGCATCTCTGCCGTCTGTGGACGGTGGTGCTCGAAATCTCCGTGATGATGGCCCAGTTCCCGTCGAAGGCGATCGCCGAACTATCCTACGAGTTCCGCACCCTCGGCCTCGGCTTTGCCAATATCGGCGGCCTGTTGATGACCATGGGCCTGTCCTACGACTCGAAGGAAGGCCGTGCGCTGTGCGGCGCGCTATCAGCCGTGATGACCGGCACCAGCTATGCGACATCTGCTGAAATGGCCAAGGAGCTTGGTCCCTTCCCCGGCTACAAGAAGAACGCCGCGCACATGCTGCGGGTGATCCGCAACCATCGCCGCGCCGCGCATGGTGAAAGCCGTGGTTATGAAGGCCTCGCCGTCAATCCGGTGCCGCTGGATTTCGGCAGCGTCCCGCAAACCAACATCATCGAACGCGCCAAGGCGGTCTGGGACCAGGCCCTCGAGCTGGGTGAACTCAACGGCTTCCGCAACGCACAGACCACCGTGGTGGCGCCGACCGGCACCATTGGCCTCGTCATGGATTGCGACACCACCGGCATCGAGCCTGATTTCGCGCTGGTGAAATTCAAGAAGCTCGCCGGCGGCGGCTACTGGAAGATCATCAACCGCGCTGTCCCTGAGGCGCTGCGCGCGCTCGGCTACCGCGAAAGCGACATCGCCGAGATCGAGGCCTATGCCGTCGGCCATGGCTCGCTCTCCAACGCCCCCGGCATCAACGTCTCGACCCTGAAAACAAAAGGCTTCACGGATGAGGCGATTGCCAAAGTCGAGAAGGCGCTGCCGACCGCGTTCGACATCAAGTTCGCCTTCAACAAATGGACCTTTGGCGAGGATTTTATCCGCGACACCCTCGGCATCGGCTCGGAAGCCATTGCAGCACCAGGTTTCGACCTGCTCGCCGCGGTTGGATTTACCAAACGTGAGATCGAAGCCGCCAACGTGCACATCTGCGGCGCGATGACGGTGGAAGGCGCTCCGCATCTGAAGGCCGAGCACTACAACGTGTTCGACTGCGCCAACCCCTGCGGCAAGGTCGGCAAGCGCTATCTCTCGGTGGAAAGCCACATCCGCATGATGGCGGCCTCGCAGCCGTTCATCTCGGGGGCGATCTCCAAGACCATCAACATGCCGAACGACGCCACGGTGGAGGATTGCAAATCCGCCTACCTGATGTCCTGGAAACTCGCATTGAAGGCCAACGCGCTCTACCGCGACGGCTCAAAGCTGTCGCAGCCGCTCAACTCGCAGCTCATCAGTGATGAAGATGACGAGGAAGATGCGGTCGAGGCGTTCTACGACAAGCCGATGGCCGCCCGCACCACGCAAGTCTCGGAAAAGATCGTCGAGAAGCTGGTCGAGCGTATCATTGTGATGCGCGAGCGCGAGAAGATGCCGGATCGCCGCAAGGGCTACACCCAGAAGGCGGTGGTCGGCGGACATAAAGTCTATCTGCGTACCGGCGAATATGACGATGGCCGGATCGGTGAGATCTTCATCGACATGCACAAGGAAGGTGCGGCGCTGCGCTCCTTCATCAACAACTTCGCGATCGCGGTCTCGCTCGGCCTGCAATACGGCGTGCCGCTGGAAGAATATGTCGACGCCTTCACCTTCACCCGCTTCGAACCCGCGGGTCCGGTGCAGGGCAACGACTCCATCAAATATGCGACCTCGATCCTCGACTATGTGTTCCGCGAACTCGCGGTCAGCTACATGTCACGCTTCGACCTCGCCCATGTCGATCCCTCCGAGTCCAACTTCGACGCGATGGGCAAGGGTGTCGAGGAAGGCAAGCAGCCGGAACAGCCGAACAACAAATACCTGTCGAAGGGCCTGACCCGTTCGCGCACCGACAACCTCGTCGTCATGCGCAGCGTCTCGACACCCGAGACCGAGGCCCGCTCCACCAGCAATGTCACCGCGATGGCCTCTCACGGCGCCACCGCCCGCAACACCGACACCGTCGAAGGCGCCGTCGCGCTGAAGCAGGAAGCCCAGCACGATCTGTCGCCGACCGAAAAGCTCGAAGCCCTGCAATGGAGCAAGGCCGGTGCCGCGCAAGCCGCCCAGCCGAGCAAGGCCGAGCGCCGCGCCGAAGCGAAAGCCAAGGGCTACGAAGGCGAGATGTGCGGCGAATGCGGCCACTTCTCGCTGGTGCGGAACGGCACCTGCATGAAGTGCGATACGTGTGGCTCGACGACGGGGTGCAGCTAAGTCCTAAACGCAAGCCGCCTGGAGGCTGCCGATGCCTGTTGCGTTGCGCCAGAGCGGCTTGCGTTACTATTTCTTTTCAAACGAAGGCCAGCCGCCCGAGGCGCCTCATATTCACGTCAAGGGCGGCGGTCGCGACGCGAAAGTGTGGCTGGAACCGGAAATATCACTGGCAGATAGTTATGGCTTCAATTCCCGGGAGCTTTCGAATATCCTGCAGGTCGTCGCAGACAATCGCGACCTGCTTTTGAAGGCATGGCATGACCATTTCGGCGACCAGCGTTCGATTTGACGAACACACGATGTGGGTTGAGTTGTCCGACGGACGGACGCTCGGCATACCCTTGGCATGGTTTCCGCGGCTGCTGCACGCGACACCTTCCCAGCGCGAGCAGGTCGAGTTGAGCCGTGTCGGCCTGCATTGGGAAGCCATCGACGAAGATATCTCCATCGCAGGCCTATTGGCTGGACGTGGAGATGTAACGAGATCGAAGGAATACGCAGCGTAGAGTTCGTAGCTCGGATGGGTGGAGCGAAGCGACACCCATCAATTCCGACTCTTGTTTGATGGGTTTCGCGAAGACTCAACCCATCCGGGCTATTTTAGCGCTGTTCGCACTTTGGCTTTCAGCCCGTAGGGCGGATTAGCGGAGCGTAATCCGCCGTCTTAGATTCAGCAGAGACAGCGGATTAAGCCGCGCTTCTATCATCGTACGCATCCGCCAAACCCGGGCTCAGAATGATCGCTTGGTCGAAATCGCGGATGGCAGCATCGTAGTCAAAACTCATGAGACCCTGCCAGTGCCAGAAGTGGACATTCCGTCGGCTTGCACGTACCTCGCCTGCCTGCTCTTGTTACCAGACCGCTTGGAGACTCTCCCGATGACTTGTGTGCCGCCGAAGTGGTCGATCCCTCCTGATGTGAAATGGATTGAGGTCAATGGATATCCGATGGCCTATCAAGACCGGGGAGCTGGCTCGCCACTCGTCCTAGTCCATGGATCGTTTTGTGACTATCGAATTTGGCCAGATCAGCTCGAACCTTTTTCTAAGCAACATCGAGTTCTCAACGTAAGCCTTAGGCACTTCTTCCCTGAAGTGTGGGACGGCGTAGGATACGATTTCTCATTCGCTCAGCATGCCGACGATTTGGCGGCCTTCATTCACAACCTCAGCCTTGGTCCCGTTCACTTATTAGGTGTTT
>JBDTKZ010000039.1:0-10412 GCA_039935075.1 Bradyrhizobium sp.
ACAAGATCAGCCCGGACGGGATGGTCGACTGGTACACCTTCTCCGGCTTCCGCCGCTATCACTCGGATTGCCATGTCTGCCACGGCCCCAACGGGGAGGGATCGACTTACGCGCCGGCGCTGGCCGATTCGCTGAAGACGCTGAGCTACAGCGACTTTACCAATGTCGTCACCAACGGCCGCGAGCACGTCGATGCCGCCAACGACAAGGTGATGCCGTCGTTTGCGACCAATGTGAACGTGATGTGCTACCTCGACGATATCTATGTCTATCTGCGCGCCCGCGCCAACGGCGCCATTCCGGGGGGGCGTCCACCTACCCACGAAGACAAGCCCGAAACCGCCAAGCAGGCCGAAGCCAGTTGCACAGGTATCAAATGAACGCGTTACGGTGCTGAAGAGTGCAATAGGAGCATAAGATGAAGACACGCGCCGCAGTCGCCTTTGAGGCCAAGAAGCCGCTCGAAATCGTCGAACTGGATTTGGCAGGCCCCAAGGCCGGGGAAGTCCTGGTTGAAATCAAGGCAACCGGAATCTGCCACACCGACGCCTACACGCTGGACGGCCTCGACAGCGAAGGGATCTTTCCGTCGATCCTCGGCCATGAGGGCGCCGGCATCGTTCGTGAGGTCGGACCGGGCGTCACCTCGGTGAAGCCGGGCGATCATGTGATCCCGCTCTACACGCCCGAATGCCGCCAGTGCAAAAGCTGCCTCAGCCAGAAGACAAATCTTTGCACCCAAATCCGCGCCACCCAGGGCAAGGGCGTGATGCCCGACGGCACCTCGCGTTTCAGCTACAAGGGCCAGCCGATTTTCCATTACATGGGCTGCTCGACGTTTTCGAACTTTACCGTGCTGCCGGAAATCGCGGTGGCGAAGATTCGCGAAGACGCGCCATTCGACAAGAGCTGCTACATCGGCTGCGGTGTCACCACGGGCGTTGGCGCGGTGGTCAATACCGCGAAGGTGACGCCGGGCTCTAACGTGGTGGTGTTCGGTCTCGGCGGCATCGGGCTCAACGTGATCCAGGGCGCGCGGATGGTCGGCGCCGACAAGATCATCGGGGTTGATGTCAACGATTCCAAGGAAGAATGGGGCCGCCGTTTCGGCATGACGCATTTCGTCAATCCGAAGAAAGTGGCTGGCGATATCGTGCCGCATCTGGTCGGACTGACCGAAGGCGGCGCCGATTACACGTTCGACTGCACCGGCAACACCACCGTGATGCGGCAGGCGCTGGAAGCCTGCCACCGCGGCTGGGGCGTTTCGGTCGTGATCGGCGTCGCGGAAGCCGGCAAGGAAATTGCCACCCGGCCGTTCCAGCTCGTGACCGGCCGGGTCTGGAAGGGATCGGCATTTGGCGGCGCGCGTGGCCGCACCGATGTGCCGAAAATCGTCGACTGGTACATGAACGGCAAGATCGAGATCGACCCGATGATCACCCATGTTCTCAAGCTCGACGAGATCAACAAGGGGTTCGATCTGATGCACGAGGGCAAGTCGATCCGTTCGGTCGTCGTGTTCTGAAATCCAACCTGTTCTGAAATCCAACCTGTTCTGAAATCAACGTCGCGTTCTGAATCAAAAGCGTCAAACACAAGGAGGATAGGCCAATGACCGTTCATATCCACCCATCGGTTGATCATGGTGTAAAGAAGGGCTCAGGCGCCTTTGCCGGCGGCACACTTGTCTGCAAATGCAAGGACAAGCCGGTCAAGGTCGGCATCAAAGGGGATGTCGCCCACAATCACGCCTGCGGCTGCACCCAGTGCTGGAAGCCCGACGGAGCCACGTTCTCCGTGGTGGCCGTGGTCCCGCGCGATAGCGTGACCGTTCTCGAAAACGGCGACAAGCTTCACATCGTCGATGCCTCGAAGACCATCCAGCGGCACGCCTGCAAGGTCTGCGGCACCCATATGTATGGCCGCATCGAGAACAAGGCCCATCCGTTCTACGGTCTGGACTTCATCCACCCCGAACTCTTCACCGAAGGTGGCTCGGCGGCTCCGGGATTTGCGGCGTTCGTATCCTCGGTGATCGAGGCCGGCGTCAACCCTTCCGAGATGGGCGGCATCAGATCGCGCCTCAAGGAACTCGGGCTTGAGCCGTATGATTGTCTGTCGCCGGCCTTGATGGATGCCATAGCCACCCATGTGGCGAAGTCCAAAGCAGCCTGATTCGATCGGTCCTGCTCCGATGTTCTTGTCGGCTCTCGCCGGTGGTCATTCCCACCGGCGAGGTTGCCGCAGGGAGGCTGGTATGCCGCCTGTTCGGCTGACAGCCGGCGGTCAAAGGCTGCGCCTCATCGGATTTCGAACTCGTGATAGGCTGGGGCGTCGAATGCCGTCTCATGCTGCGCAAGAGTCATTTCGACAACGTTCCGATCAAGCCGCAGCGCGTTTGATAATTTCTGTCCGTTCGGCCCGGGCATCGTCGCCGGGATCGACCCGGCAAAGCTTTCGGTGCGTACCGTATTAAACGGCGCCGAGCGCCAGAACTATCCAATCTCGGACACGATCTTCAGCGCGCAACAGCTTGTCAGCAGGATATCCCACGACATGACGCTGTGTCCGGGCGATTTGATCTGTTGCGGGACCTCGCTCGGCGTCGGCGCCATGAGGGATCCAACCAACGAGGTTACGGTTGCGATCGAAGGCGTCGGCGAGCCGCACAGCGCATTCCATCAATGACAGCCGGACGCTGACCCCGATCGACGCTTCGATCTCGATCAACGCTTCTCAGAAGCGCTGACGCGGGCGTTTCGCGATTTCCGCGCCAATCGGGAAGCGGATCTGGCGACGATCGGAGCTGCCGGACAGATCGGATACCGAGCGCTGAACCGTGCTTCGCGCGATGCGGGTCCATCGCATCGCGACGCGCCAGGCCTCCAGCGAGGTCAGGCATGCCTTGGCCGCCGAATATTTCCCGTAGCCCCAGGCGAAGGCGGGAATCGACAGCAGCTTGTCGCGGCTGACGCTGAAAAGCCGCTCGATGAACACCAGCTTGAGAATTTCCGCGATCGCCAGGATCGCAAGCCCGATCATGTAATGGCCGGTGCCGACCAGATAGGCTGCGACCGGCTTGGCCGGCTCCAGCACGATCAGCGGGACGACGAACAGCAGAAGCGTGGGATAAGGCCGCAGCGACAAGATCCAGCGATGGATGCGTGCGAAGGCCCAATGCGCCCCAATCCATCTGGACAGCGGGATCGCAACGGTCGCAAAGATCGCGTCCATCAGGAAATAGGCGATGGCAATCGTAAAGACGATGAGGTTCCTGATCCGTTTCACGTCAGCACCTTGCGGTTTCTCCATCAATTAGAAGGCGCAAGTCGCCGCGAAGTTCACATGACAGAGGCCGAATTTCCTGCTTTGGCACGGAACAATTTTGAAATTGGATGACGGCGTGATCCATATCACGTCAGCGGCCTCCGCTGCTTTTGATGGAGGCCTCATGCTGCGATCATCCGCCGACCGATCATGACTGGCCGATCTAGCAAAAATCGCCTCCCAACAGCCGTCCGAAGCCGGAAAATTTGTGACGGATTCCGGCGGTGCGCAGCGCGTTCCACATCATCGCCGATGCGGCCGAGATGACGGGCTTGCCGGTGTCCGCTTCCAGCGGCTGCAGCGCGTCGAGGGTCGGCATGCCGACGCCGCTGAGGAAAATCGCCTCCGCGTCGGGGTGGTCGACCTGCCGGGCGATGGCATAGGCGCGCTCGCTGCTTTCCTCGTAGATATTCCGGACATTGCTGAGATGCCCCGAGCTAACGACATTGACGCCGCATTTTTCCAGATGCTGCTTGCCCTGCGCCGTCAACTCGGCGGAGTAGGGCGTTGCGTAGGCGATGCGCCGAACGCCGAGCCGCCGCAGCGCCACCAGGACGCTGCCAAAGGCGGTGATGAACCGGGTGTTGCCGAGCGCTTCCATCTCGGCGACCAGCGCGGCTTCACGCGCCTCGCCAATCGTATAACTCGTCGCGGTGTGCGCCATCACGATGACGCTGGGCGAGACCATCGCGAGCAGCCGGACGCAGGCCGGAATGCTCTCGACCTGGCTGCGGTTACGTTCTTCCTGCCCGGTAGGAGTGCCGGCCGGCTCCTCCGCGTGCATACGCGTGAAATGCAGCGACACCCCGGGCGGGGTCATCTCTGCCATTTCCGGCTCGACCGTCGGATTGCCGGGAGGCACCATAAATCCGATCCGTGTGCGCCATCCCTTCATGGTGTCGACCCCATCATGCTTGCCGTCCCGTTCTTCAAATACTTCGTGATATCCATGATCCCGCTTCGCGGCCGCTGCGTCAAATCAGCGGCGCAAGACGGAATTGACGCCACAAATGGGTAGCGATCGCGGGTTAGGATGCGGCAAGACAAATCGGAGTGATGAAATTGGCCTTGTGGACCTGCGAACAATGTGGCGCCCAGTTTTCGGAAAGCCAGGAGCCACCGCGTTCGTGTCCGATTTGCGAGGATGAGCGGCAATACGTCAATTGGAGCGGCCAGAAATGGCTCACCCGCGAGCAACTGGCCGAACGTCACGAACTTACATGGCGCGATGATTTTGATATCCCCGGGATCGGCCTCGAGCCTTCCTTCGCCATCGGGCAACGCGCCCTGTTGTTGCGGGAGCCCGATGGCTGCGTGATGTGGGATTGCATTCCGCTCGCGACCCGTGAAGCCATTGAATATGTCAAATCATTGGGCGGCCTGAAGGCGATCGCGATATCGCATCCGCATTATTATGGGGCGGTCGCGGATTGGAGCGAGGCGTTCGGGGGCATTCCGGTTTACCTGCATGGCGACGATCGCGCCTGGATCACCCGACCGCATCAGGCGATCGTGTCGTGGTATGGCGAAAGCTGCCGCCTCTCCAACGACATTCTGATTCTGCGCACCGGGGGCCATTTTGCCGGCGGCACCTTGCTGCACTGGCGCGCGGCGGCGGAAGGGCAGGGCGCCTTGTTCACCGGCGACGTCGCCACCGTCGCCATGGACCGCCGCTCTGTCAGCTTCATGTACAGCTACCCGAACTACATTCCGCTCAATGCGCCGGCCGTTCGCCGCATCGCTGAAATCGTCGAGCCGCTGGCGTTCGAGCGGATCTACGGCGCCTGGTGGGGCCGCAACATCGCCACCGATGCCAAGGCGGCCTTCAACGCCTCGGTGCGGCGATATCTCGCGGCGATTTCCTGAAGGCCCGAAGCCAACAGGCGGCATCGGGGCTGCGCATACCTGCAGCACGCGCCGTCGATGCCAGCATCGACCAAGATACGATAGGCAGGGGCTGAAACTCATGGTACTGGGCGTTCCAGCGCACGCGGAAATCGCGTCAATCATGCGCAAAAATCAAGAACAATGGCTCTCAGGGAGAAAACACCATGATCGAACGCCGCAAGCTTCTGAAAATCGGCGCGACCGGTGTCGCAGCGTCGGTGGCGATGCCCTTTGTCGGGCGGACCGGATGGGCCGCGGCGACGACCCACACCCTCAAGCTCACCTTTGCCGATACCCAGGCCCATCCGCTGTATGATGTGCTCAAGCGCTTCGCCGAGGATGTGTCGAAGCGCACGTCGGGCGCCATCGAAATCCAGGTCTTCAGCATCGGGCAGCTCGGCAGCGGCACCAATATCCTGACCGGCCTGCAGACCGGTATCATCGATTTCTGCGCCCACACCTCGGGCTTCATCGACACCATCTTTCCGAAATTCCAGGTTCTCGACCTGCCGTTCCTGTTCTCGGACTCCACCTCGGCCGAGCGCATGCTCGATGGACCGACCGGCGGCAAGCTGCTCGAGATGCTGCCGACCAAGGGCATCTATGGCCTGGGCTATGGCCATTGGGGCTGGCGCGTGGTGTCGACCATCGACCGCAAGGCTCCCGAGCCCGAGGGCATGAAGGGGCTGAAGATCCGGGTGCAGCCCGGCGCCATCTTCGCGTCGACCTTCAAGGCGCTGGGCGCGAGCCCGGTCGCGATCGATCTCACCGAAGTCTATCTGGCACTGTCGCAGCGCGTCATCGACGCGGTCGAAACGCCGATGATTTCGCTGGCCGCCACCAAGCACGACGAGATCGTCAACACCATCAACATGACCAATCAGGTCTACAATGTCGGCGTGATGATGGCGAGCAAGTCAAAATTCGACGCGCTGCCCAAGGACGCGCAGGAAGCTGTTCGCGCCGCCAGCGTCAACCTGACCAAGGATTGGCGCACGACGATTGCGGCCAAGAGCGATGAAGTCGCGCAGCGTTACAAGGCCAAGGGCATGAACATCGTCGAGGTCAATCGCGCCGACTATCTGAAGGCGACCGCAAGCGTCTACCCGCAATTCAAGGACATCATCGGCGCCGACCTTTACGATGCGGTGCTGAAGGAAGCCGGGCATGCCTGATACGCTCTCGGCGGTTGCCGGCGTTGAGCTTTCGAATGTGCCCGGACCGATCGATCCGGGCACATCCGCGTTGAAGCGTGGCCCGGTCGCGGATCGGATCCGCAGCGCGCTGAACGGACTGGATTCCGGCTTCCGGGCCATTCTGGTGATCGCGCTGGCGATCCAGCTCGTGATCGTCCTGACCGGCATCGTCTCGCGGTTCTGGTTCGACCAGTCGCTGCTGTGGGCCGACGAGGCGGCAAAACTGTTCCTGTCGCTGACCGCGTTCGTGGGCGGCGCGCTGGCGTTTCGGGCCCGGCATCACACCACAGTCGAATTCCTGACCGGGCGTTTCTCGCCGCGCTGGCGCACCTCGTTTGCAATCGGCATCGACATACTGATCCTGGTCGCCGCCGCGACGGTCGGGTACGTCTCGCTCAATTTGCTGTCGATATCGGCGACCTCGAACACGCCGATCCTCGACATCAATGCGGCATGGCTGGTGTTGCCGTTGACGGTGGGAATGGCGTTGATGGTGCTGTTTGCCGTCGAGCGCCTGATCTACTTCTACCCGCTTCGCGCGGTGATACCGGCCGTGACCGTGGTCGCCCTGTTGGTCGGGATCGTCTACGCGATCAGCGTCGTGCCCTCGCTGCATCTGGGCAATGGCACGGCACTCGGGGTCATGCTGGTGGCATTCCTGATGGCGGTCCTGCTGGGGCTGCCGGTCTCCTTTGCGATGCTGCTGGGTTCGCTGATGTTCCTGCTGATCAGTGGCGTGGCGCCGTTGATCGCCGCGGCGCAGAACACCTTTGACGGCACCAGCAATTTCATTCTGCTGACGTTGCCGTTCTTTATCTGGGCCGGCCTGATCATGGAGAAGGGCGGCATCAGCCTGCGTCTGGTGCGTTTCGCGATGACATTGGTCGGCCACATGCGCGGCGGGTTGCTGCAGGTGGTGGTGCTGACGATCTACATGGTTTCAGGCATTTCCGGCTCCAAGATCGCCGATGTCGTCGCGGTCGGATCGGTGCTGCGCCGGGAGTTGAAGAAACAGGGTTACAAGCCCGAACAGGGCGCCGCGGTGCTGGCGGCGTCGGCGGCGATGTCGGAGACCATTCCACCAAGCCTTGCGATGCTGGTGCTGGGATCGGTGGCGCCGATTTCGATCGGGACGCTGTTCATCGCGGGCCTGATGCCGGCCGCGGTGATCGCGCTGCTGTTGATGATCCTGAACTATGTGCTGTCGCGGCGCGGCAATATGGCGTCGGTGCCGCGCGCGACCGCGTCGGAATTGCTGCGGGCCACTGGCGGCGCGGTGCTGCCATTGGTGATGCCGGTGATCATGGTGATCGGCATCCGATTTGGCGTGGCGACGCCGACCGAAGTGTCGAGCGTGGCGGTGCTGTATGGCTTGATCCTGGCATTCGGGATCTACCGCGCCGTCGACGTCAAGGTGCTCTACGAGATCGCGGTGGAGTCCTGCCTGCTGGCAGGCATGGTGCTGTTCATCATCGCCGCGGCGTTCTCCTTTGCCTGGACGCTCACGGCGGCCAATCTGCCGGCCAACCTTGCGATGGTGCTGCATTCGATCGGCGACAACCGCATCGTGTTCACGCTCGGATCGATCGTGCTGCTGATCGTGGTGGGCTCGCTGCTGGAAGGGCTTCCGGCGCTGATCATCCTGGGGCCGCTATTGATGCCGCTCGCCAGCCAGTATGGCATCGACATCATCCACTACAGCATGATCATGATCCTCGCGATGGGCGTCGGTATTTTCATCCCGCCGATCGGCATCGGCTTTTACGTTTGCTGCACGGTCTCCGAAAGCCGCCTGGAAGCGACCAGCCGGGCGATGCTGCCCTATCTGGCGGTCCTGATCGTGGGGGTGCTGGTGGTGGCCTTTGTTCCCTGGTTCACGCTGGCGGTGCCGCGGCTGCTGCAAGGTCACTGAAGAGGCGGTGGCGCGGGAAAAGCTCGTGTCATCAGGGACGCTTTGGGCTCGGGCTTCCCGCCGCGGGCGCGCTTCCAGGCTGATCTAACTTTCGCGTGATCTTGCTGGCGGAATCGCTGATGTCGAGCAAGGTGCGGCGGCCTTCGTCAAGGAAGACAACCGAGCGCTTCCTGAAGCTGATCGCCGTTTCGTGCATCGAGTGGATCTTTTTATAGAGTTCGCCGTCCTTGCCTTTGGTCAAATCCGGCACCGCGTTGTTGATCTTGGTCATCATGCTGTCGAAGCTGGCAAAGGCGGTATCGGCCTTGCGCATGATGCTGTCGATCGCGTCGCCCTTGCCGGCGAGCGTCGCCGTGTAGGTCTCGAAGCTCAGCAGCGCGTCCTTCATGACCTCCCTGTTATCGACCAGGACGTGATCGACATTGTGCAGGGTGTCGCGGATCGATTGCGCTTCGCTCAGGTCGGCCGTCAGCGTTGGAACGCCGTCTTCGTCCAGCGGCACCGGCGCGGCCGCGTCGGCGCCTCCCGTCAATGCGACCGCCATCACGCCGGTCAGCCCCTGCGCTTCGAGGCCCACGATGGTATCCTTGCGGATCGGTGCGCTGTTCTCGACGGTGGCGAGGGCAACGATCTTGCGCGGGCCGTCCAGTTTGATGGAGGTCACCTCGCCAATCTGAACGCCGTTGAGGTTCACACTGCCGCCTTTGACCAGCCCGGCGGCGGAGCCTTCGAAGATAATGCGAAGCGGACCGCGCTGTGCGACCGCGTGAATTTTTCGGAACCCGAGAAAACCCGCGAACGCAACGAAGATCGCCGTGAGCGTCACGGCCCCGATCGTGAAGTTGGTCGCCCGTGCTCTCATCCTGAAAAATTCAGCCGTGAAACGAGTGAAGGAAATCGCTGCAAATCAGCGCTCATTGTACCGGCAAAGCGCCTCGCACGAAAGACCCGTGCTCGCGGCTCTGCTTGACAGCTCCCGAAGCCGGGATCACCTTCTGACCAAAATAAATACCGGAGGAACCCGTGCAGAAACTGCTGAGCCAGGATGAGGTCGCGGGCTATCGCGACCGCGGCTTTCATTTCCCGGTCGATGCGTTAAGCGCGAGCGAAGTCGCCGATTTTCGCCGCAAGCTGGAGGATTATGAGGCCGCGAGCGGCGGCCCGATCAAGGGTGAGATGCGCCACCGCAGCCACGTGCTGTTTACCTGGATCAACGAGATGGTCCGGCATCCGCGGATTCTCGATGCGATGGAGGATCTGCTGGGGCCGAACATCCTGTGCTGGAATACCAGCTTCTTCATCAAGGAAGCGCATGATCCGGGCTTCGTCTCCTGGCATCAGGACGCGACCTATTGGGGTCTCAGTTCATCCGACGTCGCGACCGCCTGGATCGCCTTTTCCCCGGCGAACAAGGTTTCCGGCTGCATGAAATTCATCGCCGGCACGCACCAACAGCAGGTTCAGCATGCCGACACGTTCGACCAGAACAACCTGCTCACCCGCGGCCAGGAGATCGCCGTCGAGGTCGACGAAGCCAAGGCGGTTCATGTCGAGTTGAAGCCGGGTCAGGCTTCGTTGCATCACGTGCTGCTGTTCCATGGATCGGAGCCGAACTGTTCCGACGACCGCCGCATCGGTCTCGCGGTGCGCTACATCCCGACCCATCTGAAGCAGGCCGTCGGCCAGCGCGACTGGGCGACCCTGGTGCGCGGCAAGGACGATTACGGCCACTTCGAACCCGAATATGTGCCCAAGCGCGACCTCGAGCCCGAAGCGCTGGCGTTTCACACGATGGTGTCGGAAGAACAGGTGCGGGTGCTTTATCGCGGCACCGGCAAGAGCGCCTATCGGGCGTGAGGTTCGCGCGGCTAACCGTTACGCGGCCTCACACAACCGTCCATTCCTCGGCGCTGGCGCCGGCGAGCGAGCGGACCCGCGCCTCGTCGGCGGCGAGCGCGCTGGCGGTGCCGGAATAGACGATGATGCCGTCATCCAGCACATAG
The DNA here is from genome assembly GCA_039935075.1 of Bradyrhizobium sp. Taxonomy (GTDB): domain Bacteria; phylum Pseudomonadota; class Alphaproteobacteria; order Rhizobiales; family Xanthobacteraceae; genus Bradyrhizobium. Next base: position 10,329 of record JBDTKZ010000039.1, read on the forward strand.
GCGTTGTCGGCGATCTCTAGGCTCATCCGCGCATTCTGCTCGACCAGCAACACCGAGATGCCTTCGGCCTTCATCTGCTGCACG
>JBDTKZ010000040.1:0-78437 GCA_039935075.1 Bradyrhizobium sp.
TCTCAATGGTCGACCGAGAAAGACGCTTGGCTGGAAAACGCCAGCAGAAGCGCTTGACGAGTTGATAGCGCAAGTGAAAAAAGTCGCTGTTGCGACGACCGGTTGAACCCGCCGGGTGTTCCGGTGAACCTGTGGTCGACTACCGTGTGCTTACTACCTTTCGCACACGGGGCTATGGGTGCAGCGGGCACCCGGTTTTCCCTGCGTCCCTTTTGGGATCGCACTGCGCCCTCTGTTTTCCTGGGCGACCGGTTCACACAACTCGGGCGGGTCACGCCGCGAGAACATGGAACTATGTCCGAAATTATCTGACGGCAGCATGCCGGCGCTCGACAGTTCCACCCGGCCCACGCCGCACTGCAGCGACATTTTTCCGTCTTGCCAAATCTTCGGAGCGGGCGGAGCATCCCTTGCCGACCCGATCAAGGGCCGAGCTCCAAACGAGGAGGCGGCAATGGGACATGACGTGAGAAGTCCTCGAGGTCCACGGTGCATCGCGCTGGTGGGCCCTTTCCAAAGCGGTAAAACCACTCTCCTGGAAGCGATATTGGCGCGCACCGGCGCCATCCGTAGCGCCGGCAGTGTCGAAAGCGGAACTTCCGTCGGCGATTCCAGCCCGGAAGCGCGCCGTCACAAGATGGGCGTCGGCCTCACCGCCGCCACCACCAGCTTCATGGGCGATAGCTACACCTTCATCGATTGTCCCGGCTCGATCGAATTCGCGCATGACATGCGCGCCGCACTCCCCGCCGTCGATGCCGCGGTCGTGGTGTGCGAAGCCGATGAACGCAAATTGCCGCAGCTTCAGATCATCCTGCGCGAAATCGAGGATCTCGGCATTCCCCGTTTTCTGTTCCTCAACAAGATCGACCGCGCCAACAAGCGGATTCGCGAGACGCTCGCGACCTTGCAGCCGGCATCGCGGATTCCGCTGGTGCTGCGGCAGATTCCGATCTGGAATGGCGATCTGATCGCAGGCTTCGTCGACCTCGCGCTGGAGCGCGCCTTCGTCTATCGCGAGCACAAGGCTTCCGAAGTCGTGACGCTCGATGGCGGCGATCTCGACCGCGAGAAGGAAGCGCGGTTCTCGATGCTGGAAAAGCTCGCCGATCACGACGACGCGCTGATGGAGCAATTGCTCGAGGATATCCCGCCGCCGCGCGACGCCGTGTTCGACGATCTGGCCCGCGAGTTGCGCGAAGGACAGATCTGTCCGGTACTGCTCGGCTCGGCGCTGCGCGAGAACGGCGTGCTGCGCCTGATGAAGGCGCTGCGGCATGAAGTGCCCGATGTGAGCGCGACCGCCAGGCGTTTGGGGGCGTCGTCGTCCAGGGACGCGCTGGCCTATGTGTTCAAGACGCTGCATCTGCAGCACGGCGGTAAACTGTCGCTGACGCGGGTCCTGGCGGGCCATCTCGACGACGGCGCGACCTTGCAAGCCTCGTCCGGTGAAGCCAGCCGGGTATCCGGCATCCTCGCCGTCAGTTGTGCGCATGACAGCAAGCGTCCCGCGGCCGAGGCAGGCGAGACGGTCGCGCTCGGCAAGCTCGACACCATCAAGACCGGCGATACGCTATCGGGGGCCAAGACCGCGCCGTCGGCGCTGGTCACGATCGAGCCGGCCCCGCCGGTGCTGGCGATGGCGCTCGCGGCGACCGACCGCAAGGATGACGTCAAGCTCGGTCAGGCGCTGTTGCGGCTGAACGAGGAAGATCCGTCGCTGACCATGATCCATAATCCGCAGACCCACGACATCGTGCTGTGGGGGCAGGGCGAGATGCATTTGCGGGTCGCGCTCGAGCGGTTGCGCGAACGCTTCGGCGTCAATGTCAAATCGCACGCGCCGTCGATCGGTTATCAGGAGACGATCCGCAAGGCGATGACCCAGCGTGGCCGGCACAAGAAGCAATCCGGTGGCCATGGCCAGTTCGGCGATGTGGTGCTGGAGGTCAAGCCGATGCCACGCGGCGGCGGTTTTGCGTTTATCGAAAAAGTCGTCGGCGGCGCGGTGCCGAGGAACTACATCGGCGCGGTGGAAGAGGGTGTGGTCGATGGGTTGCTGCGCGGGCCGCTCGGATTCCCCGTCATCGATGTGCAGGTGACCTTGACGGATGGCTCCTATCACAGCGTCGACTCGTCCGACCTCGCCTTCCGGACCGCGGCGCGGATCGGGGTCAACGAGGCGTTGCCGCAGTGCCAGCCGGTGCTGCTGGAGCCGATCTATGTGGTCGAAATCGTCTGTCCGACCGAGGCCACCGCGAAGATCAACGCCATCCTGTCGGGAAGGCGCGGGCAGATTCTCGGTTTCGACACCCGCGAGGGCTGGCCGGGATGGGATCGCGTCCGCGCCATGATGCCGGAAGCCGAGATCGGCGAACTGATCGTGGAATTGCGCTCGGCGACGGCAGGCGCCGGCAGCTTCACCCGGGCCTTCGACCGCATGGCCGAGGTCTCGGGCCGCGCCGCCGACCAGATCATCGCGGCCCATCGCGTCGCGGCGTAAAGGCCCATCATCGTTCCGTGCCTCGACCCGAGGGACGGAACGGTCGGCTGCCGAGCAAAGGCGCCGTGAGCATAGGCCTGCGCTTACGTGACATCGGGTCGTGCCGGTTGTCGGTTTGCGACCGCCTCCAGTCCCAGGATTGGGAGACCTTGCGACGTCTCGCCACTTGCACGGCAAGCCATGAATGATGTATTTTACATCATTGTCATTATGTGACATATCATTTATCATCCTTCATACGTGAGGCGGTCGTGTGATCACGTCCTTCCAAATGCGGGCAGCGCGGGCGCTGCTCGGGATCGATCAGAAAACGCTGGCGGAACTGGCTGGCGTTTCGCTGCCGACCATCCAGCGGATGGAAGCCAGCGTCGGCAACGTTCGCGGCGTGGTTGAATCGCTGACCAAAGTGGTCGACGCGCTCAATCGCGCGGGCGTAGATCTGATCGGCGAGCATGCGCGCAGCGATGATGGCGGGCGCGGTGTCCGCCTGAAGCAGCCGGGACCGCCTCGCCGCGTGGGTAGCTAGAAGCATCGTTGCGCCAGGACAGAAGGCGACCGTGCGATGCGATGGGAGCATCGTCAGGCATGAATATCGCAAATGGGCGGGCGGGTCGGGTAAGTCAGGCGAAGCAGCCGACTTTCGCGGAACTGTTCACGCCGAAACTCATCACGGTACTGCGCGAAGGCTACGGTTTCGCGGATTTTCGCGCCGATGCGGTGTCCGGCCTGACGGTGGCGATCGTCGCGCTGCCGCTGTCGATGGTGATCGCCATCGCATCGGGCGTGACCCCGGATCGCGGACTCTACACCGCGGTGATCGGCGGCTTCATTGTTTCGCTGCTGGGCGGCAGCCGGTTTCAGGTCGGCGGCCCCGCCGGCGCGTTCATCGTGCTGGTGGCGCTGACCGCCGAGCGCCACGGCGCGGAGGGCGTGATCCTCGCCACCGCGATGGCCGGGGTGTTCCTGATCGCCGCGGGCCTTCTTCGGCTGGGTACCTACATCAAGTTCATTCCCTATCCGGTGACGGTGGGATTCACCGCCGGGATCGCCGTCATCATCTTCGCCAGCCAGCTCAAGGATCTGCTTGGAATTACACTGACGGCAAAAGAGCCGGGCGAGTTGCTTCCGAAGCTCGAAGTGCTGGCGCGCGGGCTGCACACCGCCAATGGGTCGGCGGTCGCGGTGACTGCCATCAGCATCGCCATCATCGTCGTGCTCCGGAAACTGCGGCCGGCCTGGCCCGGGATCCTGATCGCGGTCATCGTCGCAGCGATCGCCACTTGGGCCTGGTCGCTGCCGGTGGAGACGATCGGTAGCCGCTTCGGGGGCATCCCGCGAGAATTGCCGCTACCGACGTGGCCATCATTTTCGCTCGACAAGGCGCGAGACGTATTGCCCGACGCAATCGCGTTTGCCTTGCTGGCCGCCATCGAATCCCTGCTGTCGGCCGTGGTCGCCGACGGCATGACCGGCCGCAGGCATCGCTCCAATTGCGAATTGGTGGCGCAAGGGCTTGCCAACATCGGCTCGGCGCTGTTCGGCGGCATTTGTGTCACAGGCTTGATCGCGCGCACCGCGACCAACGTCCGCGCCGGCGCGCGCAGCCCGATTTCCGGAATGCTGCACTCCGTCTTTCTGTTGCTGTTCATGCTGATCGCAGCACCGCTGGCGAGCTACATTCCGCTGGCGGCGCTGGCGTCGGTGCTGGCGTTCGTCGCCTGGAACATGGCGGAGAAGCACGCGTTTGCGACGCTGATCCGCTCCTCGCGCGGCGATGCCACCGTGCTGCTCGCCACCTTTCTGCTGACGATCTTTCGCAGTCTCACCGAAGGCATCCTGGTCGGCTTTGCGCTCGGCGCGGTGTTGTTCATCAACCGCATGGCACAGATGACGGGCATCGAGGCGGAAACACCGCTGGTGGCCCGCGACAGGGCCGACGACGGCAGCGGTGAGCGGGTGCCCTACGATTCCAGTCTTGCCGCCGACCCGGACGTATTGGTGTACCGCATCACCGGCGCGTTCTTCTTCGGCGCGGCATCGGCAGTGGGGACGGTACTCGACGGCATCGCCGATACCCGAAAGGCGTTCGTGGTCGATTTCGCGGCGGTGCCATTCCTGGATTCCACCGCCGCCAATGCGATGAGCCGGGTTGCAGCCAAGGCAAAGCGTCAGGGCATCCGGCTCTTCATCACCGGCGCCTCGCCGACGGTGCGCCGGGCGCTGCTGACCCATGGGGTAAGGCCGCCGCGTGCCCGATACCGCGAAACCATCGCGCGGGCCGTCGCGGATATTAAGGAGCAGCGTCAGAAGTCCTCCGCCGCCGCGGATGATCCCGCCGTGCGTCCGGCCGTGTCTCCAGGGTAGGGCCGAGCATCGATCAACTCTGCGAGATACCGGTTGGCGCCTTCATCACCACCCTGCTTCCCAATCCAGCCGCTTTCATGAACACTGTGTCCGCGGCGTGCCAAAATGCGTCGCGGCATTCTGTTTCGTGGCATCGCAGTTCGCGGGAGCATAATGGACAAGATCGATCTATCGCTGAAGATGCGGCGGCTCGCGCAATGGGTGGACAGCCAACGCCAACCGCCAAGCCTGATCCGCAGGGAGTTTCGCGGCACGCCGTTCGGCCATTGTTATCTGACGATGGATGTCGATCGCCAGACGCCGTTTGCGTCGTCGAATATCAACCGGGTCTATTTGTGTGGCGCCGAAGAGGGAATGTCGTCCGCTGGTGTCGGACGGCTGATCGACCTGTTCGCGACCGACGGCGTCAAGCGCTTCTTCGTCTGGCTCAGCCCCGGCCCCGACATGGATCTGGCGCGCGGCTGGCTCGAGGCACACGGCCTGTCCCGCATCACGCGCACCGGCTACCCGACGCTATGCCGGACCGAACGTGCTCCGGTTCGGTTCGAAACCGGTCTCGACGTCCGTGAGGTCGATGCCGAGGAGATCGCGCAGGCCGGCGCTCAGCTCGGCGAAACGCTGTGGCCGGAATATTCGAGGTCCGCGGGCCGCGACAAATTCTTCCATTACATGGCCTTCGACGGCGCCCGGCCGGTGGCGATCGCCGCCCTCTGCATCTTCGAGGACCTGGGCTACCTGATGGCGGCGGCGACCGCCGAAAGCGACCGCAAGCGCGGCGCGCAACAGGCGCTGATTGCCAAACGGATCGAGCGCGCCGAGCAGATGGGCTGTTCGATCCAGGTCTCGGAAACGCTTTACATGCTCGAGCACTCCTACCGGAATTTGCAGCGCGCCGGCTTTGAGGAAGCCTACGAAAAGGAAATCTACGAATGGAATGCGTGAAGGTGGGCCAGCCGCGTGCTTGAGTCCCGCCGCAACCTCGCTTTGGCCTGCGCCCTGAGTGCGCTGGCCGGCTATGTCGATGGCATCGGGTTCCTGCACCTCGGCGGCATGTTCGTCTCCTTCATGAGCGGCAACTCGACGCGATTGGGCGTCAATCTGGCGGAGGGGCATTGGTCGGATGCCGTTGAAGCGATTGGACTGATCGCGCTGTTCGTCACCGGGGCCGGCGCCGGCAGCTTGATCGTATTCACCCGCTCGGTTTATTGCCAAAGCTGGGTGTTGCTGGCGGAGGCGTCACTGCTCGCGGTCGCGGCGCTGTTTTATGCGCTGGGCGCGCCGCCGCTCGCGGTTGCCGCGATGGTGCTGGCGATGGGACTGGAGAACGCGGTGTTTCAGGGCGAAGGCGGCGCCGGTCTGGGGCTCACTTACATGACCGGCGCGCTGGTGAAGGTCGGCCAGCTTGCCGCCGCGGCGTTGACCGGTGGCCGGCGCTGGGCCTGGCTGCCGAATCTGCTGCTATGGGCGGCTTTGGTCGCCGGCGCCGTTTGCGGCGCCTACGCCTACCGCTGGCTCAATTTGTCCGCGATCTGGTTTGCCGCCACGGCGGCGCTGGCGCTAAGCGGCATTGTTTTCGCCACGACCATGCGACGGGATTGACAGCGAACGCCGCGTGCTTGATTTGAAACATATGACAACCCTGAACAAAGCCCGTGCCGCGTGCCTGATCGGATGGCCGGCGGCGCATTCGCGTTCGCCGCTGATCCATCATTACTGGCTGCGGACGCTCGGCATCGAAGGCGGCTACAATATCGAGGCGGTGCCGCCGGAAGGCTTTGCCGAATTCGTGCTGCATCTGTCGACCCACGGCTTCGTCGGCGCCAACGTCACCCGTCCGCACAAGGAACACGCGCTGACGTTGTCGCTGCCGGACACGCGCGCGCAAGCGGTCGGCGCCGCCAACACGCTGTGGTATGACGGCAGCGAATTGCGCTCGACCAACACCGACGTCGAGGGTTTTATCAATAATCTCGACGCCTGTGCGTCCGGATGGGACCGGGCGACCGACGCCCTGGTGCTCGGGGCGGGCGGTGCGTCGCGCGCGGTGGTTTTCGGATTGATCAAGCGCGGCATCAAGCACATCCATCTCGCCAACCGGACCCTCGACCGCGCGCAGGCGCTGGCGGATCAATTCGGCGCGTCGGTTCATCCGGTGGCATGGGAGGCCATCCAAGGCCTGTTGCCGGGCGCCGGATTGCTGGTCAACACCACGTCGCTTGGCATGCACGGCCAGCCAGCGCTTGGCGTCGACCTCGGCCTGCTGCCATCGCATGCGGTTGTCGCCGACCTGGTTTATGTACCGCTGGAAACCCGATTGCTGGCCGCGGCGCGGGCCCGCGGGTTGAAGACCGCCGATGGTCTCGGGATGTTGCTGCACCAGGCGGTGCGCGGGTTCGAATTGTGGTTCGGTCAGCGTCCGCAGGTGACATCAGAACTTCGTGCGCTGGTTGAAGCCGATCTCACAAAGGTTTGAGCGGGAATATCGCCGGTCTTGCGGTGTCCGTTGTTATGGAAAAGCCCTCGCGCCGGAGATCCCTTGATGTCGCCTCGCCGCCACACGTTCTTGCGTCCGCTCGTCGCCGTCGCGATGGTCGCGGCATCCACCCTTTATGCGCTCGCCCAAAAACCGCCGGTGCCGACGCGGGTTCGCGGCGCCATCGAGAGCGTCGATGGCGACATCCTCACCGTCAAGTCGCGTAGCGGCGAAGACGTCAAGCTGCGCATGACCGCCGACATCAAGGTGGTCGGCATCATCAAGATATCGATGGCGGACATCAAGGTCGGCTCCTTCATCGGCGCCACCACGGTGTCGGGGCCGGACGGCAAGCAGAATGCGCTCGAAGTGCACGTCTTCCCCGAAGACATGCGCGGCACCGGCGAGGGATCACGCCCCTATGATCTGCGCCCCAACAGCACCATGACCAACGCGACGGTGGACCAGTCGGTCGCGAGCAATGACGGCCATTCCCTGACGGTGAAATACAAGGACGGCGAGAAGCAGGTCGAGGTGTTGTCCGATACGCCTGTTGTGACCTACGTTGCCGCCGACAAGTCCGACCTCAAGGCCGGCGCCAAGGTGATCGCCTTCATGAAACAGCTGCCGGACGGTTCGTTCGAAACCAACCGCGTCAGCGTCGGCCGGGATGGGCTGACGCCGCCGATGTAACATCGGCATCGTTTCAGACGTAATGTTGAACGGAACGGGGCGTCGCTCGACGTCACGGTTCCGTTATACCGGAATATGCCCGCGACCGCGGGGTATTCCCTTGCACGGCCACGAACCGGAATTCGTAAGGGGACTATCATGAAAGTTTCGCCATTGCTGCCGCGCACGCTCGCGGCTGTGCTTGCTGCCGCGTCCCTGTTTGCCACCGCGGCATCGGCGCAGGCGCCGGCGGCGGTCCGCATTCGCGGTGCCATCGAAGCCGTCGAAGGTCCGGTGCTGACGGTGAAATCCCGCGAGGGCGCCGAGATGAAGGTCCACTTGACCGACAATCTGGTGGTGATCGGCATCGCCAAGTCCGCGCTGTCCGACGTCAAGCCGGGCTCTTACATCGGGGTCTCGGCGATGCCCCAGGCCGACGGCAGCCAGAAGGCGCTGGCGGTTCATATCTTCCCGGAAGCCCAACGCGGCAGCGGCGAAGGCTTTCGAGCCTGGGATCTGCGGCCCAACAGCACCATGACCAACGCCACGGTCGCCGAGACGGTCGCCGGCACCGACGGCCAGAACATCCTGGTCAAGTACAAGGACGGCGAAAAGAAAGTCGTGGTCGGGCCGGATACGCCCATTGTCGCCTTCGTGACCGGCAACAAGGACGAACTGAAGTCAGGCGCCAAGATCATCATCTTCGGCGCGACCAAGAAGGACGACGGTACGCTGGAAACCAACCGTGTCGGCGTCGGCCTCGACGGCATCACGCCGCCGATGTGAGCGCAACCGTCATTCCGGGTTCGATGCTTCCGCATCGCCCCGGAATGACGGCGAGTTGTGAATCAAATCGCCAGCACGTGGTCGTCGATCTCGGCGATGGTGTTGACACCGCACAGGCCCATGGTGGTCTCGAGTTCCTTGCGGATGATGTCGATCGCCTTGGCGACGCCGGCCTGGCCGCCGGCGCCGAGCCCGTAGGCATAGGCGCGGCCGATCATGCAGGACTTGGCGCCGAGCGCGAGCGCGCGCATCACGTCCTGTCCCGAACGGATGCCGCCGTCGAACAGGATCTCCATCTGCGAGCCGACCGCGTCGACGATCTCGGGCAGCACCTCGATCGATGACGGCGCGCCGTCGAGCTGCCGGCCGCCATGGTTGGAGACCACCAGCGCCTGCGCGCCGCTCTTGGCGGCTTCTTCCGCGTCCTCGACGTCGAGAATGCCCTTGAGGATCAGCTTGCCCGGCCAGATGCTGCGGATCCAGTCGACATCCTTCCAGTTCAGCGAGGTGTCGAACTGCGAATTGATCCAGCTCGACAGCGCCGTGATGTCCTCGGTGCCTTTCAGATGGCCCATCAGATTGCCGAAGGTGCGGCGCTTGCCGCGCAGCACGCCGGAAACCCAGGTCGGCTTGGTGGCGAAATCGATCAGCTTCGACAGCGACCATTCCGGCGGCACCGTCATGCCGTTCTTGATGTCCTGGTGACGCTGGCCGATCACCTGCAGGTCGACGGTCAGGACCAGCGCGCTGCATTTGGCGGCGATGGCTCGCTCGATCAGGGCCTTGATGAAGCCGCGGTCCTTCATCACGTAAAGCTGGAACCAGAACGGCTTGTCGACGGCGGCCGCGATATCCTCGATCGAACAGATCGACATCGTGCTTTGCGTGAACGGAATGCCGGCGGCCTGCGCCGCGCGGCAGGCATGGATCTCGCCATCGCTGTGCTGCATCCCGAGCAATCCCACTGGCGCCAGGATCAAGGGCAGCGCGGACGGCTCGCCGAGGATCGTGGTCGAGAGATCGCGTTTGGAAACGTCGACCAGGATGCGCTGGCGAAACTTGATCTGCTGCAAATCGTCGTGGTTGGCGCGCAGCGTATCCTCGGAATAAGAGCCGCGGTCCGCGTAATCGAAGAACGCCTTCGGCACGTTGCGCTTGTGGAGCAGGCGCAGGTCCTCGATGCAGGTGATGTGTTTCATGGAAGTTTCCGGCCCTTCTTGCATTTGCGGCTTTGAGGTTTCATCTAGCATGGTTGGGCCAGCTGCAAAATCGCTGTGCGGAACTGGTTCGCAGCCATCAGGAGGCATCGATGACCGGACCAGACTCTGACCCGAAAGGCGCCAAAGGCGCCGAGAAACGCCGTCTGGACGATGCCCTAGAGGAGGGGTTGGAAGAGACCTTTCCAGGCTCGGACCCTGTCAACGTCACCCAGCCGGCACCCTCGAAAGCCGACCAGCACGTCAAGCGCAAGGATTAGGGCGGCGGCGTTTCGGCGGGCATTTTCGGATATAAATCCATGTTTTACAGTGGGTTATCAGATCTGCGAGGGGCCGGCCGGCGGTAATGATTCATCATATTTTTTGAAGCCATCTTAGGGACAAAGGCCGTATAACCGGCCACACGCCATGATGGCGGGCATTCGAGGCTGCTTGCCGGACGGGCGTTTTGGACCCTCGAAAGCTGCTGGGGGATACATGAACCGCAAATATTTCGGGACCGACGGGATTCGGGGCCGTGCCAATGGCCTGATCACGCCCGAGTTGGCGATGAAGGTCGGGCAGGCGGCCGGGCTGGTGTTTCAGCGCGGCGACCATCGCCATCGCGTCGTGATCGGCAAGGATACCAGGCTGTCCGGCTACATGATCGAATACGCGATGGTGGCCGGTTTCACCTCGGTCGGCATGGATGTGCTGCTGCTCGGCCCGATGCCGACGCCGGCGGTGGCGATGCTGACCAAATCGATGCGCGCCGACCTCGGCGTGATGATTTCAGCGTCGCACAATCTGTTCGAGGACAACGGCATCAAGCTGTTTGGCCCGCAGGGCTTCAAGTTATCCGACGATGTCGAGAGGCAGATCGAGCAGTTGCTCGATGAATCGCTCGACAAGCGGCTGGCGCAGAGCGCGAGCCTCGGCCGCGCGCGCCGTATCGACGGCGTTCATGACCGCTACATCGAATTCGCCAAGCGTACGCTGCCGCGCGATCTCTCGCTCGACGGCCTGCGCGTGGTGATCGATTGCGCCAATGGCGCGGCCTACAAGGTGGTGCCGGAAGCGCTGTGGGAACTCGGCGCCGACGTTATTTCCATGGGCGTCGAGCCCGACGGTTTCAACATCAACAAGGAATGCGGATCGACCGCGCCGGAAGCGCTCAGCCGCAAGGTGCGCGAGATGCGCGCCGATATCGGCATCGCGCTCGATGGTGACGCCGATCGGGTCATCCTGGTCGATGAGCGCGGTCATGTGGTCGATGGCGACCAGTTGCTCGCGGTGATCGCGCAAAGCTGGAAGGAAGACGGCCGCCTCGCCAAGCCCGGCATCGTCGCGACCGTGATGTCGAATCTCGGACTCGAGCGTTTCCTCGAAGGGCAGGGCATCGAACTCGTACGTACGCCGGTCGGCGATCGCTACGTGCTCGAGCAGATGCTGAGCCGCGGCTACAATCTCGGCGGCGAGCCCTCCGGTCATATCATCCTGTCCGATTACGCCACCACGGGCGACGGCTTCGTTGCGGCGCTGCAGGTGCTGGCGGTGGTGCAAAAACTTCGCCGCCCGGTGTCGGAAGTCTGCCACCGCTTCGATCCGCTGCCGCAGATCCTCAAGAACGTGCGCTATCGCAGCGGCAAGCCGCTCGACGACGCCGAGGTCAAATCGGCGATTGTCGCCGGCGAGAAGCGCCTGAACGGTCACGGCCGCCTGCTGGTGCGCTCGTCCGGGACCGAGCCGGTGATCCGCGTGATGGGCGAGGGCGATGACCGCATTCTGGTCGAGGAAGTGGTCGATCATATCGTCTCGGCGCTGGGTGAGGCCGCCGCCGCGGCCGCCTGAGCAAACAGCTCGACGCATCGCAGCCATTAGCTAATGTTGCTGGTCGGCACAGCGGCGGCGGCGTAGGACATTTGCGTCGCAATCGCGAATCTCCCGGGAATGAGCCGTTGAACAAATCTGTCGCCGTCTCCGAAGAAGCCCTGGCCGAGCCGGTCATCCTGCCTGATGTCACCGCTGTGTCCGCTGCCGGCGCGGCGGCCGGACCGGCTTACATCGTGCTGGCGGGAATCAGCTTCTCGCATTTCCTGAACGACACCATGCAGTCGCTGATCGCGTCGATCTATCCGATCCTGAAGGACGCCTACGCGCTCGACTTCGGGCAGATCGGCATGATCACGCTGGCGTTCCAGTTCACCGCGTCGCTGCTGCAGCCGGTGATCGGGCATTTCACCGACAAGAAAGCGCAGCCTTTCTCGCTGTCGATCGGCATGGGCTTTACGTTCTTCGGTCTGTTGCTGCTCAGCGCCGCGCGCCAATATCCTGTGATCCTCGTGGCCGCGGCGCTGGTCGGGCTCGGCTCGGCGGTGTTCCATCCGGAGTCGGCGCGGATCGCGCGGCTCGCTTCCGGCGGACGGTATGGTTTCGCGCAATCGGTGTTTCAGCTCGGCGGCAGTTTCGGCACCTCGATGGGGCCGGTGCTGGCGGCGCTGATCGTGGTGCCGTTCGGCCAGCCGAGCATCGCCTGGTTTTCCTCGATCGCGTTTCTGGCGATCGTGATCCTGTGGCGGATCGGGCAATGGTACAAGCCGCAAATCGCGGCGAAGAAATTCACGCCGGCCGCGCGGCATCCGGATGCGCCGAGTTCACGCCGCGTCAAGATTGCGCTTGGCGTGCTGGTGGCGCTGCTGTTTTCGAAGCAACTCTATGTGTCGAGCCTGTCGAGCTATTACATCTTTTACCTGATCGACAAGTTCGGCGTGTCGACCCAGGCGGCGCAGCTCTATCTCTTCATCTTCCTCGCGTCGAATGCGGTCGGTGCGTTCTTCGGCGGCCCGCTGGGCGATCGCTTCGGGCGCAAATACGTCATCTGGTTTTCGATCCTCGGCGCGTTGCCGTTCTCGCTGGCGCTGCCCTATGCCGGTTTGTTCGGCAGCGCGGTGCTGACGATCTTCATCGGTCTGATCATCTCGTCGGCGACATCGTCGATCATCGTGTTCGCGCAGGAATTGATGCCGCATCGTTTCGGAATGATCTCCGGCATGTTCTTCGGCGTTGCGTTCGGCATCGGCGGTCTTGGCGCCGCGGTGCTCGGTCGCGTCGCCGATCATACCGGGATCGCATTCGTCTACCAGGTCTGCGCGTTCCTGCCCGTGATCGGGTTGCTCGCAGTATTCCTGCCGAAGATGCCGAAGGTCGCGCATTAGCGCGCGACCTTCGCTTCGTTAACGTCTCCGCGCGTTCTCAACACATTGTTAGCGATTGTGGCGCGCGCCATTTTGATGCGCAGCATTCGCGCTGCCGAAAAATAATCGTCAGGAATTATCAACCTTAAAAATTAGGGTTAAGCGGCGCTTAAGCATTTGGTGGCATCGTCCGACCGTGAGTTTTTGGATGTGGGGCCTCCGTTGTCTGCCTCACCGGACAAAAGGACGAAGCCAATGCGTAGCGTTAAGTTCCTCGTTGCCGCCGGAGCGGCATCTCTATTGTCGTCGGCAGCATTCGCGGCCGACATGCCCTCCATCATGCCGCCCCCGCCGCAGCCGTATTACGCGCCGCCCCAGACCCAGGATTTTGGCGGTTGGTATCTTCGCGGCGATATCGGCATGACCAATTCGAAGGGCAGGCTGCACGACAATCTGTACGACACCTTGCCGGCTGGCTCGTCACTGACGCAGCTGGGTGAGGGCTTCACCGGCGGTACGTCGTACGGCGTCGGTGTCGGTTATCAATTCAACAGCTGGTTCCGTGCTGACGTCACCGGTGAGTATCGCTCGCGTGTCAGCTTCAGCGGCACCGATTTCACCACCTTCGCCGGCGGCAGCGCGGGCTCCGATGTCTACCAGGGCGGCTATACGAGCTGGGTCGGATTGGTCAACGCCTATGCGGATCTCGGCACCTGGTGGTGCTTGACGCCGTTCGTCGGTGTCGGCGTCGGCGCCGCGCATATCGAGACCACCGGTCTTCAGGACTCCGGTCTGACCTTTGCTCCGGGCGTGGGCAGCGGCAACCCTTCTTCGTACTTCGCCAATGGCGCTTCCACGACCAACTTCGCATGGGCCGCCCATGCCGGTGTTGCCTACAAGGTCAACAACAACTTCACGGTCGAACTCGCGTATCGCTATCTCGATATGGGCACCGCCGTCCATGGCTTCGGCAGATCGTTCGATGGCTCCAATGCCGGACCGTCTTCGTTCCAGTTCCGCGACCTGACCTCGCAGGACATCAAGCTCGGCGTGCGCTGGACCTGCTGCGATGTCGAACCGCCGCCGCCCCCGCCGCTGATCCGCAAGGGCTAAGCGCGGCTCCTCTGTTAACGATTGCTAACGGCGCGGGATTTTTCCGCGCCGTTTTTGTTTGAGCGCGAAGCCAGATTGCCGTCGAAAGCGGCGTCGATCGCGCGTCGCGACAACGATTGGTTAAGGTTAACGAGCGATGATCGACGCAAGTTCAGAGTGTTCGATCGGAGCGGTGCAATGCGTAGATTATTCCTGGCGGCGTTGATGTTCGGGGCGGCAACCGGCGCGCAGGCGGCCGACATGCCCGATTTTCTTCGCGGCACGCTACCGGCGGGTCCTGCGCCGGCGGTCAACTGGCAGGGCTATTATGTCGGCGGCCAGGGATCGTACGGTTCGGCGAGCTCGAAAGTAACGCCTTCCATTAACAGCGATCTGGAAGGTACGTTCGACTCGCCGCTTGCAACCAGATACCCTTGGAAGGGACTTGGTACCGCCAACAGCGTGTCGGATGGCTACGGCGGATTCCTCGGCTACAACAGCCAATGGGACGATATCGTCGTCGGTGTTGAAGCAAACTATCTGCACAGCAACTATCGCGCGCTGTCCACATCCACGGGAGCGATTATTAATCCCGTCAGCTTGTTCGCGACGTCGACAGCGACATCGAGCGCGTCAGTGAACCTGACGGACTTCGGTTCGCTGCGCTTGCGTGCGGGTTACGCGCTGGGGTGTTTCTTGCCCTACGCCTTCGCCGGTCTGGGCATGGGCAGCCAGACGGTCGATCGCAATGTTTCGGCGTCGCCCGCGCCAAACATTCCACCTTTATCCAGCAATACCCACACCACCCTGGTCTATGGCTATTCCGCCGGCGCCGGGATCGACGTGATGCTGGTGGGCGGGCTGTTTGTACGCGCCGAATACGAATATCAGCGGGTGACATCGGCGATTGAAACCAACATCAATTCCGGCCGGTTGGGCATCGGCTACAAGTTCTGATCGCGGCGAGCGCGCGTCCGCGCTTGACAGAAAATAAGATGACTGGTCCGATGCCTCCACGTTCGGGGCAGCGCGATTGATAAAAATCCATGGCGACAGCAATTCAGGCAATTGCCTGAAGGTGAAGTGGGTCTGCGATAAACTCGCGTCGACCCATACCTGGGTCGAGGTCGATACGCTCAAGGGCGAAACGCGAACGCCGGAATTTCTCCGCCTCAACAGCGCCGGGCAGGTGCCGACCGTTGAATTCGACGACGGTCGCACCTTGGCGCAATCCAACGCCATCATCCGGTATCTCGCCCGCGGCAGCGATCTCATTCCTTCCGATGCCTTCATGACGGCGAAAATGGATGAATGGCTGTTCTGGGAACAATATAGCCACGAGCCCTATATTGCCGTTTGCCGCTTTCAGATGGTCTATCTCGGCAAGCCGGCCTCCGATCTCGATCCCGAGAAGGTCAAGCGCGGCTATGCGGCGCTGACGCGGATGGAACAGCAGCTCGCCGTGACGCGGTTCCTGGCGGGTGAGGCGGTTTCACTCGCCGACGTTGCGCTGTTGGCCTATACGCGGGTCGCGCATGAAGGCGGCTTTCAGCTCGATGAATACGCCGCGCTCCAGCGCTGGATTGTCGCGATCGAAAAATATCTCGGGCTGCCGCCGGCGCGCCGGGAATGACGGAGACCAGTATGGCTGCGACCTCATCGATCACCATCCGCCAAGCCCGTCGCGACGACCTCCGGGCTATCGTCGCCATGCTGGCCGACGACCGGCTCGGCAGCGCACGGGAGCGGCTCGAAGATCCGCTGCCGCGATGCTATTTCGAGGCATTCGAAAGGGTCGATCGCGATCCGCAGATCCAGCTCGTGGTTGCGGTGGATCATGAGAGTGTCGTGGTCGGCTGCCTGCAGCTCTGCATCTTGCCGGGGGTGAGTTCGCAGGGCGCCTCGCGTGGCCTGCTCGAGGACGTCCGCGTCGCTTCGCATTGCCGTAGCCGGGGCATTGGCGAGCAATTGGTGCAATGGGCGGTCGGCGAGGCGCGTGCCAGGGGCTGCAAACTGGTCGAATTGCTGACGCATCATACCCGCGTTGACGCACAGCGGTTCTATGAGCGGCTCGGATTCCAGCGCAGCCATGTCGGGATGACCGTGCGATTTTAATGCAGAGTCCAATCGAGAAGTTGAGTGCCGCGCTGGCTGATGCCTGAAGTGGTCGGCATTATCGGTTCCGGTTAAGGCACGGTAAACTAACCGGCCTTTTGCCATTTTGCTTTGCGGAACGATTGACCGCCGTCCGACATATTCAACCGGGCTTGGGCAATTTGGGGACTGCACGTGAAAAATTATTCGATGGTTAGAATTGGCGACGAATATGTCGTTCGGGCCGATGAAAAAAGCATTTTGAAAGTCGCGAGCCGCAGGCGTGCCGCGCGCCTGATGACGGACGCAGCAGAGCTTTTGAGTTCACAACAGCTTCCGGAAATACCGTCGCAGGCCGCTGCCGAGTCATCAATCGAGCGTGATCCGCCCGAAGTTTCTTGACGATTGCGGCCGGTTCCCTTATTCACCGCGGCGGGACACCTCCCCCCAACGGGAGGCTTGCTATCTGGAAGGATAGAATATGACCGTAGCGAAGCCCGCTTCGCGGCCGAACGTGCCGCATTTCTCTTCCGGCCCCTGTGCCAAGCGCCCTGGCTGGAATCCCCAAAATCTCAAAGACGCCGCCCTCGGCCGTTCGCATCGTGCCAAGGTCGGCAAAGCCAAGCTCAAGCTCGCGATCGAATTGACGCGCGAAGTGCTTGAAGTGCCAGCCGATTACAAGATCGGTATTGTTCCGGCGTCGGACACCGGCGCGGTCGAGATGGCGCTGTGGTCGCTGCTCGGTGCGCGGCCCGTCACCACCATCGCCTGGGAATCCTTTGGCGAGGGCTGGGTCAGCGATATCGTCAAGGAATTGAAGCTCAAGGACGTCACCAAGCTGCATGCCGGCTATGGTGAAATCCCTGATCTGGCCAAGGCCGATCCGGCTTCCGACATCGTCTTTACCTGGAACGGCACCACCTCCGGCGTGCGCGTTCCCAATGCCGACTGGATCAGCGCCAGGCGCGAAGGTCTCACCATCTGCGACGCGACCTCGGCGGCGTTTGCCCAACCGCTCGATTGGCCCAAGCTCGATGTGGTGACGTTCTCCTGGCAGAAGGCGCTCGGTGGCGAAGCCGCGCACGGCATGCTTGTACTCAGCCCGCGCGCGGTGGCACGGCTCGAAAGCTACACGCCGGCGTGGCCGCTGCCGAAAATCTTCCGCATGACCAAGGGCGGCAAGCTCAACCAGGGCATCTTCGAAGGCGAGACCATCAACACGCCGTCGATGCTGTGTGTCGAGGACTACCTCGATGCGTTGAATTGGGGCAGGTCGATCGGCGGCCTCAAGGGCCTGATGGCGCGCGCCGACGCCAACACCAAGGTGCTCGTCGACTGGAAGGCGAAAACGCCGTGGATCGATTTCCTCGCCAGGGATCCGGCTATTCGATCCAACACGTCGGTGTGCATGAAGGTGATCGATCCCGCGATCATTTCGCTGACGCCGGACGCGCAGGCTGAGTTCTCCAAGAAGCTCGTCGCTTTGGTGGAGAAGGAAGGCGCCGGTTTCGATTTCGCGCATTACCGCGATGCGCCGGCAGGTTTGCGGATCTGGTGCGGCGCTACCGTGGAGGCCAACGACGTCGCGCTGCTGACGCAGTGGATCGACTGGGCGTTCGCGGAAGCCAAGGCGTCACTCGCCAAGGCTGCGTGACAAGGCTGCGTGACCAACGCTGCGTAACAAGGCGACGTAAGTTCATCTCACTGTCATGACCGGGCAAAAGCGAAGACGAGCTTCGCGCTTTTGCCCGCGGGTGACACATCAAATGCATCGTCCATCAACGGATCACCCCCATGTCCAAACCCAAAGTTCTCATTTCCGATGCGCTGTCGCCTGCGGCGGTGCAGATCTTCAGGGATCGCGGGGTCGATGTCGATTTCCAGCCCAATCTCGGCAAGGACAAGGACAAACTCGCCGAGATCATCGGCAATTATGACGGGCTCGCGATCCGTTCCGCCACCAAGGCGACCGCCAAGATCATCGAGAAGGCGACGCGGCTGAAGGTGATCGGCCGCGCCGGCATCGGCGTCGACAATGTCGATATCCCGGCGGCCACGTCGAAGGGCGTCATCGTGATGAATACGCCGTTCGGCAATTCGATCACGACGGCCGAACATGCCATCACCTTGATGCTGGCGCTGGCCCGCGAAATTCCGCAGGCCGACGCCTCGACGCAGGCCGGCAAGTGGGAAAAGAACCGCTTCATGGGGGTCGAAATCACCGGCAAGACGCTCGGCGTGATCGGCTGCGGCAATATCGGTTCGATCGCCGCCGATCGGGCGCTTGGCCTGCGCATGAAGGTGATCGCGTTCGATCCGTTCCTGTCGCCGGAGCGTGCCAAGGATATCGGCGTCGAGAAGGTCGAACTGGAAGATCTGTTCAAGCGCGCCGACTTCATCACGCTGCACACGCCGCTGACGGAAAAGACCCGCAATATCATCGACGCCGGCGCGCTGGCGAAGATGAAAAAGGGCGTCCGCATCGTCAATTGCGCGCGCGGCGGCCTGGTCGACGAGCAGGCGCTGGTCGACGCCCTGAATTCCAAGCACGTCGCGGGCGCGGCGTTCGACGTGTTCGTCGAGGAGCCTGCGACCTCCAACGTGCTGTTCGGCCATCCCAACGTGATCTGCACACCGCACCTTGGCGCGGCCACTACCGAAGCGCAGGAGAACGTCGCGCTGCAGGTCGCCGAACAGATGTCCGACTATCTCCTGAACGGCGCGATTTCCAACGCGGTCAATTTCCCCTCGATAACAGCCGAAGAAGCGCCGAAGCTGAAACCGTTCATCGAACTGGCCGAAAAGCTTGGCTCGTTCGCCGGCCAGCTCACCGAGAGCGGCATCGCCAAGGTGCAGATCACCTATGAAGGCCATGTCGCCGAAATGAAAATCAAGGCGCTGACCTCGGCGGTGCTGTCGGGCCTGCTGCGGCCGATGCTGGGCGACGTCAACGTCGTCTCGGCCCCGGTCGTCGCCAAGGAGCGCGGCATGGTGGTCGACGAGATCGTGCGCGCCGCGCAAAGCGACTATGAAAGCCTGATCACGGTCACCGTCACCACCGAACGGCAGGAACGCTCGGTGTCGGGCACGGTCTATGCCGACGGCAAGCCGCGGCTGGTCGACATCAAGGGCATCCGCGTCGATGCGGAGTTCGGCAAATCGATGATCTATATCACCAACGAGGACAAACCGGGCTTCATCGGCAAGTTCGCCGGCCTTCTGGGTGACGCCAAGATCAACATCGCAACCTTCCACCTCGGCCGTCACAGGCAGGGTGGCGACGCCATCGCGCTGGTCGAGGTCGACGGTGCGGTGCCGGCGGATGTGCTGACCAAGGTGCAGGCGCTGCCGCAGGTGAAGCAGGCCAAGGCTTTAGTTTTCTAGAGCCGCTGGTGTTTTAAAAAACCTTGGCGCGTACGGCTCACCCTCCAGGGGAGGGTGAACTGCACCTCCTTCTCGGTGCTCCAATTTCTCGACCTCGCCGCCGCGGCTCCGCCCCGGCGAGGCCTTACGGAAACCCCAATCGAACCGGTTCCTTGCCCGCTGCGTCCAAGCACTGAAGGTAGTGCGACTTTGCGGGGAGGAAGCCATGCGATTGCTTGCAAACAGTCTTGCCACCACGAGCCTGTTGATGTTGACCGCGCTTGCCGCGATGCCGGCGCGCGCGGACAATGTCGATGCCGTATCGACGGTCGATGCCGTCACCGTCTATCCCGATGGCGCCAGCGTCACGCGCCTGATCGCGGTCGATGTGCCGGCCGGCGATAACACCGTGGTACTCAATGACTTTCCGCTGGGGATCGATATGTCCTCGCTACGGGTGGAGGGCGAGGCGGACGCCAAGCTTACCATAGGTGCGATCGATGCCCGGCCGCCGCGCGCGGCGCCGCCGGCCAATTTGCCCGAACTGGACAAGCGCATCGAGGCGCTCAAGGACCAACGCGACAATCTGCAAGGCGCGATCGATGCGGCCAATGCGCGCCGCAAATTTGCCGAGCGCTTTGCCGAGGTGTCGCCGGCGGGCCTTGGCGACAAGGGCGAGGCGCGCCCGATCTCGGAATGGCGCGCGGCGTTTGCCGCGGTCTCGGAGGAAGTCGCCAGCGCCGATACCGCGGTCCGCGATGCCGAACGCCAGCAACGCGACCTCGATCGCCAGATCGCGCGCCTGGAGCAGGATCGTGCGATCAAGCCGCCGAACAAGCTCGAGGTACGGGTCGATCTCGCCGCCGCCAATGCGACCAAGGCCAGGCTCAGGGTAACCTATGCGGTGCGCAACGCCCGCTGGGCGCCACTCTATGACGCGCGGCTTGATACCGGCGCCAGGGATTGCAAGCCGGCGCTTGAACTGGTGCGCCGCGCCGAAATCACCCAGACCACCGGCGAGGACTGGTCGAATGTGGCGCTCAGCGTCTCGACGGTGCGAACCGCCCGCGGCGGCAACGCGCCCGAACTCAATTCGCTGATCGTGCAATATCCGCAACTGGTCGGTGGACTGGCCCCGGCAAGCCCGGTCATGGACTACGCAAAACCGCTCATGCGCTCGGCGGCCAAGCTCGCGGCACCGGCGCCGCAGCAGGCCGAAGAGCGCCAGGCCGTGGCCGAAATCGGCGGCTTCCAGGTGCTGTTCAAAATTCAGGGCCGCGTCAGCGTCGGGACCAGCGAAGGCGCCAAGAGCCTGCGGGTTTCAACGGCCACGATTGCGCCGGACCTTGTCGTGCGCGCGGCGCCGGTGATCGATCCCACCGGCTTTCTGGAGGCCAGCTTCAGGCAGAACGAGGATGCGCCGCTGTTGCCCGGACGGGTCGCGATCTATCGCGACGGGGTATTCGTCGGCCGCGGTCAAATGAAGGCGGCGTCGAAGGATGAGACCGTGCGGCTCGGCTTCGGCGCCGACGACAAGGTCAAGATCGAGCGCGCCGTCGTCAACCGCAACGAGGGGTCGGCAGGCCTGATCGTGACGACGTCGAAGACCGACGAGCGGTCGTTCAAGACCACCGTGCGCAACGGTCATGATTTCCCGATCCATGTCGCGATTGAAGACCGGTTGCCAGTTAGCGAGAACGAGGACATTCAGGTCGAGATGCTGTCGTCGACAACGCCGCCGACCACGAGCAATCTGCGCGACCGCCGTGGCGTGCTGGAATGGGCGTTCGAGGCCAAGCCCGGCGAGACCAGGGACATCGCCTTTGCATGGCGGGTGCGCTGGCCCAAGGACAAGGGCGTCGTGATGACACCGGCCGGCTAGAGCATGCTTCAACTAAGTTGAATCATGCTCGTCGGTCATCTTATTGTTTGAGCATGATCTTTTCGGAAAACCGGTTTCCACTTTTCCGGATCATGCTCTAATGTCGGGTGATGCCAATTTGCGCGCGCCGTGAGTAGGTGGGTCTCACTTCTTCACGGCGCTATAGTTTTGTCGCCCCGTTCGGCCTAGCTGTTCGGGCCGCGGTCCATGCTGACGGGTTGCCAGCGCCGGAGCGCGGTATTCTGCAGTACCGAAGGATTGACGCAGCTTACCGGCCACATCCCGGATAGCACCAGTGACAATTCGTAGCCCACACGACGCTTGCGCGCCTCGTCGAAACGCGCCGACGCCGAAGCGACATGCGCGGTCAGCGTGACGTTTTCCATGCGCAGCAGCGGATTGTTGTGCGACGGCGGTTCCTTTTCCAGCACGTCGAGCGCGGCATGCGCGATCCAGCCTTCCTGCAGCGCCTTGATCAGCGCCACTTCGTCGACAGTCGGGCCTCGCCCGGTGTTGATGAAGATCGCGCTCGGCTTCATCTGCTTGAAATGCTTCTCACCGAGCATGTGGTGCACCTCGGGGCGCGCCGGCGCATGCATCGACAGGAAATCCGACTGCGACAGCACTTCCGACAGGGTTGCCGGCATCACGCCATGCTCTGAAATCAGAGTCTCCTGGATGAAGGGGTCATAGGCCATCATGCGAAGACCGAACGGCGCGGCGCGCCTGGCGACGGCGCGCGCGACCCGGCCGAACGAGATGAAGCCGAGCGTCTGTCCCATCAGCCGCGGGATCTTCAGCAGCGCCGGACGGCCCTCCGACCAGCGGCCTTCGCGGACCATCTTGTCCTGCTCGATCAGCCGCCGAAAGCCCGCCAGCAACAGCATCATGGCGTGGTCGGCGACCTCCTCGATGAAGGTGTCGGGAATGTTGGTGACGGGGATGCCGCGCGCGGTGGCGGCCTTGATGTCGACGCTGTCGACGCCGACGCTGCCCAGCGTAATGACCTTGCAGTTTTCCAGCGCGTCGATGATCTTCTTGGTGATCGGGATGCCCTTGGCGTAGATGGCGTCGGCGGTCCGCGCGGCGGCGATGAATTCGTCTTCGCTGGTCGGCGCTTCGACGATCTCGGCATCGATCGGCTCGAGCGCTTCCTTTTCGAAGGCATAGCCGCCGCCGGCGGTTGTGAAGCTCGCGCCCTTCGGCGTCACCACTTTGAACTTGGGCATTTTTTTCTCCCGATTTGACACTTCGGTGTTGGTTACGACCGCGACAGGACGCCGCCGGCTCCCGATTTTCCTGCGTCTTGATTAGCCGTTCTTCCCGCCGCGCGCGGCGGCCTCTTTCGTCCCGTACTTCTACGGAGGAGTGGTGGTAACCAAGCGCTAAAGGGTTTCACTATAACTTGAAGCAAGTCATTCCGCCAATTTGCGGTCCTTTGCCCATTCCCCGGAGATCCTCGTGAAGCTCAGCAACCTGAAGATTACCCCCAAGCTCGGCATCCTGGTGGGTGTGACGCTGCTCGGTCTCTGTGTTGCCGGCGCACTGGCGGGCTATTTGATGCAGCGCGAGATGCTGAATGCGCGCCTCGACCAGGCCAGGGCGATCGTCGATATGGGCCTCAACATGGCCGCCGGCCTGAAGAAAGAAGTCGATGCCGGCAAGATGACCAAGGAGCAGGCAATCGCCGAACTCGGCCGCCGCGGCAATACCATGACCTATGACAAGGGCGCGGGCTACCTGTTCGGCACCTCGTATGACGGCATCACGATCCTGGCGCCCGATCCCAAGCAGGTCGGTACCAACCGCATGGAAGTGGTGACCAACGGCAGGAAGCTGTCGCATGAATTGATGGATGGCGTCCGGGCCAACGGCTCGATCCTGCTGTATTATGAATATGTGAAGCCCGGCGACGAAAAACCGATTCGCAAGGTCGGTTACGCCGTCAACGTTCCCGGCTTTGACATGTATCTCGGCACCGGCGCCTATCTCGACGATCTCGACGCCAAGATGACGCCGATCGCGTGGACCCTGGGCCTTGCCATTCTTGGTATTGCCGTGATCGGGGGCAGCATTGCCTGGCTGATCGGCCGCAGCATCTCCGGCCCGCTTGGCCTGCTCGGCGCGCGGATGCAGGCGCTGGCCGACGGCAAACTCGACGGTGAGATTCCCGGCATCGGCCGCGGCGACGAGGTCGGCGCGATGGCGGCGACGGTTCAGATCTTCAAGGACAATGCGGTGCGTATCCGCGGGCTCGAACAGGCCGAGACGGCAACCCAGGCACGCGCGGCAACCGAGCGTCGCTCGGCGATGGAGAATATCGCCAGTGACTTCGAGCGCAGCGTCACCGGCATCGTTCGTTCAGTTTCGACGGCGGCGGCCGGCATGCAGACCACCGCGCAATCGATGACCTCGACCGCCAGCGACGCCAGCGCCCGCGCCGCAACCGTCGGCGCGGCCTCGCAAAGCGCATCGAACAACGTCGGCACGGTCGCTGCAGCAGCGGAAGAGCTCTCGAGCTCGGTCGCCGAGATCTCGCGCCAGGTCGCGCGTTCCAGCGAGATCGCCAGCAAGGCGGTCGGCGATGCCGAGCGCACCAACACCACCGTTCAGGCGCTGTCGACCGGCGCCGAGAAGATCGGCGAGGTGGTCAAGTTGATCCACAGCATCGCAGCCCAGACCAATCTGCTGGCGCTCAACGCGACCATCGAAGCGGCGCGCGCCGGCGAGTCCGGCCGCGGTTTCGCGGTGGTGGCTTCCGAGGTCAAGGCGCTGGCCAACCAGACCGCCAAGGCGACCGAGGAAATCTCCGCCCAGGTAGCCGCGATGCAGGCTTCCACCAGCGATGCAGTGGTCTCGATCGGCGGCATTACCGAGACCATCGCGCAGATGAGCGAGATCACGGTCAGCATTTCGACCGCGATCGAGCAGCAGGGCGATGCCACCCGCGAGATCGCGCGCAACATCCAGTCGGTCGCGGCCGGCTCCAGTGAGATCAGCAGCCATATCGGCGGCGTCACCACCGCGGCGGCGGCTACCGGCAAGGCGGCATCGGACGTGCTCTCGAATGCCCGCGAACTCGACAACCAGTCGGGCATGCTGCGCAACGCGGTCGACGAATTTCTGACCAAGGTTCGCGCGGCCTGATCCGATGAACAATGGTGCCCGGCCAGGGCCTATACCCTGGCCGAGGCCTGTCGTGACGCGATCACGACGCCGGCCAGCACCAGCGCGTAGCCGATCAGGTGAAACAGCCGTGGCTGTTCGCCGAGCAGCACGATCGCCATCACGGAGCCGAACACCGGCACCAGATGGAAGAACGGCGCGGCGCGGTTCGGTCCGATCAGGGCAATGCCGCGGTTGAAAAACAGATAGGCCAGCGTCGAGGGAAAAATCACGACATAGACCAGCGTGGCCAGCGACAGCGCGTCGAATTTAAGGGTAATCCCGACCGAATACTCCCAGATCGAGAACGGCAGCAGCAATAACGCGCCGCAGCCGGTGGTAAAGACAATCAGCGACAGTTGATGGGTCCGCGGCCGTCGCGGCATCAGCGCCGAATACAGCCCAAAGGCCAATAGCGCGCCGGCGAACATCACGTCGCCCTTGTTGAACTGGATGCTGGCGAGCGCGCCGAAATCGCCGTGCAGGATGATGGTGAGCACGCCGGCGAGTGAAATCGCGATGCCGGCGAATTGCGCCCGGGTTAGCCGCACGCCGAATAATAACAGCGACCACAGCGCCACGAACAAGGGTCCGGAAGACTGGATCAGCAGCGCATTCAGCGCCTGGGTATATTGCAGCGCCGAATACGACAATGCATTGTTGAGGGCGAACCCGGTCGCCGAGAGCCCGATCAGCAGCGGCAGCCGCGCGCGCAAGGCCGGCCAGTCGGCCCGCAGATGCGGTCTTGCGAACGGCAGCAGCATGAAAAACGCGCCGACCCAGCGGATGCAGGACAGCGTCATCGGCGGCACATGGCCGGCGACGTAACGGCCGAGCACGATATTGCCAGCCCAGAACAGTGAGGTCAGGCTCAGCAGCAGATAGGGCTGGTTATTGAGCCATCGGACCGGATCGGGACCGGACGGCTGGGCTGGAGGCGGCGGCTTGGGAATTGTCATGGGCTCGACGCGACGATGCGACGGATTGATACCGCGCGACAAGCCCCGCGGCCGCAATGCTACAATGCCGCAATCTGTCGCGCGCGATTTGAGGAGCCGGCCATGGGCGTGGATTTATTGAATGTCAGAGGTCTCGAGGCGCTCGATCATCAGGGAGCGGTGGTGATGGTGAACCTGATGCGGTTTCATGCGCGCTCGCTCGATGGCGACGGCAGCGGCTGGGATGCTTATTTGCGTTACAGCGCGCTGACGGTGCCGATGATCAAGGCCCGCGGCGGAACGCTGCTGTGGACCGGCGATGCCAAGACGGTCGCGCTCGGCGAGCAGGACGGCCATCAATGGGATTATCTGGCGCTGGTGTATTACCCGTCGGTAGCCGCGTTCATCGACATGATGACATCGGCGGAATACGAAACCCGGTGTGACCTGCATCGTCGCAACGGATGTGCGGAGCATGTCATCATCGCGACCGCTGAAGCCTACAGCAAATTCAAGCTTCCAGCATGACGGTTTGAATCGCGCGCGGACGCTCGAGCTTCCGCTTCCGGACGCCGGGTTCATATCCGGCATCGCTTCGGGATATTCGTGAACCCTTAATCGCGCGCGGTCAACGCGCCTTTGAACCGCGTGTGATCTGCATCACGCGGGATATGAACGCGTCTCCAGAACCACGACACCACGGGGTATCGCGACGGTCACTTGAGAAGGGCCCGAGCACTTGCTGAAACCCAATGGAGACAAACAATGGATGCCGTATCTCATTCCGTGACTGAAGTTTCGACCGGCGACGACCTCGCCTTGCTCGATCAAGCCGCTTCCTCGAACACGCCTGCGCCGGATCGGCTGCAGTTCTGGGAAGCCCAGCACACGCGCCCCGCCTTTCAGACCGGCGATCAGGAATCCCCTGAGCTGGTCGCCGCCGCCGAAAATTATCTCAGCACCTGCATGGCGCACCCGTATTTGCCGGTGTCCCAAATCCGCGACCAGCAGTTCGCGCGAATCAAGCAACTGGTCGAGATGGCTTATCGCGAGATCCCGGTCTATCGCGCCAAGTACAAGGCGGCGGGCTTCAAGCCCTCACATCTGCGCAATTATGACGACATCCAGAAGATTCCGGTGATCACCAAGCCCGAGCTGGTCGCGGCGTTCCCGGATCAGTGCGTCAACAAGAAGTACAAGAGCGAAAACCTGTTCCCGACCCGGTCCTCGGGATCGTCGGGCCAGACGCTTCTGATCCGTGTCGACTACGACGCGATCCTCACCGATACCATCCAGGGTGTGCGCCAGTTCGCGATGCAGAGCGGGTTCAATTACCGCGAAAACGACCTGCTCGCCCACGTCTACACCGTGCCGTGGTGGTTCGACTCGATCGGCGGCAAGTATCCGACCGCCTTCATCTCGAACATCATCCCGCCGGCGCGCGTCGCCCAGCATCTGCGCTACCTCGGGCCGAGGATGCTTTCGCTTTATCCGTCGAGCCTCGATGCGCTGATGCCGCATGTCGACGAATTCCGTTCCTCGCTCAATCTGGCGGTGACGCATTCGGAATATTCCTCACGCGCCCAGCGCCAGGAATGGTCGCGTCAGCTCGGCGTGCCCGTACTCGACGAATACTCTTCCGAAGAGGCAACCCGCATCGCGCTCGAAATGCAGGACGGCAATTACTATGTCTGCGAAGACACCGTGCATCTCGACGTGCTCGATCCCGTGACGATGGAGCCGCGGCCCGCGGGCCAGTCCGGCATCGCCGTCATCACCAATTTGCTCAACGAAGCCATGCCGTTCATCCGGTATGTGCAGGGCGATTACATCACCCAGCCGGTCAATCCCGCGCCCAGCGATATCAACTGGTCGCAGATTGCCAGCATCGACGGCCGGCTCAACGACGCCTTCATCAACCGCGATGGCCGCAAGGTCCCGGCCGGAAGCATCCTCGATGCGACCTACCGGTGGATGTTCGACTGCGACCTGCATCTGGTGCAGTTCGAAATCGTGCAGAGCGGATACGACCAGGTCGAGGCCCGCGTGGTACTCAGCGCCGATACCCCGGAGTCACGGTTGAAGGGTTCGATCGCGCATCTGGAAGACCTGCTTTCGGTCTGCCTGGAGCATCCGGTTCACGTCAAGTCGGTCGTGCTCGATGCCTTCCCGCCGAAGATCGGCAAGCGTCGGCCGATCCGCCGCGAAATGGCATGAACTCGGCAGAAAACTTCGACTGAAGGGGATATGTGTCGTGACAGAATCTATCAATCGTATGGCGGCCATGACGGCGCGTTATTTCTACCTGCTGCGCTCGTCATGGCTGAGGCTGCTGGAACTGGTTTATTGGCCGGCGATGTCGATGCTGGTGTGGGGTTTTCTCTACACCTACCTCTATGACAGCAAATCGTCGATGGCGAGCACCGGCGGCATGCTGCTGGGTGCCGTGCTGCTCTGGGACGTTCTGTTCCGCGGCCAGCTCGGCTTCAGCTTCACGTTCCTTGAAGAGATCTGGTCGCGCAATCTCGCAAACCTGATGATGAGCCCGCTGCAGCCGGCCGAACTGGCGGCCTCGCTGATGCTGATGAGCCTGATCCGGCTATTGATCGGCACCATCCCCGTCACCTTGCTGGTGTGGCTGCTGTTCGGCTTCAACATCTACGGATTGGGATTTGGCCTGATCGTGTTCTTCATCAATTTGGTGATGACGGGCTGGGCGATCGGGCTTGTTGTCTCCGGGATGATTATCCGGCAGGGCCTCGGTGCCGAAAGCCTGGCCTATTCGATCATGATCCTGGTGCTGCCATTGTGCTGCGTCTACTACCCGGTCTGGGTGCTGCCGCTCTGGCTGCAACCCTTGGCATGGTCGCTGACGCCCACCTACGTGTTCGAAGGTATGCGAGCCATCCTGCTCGATGGCGTGGTCCGCACCGATCTGATGGTCGAGTGCTTCGCCCTCAACCTGGTCTATCTCGGCCTCGCTTTCACATCATTCATGCTCCTGCTGCGCAGCGCCCGCCACAAAGGCGTGCTGCTCACCATGGGCGAGTAACAGGGGACATCGTCATGAACTACATTTCAAGAAGCTTCTGCGGCGGCGGCACAAAGCCGTTCCTGGCCGAAACCCAAGCAGCTCCGGTCGAGCCGCCGGCAGCGATCAAATCGGATGCGCCGCCTGCCATCGCTGTCGAAACGCTGTGCAAGCAATACGGCACGCACTGGGCGGTGGACGAGGTGAACTTCGTGGTTCCGAAGGGCTGGACCGTCGGTCTGCTCGGCGGCAACGGTGCCGGCAAGACCACCACGATCGCGATGATCATGGGTCTGGTGGTTCCGACCGTCGGTCGCGCCACGGTGCTCGGTCACGACATGGCGCATGAGCGCCACAAGGTGCTGAGCCGGATGAATTTCCAGAGCCCGTACGTCGCCTTGCCGGGGCGGCTCACGGTGCGCGAGAATCTGAATGTGTTCGGGCGGCTTTACGGCGTGCCCAACGTCAAGGCGCGGGTTCAGCAATTGACCGAGGAATTCGACCTCGGCGATACCCTGGATCGGGTGACCGGGCGGCTTTCGGCCGGCCAGAAAACCCGGGTTTCGATCGCCAAGGCGCTGATCAACAATCCCGACGTGCTGGTGCTCGACGAGCCGACCGCTTCGCTCGATCCCGATCGCGCCGAATGGGTTCGCAGCCGGCTGCGTGCCTATCGGGAGCGCTGCAACGCTACCATCCTGCTGTCGTCCCACAACATGCTCG
Organism: Bradyrhizobium sp.; assembly: GCA_039935075.1. Classification (GTDB taxonomy): domain Bacteria; phylum Pseudomonadota; class Alphaproteobacteria; order Rhizobiales; family Xanthobacteraceae; genus Bradyrhizobium. The sequence continues at coordinate 29,477 of JBDTKZ010000040.1, forward strand.
AAGTCGAGCAGCTCTGCGACTTCGTCGTGATCATGAGCCGCGGCCGCGTCGCTGCGATGGGGACGCCGCGGGAACTGGTTGAAAATCTGAAATGCAAGGATCTCAACGAGGCCTTCATCAGCCTGGCGCGGGTGCCGTGATGTTATCCCCGAGCGACGTCACTCCGCACGCTCGGGCGACCCATCATCCGACGCGAATTGAAATCCGGCGCGAAAAGCCTTGCGACATCGCTGCCCGCGATCATCTGCTCGATGCCGCGTTCGGACCGGACCGTTTCACCAAGAGTTCGGAGCGCTTGCGCGAAGGACGCGTGCCGGCGCGCGGGCTGGCATTAGCGGCTTTCGAAGACGGCGATCTCATCGGTACGGTGCGGCTCTGGTCGGTCATGGCCGGGAATGTCACTCGCTGCCTGCTGCTGGGTCCGCTCGCGGTGGACGAGTGTGTCCGCAAGCGCGGGGTCGGCGCGGTCCTGATGTGGCGCGCCTTGCGCGCGGCCCGGACGCGCGGATACCGCGCGGTGCTGCTGGTCGGAGATCCTGCTTACTACGCCCGCTTCGGCTTTTCGGCTTGCAATACCCGCAACCTTCGCATGCCCGGGCCCTATGATTATGATCGCCTGCAGGCGTGCGAATTCGTGCCGGGCGTGCTCAGGCGCGCGCACGGCATGATCGCGCCCAACCTGCCGGCGCGGGTGCGGCTATCGCGGATCATGCATGACATGATTGGCGACGGACCCGCGATCCTGCAGCCGGCGTGATCATTGCGGTTCGGGCAAGGCTGAAGGCGCCGATGCCCTGCGCGAGGCGACGAAGACGCCCGTCAGCACCAGCGCGAAGCCCACGAAATGAAATAGCTGCGGGCGCTCGCCGAGAAACACCATCGCCATCACCGATCCGAACAGCGGCACCACATGGAAGAACGGCGCGGCACGGTTGGCACCGATCAAATGGATGCCGCGATTGTAGCAGAGATAGGCCAAGGTCGAGGGAAACACCGCGACGTAGAACAGCGACAGCAGGTTCGCCGTATTCAGCGCCATCAGCGGGCGCGAGAGCATTTCCCAGACCAGCGGCGGAATGAGGAATACCGAGCCGCAACCAAAGGTGAAGGCGGCAAACGACAGCGGATGGATCGCCGGACGCTTGAGCGTCATCACGGAATAGAACCCGAAGATCACCAGGGCGACGATGAAGATGACGTCACCCTTGTTGAACTCGATGCTGGTGAGCGTGGTGAGGTCGCCATGCAACAGGATCACCAGCACACCCGTCAGCGACACCACGACGCCGATGGCCTGCGCCAGTGTCAACCTTACGCCGAGCAGGGTCAGCGACCACACCGCGACGATCAGCGGTCCGGCCGATTGCAGCAGCAGCGTGTTCAGCGCCTGGGTATATTCAAGCGCCCAGTATTGCAGCGTGTTGAAGGCGCTGATGCCGGTGACGGAAATCACGATCATGGTGCCGAGCCGGCCGCGAATGGCAGCCCGGTCGCGCACCAGATGTTTCCATGCGAAGGGCAGGATGAGGAGGAACGCCAGCGACCAGCGCAGGAACGACAGCGTCACCGGTGGAATATGCCCCGCCGCAAGGCGGCCGACGATGGCATTGCCGGCCCAGCACAACGCGGTGATGCACAGCAAGAGATAGGGCTGGTTGGAGATCCAGCTACCGGAAGGGGCCGGGTTCGAAGTCGGAGTGGAGACTGACATGGTGTGTCGTTCTGGGCCCGGTTCAAAATCATACCGGTGCCCGCCCGGAGCTTGATTCCGGGCCGGAACATTCACCCGGCTGATGTCACAGACACGGATTTTCAGCTGGTATCAATGGGCTGGATGCATCGCGACCATGCGCGGGACCACGACCCCGCGTCTACACGCTCCGTTGTGTTTGCAAGATCAGGGTAGCCGGTTCGACGGCAACGGCAATCAGCGCAATTGGTGGACCGACGGGATCGCTCCCGCTTCGATGCCAAGACGCGCAGTCTCGTCGCGCAATATGATGCGTTCAGTCCGTTGCCCGGCCATCACGTCAACGGCGCGCTGATGCTCGGCGAAAACGCTGCCGACAATGCTGGCCTGGCGCTTGCGATCCGTGCCTATCGGCCGGCGCGACAAGGTGCGCGATGCGGCCCGCGTCGAACGCCTCAAGGTCGATCCGCATTCACCCGGGCAATTCCGGGCCAACGGCACCTTGCGCAACCAGAACGCGTTCGGCGAGGCCATCGGCGTCAAGCCAGGCGACGCAATGTACCTGCCGCCGGAGCAGCGAATATCGCTGTGGCAGACCGATCGTGAGGTGGTGCGCCCTGAAAAGGCCCGATAGCTCGGGCTTGTCCGTGCCACCGCGTCGCAGCTGCCATTTTTTTAGGGGATATCAAGGGGTTGGGGTTGCCTGAAGTGACCTTCAAAGGCCCGTTCTTGCTTGCGTCAATAGCCCGCATCCTTTATCCGATTGTACGCCTCGCATGCGAGCGGCCGCGGCCGTGATTTAGGCTGGGGCGCATGATCTGGAAAAGATGCCCTCAGGCGTGATCCGAGGGGGGACCATTTTTCCGAACAGATCGTGCTCGTGCAGAGCTTAGTTGCAGAGGGAACACCCGCGAAATGGCCAATGTTGTTGTCGTCGGCGCCCAATGGGGCGACGAGGGGAAGGGCAAGATCGTCGACTGGTTGTCGGAGCAAGCCGATATCGTCGTGCGCTTCCAGGGCGGCCACAATGCCGGTCATACGCTGGTCATCAATGGCGAGACCTACAAGCTGGCGCTGCTGCCGTCCGGCGTGCTGCGGCCGTCAAAACTCGCCGTGATCGGCAATGGCGTGGTGTTCGATCCGCAGGCCTTCCTCGACGAGGTGACCAAGCTGCGGGGCCAGGGCGTTGCGATCAGCCCGGAAAACCTTCGCGTGGCCGAAAACGTCACGCTGATCCTGCCGCTGCACCGCGAACTCGATGCCTTGCGCGAATCCTCCAACGCGGTCACCGCGATCGGCACCACGCGTCGCGGCATCGGTCCGGCCTATGAGGACAAGGTCGGCCGCCGCGCGATCAGGCTGATGGATCTCGCCGATCTCGATACGCTGCCGCACAAGATCGAGCGGCTGCTGGCGCATCACAACGCGCTGCGTCGCGGCCTCAATCTGCAAGAAATCAACGGTGCGGGAATTTTGCAGGAATTGACCGCGCTGGCGCCGCAGCTGCTGCCTTATGCCGAAACGGTGTGGCGGCTGCTCGATCTCAAGCGGCGCGAGGGCAAGCGCATTTTGTTCGAGGGCGCGCAGGGTGCGTTGCTCGACGTCGACCACGGCACCTATCCCTACGTCACCTCGTCCAACACGGTGGCGGCGCAGGCGGCGACCGGCACCGGCATGGGACCGAGTTCGGTCGGCTATGTGCTGGGCATCTGCAAGGCCTATACGACCCGGGTCGGCCAGGGGCCGTTCCCGACCGAACTGATGAACGAAATCGGCGAGGAGATCGGCCGTCGCGGCAAGGAATTCGGGGTCAATACCGGACGCAAGCGGCGCACCGGCTGGTTTGACGCGGTGCTGGTGCGGCAGACCGTGCGGACCTGCGGCATCCATGGGCTGGCGCTGACCAAGCTCGATATTCTCGATGGCTTCGACAGCATCGAAGTCTGCGTCGGCTACATGCTGGATGGCAAGGAAATCGACCATCTGCCGGCCGGCGAGGGGGCTCAGTCCCGGGTGGTGCCGGTCTACGAAACCATCGAGGGCTGGAAAGAGCCGACCGCCAACGCTCGTTCCTGGGCAGATTTGCCGGCGCAGGCCATCAAATACGTCCGCCGGGTCGAGGAACTGGTGGGCTGCCCGATTGCTTTGCTTTCCACCAGCCCGGAACGCGAGGATACTATTCTCGTCCAAAATCCCTTTGAGGCTTAACGAGATATTACCGGAAAGCCCGCAATGTTGAGCATAGATGGCTGATTACTACCCGCTGATCGCCCGTGCCATCGCCGGACTGGATCCCAGTGCTCCCGGCGAGAGCCGCCGTGCGCTCTATGAACGGGCACGCTCTGCGCTGATTGCGCAGCTGCGCAGCGTCGAGCCACCCTTGAGCGAATCCGAGATCACCCGCGAACGGCTGTCGCTGGAAGAGGCCGTACGCAAGGTCGAATCCGAAGCCGCCCAGCGCGCCCGCGACGCGTCACGATCCGGCGACGCCGCGCGACCAGCGGGCGACCGCGACCGCGCCCGTGCCGGCGATGCATTCCGCGCTAATACCCGGCCCGGGGCGCGGCCGGGCGATGCCGCGCCAGGGTCCTCCGCGGCTCCGTCGCCTGCCGCGCCCCCGCCTTCTGCCGCGCGGCCGCGGCCACCCGCTCCGCCGTCGCGCAATGATCGGCCGTCGCAGGACGCGCCGCGTAATCTTCGCGCCGACCCGCCGGGGCCGCGGTCAGCGCCGCCGCCCCCGATTCCGCCGCAGGATCAGCAACTGCCGCCGACCCGCGAACGCATGGGTGTGGCGCGGCGTGGCGCCGACAACACGCCCCCGCAGACGCCGGGCATGCGGGGCTTCCGCGACATCACCGCCGATGCCGACGAACTCGGGCGCGCCGCCGCGCAGGCCACCCGTTCGGCGCGGAAAACCTACGCCAACGTGCCGTCGCCCTCGCCGGAATTCGACCGGTCCGAGCCGAGCATGGAGAACCGCGGCGCCGATCCGGACGCGGCCTATTCGTATGACGAATCCGTCGAGGAGGCCGAACGCTACGCACCGTCGTCGGCCGCCTCGCGCCCGCGTCTGGCGCAGGACCGCGAGCCAAAGAAGCGCGCGCGCGCCGGTACGGTTTTTCCGTTCAAGAGCGCGATTGCGATCGGCATCGTGCTGATCCTGGTGGGTGCCGGGATCCTGATGGGCAAGTCGGTGGTGACGACCGTGAGCGGTCTGTTCAAGCCGTCCGCCACGGTGGTCGAAGCGCCAAAGGACAATACCGCGCCGCCGGCCAAGCCGAAAATCCCGGACCGGGTCGGCCAGCCGGCGTCATCCACCGACCAGGTTGCGCCGGTGGCGCAGCGCGTGGTGCTGTATGACGAGGATCCCGCCGATCCCAAGGGCAAGCAATATGTCGGCACGGTGGTGTGGCGCACCGAGCCGATCAAGGGCGGCAGCGGCCAGCCCGCCGATGTCGCCGTGCGCGCCGATATCGACATCCCCGACCGCAAGTTCAAGATGACGATGTCGTTCCGCCGCAACACCGACACCTCGCTGCCGGCCAGTCACACCGCGGAACTGACGTTCATCCTGCCGCCGGATTTTGCCGGCGGCGGCGTCAGCAATGTGCCGGGCATTCTGATGAAATCCAACGAGCAGGCCCGCGGCACGCCGCTCGCGGGTCTCGCCGTCAAGGTCACCGACGGCTTCTTCCTGGTTGGCCTGTCCAATGTCGATTCCGACCGCGCGCGCAACATCCAGCTCCTGAAGGAGCGATCATGGTTCGACGTGCCGCTGGTCTACGTCAACCAGCGCCGCGCCATCATCGCGATCGAAAAAGGCCCGCCCGGCGAACGCGCCTTCAACGACGCCTTCGCGGCTTGGGGCGAGTAGGGCTGGTCGACGCGGGCTTTTTGCACCGGGCTCAAGCCCTTTTCCGGCAGCGCCAACAAAAACGTCGCAGGCGGGTCATCGAACTCCATTGTTCGCTTCGCGGGATTTGTGCGGCGCTGCGGCCGGCGGCCTATTTGCGGCTTTCGACGTAGTTCGCAGCGCGCGCAAAGCTGCTATACCAAGCAAAAATCGCGAGGGTGGAGCATGAAACGGTATCTGATTTTCGCAGCGCTGGGGCCGTTTATTGGCGGCTTCTTTCTTCTGATCGCGACCACGGTGATGTCCGGATATTGGGATGAGCCGAGCTGGTCGGCCGTGACCAAGCTGTTCACGGTGTTCCTCAAGACGCTGCAATACAGCTATCTGTTCGGCGTCCTCCCGGTGCTGATGATCGCGGCGACGGACGACATCGTCTTTCACGTCAAACGCGTCGTCCCGGTACTGCGGATGCTGATCGTCGGCGCGATCGCGTTCGTCGTGGCCACCTTTATGTACGGCTCCAGAGGATCCGACAGCGGCGCGCTGCAGTTCCTCCTCTATGGCCTGGTCGGCTTCGCCCCCGCGGTCGTCTGCTCGTGGCTGGCGCATGAGGCGATCGACGTGCCCGCGACTGCGTGATGGTAGCGGCGCGGGGGACGCTGATTAACGCTCTCGGTAACGCAACTTGCGTTTCGCTTGCGCGTTACCCATGTGATGGCCATGTCAAATGACGATATCTATCTCCGAAAGCCCGCCCCGCGCGCCGCCGCCGCCACGTTTCGTGGTGCGGAGGCGCAAGGTCCTGTAATCGATCAGGACGGCCGCGAGATACCATCAGACGCGCTCGGTGCGGGATTTCCGGGTGGAAGATTTCAGAGCTTTCGGTTCGATTTCGGCCACTCCAGCGCAAACCCGTTCGGCGATCTCACCCGTGAGCAGCGGCTGGCGCGGCTCGACACGCTTGCGAGACTGCTGGACGTCGCGTTCGTCCTGCCTGGCACCAATATCCGCTATGGCGTCGACGGTATTGTCCGATTGATTCCGGTGGTCGGCGATCTCATCGCGTCGGCGTTTTCGCTGTGGCTGGTGCGTGAGGCGCGCACGCTCGGCGCGCCATGGTACGTCACCGCGCGGATGCTGGCCAATGTCGCGCTGGAAGGGACCGTCGGGCTGGTGCCGATCGCGGGCGACGCGTTCGATGTGATGTTCCGCGCCAACATGCGCAACATGCGGCTGCTGCGAAACTGGATGGAGAAGCAGCCGCGCTGATCTTCCCCATCCTAATTCGGGCTTACCCGAGTTAGGCGTCTCTAATGTCGAAGTCGGATAAATCCGACTTCGAGAGGGAAGATGCTCTTCGTTACGATGATATCCGATTACGCCGCGTCAGCGTCCGCATTGTCGGCAGGAGTTGGCTCGGGCGCGCGCGGGCGGCGCTCCAGCGGGAACGCTTCGCTTTCGTAGAGGGTACGGATGCCGCTCTGGTCGAAGCGAGCTTCGTCAACCTGCAGATAAGCCCCGTTCAGCGAATCCGCCGGCAATTCCTCGATCGCGAAGCGAACCGCTTCGGCCGCGGTGCCAAAACGCCGATACGCAAAGCCAGCCCGCTTCTTCTTGCGGATCGCGGCGGGAAACAATTCGGCGGCGGTGTTGTAGCTGAAGGAAGCCATGGTCAGTGACCCTTATCTTTTTCGTGGGAGCGCGAGTAGCATCGCGAACGGATCGTGCGGGGCCCACCAACCGAGCGGCGCTCCGGCACACGTCATTTCAAGAAGTCTTTAATATAAGCTCGTTTGACAGAAATGCGACTCCTGAGCGCCCGGATGATGAATCCGGGGCCAGTCGTGCGGTTCCAATGAAAAGCCTATATTTTTCAACTATTTAAGTGATTTACAGCTTGCCGAGCAGCAGCAAAATAACCAGCACGACCAGAATCACGCCGCCGAGCCCCATCCCGGAATGGCCCATGCCATAGCCATAGCCGCCGAACCGGCCACTGAAGCCGCCGAGCAGGTAAATGATGACGATGATGATGAGGATCGTTCCAAGCGACATATCACTCTCCCAACAGGCGCCGGCGCTTCTAGCTTAAGCCGCACCGCGCCTGTTGAGCTAAGCATATTCCGATCGCAGCAACAGGCCCAGGGTAGGATCAGGCCTGTTTTCACCATCAAGCCTGCGTCGGCCTATTTCGACTGCAACTTCAGCGCCGCCGAATTGATGCAGTAGCGCAGGCCGGTCGGGCCGGGGCCGTCCTCGAACACATGGCCGAGATGGCCGTTGCATTTCGAGCACAACACTTCGGTCCGGACCATGCCGTGAGTGACGTCGCGCTCCTCGTCGACATGGCTGTCCACCGCGGGCGCGGTGAAGCTCGGCCAGCCACAGCCGGAATCGAACTTGGCGTCGGATTCGAACAGTGTCTGGCCGCAGCCGGCGCAGGTGTAGGTGCCGGCCCGTTGCTCATGCTCGAATTCGCCGGAGAACGGCCGCTCGGTCGCCTTCTCGCGCAACACCGCATACTGCATCGGCGACAGCTCCTTGCGCCACTCCGCTTCGCTCTTCTCGACCTTGCCGGTGATCGTCTTGGTATCGGACATGAAACCTCCTGGTCATTACAGCCGTCAGTTAGTGACCTTTGCAGTCCCCACCAGCGTCGGCTTCTCGATGTAGTTTTCCGCGAAAACCTTCTTCAGGTTTTCGACCTTCGGAATGTCGTTGTAGGCAATATAGGGTTGGTTCGGATGCAGTGTCAGGTAGTCTTGATGATAGGCCTCCGCCGGATAGAACCCCTCGAGCGACCCCACCTTGGTCACGATCGGCTTTTTGTAGACTTTGGCGGTGTTGAGTTGGGCGACATAGGCATCCGCCACCTTCTTTTGTTCGTCCGATGTGGTGAAGATCGCCGAGCGATATTGCGTGCCGCTGTCCGGTCCCTGGCGGTTCAGCTGGGTCGGGTCATGCGCGACCGAGAAGAAGATCTGCAGAATCTTGCCGTAGCTGATCTTCCTCGGGTCGTATTTGATCTGGACCGACTCGGCATGACCGGTGGTGCCGGTGCTGACGGTCTCGTATTGGGCGGTGCTCTTGTTGCCGCCGGCATAACCGGACACGGCGTTGACGACGCCTGCGGTGTGCTGGAACACGCCCTGGACGCCCCAGAAACAACCTCCCGACAACACGACGGTCTGGACGCCATCGGACGGCGCCGCGTCCATCGTGGGCGCGGGAATAACCACGGCGTCTTCCGCCGCCAAAGACGGGGCGACAGCGAAGGCGGTGATCGCCAGCGCGCCGATGGCGGCTGCGCCGAGCGAAAGGCGGCTGAATTGGCTACGGGACATCAGGCTTGCTCCGGGTGTGCGGATTGAAAGGCAGTTTAGGGCAGGGGTTGCGGTTCGCAATCGCCAATGGATCCCGCCCGATGCCCAAGATACGGGGCAGGGCGGCTTTTGTTACAGTGGAACGCGCACGAGTTCGTGAAAAAGGTCGGTTTGCAAGGCATTAGCCGGGTATGGGATTGGCCATGAAATTTCGACCGCAGCGCGGTTTCCGGAGGAAATTGGTGAAACGGCCGAAACCCGTCCTAGAATGAACCGGTGCAGCCATTGAACGACCAAATTTCATTGCGCCGGAGCCCTTTGTAGATGTTGCGCGTCCTTTTCGCCTCAGCCCTTGCGCTTCTGGCCGCCGCCCCGGCGTTGGCGGACGATATGGAGATTTGCCGCGACAAGGACAAGCAGGTCGATCCCAAGGCGCGGCTGGACGCCTGTGAAAAGATCATCGCGGGTGGCCAGGCGACCGGCAAGGACCTCGCCGCCGCCTTGTTCGGACGCGGCATCGCGCTGGTGGGAAAACGTGACTACGACAAGGCGATCGTGGCGCTCGGCGCGGCCCATGACGCCGATCCCGATAATACCGGAATTATTGATTGGCGCGGCATCGCCTATGAGCGCAAGGGCCAGGACGATCTGGCGATGGCTGATTACAATCTCGCGCTGCAGAAGCGGCCGAAATTCGGCGCCGCGTATAACAACCGCGGCACGCTGTATATGCGCAAGGGCGCGCTGCAAAGCGCGCTCGACGACCTCAATCTCGCGGTCCAGTACGCGCCGGCAATGTACCCCGCCCGCACCAACCGGGCGCATGTGCTGATCATCAACAAGGATTACGATGGCGCGCTGGCGGATCTGGACGCCGCGTTGAAGATCGATCCGGCGGGGCCGCAGGCGCCCACCTATCGTTGCCAGGCCTTTACCGGAATGGGCAAGTTCACCGAGGCGATCGCCGAATGTAACGGCGTGATCGAAAAGCAGCCGAAATACCAGTTTGCCCTGATCAGCCGGGCTCAAGCCTATCTCGCCAAAGGCGATCTGGACGCGGCGTTGAAGGATTTCAACACCGTGCTCGGCTTCAATCCCAATAACGTGCGGGCCCATGAGGGCCGCGGCCAATTATTCGAGAAGAAGCGCAATCTGGAGCAGGCCCGCGCCGATTACCGTTCCGCGGCCTATGCGCTGACGCCATTCGACGAACTCGACGTCGCGTTGGCGCGGACCGCGGCGCGGGATCGTCTCGCCGCGCTGACGCCACAAGGTTCTACCGGCAGCACGGCGCGCCGCGTCGCGCTGATCATCGGTAACGGCGCCTACAGGAATGTTCATGCGCTCGACAATCCGCCGCGTGATGCCAAGCTGATCGCCGCCGCGCTGCACGACGTCGGTTTCCAGACCGTGACCCTGGCCAACGACCTGACCCGCGACAAGTTTTTCGAAGCGTTGCACAGCTTCGCGGCCGAGGCGGAAAAGGCCGATTGGGCGGTGGTGTATTACGCCGGTCACGGGATGGAGATCGGCGGCATCAACTACCTGATTCCCGTTGACGCCAAACTCGCCGCCGACCGCGACGCCGAGACGCAAGCGGTGGCGCTGGAACAGGTGATCGCGGCGGTCGGCGGCGCGCGCAAGCTGCGGCTGGTGATGCTCGACGCCTGCCGCGATAATCCGTTCGCGCCAACCATGCAACGGACCATTGCGCTGAAATTGGTCGACAAGGGATTTTCCAACATCGAACCCGGTGCGGGCTTCATGGTGGTATACGCCGCCAAGCACGGCGAGACCGCGCTCGACGGCGAAGGCGTCGACAGTCCGTTCGCGGTCGCGGTCGCCCACGACATCAAGCAGCCGAAAGTCGAGGTCCGCAAGCTGTTCGACATCGTCCGCGACGATGTCTGGGCCGCCACCAAACACGGGCAGCAACCCTTCACCTACGGTTCGCCGTCCGGCCGCGATGATTTTTACTTTGCCGCGGGGAAGTGACTGCGTTGCGAGGAGCGCAAGCGACGAAGCAATGCGGTCATTCCGGGGCGTGCGCAGCGCGAACCTCAGATGTGCAATTGCACATCGGGGAATCCAGGGTTGATCATCTCGTCATTCCGGGGTCGATGCGGAGCCTGTCATCGGGCCGCGCGCTGCGCGGACCCGGTGGCATTGCCCCAAAATGACGAAGAAAACTTCACTACACCACAATACTCAGCCGCTTCGCCGCGCGCGTAATGCCCGTGTAGAGCCACCGCGCCCGGCTGTCCTGAAAGGCAAAGCTTTCGTCGAACAGCACGACGTCGTCCCATTGCGAACCCTGCGACTTGTGCACCGTCAGCACGTAGCCGTAGTCGAACTCGTCATAGGGCTTGCGCTGCTCCCACGGGATGGTCTCGATGGCGCCGCCAAAACAGTCGCCGCGCACCGAGACTTTTGTCACCTTGTGGCCAAAATCCTCATCGGGCGAGAGGCGCATGGTGATGATCTTGGATTTCGAAGCCGCGCGCGATTTCACCCGCCATAGCCCGCCGTTGAACAGGCCCTTCTTGCGGTTGTTGCGCAGGCAGACCAGCTTGTCGCCGGCCACCGGCAACGGATCCTCGATGTTCTGCTTTTGCCGCACCCGCATGTTGAAGGAGCGCCGGGTGTTGTTGCGCCCGACCAGCACCTGGTCGGCGCCCATCACCCGTTCCGGATCGAGTTCCGAGCGCGACACCACTTCGCTTTCGCCGTAGCGACCGATGTCGAGATCGCGGCCCTCGCGCACGTCCATCGACATCCGCACGATCGGATCGTCCTGCGCCTGGCGATGCACTTCGGTCAGCATCGCATCGGGTTCGCAGTCGGTGAAGAAGCCGCCGCCCTGGATCGGGGGCAATTGCGCGGGATCGCCCAGCACCAGCAGCGGGCAGTCGAACGACATCAAATCGCGGCCGAGTTCGGCGTCCACCATCGAGCACTCGTCGATCACGATCAGTTTGGCCTTCGAGGCGGGCGCGTCGTCCCACAATTCGAAGCTCGGCTGCTCGACGCCGGATTCGCGCGCGCGGTAGATCAGCGAATGGATGGTGGAGGCGTTGTCGCAGCCCTTGTTGCGCATCACCAGCGCGGCCTTGCCGGTGAAGGCGGCGAATTTCACCTCGCCATCGACGGCCTCGGCGATGTGCCGGGCCAGCGTGGTCTTGCCGGTTCCGGCATAGCCGAACAGCCGGAACACCGGCGGCGTACCGTTCCGGCCGGGCTTGGCCTTGAGCCAGTCGGCCACGGCCTTCAGCGCGGAATCCTGATGTGGCGTAAAGCTGGTCATCTCAAAGCGGTCATGGGGTCTCGGTGGAGGGCGGAGGCGCGTGACCGCAGGCGGCCGCGACTCGGACGACGCACAAGCTAACCATTCGCGCAGCTCATGCAAGCCGACCTTCCGTGACACGGAATTGGCCGCCACCGCTTTGGCTGGACTTGCAACCAGTGGCGGCTACACTGGCAAAAAAAGCGGGAGAGACCTCATGAAATTTGGCATTTTCTATGAGCTGCAACTGCCGCGTCCGTGGCAAGCCGGCGACGAGCTCAGGCTTTACCAGAATGCGCTGACGCAACTGGAGACCGCCGACCGCTGCGGCTACCACCATGCCTGGGTGGTGGAGCATCATTTCCTGGAAGAATATTCGCATTCGCCGTCGCCGGAATCGTTTTTGGCCGCCGCCAGCCAGCGCACCAAGCAGATCCGGCTCGGTCACGGCATCATCCAGCTCACCACCAACCATCCCGCGCGCGTCGCCGAACGGATCGCGGTGCTCGATCTCCTCAGCAATGGCCGCTGCGAATTCGGCATGGGCGAGAGCGCCTCGATCACCGAGCTGACGCCGTTCGGCCGCGACATGGAAACCAAGCGCGAAGTGTTCGAGGAAGCCGTACAGGCGATCTTCCCGATGTTCACCAAAGTGGGCACCGAGCACCATGGCAAATATTTCGATATCCCGTTGCGCAATGTGGTGCCGAAGCCGGTGCAGAAGCCGCATCCGCCGCTATGGATGGCGTGCTCACAATTGCAGACCATCGAACGCGCCGGCGAGAACGGCTTTGGCGCGCTCGGCTTCCAGTTCGTCAGCGCCGACGCGGCGCACGCCTGGGTGCACGCGTATTACAACGCGATTACAAAACGGCTGAAGAAACTCGCCGACTACCAGATCAATCCGAACATGGCGCTGGTGTCGTTCTTCATGTGCGCCAAGACCGACGAGGAGGCGCGGGCGCGCGCCGACGGCGCTACCTTCTTCCAGTTTGCGCTGCGTTTCTATGGCGCGTCGCAGAACCGCCAGCGCCCCGATCCCGGCACCGTCAACATGTGGGATGAATACAACAAGTGGAAGCGCGACAATCCGGAAGCGCAGGAGGCGGCCCTGCGCGGCGGCCTGATCGGATCGCCGGAGACCATCCGTAAAAAGCTGCGGCGGTTCAGGAGTTCGCATATCGATCAGGTGATCCTGCTCAACCAGGCCGGCAAGAACAGCCACGAGCACATCTGCGAGTCGCTGGAGTTATTCGCCAGGGAAGTGATGCCGGAGTTCGAGAACGATCCCGAGCATGAGGCGTGGAAGGCCGGCGTGATGAGCGGCGCGATCCGGCTCGAGGAAATCGATACCGACGCCTTCAAGGATCGCTACGGCAAACTGGCGGTGAGCGTCGCCAAGCCCGCCGTTGCCGCGGCGGGATAGTTTTTGCGGCCCAGTGGATCGATTCCGGTCGATCCATCCCTCCGGACCTCATCCTGAGGAGCTTGCGAAGCAAGCGTCTTGAAGGATGGCGGCGAGTCCGTGCGCGGCAGTCATCCTTCGAGACGCATCGCTTGCGCGATGCTCCTCAGGATGAGGTCCGGAGATGGAGCGGAGACATCAGTGACCCGACGTCAGTTCGACCCCGCAGACGCTGCCGTGAAACTCCGGTCCAGCGCCTTGTCCACGTCGAGCGTTTTGGCAAGGATGCCGTATCGGGTAGCGCGATCGGAGGCTTGCTGGATCTCCTTGGCAACGCCGGCATCGATCACGATGGCGCTGGTGCGCTGCGCGGTATAGGCGCTCAGCAATACGTCCTCCGGAAGCTTGGTCAGTTCGGCCGTGGCCTTGGCGTACTCGGCCACATGGTCCAGCGACCATAGTCGCGCCTTGTTGAGCCGCTGCACCAGATCCTGCACGGCGGCGCGCTTGGTCGCGATCGCCTGATCGGACGCCACATAGAACGTAATGGTGGGCGTCAGGCCCTCGCCATCGGCGACGATCCGCGCATTGTCCTTCAGCGTCGCGTAGGAGATATAGGGCTCCCACACCGCCCAGCCATCGATCGAGCCCGCGAGCAGCGCGATCTTGGCGTCCACCGGTCCGAGCGGCGCGAAGGTTGCATCGTTGATTCCGTTGCCGGCTTTCTCCAGCGTGGCGTCGATCAGGAATTGGCCCCAGCCGCCGCGCGTCCCGGCCAATCGTTTTCCCTTGAGATCGGCAATGCTTTTGATCGGAGAGTCCTTGCGCACCAGGATCGCCTGGGTCCGGGCGTCGGAGCGGGTGCCCCCGATGGCCTTGATCGGTGCGCCGGCGGCGTAGACGGTCAGAAAAGCCAGATCGCCGGTATAGCCAAAGTCCAGCGCGCCCGCGTTCAGCGCTTCGAGGATCGGCGCGGCCGCCGGAAATTCCGACCACTCGATCTTGTAGGGAAGGTCTTTGGCAAACCCTGCGATTTCGAGCAGCGCTCGGTTGCCGCCCTTCTGATCGCCGACCCGCAGCGTCACGACATCAGCAGCCAGCGCGGATGCCACCGTCGAAAATCCAACGAGAATTCCGAACAGCACGGCGCCGGCACCGCGGAATCGTTGATGTGTCTTTTTATTGAGCGGGACGTTGTTCATGCGCGAGGTCTCTCTGATTGCGGTTTTGGATTCACAAGATCGTAAATTCGACAGTGAGAGCGTACGAGTGAACGGCTTTCAGTCAATGAAAGGGATCACTGAAGATTCGAGCGATCAAGCAACGTTTGTCCCGGTAGTGATGGTATGAAAGAACGTTGTCGGGTGGATAGGCATGAGTGCCTGTGAATTAAGCAGCGCGAAGTCGACGAAGCCGATTGCAATCCGCGACCGAAACAAAAATCGTTTGATCGCGTGATGATGCGATCGTGGAGATAAACTCTCCGTTCGCTTTTACATTCGAAATTCCATTTCGTTGACGATCGCGTGGTTGCCGCGCATCATCAGTCACCATTTCAACGATGCGCGAGCGGAAAGCTCGCGGGGATCGAGCCGAATTCACCGATCGCAACGGAGGCTCCGTCGGGCCGCAGCGCTATCGCGCTGCGCCGATGGGATCTCATGTAGCGTTAAAACCAGGAGCAAGAAATGTCGAAAGACGCCAAGCACAGATCATTACTGGATCGCCGCACATTGTTGCAGGCGGGCGCCGCGTCGGCATTGGCGATGCCGTTGGGCGTCTTTGGCGCAAAAGCCTTCCCTGCAACGGCGCCGAAGATCGATTTCTCCGAGTTTCCGATCTGCAAGGTCTCATCCGATGCGCTAGCACTCACAGGAGCGCCCAGGAAGCTGAAATTGTCCTGGAATGCCGGCGCGGTTTGCCTCGCGCCGCTTCCGGTGGCGATCGACCAGGGCTTTTTCCAGAAACAAAACCTCGATGTCGAGTTGGTCAATTACAGCGGCTCGACCGACCAGCTTCTGGAAGCCATCGCCACCGGCAAAACCGATGCTGGCCTTGGCATGGCGTTGCGCTGGCTGAAGCCGCTTGAACAGGGATTCGACGTCAAGATCGCTGCCGGGACCCATGGCGGCTGCATGCGGGTCTTGTCCCGCGTGAATTCCGGTGTCGACAAACTGGCCGACCTCAAGGGAAAGATCGTCGCGGTCGGTGATCTCGCCGGTCCCGACAAGAATTTCTTTTCGATCCAGCTCGCCAGGCTGGGTATCGATCCCAACACCGACGTCGATTGGCGGGCTTATCCCGGCAATCTGCTGCAGCTCGCCGTTGAAAAGGGCGAAGTGCATGCGTTTCTTGCATCGGATCCGATCGCCTATCTGTGGCTGAAAGACAGCGCCTACAAGGAAGTCGCGTCCAATCTGGATGGCGCATACAAGGACAAGACCTGCTGCATCGTCGGGCTTCGCGGCAGCCTCGTGCGCGAGGAACCGCTGGTCGCACGCGCCATTACCCAGGCGTTGCTCGACGCGGCGATGTTCACCGCGCAGAACCCGGACAAGGCCGCGGCCTCGTTCCAGCCCTATGCACCGAAGGCTGCCAGTCTCGCGGATCTGCAGGCGATGATCAGGTACCACACCCACCATCACCATCCCGTCGGCGCGGTGCTCAAGCAGGAGCTGAAGGCCTATGCGGATGATCTGAAACTGGTTTCCGTCTTCAAGTCAGGCACGGATACGACGAAATTTGCGGAGCGCATTTATGTCGATGTATTCGGCAGCGTCTAAAGCGGCCGAACTGGCGCAGTCAGCTGAGGAGGGCGCGGCGCTTGCGGGGCGAGCGCCGTCAGTTCGGATATCATTTACGGGTAGCGCAGCTGGTGTATTCGCGAGCCTGGCGTGGGTCGGCTTCGGTCTTTCTTGCCTGTTGTGGGAGGATCTTGGCGATTGGTCGCGGACACATGGATTGGCCGTGGCGGCATTCATTATCGCCGGCGGCATTCTGTTGGCGACCCTGAACGGGCGCCTGCTCGGCCGTTTTGGGGCCGGTCTGCAATCGCGAGCGCCATGGCTGCTGGCGCTTGGGCTGTTCCTGACCCTATGGGAAGTCGCGACCGCAAAGTTCGCGTGGTTGCCGCTACCGTTCTTTCCGCCACCGCAGGCCATCATCGAAGTCTATACCGATGATCTGCCCAAGCTTTTGGTCAGCGCCCTCGCTTCGGTCAAGCTCCAGCTTGGCGGCTATGTGATCGGCGCTGCCTCCGGCTTTCTGACCGGGGTGTCGATCGGATGGTCGCGCAGCGTCGGCTATTGGGTGCATCCGATCCTGCGCTTTATTGGGCCGCTGCCCGCCACGGCGTGGCTTCCATTCGCGTTCTTTACGTTTCCGTCGAGCTGGAGTGCGAGCACGTTCCTGATCGCGCTGGCCACGGGATTTCCGGTCACCGTGCTGACCTGGTCGGGTGTGGCGAGCGTTAGCAACGCCTATTACGACGTGGCGCGGACGTTGGGGGCAAAACCCTCGTTTCTGGTGCTGAAGGTCGCGATCCCGGCGGCGCTGCCGCATGTGTTTGTCGGGCTGTTCATGGGCCTTGGGTCGTCGTTCGCCGTGCTGGTGGTGGCCGAAATGATCGGCGTCAAGGCCGGGCTCGGCTGGTACCTGCAATGGGCGCAGGGCTGGGCGGCTTACGCAAATATGTATGCCGCGCTGATCGTGATGTCGTTGCTGTGCTCGGGCGCAATCACCTTGCTGTTCAGGACGCGTGACAGGTTGCTGGTCTGGCAGAAAGGCGTCGTGAAATGGTAGCGCTCGCGATCGCGGAACACGCACCGTTGACAGCCGCCGGGGCTTCGCTCGATATCGAGGGCGTCAGCCACGCCTTCGACATCGATGGCAAGGTGCTGCAGGTGCTGGATGACGTCAGCTTCCGGGTCGCGCCGGGTGAATTCGTCGCGCTGCTCGGTCCATCCGGATGTGGCAAATCGACCCTGCTGCGATTAGTTGCCGGACTTGAGCCGCCGCGCTCCGGCGCGTTGCGCGAAGATGGCGATCCGATCACGGGGCCGTTTCCATCACGGGTCGTGGTTTTTCAGGATCCGACGCTGTTTCCATGGCGAACCGTCTGGAACAACGTCGCGCTGGGGCTCGAAGCGCAGGGCATTTTGAAGAGCCAGCGCCACCGCGTCGATGCGGCGATCGACCTTGTGGGACTGTCGACCTTTCGCAATGCCTACCCGCATCAGCTCTCAGGCGGCATGGCGCAACGGGTCGCGTTGGCGCGGGCACTGGTCAACGATCCCAGGATCCTCATTCTCGACGAGCCGCTCGGCAAGCTCGATTCGCTGACGCGCATCACGATGCAGGCGGAGATCGCCTCACTCTGGCAGCGCAGCGGGTTCACCACGTTGTTGGTGACCCATGATGTGGAGGAGGCGGTATTTCTGGCCAATCGCGTCATCGTGTTCAGCGACCGACCGGCGCGTATCAAGGCCGACATTCTTGTCGATCGTCCCTATCCGCGGCATCGCGGCGATCCAAAGCTCGCGGAACTGCGTCACGACATCCTTGGTCTGCTTGGATTGGACGCGACATGGTGAGCGCGAACAGCCGTCCGATACGCAAGGAGCCGGAGCTGGACGCAACGCCCGTACCGTTCGATTGCGCCAGATTGCTGGCTTGTGAATTTGCGGCGCGGGCGGCGCAGCACGACCGCGACGCCAGTTTTCCATTCGAGAACTTCAAGGAGCTTTCGGAGTCGGGACTGTTGGCGCTGACCGTGCCGACGGCGCTGGGCGGTCACGGCGCCGGTGCCCGCGATACGGCGCGGATTCTCGGCATCTTCGGAAAGGCCGACCCTGCGACGGCCTTGGTGCTGTCGATGCACTACATCCAGCATCTGGTGATGGCGAGAAGCACGCGCTGGCCTGGCCGTCTCTCGCGCAAGCTGGCCCGTGAAGCCGTTGAAGGCGTGGCGCTGATCAACGCTCTGCGGGTCGAGCCGGACCTGGGCTCACCGTCGCGAGGTGGCTTGCCGGCGACAGTTGCGCGGAGGACCGAGACCGGATGGCGGCTCAGTGGCCGCAAGATTTATTCGACCGGTGCGCCGATCCTGAAATGGTATGCGGTATGGGCGAGGACCGACGAGCCGACGGTGCGCGTCGGGTTATTTCTGGTTCCCACGGGATTGCCGGGCACGCGCATCGTCGAGACGTGGGATCATCTCGGCCTGCGCGCCAGCGGCAGCCACGACGTCATCTTTGACGACGTGGTGTTTCCGCTCGATCACGAGATCGATGTGCGCCAGCCGGATGAGTGGCGGGTACCCGATTTCACCCAGGCGACGGTCCATGCGATCTTCGTTGCCGCGATTTACGATGGGGTTGCGCGGGCCGCCCGTGACTGGCTGGCCGATTTTCTGAAAACTCGCGTGCCATCCAATCTCGGCGCGCCGTTGGCGACGTTGTCGCGTGCGCAGGAGATCGTTGGCGGCATCGAGGCGCGCCTTGCCGTCAATGCCCGTTTGATCGAAAGCTTTGCGCAGGATTTCGATGACGGCGTGCTGTTGAGCGCATCCGAATCCAGCATCATCAAGCTCACGGTGACGAATAACGCGATCGCGGTCGTCGAGGACGCGCTGTCCTTGACCAGCAATCACGGGCTGACGCGTGCCAATCCGCTCGAACGGCACTATCGCGACGTGCTGTGCGGGCGTGTTCATACCCCGCAAGATGATGCGACGCGGGTAACCGCCGGGCGCCTCGCGCTCGGCATTTGAACGATTTTAGAGCAGGCTCAAACGGGAGTTGATCATGTCTGTGGAATTCATCGGCTATATCTCGAACAACAATTCGTCCGAGACCGTCGTGCGGAACGGCCCGGTGCTCGATCGTCACCACATCGAGACCGTGGCAAAAGCACATGAGAACGCCGGCTTCGATCGCGCCTTGCTTGCGTTTCATTCCACCACGCCCGACGGATTGCAGATCGGGCAGCACGTGCTTGGCGTCACCGACCGGCTCAATGTCCTGATCGCCCAGCGACCGGGGTTCACGGCGCCGACCTTGATCGCGCGCCAGTTGGCCACCGTCGATCAATTGTCCGGCGGCCGGGTAGCGCTGCACGTCATCACCGGCGGCAACGCCACCGAATTAAAGCAGGACGGCAACGTCATCGACGACAAGGACGAGCGTTACGCCCGCACCGACGAGTTCCTCGATATCGTTCGGTCCGAATGGACCAGCCAAAAGCCGTTCTCCCTATGACGGCAGATACTACAAGGTCGAGAACGGGTTTTCGCAAGTGAAGCCCTATCGCAGCGAAGGCATTCCGATCTTCGTCGGCGGTGCGTCCGATGCGGCGATCGAGGTGGCCGGCAAGCATGCCGATACGTTTGCGCTGTGGGGTGAATCCTATGCGCAGGTGCGCGATGTGACGTCGCGGGTTCGGGCGGCGGCCGCCAAACACGGCCGTGCTGCGCCACGCTTCAGCCTGTCGATCCGGCCCATCCTGGCCGATACCGAAGAGAAAGCATGGGCGAAAGCTGAATCCATTCTGGAGCGAGCGACCGCCTTGCAGGAAAAGACCGGTTACCGCAAGCCGGCCGACGGCCACGCCACCGCCGGCGCGCGGCGGTTGCTGTCACTGGCGGAGCAAGGCAGCCGGATCGATAAACGGTTGTGGACCGAAATCGCCAAGCTCACCGGCGCCAACAGCAACACCACCGCATTGGTGGGAACGCCGGAGCAGGTCGCCGAAGTCTTCGGCGATTACTACGATCTTGGCGTCAGTCATTTCCTGATCCGCGGCTTCGATCCCCTGATCGACGCCATCGAATATGGCCGCGCACTGATCCCGCTGACGCGCAAGCTGATCGCCGAACGCGGTGCCGCTCGAAGCGTTGCGGCTGAATGATGCGCGGATGGCTCGTTGCGGGCGTTCTGCTGAGTGCGATTGCCTCCGCGAACGCCCAGACCGTTTTGCGCGTCGGTGACCAGAAGGGGAACTCGCAGGCGGTCATGGAAGCCGCCGGTGTTCTCAAGGATGTGCCGTACAAGATCGAATGGAAGGAATTTCCAGCGGCCGCGCCGCTGCTGGAAGCGCTCGGCGCAGGCGCGATCGATACCGGGCTGGTCGGCGACGCGCCCTTCACCTTTGCCGCGGCGGCCAACGTTCCGGTCAAAGCGATCGGCACCATCCGCCAGAGCAACGAAGGCCTCGCGATCCTGGTGCCGCGCGATTCCAGAATTCACAGCTTTGAGGATTTGAGAGGGAAGAAGATCGCGACCGGCCGCGGCTCGATCGGGCACCAGTTGATCCTGGCCGCGCTCGAGGCCAAAGGCTGGTCTGTGAACGACGTGCAGATCGTGTTCCTGGCGCCATCGGATGCCAAAGTGGCATACACCCAAGGCTCCGTGGACGCGTGGTCGACATGGGAGCCTTATGTCAGCCAGGAGGAAGTGCTGTTTCAATCGCAGCGCTTGATCACCGCCGAAGGACTTACGCCGGGGCTGGGCTTTCAAGTCGCCTCGCCGGATGCGATCCGCGACAAGCGTCCGCAGCTCGAAGATTTCCTTCGCCGGCTCACGGCTGCCCGCGCCTGGTCACTGACCAATGTCGGCGCCTACGCGGAAACGTGGGGCCGATTGATGGGCATTCCGCCGGCGGTGCCGCTCAACTGGCTGAGCCGGGCCAGGATTCGCGTTGCGCCGATCGATGACGCCGTGGTGGCCGATGAGCAAAAGACCATCGACCTTTATTTTCGCGCCGGCCTGATCAAGCAGAAGCTCGACGCCGCCGATATCGTCGATCGCTCGTTTTCGAGCGCCATCGGCAAAGGCGCGGGTCTCTAGGCCGCGCGCGTCCCAAAATCCAGTTTGAGCCAGCGGGGCCGAGTCTCTCGTTCGTCATTGCGAGGAGCGAAGCGACGAAGCAATCCAGTCCGTGTTTTGCTCCGGATTGCTTCGCTTCGCTCGCAATGACGATGTGAAGAAGCAATTGATGAACGAATTTACGGCCCGCATTTCAGGAAAAGTCATTCCTTCTAAATCGTCATGATTTGCGAGAACACTGTTGTCCGCGCGCGATCAACAAAAGAATTCTGTGAGATTGCGGATGCCGTTATTTCGCCGTCATATTCGAGTGCGGCGTCGTTTTTCTGTTCCGAGATCGGACATCGAAGCTCGACGTGACGATTTAGTAGCAGGCCGGGGAACGTAGAATGTCGGATATCGCGGTTAAGGTGTCGCGGCCCATCACGTTGAAGGCGCGGTTGAACGAGGACTGGCTCGCAGTTGTTATCGGCCTCCTGGTGTTTGCGGCGTCGCTGTTCAGCATTGCCGGAACCGATCTGCTGGGGTGGGCGGTCACGACATCGGTGTACACCGATGTTTCGAATGCGCTGAGCCCGGTCGCCAAGGCCTATGCCTGGCTGGGCGGCGGCGGCGCGTTGATTGCAACTTACGCCGCTTTGGTGATCGTGTTGAGCGCTGGCGTCTCGACGCTCGGCGGAGACGTCAGGAAATTCGCGGTCGCCTTCACGGCGGTGTTCGCCATTGCCTATGCCGCCTGGATCCTCGGCAGCTACGCTTACATTGCGGCGGTGACGCCGGCCGAGCAGCAGAAATTCGGTATCGCCTGGTCGCTCAAATTGACCAATGAAGGCGGCTATGTCGTCGCGCTGCTGTTCGGGCTCGTCATCGCCAATTTCCTGCCGAGGCTGGCGGAATGGCTCAAGGAAGCCATTCGTCCCGAGCTTTACATCAAGATCGCTATCGTCATTCTCGGCGCGACGGTCGCGGTCACGGCCGCCGGCCGGCTCAATCTCGCGTCGTCCTTGCTGCTGCGCGGTGCGGCCGCGATCATCGAGGCCTATCTGATCTATTGGGCGGTGATCTACTACATCGCGCGCAAATGGTTCGGCTTCAGCCGCGAATGGTCGGTGCCGCTGGCGTCGGGCATTTCGATCTGCGGCGTCGCGGCGGCGATCGCAACCGGTGGCGCGATCCGGGCAAGGCCCGCGGTGCCGGTGCTGGTGTCATCGCTGGTGGTGGTGTTCGCGGTCGTTGAAGTTCTGATCCTGCCGTTCCTGGCCCAGACGTTCCTCTGGCAGGAGCCGCTGGTGGCCGGCGCCTGGATCGGCCTTGCGATCAAGACCGATGGTGCCGCGGTTGCCGGCGGCGGCATCACCGAATCACTGATCATGGCGAAGGCGGCAGCAGAGGGCATTCACTATCAGCCGGGCTGGATCCTCGCGACCACCACCACGGTGAAGATCTTCATCGACATCTTCATCGGAATCTGGGCATTCATTCTCGGCTATATCTGGACCAATCACATCGACAAGGGGCCGGACAAGGCCAAACCGTCGGAGATCTGGCAACGCTTCCCGAAATTCATTCTTGGCTTCATCTTCGTCTTCGCCGTCTCGCTGTGGCTGGCGACGGGATCGACCCCGGCGATCGCGAAGGCGCTGCCGGCTGCGGCGGGCGAGGCTAACGTTTTTCGCGTGATCTTCTTCATCCTGACGTTCTTTTCGATCGGCGTACTCTCGGACTTCCGCAAGCTTTGGCAGCAGGGCTTTGGCAAATTGGCCGCGGTCTATTTCGTCAGCCTGTTCGGATTTGTGATCTGGGTCGGGCTCCTCATCTCATGGCTGTTCTTCAGCGGCTTCAAGCCGCCGCTCGTCAGCTGACCCGCTCGAAAGGACATCCCGTGTCACAACAAGATCTGAAGAATGAGATCGCCGCCGGCGAAGTCGAGCCGTTGCTGCCGATCGAGAAAAAGCTGATCGGCTGGAGCCTCGGCCTCGGCATTGTACTGCTGGTGATTCTGATCGGTCTCAATCATTTCGTGCCGATCAAATTGTAGCGGCGAGTTCGCGCGATCAGCCCCGCAGCGCCGCGAGCAATTCATCGGGGCGTTCGACCATCATCATATGGCCGGCGCCTGACAGCACGATGGTCTTGGCGTTGGGGATCGCGGCTGCCAGTGTCTTCCCGGCCTTCGCAGGTGTCATCATGTCGCGTTCGCCGAGGATCAATGTGGTCGGCACAGTAACTTTCGCTGCCGCCGCCAGCGCGCCCTGATAAGCGTTGCAGGCGGAGAGATCGTTGAACAGCACGCCGGGTCGGCATTTTTCCAGCACGCGCTGGGCGCCGGAGTGCATCCACATTCCAGGCGCGAGGCTGCCGCCCAATTCTGCCTGAAAGCCCAACCCCCAGATCGAAACCATATCGATCGCCGCCTGATCATTGGCTTCGGCGGCCCGCAGCAGATCGGGGCCGACGGTCATGGTCGCCGCCGCTCCGATCAGGCTCAGGCCTGAGACTTTTGCCGGATGCCGCGCCGAGGTCTCGAGCGCGATCAGCGATCCCATGGAATGACCGACCAACCGTGCCTTTGTCGCTCCTGCGGACTCAAGCAGGGTCGCGGTCCAGTCAGCCATGTCGGCAATGCTGGGGAGCGGGCTGCCCTGTGAGCGGCCGTGGCCCGGCAAGTCCGGCGCCAGCACACCATAGCCGTGATGCGAAAACCAGCGGCTGTGCAGCGACCACGTGGAGTGGTCGAAACCGGCGCCGTGCAGCAGCACGACGGTCGGAAGCGTGGAATCGAATTCGCGGCCGCCGGTCGCGACAAAAACTTCGGCGCCGTTGACGGATAGCTGCATGGCTCAAACCTTCTGGGAGATGCGGAGTGCCTGGCCGAGATCGTCGATGATATCGGAGGCGGATTCGATGCCGACCGACAGCCGCACCAGCTCCTCGCCGATGCCGGAGGCCTTGAGCTGGGCCGCGTCCATCTGCTGATGGGTCGTGCTGGCGGGATGAATGACCAGTGTCTTGGCGTCGCCGACATTGGCGAGATGACTGATCATTCGCAAGCTCTCGATGAACTTCTTGCCGGCCGCCCGGCCGCCCTTGATGCCGAAACTGACGATCGAGCCGGCGCCGCGCGGCAATAGCCGCTTCGCCAGCGCGTAGTCGGGATGATTTTCGAGTGAAGGATGCAGCACCCAGTCCACTGCCTTATTCGCGGTCAGGGCAGCCAGCACTTCGTGGGTGTTGGCGATATGGCGATCCATCCGGACGCCCAGGGTTTCGACACCCTGCAGCAATTGGAACGCATTGGTGGGCGATAGACAGGCGCCGAAATCACGCAAGCCCTCGGTGCGCGCCCGCATGATGAACGCGGCCTGGCCGAACTGTTCGTCGAAGACGATGCCGTGATATCCGGCATAGGGTTCGGTCAGCTGCGGGAATTTGCCGGAACTGCGCCAGTCGAACCGCCCGCCGTCGACGATCACGCCGCCGATTGCGATGCCGTGGCCGCCGATCCATTTGGTCGCCGAGTTCATCACGATATCGGCGCCGAACTCGATTGGTCGGCTGAGATAGGGCGTTGCGAACGTGTTGTCGATCAGCAGCGGAATTTTCGCGTCGTGGGCGATCTGCGCGATTTCAGGAATATCCAGCACTTCGAGCCCGGGATTGCCGATCGTCTCGCCGATGATCAGGCGGGTGTTGGGGCGGATCGCGGCGTGGAACTCGTCGAGCGCGCGCGGCTTGACGAAGGTCGTGGTGATGCCGAAGCGCGGCAGCGTATGCGCCAACAGATTGATGGTGCCGCCATAGAGCGAGGAGGATGCGACGATGTGGTCGCCGGCGTTCAGCAGCGTCGCGATCGCCAGATGCAGTGCGGCCATGCCGCTCGCGGTGCAGATCGCGCCGACGCCACCTTCGAGCGCCGCCAGCCGCTCCTCGAGCACGGCGGTGGTCGGGTTTGATATCCTTGTATAAATGTGTCCGGCGCGTTCGAGGTTGAACAGCGCCGCGGCGTGCTCGGAATCCTGGAACACGTAGGACGTGGTTTGATAGATCGGAACCGCGCGCGATCCGGTCACGGGATCGGGATGCTGCCCGGCATGCAGGCTGAGGGTCTCGAAAGCAGGCGGCTTGGGTGCGGGCATGATGAACTCGGCTACGGATCTGGACCTGGCGAAATGCTTCTCTGCCAGTTTGTCATAAATCGATTTTGATTGTTAGCCGTCCAAGCGGGGAGTTCCGCTGCAGACGTCGTGATTAACCAATTCGCGCTGCATCGACGCCAAGAAAAATGCGTCGCGGATGATCGCGATCGCGCAACAAACACATCGCCGCTGGTGCGCCGCGCAGCACGCTCATTGCTATTTTCGCGGAGCGCTCGACACGCTCCGGGCACCGCACCATCATCTCTGGATCGAATGCAGGCTGATCGGTGTGCATTGGGTCGTGATCGGCGGCGGTCGATAAGCGCAAGCGGGCAACGTGGAATTCGGTCCAAGAGTGCTGATTTTATCAATACTTACTAATCTGATTGACATAGTCGGAATTAGAAGTCAGGATACTGAGGCGTCGGTGCACAGCGGATTTCGTGGCGTTCTCGGGAGAGTGTGATGCAGCGTCGGGACTTCCTGAAACTCTCCGTCGGCACGATGACGGCCGCAGCGTTATCGCGGCAGGCCAGCGCGCAGGCTCCTCTCAAGGAACAGGCTTCCCTCAAGGAAATTCGCATCGGCTATCAGAAGACCGGCGTGCTGGTGATCGCTCGCCAGCAGGAGGTGCTGGAGAAGCATTTTGCCACCCGGCAGATCGCGGTGAAGTGGATTGAGTTCACTTCAGGCCCTCCCTTGATGGAAGCCATGAGTACCGGCAGCGTCGATCTCGGCGCGGTTGGCGATACGCCACCGATTTTCGCGCAGGCCGCGAATGCCAACATTGTCTATGTGGCGGGTTCACCCATCACCAACGGGCAGGGCATTCTGGTCACGGCCAATTCCGGAATTCGTACCCTTGCCGACCTGAAAGGCAAACGCGTCGGTGTTGCAAAGGGCACCAGCGCGCACAACGTCCTGATCGCGGCGCTGGAAAAAGCCGGGCTGACCTATCAGGACATCACGCCGGTCTATTTGTCTCCGCCTGACGCGGGACCTGCTTTCGCCAATGGCAGCATCGAAGCATGGGCGATCTGGGATCCGTATTTTGCCATCGGCGAGAAGCGGCAGCAGGGCCGAATTCTCGTCAACGCTTCCGAAGTCGCCAAGACCAATTCATTTTATCTGGCAAACCGCGACTTCGCCAACCTGCATGCGCAGGAAACCCGTGAAATCATCGATGGTCTGGCTGAGGCGGCGCGGTGGGCCGAGGCGCATCGCGACAGCGTCGCGGCATCGCTCGCCGCGGTAACCGGCGTGCCGCTCGAGATCCAGACCGTGGCGGCCAATCGCGCATCCTTCGCGATCGGCCCGATCACCCCCGAGATTATCGCCACTCAGCAAGCCGTTGCCGATCGGTTCCACAAGCTCGGGCTAATTCCCAAACAAATTGCAATTCGCGACATCGTCTGGCGTGCAACGCAGACCGGATTCGTTTTGCCCAATCCCAGCAAGGAGAATGTATGATGCGTTGGCTACGGCGAGTGATCGCAATCGCGGTATTGTCGATGAGCACGGCTCTGGCCGGCGTCGGCGCCAGCTATGGGCAGGACAAGACCGTACGTATCGGCTACCAGAAATACGGCAAGCTGGTGCTGCTCAAGGGCAAGGGTTCGCTCGAGGAGAAACTCAAGCCGCTCGGTTATAAGGTCGTGTGGACGGAATTCCCGTCCGGGCCGCCGCTGCTGGAGGCGATGAACGTCGGCGCCATCGATTTCGGCATCGCCGGTGAGACGCCGCCGATCTTCGCGCAGGCGGCCGGCGCGCCGCTGGTCTATCTGGCCTACGATCCGCCGGCGCCGCAGGGCGAGGCGATCCTGGTGCCCAAGGACAGTCCGCTGAAATCCGTCGCCGATCTCCGCGGCAAGAAGGTCGCGCTCAACAAGGGCTCCAACGTTCATTATCTGCTGGTCAAGGCGTTGGAGAAGGCCGACCTGAAATATGCCGATATCCAACCGGTATTTCTGGCGCCGGCGGATGCGCTCGCGGCGTTCAGTCGCGGCTCGGTCGATGCCTGGGTGATCTGGGATCCCTATGAGGCCGCCGCCGAGGCCTCGACCGGCGCACGTATTCTCGCCGATGGTACCGGCGTGGTCTCCAACTATCAGTTCTATTTCAGCTCGAAGAATTTTCTGGCTCACGACGGTAAGGCGGTCGATGTGGTGCTTGAGGCACTCAACGAAGCCGATGACTGGACCAGGAACAACATCGAGGCCGTCGCCGAACAATTGAGCCCCTCGGTCGGCCTGCCGGCTTCGGTGCTCGCGGTGTCGCTCAAGCGCGAGTCGTACGGAATTCGGCCCATCAGCGACGACGTGATCGCCAGTCAGCAACGCATCGCGGACACCTTCTTTGGGCTGGGCCTGCTGCCGAAAGCCATCAAGGTGTCCGATCTCCAGCGCAAACCGGGATCCTGATCATGACCAAGCACGTTGCCCCCCAGGCGCAATCGGGCGCCAATATCCTCTGGTTCCTGCCCACCCATGGTGACGGCCACTATCTCGGCACCACCACCGGCGGCCGCGATGTGAACTTCAACTATTTGCGGCAGATCGCGCAGGCGGCCGACCAGCTTGGCTATTTCGGCGTGCTGCTGCCGACCGGACGAAGCTGCGAGGATTCCTGGGTCGTGGCCTCGGCAATCGCGCCCTGGACCGAGCGGCTACGCTATCTTGTTGCGGTCCGCCCCGGCCTGCAATCGCCAAGCGTCGCGGCGCGGATGACGGCGACGCTTGATCGCATCACCAACGGCCGGCTTCTGATCAACGTCGTCACCGGTGGCGATCCCGTCGAGAACAAGGGCGACGGCATCTTCCTCGATCATAACGAGCGCTATGAAGTGACGCGCGAGTTCCTCAACGTCTACAGCGACCTGCTCGCCGGCAACACCGTCAATGTCGAGGGCAAGCACATCCGGATCGAGGACGGCCGGTTGTTGTTCAAACCGGTGCAATCGCCGCGGCCACCGCTCTATTTCGGCGGATCGTCGGATGCAGGCATCGACGTCGCAGTCGACAGCGTCGACAAATATCTCACCTGGGGCGAGCCGCCGGCGCAGGTGGCCGAGAAGGTCAATCGGGTGAAGGCGGCGGCCTCGGCGCGCGGGCGCAAGCTCTCGTTCGGGATCCGGTTACATGTGATTGTGCGCGAAACCAATGAGGAGGCCTGGAAGGCCGCCGACGATCTGATCAAGTATGTCACCGACGACACCATCGTCGCCGCGCAGAAAATCTTTTCGCGGATGGATTCGGTCGGTCAGCAGCGCATGCTGCAGCTTCACGGCGGACGCCGCGACAAGCTCGAGATCAGCCCCAATCTCTGGGCCGGCGTTGGCCTGGTTCGCGGTGGTGCGGGCACCGCCTTGGTCGGCGACCCCGAGACCGTGGCGGCGCGTATCAAGGAGTATCAGGACGTCGGCATCGATACCTTCATCCTGTCCGGCTACCCGCATCTCGAGGAAGCCTATCGCTTTGCCGAACTGGTGTTCCCGCTGCTGTCGCTCAATCACAACGACAACGCACCAACGCTGCGCGTCAATACCGGCCCGTTCGGCGAGACCATCGCCAACGAGCATCGTCCGCTGATAAAGGCCTCGCAATCATGAGCTTGATCGAAAGTCTTCCGCGCGTCCGAGGCTTTCGGTTGCCAGGCGCCGACGGCCTGATCCAGTGGATCGTGCCGCTGGCCATCGTGCTGCTCTGGCAGTTGGCGTGCGTCACCGGCTTTGTGTCGCCGCGGGTGCTGCCGGCGCCCTCGGATGTCGCGCTGGCGGGTTGGAAGCTGCTGTTGTCGGGCGAACTCGAACGCAACATCTGGGTCAGCTTCTGGCGCGCCAGTGTCGGCTTTGTTATCGGCGGCGGCATCGGCTTTGCCTTCGGGCTCGCCAACGGCCTGTCGCAACTGAGCAACAAGCTGACCGACACCACGCTGCAGATGGTGCGCAACATTCCGCATCTGGCGCTGATCCCGCTGGTTATCCTGTGGTTCGGCATCGACGAGTCAGCCAAATTGTTCCTGGTCGCGCTCGGCGTGTTCTTCCCGATCTATCTCAACACGCTGCATGGCATCCGCACCGTCGATCCGCAGCTGATCGAGATGGGACGCATCTACGGCATGACCGACGGCGAATTGTTCCGCCGGGTGATCTTTCCGGGCGCGCTGCCGTCGATCTTCGTCGGCCTGCGCTTCGCGCTCGGCATCATGTGGCTGACGTTGATCGTGGCGGAGACCATCGCGGCCTCGTCCGGCCTTGGCTACATGGCGATGCAGGCCCGCGAGTTCATGCTGATCGACGTCGTCGTGCTCAGTATCCTGATCTATGCCTTGCTCGGAAAGCTTGCCGACAGCGCCTCGCGCGCGCTGGAGCGGCTGACCCTGTCCTGGCACCCGGCGTTCCAGAAATAAGTGCAAAAACAAGAAGTGCAAAAAATAAGAAGCGAGTGACAGATGCAGCAAGCCCTTCGTTTTGTCGGCCCCGACGCCGAGACCCTGGATCATCCTGACTTCATCGAACAGGCGCGACAGGCGCGCGATGGTTCGGAGGCGCCGCATCGCGGGCTTCCGCTCACCATCCGCGGCTTGCGCAAATCGTTCGGCAGCAACGAGGTGCTGCGTGGCATCGATCTGCACATCCCGGCCGGACAGTTCGTCGCGATCGTCGGCCGCAGCGGCTGCGGCAAGAGCACGTTGCTGCGCCTGATCGCGGGCCTCGAGAAGATCGACGCCGGCAGCATCAGTTTCGGCGAGGAAACCCGGCCCGAAGATGTCCGCGTCATGTTCCAGGAGCCACGGCTGTTGCCGTGGGCGCGCGTGCTGTCGAATGTCGAGGTCGGCCTTGGCCGTGATCGCGCATCGTCCGACGCGCAATCGCGCGCCGCCAAGGCGCTTGCCGAGGTCGGTCTCGACGAGAAGCGTGGCGATTGGCCGGCGGTGCTGTCGGGCGGCCAGAAGCAGCGCGTGGCGCTGGCCCGTGCTTTGGTCAGCCATCCGCGTATCCTGGCCTTTGACGAGCCGCTCGGCGCGCTCGATGCGCTGACCCGGATTTCGATGCAGCGGATGCTGGAGCGGGTATGGCGCGATCAGGCGTTCACCGCGATCCTGGTGACGCATGACGTCTCGGAAGCGGTCGCGCTGGCCGACCGGGTGCTGGTGATCGAAGAAGGCCGCATCGCGAACGATATTCATGTCGAGATCGCGCGTCCCCGCCGCCGCGGCTCGGCCGATCTCGCCGCACTGGAAGGTTCGATCCTGCGCGATCTCCTGCAAACGACCGATGAGCCGCTAGAACAGTAGTTTGGGAACAATAGCAACAATAAGCTCGGGAATTGTGAGGCCGTCATGAACTCCGCCGTCCGCCATATCGCGATCGATCGCCACATTTCCGGAAATGATTTTCGCGGCGCCATGCGCCATCTGACCGGCGGCGTCAGCGTGATCACGGTCGGGCGCTCCGACGATATCACCGGGATGACGGTGACGTCGGTCGCGTCGTTGTCGGTCGAGCCGCCAACCCTGATCGTCAGCATCAACCGGGAAGCATCGTCCTGGCCGATCCTGAAGCGCCAGGGCTTCTTTGGCGTCAACATTTTGGCCGCCGACCAGCTTGAAATCGCCGAACGGTTTACCGGCAAGGGTGGCCTCAAGGGCGCGGAACGCTTCGCGGGTGCGCAATGGAACAAGCGCGTCTCCGGCGTACCGCTGCTGGTGGGTGCGTTGGCGGCGATCGATTGCGAGGTCGAGGACATCGTCGAGCGACACTCCCATGCCATCGTGATCGGACGCGTGCTGGATATCCAGACCTCGGGACATACCGCGGCGCTGGCCTACTGGCAGGGCCGCTATGTCGCGGTCGACCAGGACGAAGATGCGGCAAAGCTTGCGGAAGTCAGCGTGCCGTTGGTGCACGCACGCGGATAAGGTTTCCCGATAAATATCAGGTGATGACGGTTCGGCCCGCTCCGGTGCCGATGGTCATTTTGCCATGCCCGGCCTGGAGCCCGGTTCTGATTGAATCAGAACCGGGCTCCAGGCTTTTCGTTTGTTTTGACGCGGGTTCTTCACGCGAACCGGCGGGCATAAGGTGGGTTTGTAGGGCCGATTCATTGTCGCCCCACCACGCTGACGCGCTGATGAAATACCCGATGCATGTCGTTCAATCGCTTCACGAGCCAAGCATGTTGTGCGGGCCATGCGGCTTCGTCCTCGGGGTCAACGTCATTCAGATAGGACGAAATTCGACAGTCGCGACGTGAGGGCAACTCCTCCCACTCCAACGCATAACCAAGCTCGCGTTCGATCTCGTCCTTATTAACTTTAAGAAGCTCCAAGAACGTCTTCGCATTATCGCCCTCGATATAGAGTTCCGAGCGAACTTGACTACTACGCCGGAGCATGACCGAGCCTAAATGAAAGCCGGCACGACCGATACTGTAGGCCATCCACGATTGAGGCTGAGCCCTGCGGTTGCCAGACACGGGGCCACCTGCAGCAACTAGTGCCGCGTTCAGCCCCGTCCAATATTCGCGCTGAGCGATCCGGGTCTCCGACAAGTCAACATCATCGATCGTGCGAGCGGCTTGAGCGATAGAGTGCGACCAGGCATTGGGTTTCGAGACGATGTTGAATTTGGGTGCTGCGGGTGAAGTGCCAATGCGCCAAAGTTCCACCTCCAGCCCAAAGAACCGGAAACTGTCATCGGTGATCTTATTCAGCCAGTCCAGCGTCGAACGATGCTCTTCTGTGAAGCGGGCGGCGATCCATACGATAGTAACGGCTTCGAGACCCGACGCATAAGTCAGAAGCTGGCCTAAATGCGTATGGTCGGTACGTTCAAGTTGGTTCTCGATGAGGACCCACCGGTCAGTACCGATGTCTTTGCAGAGGATGTCAGCCCGAAACGGTCCTACAGCTTTTTCTTGCGCCTCCAATTCGAGGTCAATGGAAAGCGCCTCTGCCAGCACGGTCATATTTTCTGGTCGCGCGAGCCACGGCGTGAAGCTAGTTGCCTCGCTAACCCAAACGTCGCGAAGCTCCACCCGTTCAAGCCGTCCAAGGGGTTGGTCTGTCATTTGATCACAGGTGAGTTAGAGCCCTTGCTTCGTGTACAATTTTCTTGTACAGTCCGAGTCGGCGTTGGGATAGCCCAATGCATATGGGATAGGAGCCCACTCTCATGCTTATGACTGAATCCGTCAACTCGTTACTGTTGCCCTTAGTCGATGGGGAAACCGCTGTGACAAGCGTCTATGATCTTTTGCGTCGCGAATGCGGTCTTTCACAAAAGGAGGCCGCCGATTTTCATGAGGCTCGAATAGACACTGTGATTTCATGGTGCAGTGGTCGCAGGAACGCGCCTCCGGGCGTCATTGACGAACTGCGCGACTTACGGCGCGACATGATCGAAGCCGGGCACACCCTAGCTTACCTCGTCCAACTCATCCCTCAATTCGATGACAATGGCGACAGGTTTATTCGGGTGGGGCTTCCGCACGACGATGATGACGCGATTGTTTGCGGATTTCCCTGCATGTCTGTTTGTGAAACCGCTGTGGGTTTGGCAGTTGCTGAATTGCCGCGAGGCGTGCCCGTTCGTCTTGTGCCTCGGGTACGTGGATCTATTCCGACAGCGGTGACGCAGAAGGAGGGGCAAAACCGGGTAACAGTTTATCATTTCAGAGTATGGGATACAAAAAGCGGCGACTATGTCACGCCGCTCCGCAAAAGCCCTAAAGAACGCATCACCAGCGTCGGTGGCGAAGTCATCGAAGAGACGGCAGAGCGTATCGATAGGTCCGATCTCGACAGCTACGGACGATATGACCCTAGCCTGAGTCGCCCCGCAGCCACTTCACTGGAAGGGCTCTACGCTGAACTCTTGTTTGACCGCTGCATCGGCAAGGATTGGGAGACGCAAGCATTGTCGCTGCTCGACGAGTTCAAAGCGCGCGGCGGAAGCATCGACGAACTGATGGTCGCCTACCGCGACAGATATCAGCAGCCGGGAGATCGTGGGTTTCACATTTTAGAATCAGCGAAATGAATACAATCGGTAACAGTTGATATAAGACGACCGAAGCGGCTGCCACTTCGCTTGAAAACGCTATAAAGCTCGCTGATGTCCCAATTTCGGCGGGACGGAACGCGGGAGGTCGCGCGATGGAACGCAAGCTTTTGCAGGCCGCGGTTGCGATCGCGGGTTTTTCGGGCGTGTTCCTGGGATTGACAGGGGTGCTGTTCGGCACCCTGCACGCCGATTTGTCCGGCGATGTGGTGCTGGACAGCTATGTGCGCTTCGGCAAGGGCGTGCTGCTGGCGATCGGCCTGCTCTATTGGTCGTGCATTCCGCGGATCGAACGCCGGGGCGACCGGATCGCGCTGCTCACCTTCATCCTGGCGGTCGGCAGCCTGTCGCGACTGCTCGCGGTGGCCGGTCATGGCGTGCCAACCTTGGGCATCATCGCGAACCTGATCGCTGGCCTCGTTCTGGTGCCGCTGCTGTGGCTGTGGCAGCGCCACGTCGCGGATGTCACCCAACGCGGCGCCGTCACCTGATGAAACGGCTTGCGGTCTGGATCCTCTACGCCGTCGGCGCGGTCGCGATCGGCTATCTCGCGCTCTACGCCTATGTGGCCTTCACCGGGCGGGCGCTGCAACCCGGCGATCCCATCCATATTTTTCGGAAACCGGACGCGCCGAGTTATTCCTCGACGACGGTTAGTTCAACGTCATTGCGAGCGTAGCGAAGCAATCCAGAGCCACAAGAAAAAACTGGATTGCTTCGTCGCTATCGCTCCTCGCAATGACGATGTCGGAAGCGGTTATGCGGCCAACTCCCGCTGCGCCAACGCCACGAAGTAGCGCACGCCGAGCGGCAGCACCTTATCGTTGAAGTCGTATTTCGGGGTGTGGACCGACGCAAAGGATCCGTCCGCGGCGACGCCATTGCCGAGCATGATGTAATTGCCGGGGCGTTGTTCCAGCATGAAGGAAAAATCTTCCGAGCCGGTCACCGGCGCCATCGTGGTTTCGACCTGTCCATCGCCGACGATCGAACGGGCAGCGGCAATCGCGGTCGCCGTGCAATCGGCATCGTTGACCAGGGCAGCAAAGATGCGTTCGTAGTGCAGTTCGGCGGTACAGCCATGGACCGCGGCAACCGCGTGCGCCACTTCCCCCAGTCGCCGTTCCAGCAGCTGACGCACCTTCTCGTCGAAACAACGTGCCGTGCCGCGAATGACGAGCTGCGAGGGAATGACATTCGGCGAGTCCCAGGATCCGCCGCCGATATAGCCCACGCTGATGACCGCGGGCTTGAGCGCCGGCACGTTACGGCTGACGATGGTCTGCGCCGCCATCACAAACTCCGCCTGCGCCACCGTCACGTCGGTCGAAAGATGCGCCGTGGCGCCGCCATGACCGCCGGTGCCGCGCAAGGTCACCATCCAGGTGTCGCCGGCTGCCATCAGCGCGCCCGTCGCGGTACCGAAACGGCCGACCGGCATGCCCGGCCAATTGTGCAGTCCGTATAGTTTCTCCGCCGGAAAGCGTTCGAGCAGACCATCCCCGAGCATCGCCAGCCCGCCGCCGAGCCCTTCCTCGGCGGGCTGAAAGATGAAGTGGATGGTGCCCGCGAAATCGCGGTGCTGCGCCAGGGTATAGGCCGCGCCCAGCAGCATCGCGGTATGGCCGTCATGGCCGCAGGCGTGCATTTTTCCCGGTACGGTGGAGGCGTAGGGAAGCCCGGTGGTTTCCTCGATGTTGAGCGCGTCCATGTCGGCGCGCATCCCGATGGCACGGTTTCCAGGTCGTTTGCCTTTGAGCGTTGCGACGACGCCGGTGCGCCCGACGCCATCGGTCACGTCGAGCCCCCAGCCGCGCAAGGTCGCGGCCACGATGCCGGCGGTGCGGCGTTCCTCAAAGCCGGTCTCGGGATGGGCATGCAGATCGTGCCGGATCGCGATCAGTTCGGGCTCGATCGCGCTGATGGTCTTCAGGATTTGGTCGGTCATGAGGGGCTCTCTTTGTTTCGTCTTGCGTGGTCGAGACGGAAGCCCGCCACAGTATCGCATCGGGCGCGGCGTCGTGCCGGCAAGGGGCAAACTCTACCCTCGGACGAGAGATCGCACAAATGGTCTCGTACTGGGGCTGTAAACCCATAGCGAAATAACGCGATGTGATAGCGGCAGACGGCGCGGAGTCAGCAGCGAGATGCCGTCGCCGCCGGGTTTAGAAGCGGCTTCCAGCCAGGGGTCGAATAGTCTGCCAGTTGCTGGAAAGAGAGGTCGCAATCGAGCTCGCCGAGGTGTTGCGGTCACTGATGAAGACGCTGATGTGACGATCTCTGAGCAGCGCAGAAATCTCCGCCGCCGTCGCCTTCCCGGTCGCAACAAGTTCTTCGGTTTTGAATTCGTCCACCACGAACGGCTTGCCTGCCGCACGGCACACCACCTTGTTGCTGCAGAAGACGTCGCCCGGGATCGCCGCAACCCGGTCAGCTTCGTTGCGAACCATCTGTTGTGCTTTCGGACCCAACGATCGAAACTCCGGACTGAGAAGCACCAGGGCCGAACCCTGCCGATCCGACAAAATGAGACGCAGAATCAGGGCGAGCAGCAGCAGATCACGGGCGCCGTCGATGCCGATGCGTCGCGCCAGCAGACTTGTCTCGATTCGTTCAAGGGCAACGCCGATACCAATACCCAGCGCGATGATCAAATCGAACTCGGCATTTCTGCCTACCCCATGACCAAACCATTGCAAAATGCAGGTGCAGAAACCGGTAGCGACATGGAGTGCGGTAAAGCGGGCGGCTCGGGAGGCTCGGTCGCTCCATGCCCAACTCGCCCAAATCACAAGCGCCAGCGCCGACCATTGCAGATGTCCGAGGTGTCCGACCACGTGGGCCCAGGCATATTCGCGCGTCGCGAACAGGTTCTCCGGAAACGCACGGCCGAAGATCGCCGTGCAGAGCAGTAGCCCGCCGGCCGCGGCGGCTGCGCTGACCAGCAAAGGCCGCGTTGCCCGCTTGCCGTCCCGAAGCAGCAGCCAACCGATGGCGGTCACCGGGATGGCAACGATGTTGTGTTTCCAAAATCCTGCGATAACCATCAACAGCAGCGGCGCCTGCGCTGATTTTCCGTCCCGGTCTCGCGCCAGGAACCAGACCAGCGCTGCCATCATGATCGCTTCGCCGGCCAGTTGCGGATCGTTGGTGCCAATGTAAAGCTCGGAGCTGTGCGCCATCATCGCGGCATACCAAAGGGCGCCACCGGCCGCTCCAATAACGCCTCCAACCAGGATCCGGATCGCGAAAAAGATTTCGACGCTCACACACAGCAGCGCGATCACCGAAACGGCGCGTCCAACGAACAGATTGTCGCCGAAAAGCCTGCCGAGATATCCGATCGCATAGAAGGATAGCGGCGGGTAATTATTCTGGATCAGCTGGTCAGCCGACGGATAAAGCGGCCGGCCGGCCGCGGCGGCATCCTGGAAGTATGCGTTCCAGGCCTCGGTGGGCCAAATCTCGATCAGGAATTGCGCGCGCCAAACCGGCCAGATCAGAAAATAGATCACAAGAATGGCAAGCACGGTGACACAAGCGGCGTAGCGGCGAGTCACGGTTGGTCGACCTTCAATCCGGAAGACCGGGGCCGGCCCCGGATCATCTCCAGTAATTCCAACCATGGCAGTTGCGCAAGTCGAATGGCGTCCCGCCTTGCTTTGCCTTTATCCGGGTGGCGGACATTGCGGCGTTCGATCCTGACGTCGGAAAAGTGCCAACATGCGGCATTACGTACTGGGGTGGAAGCTACGAGGGCAGCGCTGTGCCAGACATCCCTCTATCTAGCCGAGACCCAAGCCGCGAAAGCTTTGATCGACGCCACGTCAGCGTTTTTTCTTCGTCATTCCGGGACACGCACCTTTGGGTGGGCCCGGAATCCATACCCCCTGTGGTGTTGTTCTGCTCCGAACCCGGTCACAGGGATTCCGGGTTCGCGCAAGAGCGCGCCCCGGAATGACGAATTTGGAACGGCGTAACGTTCGCGATGACGACGGCGATACCTTGCTCTACCCCGCCGCGGCATAACGCTGGTGGTCACCGGCACCGGCCGGCGTGATCGGCAGGCCGCCATCGGCATATTCGTTGAGCTTGTTGCGCAGGGTGCGGATCGAAATGCCCAGGATGTTCGCAGCGTGGGTGCGATTGCCGAGGCAATGTTTCAGCGTCTCCAGGATCAGGTCGCGCTCGACGTCGGCCACGGTGCGGCCGACCAGCGCGCGGGTGACCTGCTCGGCGGCGAAGGTGGCGTGCGCGACGGCGGGAACGGTTCGGGCGAGGTCGAGACGATCGCCATCCGGGCTCAGGATGGCGTCAGCGCCGATCTCGTCGCCCTGCGCCATCAGCACCGAGCGATGGATGGTGTTTTCCAGCTCGCGGACGTTGCCCTGCCAGCGGTTCGAGCTCAGCACGCGCTTGGCCTCGGCGGACAATGGCCGCGCCGGAACGCCGTTGGCATCGGCATATTTCTTGGCAAAATGCTGTGCCAGTTCGAGGATATCGGCCGGACGCTCGCGCAGCGGCGGGATCTTCAGGTTGACGACGTTGAGCCGGAACAGCAGATCTTCGCGGAAGCTGCCCTCGCGGACCGCGTCGGCGAGGTTGCGGTTCGAGGTCGCGAGGATTCGGATGTCGACGGGTACCGGGCGGGTGCCGCCGACGCGATCGATCACGCGCTCCTGGATCGCACGCAGCAATTTGGATTGCAGCCGCACGTCCATTTCGGAAATTTCGTCCAGCAACAGCGTGCCGC
Organism: Bradyrhizobium sp.; assembly: GCA_039935075.1. Classification (GTDB taxonomy): domain Bacteria; phylum Pseudomonadota; class Alphaproteobacteria; order Rhizobiales; family Xanthobacteraceae; genus Bradyrhizobium. Next base: position 67,805 of record JBDTKZ010000040.1, read on the forward strand.
CGGTGGCTTCCTCGAATTTGCCGATGCGCCGCGCCACCGCGCCGGTGAAGGCGCCTTTTTCATGCCCGAACAATTCGGATTCCAGCAGATGCTCGGGTATCGCAGCGCAATTGATGCTGATGAACGGCCGCTTGGCGCGGTTGGAACGGGTATGGACATAGCGCGCCAGCACTTCCTTGCCGGTGCCGGATTCGCCGGTGATCATCACCGAAGCATCCGAGCCCGCGATCTGCTGCGCCAGCTTGATCACCTTGGCCATGGCTTCATCGCGATAGACCATGTCGCGGGAATCGTTGGCGACGGCGGCCAGCACCGCGGCGATCAGTTCCGGATCGGGCGGCAGCGGGATGTATTCCTTGGCGCCGGCGTGGATCGCGGCGACCGCGGCGCGGGCGTCGCTGGAGATGCCGCAGGCGACGATCGGCACGTGGATGTGTTCGGCCTCCAGCCGCATCACCAGATCGCGGATGTCGAGCGCGACATCGACCAGCAGCAGGTCGGCGCCCTTGCCGCCGCGCAGCACCCGCATCGCCTGTTCGTGATCCTCCGCATGGGTGACGGAGGCGCCATTGTCCATCGCGATCTTGGTGGCGGTCGTGAGCTGGCCCTTCAATGTGCCAACGATGAGAAGCCGCATGGTAATCTCCTGTTCGTCTGTGGGCGCCGTTCGGGCGCCGGATCGCTAGGACCTTTAAGTCCGTTCTGCCTTGATGATTTCGGTCATGGTGACGCCGAGCTTGTCTTCGACCAGCACCACTTCGCCGCGCGCCACCAGCCGGTTGTTGACGTAGATGTCGATGGATTCACCGACCCGGCGATCGAGTTCGAGCACGGTGCCGGGCCCGAGCTTGAGCAATTCGCCGACGTCCATCTTGGAACGGCCGAGCACCGCCGAGACCTGGACCGGCACGTCGAACACCGCTTCCAGATCGGCGGCAATGCGCGAAGCCTGTTCGTCTTCGTTATAGGCGATATCGTCGATATCAGGCGTATCGGCGGCGTTGAGATCGGGCAACGGGACCTGCGTGTCGGTGTCACTCATGGCTTATCCTCATGGCCGTCCTGCCTGACCGCGGGACGCCATATAGCGCCCGACGAGTTCATTGACTTTGGCTTCGATCGTCGCGCGCTCCAGCACCACGCCGCCGTCGGCCCATTCGATTCTGCAGTCGCCCTTGGCGATTTCGGGCTCGGCCAGGATCACCAGGCGGCCCTCGAAGCCGCTGCGTTTGGCCAGCTGCTCGATCCGCTCGCGGGCGCTCTCGTAAAGCGACTCGTGGATCCGGACCACCAGATGCGGGGTCGACACCAGATGCGAGAAGCAATCGCTTACCAGTCCGGTGATCTCGCCGAGCGGCTCGGCGGCGATCAAATCGTTGCAGAGTTTTCGCGCGACCGCGACCGCGACGTCGACGGCTTCGGTCTCCATCCGGGTCTCGATGCCGGCAAAGCGCGATGCGATGCCCTTGATCGCGACCCCGATTTCCTCGAGCGCCAGGGCGGCGCGGCGGTCGCTTTCGGCCTTCGCCTCGCGCTGCGCGGCGTCGTAGCCGTCGCGATAGGCGCGGGCCTCGGCCTCCGCGACCTTCTGCGCGATCTCGGCGGGCGTCGCCGGCTTCTCGCGCGCCTTGTCCGGTGCGGCGAAGTCGGTGTCGAACAGGAATTTTGCGGGCGCGGCCATCAGTACACCAGCTCGTCGTCGGCGCGGTTTTTCGTCAGCATGATTTCGCCCTTGGCGGCGAGGTCCTTGGCGAGGTTGACCAGCAGCGCCTGGGCCTCGTCGACGTCGCGCAGCCGGACCGGGCCGAGGGCGGCCATATCGTCGAGCAGCATCTTGCCGGCGCGCGACGACATGTTGCCGAGGAAGAAGGCGCGGACGTCCTCATTGGCGCTCTTGAGCGCGATACCGAGCTTGTCCTTGTCGACATTGCGCATCAGGGTCTGGGCCGAGCCGGAATCCAGCTTGACGAGGTCGTCGAAGGTGAACATCAGCGCCTTGATGCGCTCGGCGGATTCGCGGTTGTCCTCTTCCAGCGAGGTGATGAAGCGGGTTTCGGTCTGGCGGTCGAAATTGTTGAAGATTTCCGCCATCACCTCATGGGCGTCGCGGCGGCGGGTTTGCGACAGGTTCGACATGAATTCGGTGCGCAGCGTCTGCTCGACGCGCTCGATCACTTCCTTCTGCACCGCTTCCATGCGCAGCATGCGGCCGACCACGTCGAGCGCCATGTCCTCGGGCAGGATCGCGAGCACGCGGGCGGCATGTTCCGGCTTCAGCTTCGACAGCACCACGGCAATGGTCTGCGGATATTCGTTCTTGAGGTAATTGGCGAGCACCTCTTCCTGCACGTTGGAGAGTTTCTCCCACATGTTGCGGCCGGCGGGGCCGCGGATCTCGTCCATGATGCCGGTGACGCGCTCGGCCGGCAGGTATTGCTGCAGCAGCCGTTCGGTGCCGTCGAAGGTTCCCATCAGCGCGCCGGAGGCCGACATCCGCGATACGAATTCGAGCAGCAGATCCTCCACCACTTCGGCTTCCACGGTGCCGAGCGTCGACATCACGATCGAGAGCTCGCGCACCTCGTCGTCGTCGAGCAGCTGCCAGACCTTGCCGCCATATTGTTCGCCGAGCGCCAGCATCAGGATCGCGGCCCGCTTCGGGCCGGCCAGCGGCGGCCCCTTCGGACGACTGCTCTGACGGCTCGCCAGCGTGGCGATCACCGTGGAGATGTCGTTGGCGTTGGTGGTTTGCGGGGGGAGGGCCATGTCAGATCACGCCGGTTCCGAGAGCCACTGGCGAACGATGTTGGCGGTCTCGTTCGGATTTCGCTCGGCCAGTTCGCCGACGCGATGCACCGTTTGCGCGTGGACCTGGCCCTGCACCTGGGCGACGTCGATCTGGCTCATGCCGGCAGCACCCGGCACCAGGCTCTGGCCGGGGCTGCCCGCCGCGGCGGCGCTGCCGTCGGTCAGTGCCGGCGCCGCGTCGACCGCGGCCAGCGCCGGGATCACTTCGGAAGCGAGGATCCGCTTGACCAGCGGGCGGATCACCATGAACAGCACCACCAGGCTCAGCAACATCATCACGCCGAGTTCGATGACGTACATCACGTCATCCTTGGTGAATTGCAGCATGCCCAGCAGGCCGGTCGGCTCGGCGATCGGCGGAACGGCGGGCGATTCGGCGAATTTGAGGTTGACGACCTCGACCTGGTCGCCGCGCTTCTGGTCGAAGCCGATTGCCGAGCGCACCAGCGTCGCGATCCGGTCGAGCTGGTCCTTGCTGCGCTCCTGATAGACCAGCTCGCCCTTCTCGTTCTTGGTGTAGGCGCCGTCGACCAGCACCGCGACCGAGATGCGGTTGACCCGTCCGGCTTCGGTCACTTCGGTCTTGGTGGTGTGGGAAATCTCGTAATTGTTGGTTTCTTCGGTTTTCTTGCTCTGGTCCTTCGCCGTCGACGCGCCGTCCGGGCGCTGATTGCCCGGCAATTCGTTGTTGACGGTGACCTGGCCGCTGTTGTCGGCGGTAGCACTGGATTCTTCCCGGGTCTGGCTCGAGCGCAGCACCCGGCCTTCCGGATCGAACTTGTCCGAGGTCTGGGTGATCCGGTTGTAGTCGAAATCGGCGGAAAGCTGGACGCGGGCGCGGCCGGCGCCAACCACCGACGACACGATCGCCTCGACCTCGTTGCGCATCCGCTTCTCGAAAGCGGAGCGACGCTCGTCGCCGACGACGTTTTCATTATCGCCGGCTTCGCCGTCGGCCAGCAACTGGCCGGCTTCATCGACGATCGAGACCCGCCCCGGCTTCAGCCCGCTGACGGCGGAGGCCACCAGATGGCGGATCGCCCGGATCTGCTGCGGTTCGAGCGACCCGCGCACCCGCACCACGATCGAGGCCGACGGCTCCGGGGTCTCGCGGGAGAACAGCGGCCGCTCGGGCAGCACCAGATGGACTCTCGCGGCCTGGATTTTGTCGATGGCGCGGATGGTGCGGGCCAGTTCGCCCTCCAATGCGCGCAGATGATTGATGTTCTGGACGAAGCTGGTGGTGCCGAGGGCGTCGGATTTGTCGAAAATCTCGTAGCCGACGCCGCCGCCCTTGGGCAGGCCGCCCTCGGCGAGCTTCATGCGCAGCCGGGTGACCTTGTCTTTCGGCACCATGATCACGGCGCCGTCATTGCGCAGCTCGTAGGGGATCGCCTGGCGTTCCAGGTCCTTGATGATGGCGGAGGAGTCTTCAGTGGAGAGGTCGGTAAACAGCGTGGTCATCTGCGGGGTGGTGACCCGGATGATGACAAACGCAAAGAAGCCGATCAACGCGGCGGTCACCGCGATCATCGCCATCAGGCGCGAAGCGCCCAGACCCTTTAGGAAGCCCACCAGACTCTGCAAAACCAACTGCCCCCGAAGATTCGGCTCCAGGAGCCGACTGGGCAATTATTGCCTATGGGTTGGTTTCCATATGGTTAACGAAGGTTAAGCGCCGGAGCGATTATGCCATATGAAAAAGATCGGCCTCGCAAGACGAGACCGATCTTCATCAAATTCGACTGGTTTTGGCTTATTGGCGATATTGCTGGATACGGGTGGTGCGCAGTCCTGCCAGGCCATGCTGGTCGATGGAAAACTGCCAGGAAAGGAATTCGTCCACCGTCAGGGTGTAGCGGCTGCAGGCCTCCTCAAGGGAGAGCAGACCGCCACGAACCGCGGCGACGACTTCGGCCTTACGGCGGATAACCCACCGTTTGGTACCGGGCGCGGGCAAATCCGCGATTGTTAACGGACTGCCGTCAGGCCCGATGACGTATTTTACCCTCGGGCGATGGGGTTCTGTCATGGCGTACTCACAAACTCTCAACCACTGAACTCACAGGTCACAACCTACGCCCCGCGACTTAAAATTTGCCTAAGCCCAAGGCTTCAATACGAATCTCCTTGAAAATGAAGTGACGCAGTTGATCCGGACGCCATTTCTGGCGCCCGGATCAGCCGGCTCGGACTGGAAAGGGATATCAGGGCTGCCGACGAGGGCGGGATAGCCCGCCGCCGTCAGTTGCTGACGATGCTCTGGACCTGGTTGACCGTGTAGGTCTGGCCGCCAATGGTCAGTAGCGGCGGCGATTGGGTGAGGTCGACCGAACTGACCGTCCCCTCGATCGCCGATGTAATGGCCACGGTGTTGCCGTTAGAGTCCTTGGCGGTTGCCGTGAGGGTGTAATTGCCATCGGGGTATTGCGTGCCGTCACTGCCCTGGCCGTTCCAGGCGAACGGCTGGTTGTTGCCGGCCGATACGGCGTAGGTGCCGCTAAACACGGTCTGGCCGGTGCTGCTGGCGATGGTGATATCCATGTTCGATGCGGTGGGGACGCTGAGTTCCCACCCCGCCTTGCTGTTGGTCATGGTGGCGGTGTTGCCTGTGACCACCGCCGTCTTGCCAACATAGGTGAGCGCTTCGGTCGATTGCGTGGTCTTCTGCAGCGATACCAGGGTCGCCAGCGAGTCGTTGGTGTTGAGCTGTTGCTGGACGCCGGCGAATTCCACCAACTGCTGGGTGAACTGGTTGGTGTCCAGCGGACTGAGCGGGTTCTGGTTCTGCAGCTGCGTCGTCAGCAAGGTCAGGAAGCTTTGGAAGTTGCCGGCGATCTGTTGCGACGCCAGCGCGTTTGCCGACGAGGCGGTCGACGAGCCCGACGTTGATGCTGGTAGGGTCGTTGTTCCCGAAACGACTGCGGAGGCATTGGTTGCGGCTGAAGTGGTCATGTCGGTCTCCTCAAACGCTAATGTCGACGCCGCTGCTCGATCCGAGCATGCGGCCGTAGCTTCGTCCCACCGGTGCGACGGGGACGGCGTCTTCGTTGCTGATCACCAGCCGCTGCGCGTTGCGGTTGGTGTCGTTGCCGCTGTTCTGTCCGGAAGAAGACTGGTCGCGCAGGCTGAACTGCAGTCCGCCGTCGCCGGTCTTGAAGCCCGCGTTATCAAGCGCGCGCTGCAATTGCGGCGCGTCCTGCTGCAGCATCGACAGCGTTTCCGGCTTTTCGACCGTCAAATGCGAGGTCATCTGGCCGCTGCGATCGACTTCGATGCGAACGTCGATCCGTCCAAGGTCGGCCGGATCGAGCCGGATCTCGAAGCTGCTCTTGCCGTTCTTGACCGATGCCGCGATCTCAAGCGCGAGCCCGCTCAACGGTACGGCGTGCGTCGCGGCGGTCGCGGTCAGCGATCCCGTGGCGGTTGAGTTGATCGCGGTCGAAGCCAGCTGTTGCGGAACGGCGACCGCGGTCTGGTTGCTGGCGTCGGCTGACGCCTTTACCGTGGTTTCCGTGGTGGTGCCGGCGGCATGATCGTGCGCGGCGGCGGCGGTTGTCGATGCCGGAGATGCGCCGGTGGCGCTGCCCGCATTGGTCGTGTCGGTAGCGCCATCGGCCGCGTTCGGCTTGGCGGCGACCGCGGGCTGTTGCGCGACCGTTGCGGTCGGGTCGGTTGTGCCGGAAGCGTCCGCACTGCTTGAGGTCTTGGTATCGGCCTGCGTCGCGACCGCGGTCTTGGCGCCCGAGCCCTTGGCGGTGACAGGCGCGGTCGCGGCAATTGTTGTGGCGACCGCGGTATCGGCGGAGGCGGTCGCGCCAGTCTGGGGCGCGGTCTTGGCCGGTCCGGTGGTCTGGTTTGCGCTGGTCTGGGGCGCCGCCTTCGAAGGTGCGGTGGTCGCATCGGTCGTCGTCGTATCGGTCGCGTCGGCATTGGCCGCTGCGGTAGTCGCCGTCGCTGTCGTCGACGTGGCCGACTGGCTGGCCGCAATGGCGGCTGCGGCGATTGCCAGCGGCGCCGTGCCGCTCGCGGACCCCGATGTGGCTGTCGTCGGCGTGGCCGTTATCGCCACCGTCACAGGAATGACGACCGCGACTGCGACCGGGGTAATCGCCGTGGTGCTGGTTCCATTCTGCGATGCCGGGTCGGTCGATCCGCTTGTCGAAGCGGACGTCGAGGTGTCGGTGGATGACGAGGCCGCGGTCGAGGTCGTGGAATCGTCCTTTGAGCCTGCGGGTTTGGTCCGGGAACGCGGCGGCGCGTCGGCGTTGCTGCTGGCACTGGCGTTGGAAGCCGGTCCGTTATTGGCGTCCTGATTGCCTGAATTGTTATTGTTGTTGTTCGCGGACTGGTTTGCCGAAGCCGAATTGCGCCAGCGGCTGTTATCCGCGGCGGAAGAATTATGATCGGACCAGTTTTGCTGGGCGGGTTGCTGCTGCGCCTGGTTAGCCGTGTTGCTGGCGTTGGCGGCGGCGTTGCTATCGACCAGGCCCGCAAAGATATCGTTGCCCTGCGAGAGGTCGGCCGCCGGCCTCGCAGGCCGCGGCGCCGCGTTCTGAAAAGATAGGTTTGTCGCTGCTTCTGACGTGACGCTCTGCACGGACGGCCTCTCGCGCTAAATCCTTGAGCTTCAGATCAGCAAGGAGCGGGCCAGTCGGTCTCTCAAAAATTACCTATATATTTCAATGCCTTGGTCAGCCGACGGGTGGATGCCAGGGGTAATCGAGAGCGCCCCTTTCTGCCCGGCGGCAAGATTTGCCGTTTGGCCGGGGCAAAACGCAGCTCCGCGTGATTGCCTGACAGGAATGCGGCCTATATTAAGGGACAGCTTTTCAGCCGTTCCAATCTTGCTTGCCGGGAACTGGTGCGAAGCACTCGGAAGATTTGGCGCTGGGAAGCTTTGGCTTTCAGACGATTTGGCTTTCTGATTGCGGTAGCGTTCGCTGCCGCCGCGATCGCATTGATGACCGGAACCATGCTCAATAGTTTGGATATCGAGGGACGTCCGCAGGACACCAGGGTCGTGGTAGCGATGTCCGGCGGCGTCGATTCGTCGGCGACGGCGGCGCTGTTGAAGGCCGAGGGCTACGACGTCGTCGGCATCACGCTGCAGCTGTACGATCATGGCGCGGCCACCCATCGCAAGGGCGCCTGCTGCGCCGGGCAGGACATCCACGACGCCCGCAATGTCGCCGAGCGGCTCGATATCCCGCATTACGTGCTCGACTATGAGAGCCGCTTCCGCGAGTCGGTGATCGATAATTTCGCTGCCAGTTATGCCTCGGGCGAGACCCCGGTGCCGTGCATCGAATGCAACCGCTCGGTCAAGTTCCGTGATCTGCTCAAGACCGCGCGTGAACTCGGCGCCTCGGCGCTGGCGACCGGGCATTATGTCGCTTCGCGCCGTATCGGTGACGGATCGCGCGCGCTGGTATGCGCCGCCGATGCCGATCGCGACCAGAGCTATTTCCTGTTCGCGACCACGCGGGAGCAGCTCGACTATCTGCGCTTTCCCTTGGGCGACATGACCAAGCCGCAAACGCGCGAGCTGGCGCGGCGCTTCGGGCTTGAAGTCGCGGACAAGCAGGATAGCCAGGACATCTGCTTCGTGCCGACCGGACGCTATACCGACATCATCGGCCGTTTGCGACCGAACGCGATCGAGCCCGGCGACATCGTCGATCTCGACGGCCACGTGATCGGTCAGCATCAGGGCATCGTTCATTTCACCGTCGGCCAGCGCAAGGGACTGGGCATTGCCTCCGGCGCGCCGCTGTATGTGGTGAAGCTCGACGCCGCGAGCCGCCGCGTCGTGGTAGGCCCGCGCGAGGCGCTGCGGATGGACCGCATCGTGCTGCGCGACGTCAACTGGATCGGCGACGGCGCGCTCGATCGCGCGGTCGGCGACGGCCTGGAGATTTTCGTGCGGGTGCGGTCGACCCGCGCACCGCAACCGGCGTGGCTGCGCGCCAGCGATGGCGGCTATGAAGTCGAACTGGTCGCAGGCGAGGAGGGCGTGTCGCCCGGCCAGGCCTGCGTGTTCTACGATGCCGCTTCAGGTCAGGCGCGCGTGCTCGGCGGCGGATTCATCCAAAGCGCAACTGCACGGCGCGCCGCGGCCAAAAGCGTGACGCAGCCGCTGGCCGAGGCCGTACGCTAAAAAAATGCGCGGATAAGAAATTGCGCGACCAAGAAATGCGCGGATAAAAGATTCAAGGCGAGGGCATGGCTGGGGATATCGACCGCGCGGGGGTCGAAAAGGCTTATGGGCGCTGGGCGCCGGTCTACGACCTCGTCTTCGGCAAGGTCTTCGACCAGGGCCGGCAATCGACCATCGCGGAAGCCGACAAGATCGGCGGCCGGATCCTCGATGTCGGCGTCGGCACCGGATTGTCGCTGTCGGATTATTCGCGCACCACCCAATTATATGGCGTCGATATTTCCGAGCCGATGCTGCGCAGGGCGCAGCAGCGCGTGCGGGCGCTCGGGCTTGCCAATGTCCAGACGCTCGCGGTGATGGATGCGAAGAACCTTGCTTTCCCCGATTCGTTCTTCGACGCCGTGGTGGCGCAATATGTCATCACCGCGGTGCCAGATCCGGAACGTACGCTCGATGATTTCATCCGCGTGCTGAAACCCGGCGGCGAACTGATCCTGGTCAATCATATCGGCGCCGAAAGTGGTCCGCGCCGCGTCTTCGAACTGGCGTTCGCGCCACTGGCGCGCCGGCTTGGCTGGCGGCCGGAATTTCCGTGGGCTCGGCTGGTCGATTGGGCCGCCGAACATGGCGGCGTCAGCCTGACCGAGCGGCGGCCGATGCCGCCGATGGGGCATTTCTCGCTGATCCGTTACCGCAAATCCTGAAGCTTTTTACGGAACCTCTGCACCCGCGGGCCGTTTTCCCGGCATGCAGATGAAACGCTCAATTCTGGCATCGTGTGTCCTGGTGGCGCTGTCCGGCGCGGCCAACGCCCAGATGCCGACCATCCCGCCCGCGCATGATGCGGCGCAGTCCGCGCCGGAACAGCGTTCCGGCTGCGCTCCGACGGAAACGACACCACAGGGCAATATCGCGCCTGAGGGGACCACCACAGGCCAAAGCCCGGCCCCGTTGGGCGATCGACTGGCGAAATCCGATGGCGTGTTGTGTCCGCCCTCCAACGTCGACCCCCAGATGCACGCTCCAGCCCCCAACGCCGGTGCCGGAAGCATGCAAGTGATTCCGCCGCCCGGCAGCCCCGGCGGCGACCCCAATGTCCGGCCCAAATAGCCATGCGACGGCAATAGCTTGGCGGAACGAGCGGGTTTGCTTGACAGGCCCTCGACCGACTTCTTATATGCCGCGCGTTCGCGCCTGCGGTAGTTAGAGCCGTGACGGTGAACCGTGGCGAGGTAGCTCAGCTGGTTAGAGCACGGGAATCATAATCCTGGGGTCGGGGGTTCGATTCCCTCTCTCGCTACCAAAATTCTAAGTTATTTCAATGACTTGTGACGCAGCCCTTCGGGGCTGTTTTCGTGTCTGAAACCAAAAAACCAAAAATGAACCAACGCGATCGCTTGAATCGTGCCAGCGCCGCCAGTAGGTTGTCCGCACTGGTGGTGTCTGGAAAACGCCGATGTCGTGATGCCTTCGGGCCTCAGGGCGTCGGCGTTTTCTGTTCAGGATACAAACTCAGGCCAGAAATCGATATCCGGCCCGAGTTTACCTCGACGGCCACAAGATCGACTACGTCAAGGGCAAGATACCGTTTTGATGAATCCAAAGAGGGGTAGTTTGCGGGGGTCAAAAGCGGTTTATGCCCCCGCAAACTACCCCCCCCCCGCA
>JBDTKZ010000041.1:0-20818 GCA_039935075.1 Bradyrhizobium sp.
CCATCCGGCCTGCGAGGTTTGTAGGTTGTAGGAGTTGATCGTCCCTGGAGGCTATCGGTAGGTCCGGGCACGCGAAGCCCGGTTTCAACAACCTGCGCAAGCGCATGGATGTCGAGCCCGGCCGCTGTAAGAGTGCGAGTGAGGGCGCCGGCAGCTGCCGCGGCTTCGCCGGGCTGATCCGACGCCAGCATCCGAACGAGCTGCCCTATGCGCCGATTGGTTGGGTTTACCGCGCTCTGCATTATCGGAACTCCGGCGCGAACGGAATGTCGTCGTTGAGTGTAGCGCGCGACGGCGCGTAGTCGCTGCGATCGGCACGTTCACGGCCTGAGTCGACGGGGTCGGGCTTTTCTCGCTTCGGCGGGCGATTGCGGCCGATCTGGTGTGTCTTATCGATCTTGAACGAAGCCACCGATAAGCCGTGCTTTTCGACTCCGTCACTGCCGCGCCAGCTATCGATCTTGATCGAGCCTTCGACATAGCAACGATCGCCCTTTTTTAGGTTGGCCGCGGTCTCGGCGGCTTTGCCGAATACTGCAACGCTGACCCACTGCATGGCGTCGTCTTTACCGACACCAACGCGGATCCGACTCCAGAGCTTGCCAGCCTGGGAGGTCCGCGACTCGGCATCGGCGGCAAGAAATCCAAAAAACGCGCATTCGATCATGGTGTGATCCTTCCTGTGGTGGAGGGACCGCGCGCGGGGCATTGCTTTTTTGGGAATTGGGAATTAGGAAGGGATTGTCAGGTCCACGCTAATTTCCAATTGACCCGCCGGTGCACGCCGCGCGGGTCTTTTGTTAGGCCGCGCGTCCGCGCCGGTCGGCTTCAGCGGCCAACCGGCGGTCGACGTAGGCGGAAATTGATTTCACGGTAATGCGCCGCGATCGACCCTCAGTGTAGCTTTCAAGCTCACCGGCATTGAGCAGCGTGTAGAGCGTGGCGCGCGATACCAACAAGGCCTTCATTGCCTGGTTCGGCGAAGCTACCAGAGGGGTGTCAAAATCGATTATTTGAGGCTGAGACATTTTGGACATCCAGTTGTTCTCGGATGTCCAACTGCTAACTCGGTGCCGCGAAAAAGAGATGAGACACTCAGGCGCTATTTTTGATGCTTTGTGTCCCGGCCAGCGCGCGTGGACGGCTTCAATGCATCTCGAATCGCGTTGGGCTTGATCTCCTGGCCGACGATGACCGACGTGAGCAGCTCATTTACTTGGTCCAGTGGCTGCCCACATTTCTCAACCAGCATTTCTCGGCAGAGATTGATCAATCGTTTCTGCGGGGCAAGTCGAGGCTGGCGGCCGAGAATCCGGATTCGGTCGCTGCGGTGTTGTTGAGCGCTCTTTTTTGTCGCTGCCGCCCATTCCAAATTCGTGCCGTGCTTCCACTCTTTTTCAGCTGCCGATATAGCTCGCTTTTCTAAATTATCCGACTTCGGGACAACCTCATTGCATAGCCTTTTGTACAATATCGCTTGATCGATCGCCCACTCGATGAGGGGAATAGGCGACAAGGCCTCGCGGCCGCCGGATGTAGCCGCCCTCAAAATCGTATCCCACGCCTTGTCCACATCGGGTTCTGCCTGCCAACGATCAAGAACCGCTAAAACAAGGTCTCGCCAGCCGTCGTCGGGTTCCGACGCAGCAAAACTGCGACACTCCGCAAGCTTCGCCTTGAAAACGCCCACAGCCTAAGCCCGTTTCAATGGTGCTACGTTTCGAACTAGGATCGACAGAACATATGCAGCCCAATCTTTCATTAGGGCGCGCCGCTTCTCAAGCTTCTGACCACGCTGATAAGCGGCAGTCGTCTCGCTCTTGTATTTGTGGGCGAGCGCAGCTTCCCGGACGCCGTCTGGATAATCGGTGCAGTCCTCGGCCCAGGTGGCGAAAGTCGACCTGAAGCCGTGCACGGTGACGTGGCCGTAGCCGAGGCGCGCCAGCACCGCAAGCATGGCGTTCTCGGAAAACTGCTGCCCGTCCTCGTTCGGGAAGATCAGTTCGCCTTGCGCGCCGTTGCGAGCATCCGCGAGGATCGCCAACGCCGGCTCCGACAACGGAACGTGGTGGTCCTCGTCCATCTTCATGCGCTCACCAGGGATCTTCCAAACCGCGTCCGGCCGATCGATCTCGGACCAGTTGCCCTCGACAACCTCGTTTGTCCTGCAGGCCGTGAGGATAAGAAAGCGCAGCATTTTGGCGGCCCGCCCGTCGGCGCCGGCGAGCGCCGCCATGAATTGCGGTATCTCGGCATATGGCAGCGCCGGATGATGCCGGACGGCCCGCTTTGACCGCTTAGGGAGGGCTTCCCGCAGGATCTTGGTCAGTGCGGCGGGGTTCGGCGGTGGATTATCGAGGTCGACGTTCGCCGCGATGATGGTTTCGATCCGGGCTCGGACTCGGTTGGCGGTCTCCCGCTTGGCAATCCAGATCGGCTTGAGCAGTTGCCGGATATGGCTCGGCTTGATCTCAGCTATCGGCAGCTCACCGATTGTCGGATAGGCATAGGCCTTGAGCGAGGAAGGCCACTGTGCGCGGTGCTTCTCGCTCCAGCCCAACCAGTTACCGTCGATATAGCGCTCGGCGCATTGCCGGAACGTCGGGGCGGCGACCGCGGCCGCGACCACCTCGGCCTCTTGCCGAGATGTGCGCTTCTCCTGGACGATGTCCGTCCCGGCGCGCACCTGTTGGCGAGCGTCGTCGCGCTTGATCCGCGCGTCCTTCAGGGAAACATCCTTGAGCGAGCCGAGCCCGTGCCAGCGCTCCTTTCCGCCGATCCAATATCGATAGGACCAGTTCCGCGAATTAGCACCCGCGACGATCAGATAGAGGCCATCGCCGTCCGCGTATTTCCCGGGCGTCACCTGGCGCGCGACGTCGAGGGGTTTGAGTTTTCCAGCCATATCCGTTCTCCGAAAAGCGTCCGCCGAACTCACGGTCCAAAACTACGGTCAGAGCGTTGATTATGGAGAACACCGGAGAACAACTAAGTACAGTGTTCCGATGCAAAGCGCTGAGATTACTGTGGATTCCGAACGATGGCGAACAAGGGAGAACATACTACTGGCGGAAGGGGTGGGATTCGAACCCACGGTACCCTTGCAGGCACGCCGGTTTTCAAGACCGGTGCCTTAAACCACTCGGCCACCCTTCCGTTGCAGCGACATCAAGCACTTGGCGGACGGGAGATCAAGAACGGCCTGTGAACAGCCCGCTAAAGGCTGATCCGACAGTTCAGCTTGCGCACGAATCGACGCAGGCACCTTCCGCAACTGAGCGGAGCGTCAAAGACGTCAAAATGGATTCTTGGGCTGCCGCCTATCACCTTGCGAGATGGGGAATCGCGGGTAATCAGGCCGCAGCCGCAGGCAGCCTTTGTTCTGAAGCCCGGCTTCGAGGGTCAAGGGAATCGACGAGGCCCGCGCGGATCCCGTCGTTACTGGCCGGCTGGCAGTTTGAGGGGCACGTGCCGCGAGGTGCTGAAGGCGCGCGGGCTGCCGTCTTGATGGGCGTGGCTTCGGAGCGTTTCGAGCAAAAGAAAAAACTTCTCGGCAAGCATGGGAGTTCTCCGGGTAAGCCTCGCCAATCGTCGTCGTCAGTTGTACGCCGGAGGGTATTGGACGCTTGTGATCCGGATCACATGCGAATCCGGCTGCGCTTTCGCTGGGTTAAGAAAGAATGACAGCGGCATCCGAGGGACCGGGGAGGGTAATCTCGGCTATCGTAAGGCCCGTGACCGATCCGCTCCCCCTCGGTTTCCCTTGCGTGACGTCGCGATGACGATTTAGTCTTGTGGAAACAAAAGCCGGGTATAACGGCTGAGAGCGTGGAGGGTGGCGTGGAGTGGTTTAAGTTATCGAAGCCGCGTGCTGCCAACAGGCCAGCGAGCCAAGCGCCAGCGATCGCAGCTCCGGTCCCGGCCACCGTCACGGCTCCTGAACCCCTGACGCTGACGCCGCCACCACTGTTGCAGATCCCGGTGTTGCAGATCCCGGCAATGCCGGCGCCGATTCCGGCCAAAAGCCCGAAGGCGACTTTCGACGCCTATGCCGACGAACCCAGGCTTGTCCGAGCCGTCCCGAAACCAAAGATCGGCTTCACCATCTCCTCGTCAAAAAACGGCGAGACCGGTGAGGTACAGCTGGCCAGCCCCACACTCACGGTGGCCAAGGCTCGCATGCTGTTCAAATCGGGATGGCGGGTTCACATCACCAACGCCGCCGGCCGCCAATTCGCGCCTTCCGAATTTGACGACGTTCTGAAGTTCGACTGAGGGGACGCTGGGGCACGCCAACGCACCGCCTGCGGTTACCCGGGCTGCGGTACAACTTAGTTGAAGCATGCTCTAGTCTTTTCCAAGATCAAACTTGTTGAAGAGATCGGCCAGATCGTCGGCATCGTCAAACAGGACGGTGCGTTCAGCCTGCACCGCCGCGGGCTTGGTGGGCGTGGTTTCCGACAGGGGCTCTTTGGCGACGGCTTTGGATTCCGCGACGATCGGCGGCAGCACCGTGATCGGGGGCGGCACGGCCGCCACCGCTGATACGGATTGCGCCGGCAAGGGCAGCGGTGGCGGCGGTTGTCTCGGTTCTTGTTCGAGCGGGGCTGAAAAATCTCGAAACTCCGGCTCGTTCCGGACAGGAGCGCGCTCGGCGCGCAACGCGCGGATCCGATCAAACTCCGAACTCCGCGTGGCTCTGGGCGGCGGCGGCGCCCTGCGATCCCCGACATTCTCCACCCGCAAAGGCGCAACGGCAGTTTCAACCGGCAGGCTCCAGTCTTCTTCTGGCTCCGAATCGCTCACGCCGGCCTGTGCGCCGAGGCTGGCTCCCGACGATGCGGCAGCGAATGTCGGTTCCAAAAACACCGCGGGCTGTTGCCGAGCGACGGCTTTATCCGGCTTCGGAGCGGCGGCGATAGGCAGGCGGGCCACAAGATCCGGAACGTCTGATCTCGGAGCGCGCTTTCGATTGCGCTCGGCAATGAGCAAACAGATCAGGCCAAAACCCATCATCAGAAAACCGAGGGCGGCCCAGACAATCGATACGCAGAGCAGGAAGCCTGCGATGAGCAGCACGAAACCGAACAGACGCATCGCTCAATCCTGCACACGAATTCGACGACGATAGACTTCTAGCGACCGGTCCCAGATGGGTAAAGCCGACCGGCCACGATCCCAAAACGCCGACGGAGTTCCGCTTCTGAACCTGAACCGCGTCATGAACACGCGCGCCGTTCCGGCCCACATCATGCGTGGTTGTAACGCTCAAATCGCCCGGCTGTTTCATCCAATTGTCGCACTCCACGATATAAACCATTGGAATATGTGATTTATTGGTCACACGGCACTGGAATCTGCCGCGCTGAAACGCTGATCGATTGACTCAAGACCTGGCCTCGATTTGGATTAAGGCAGATAGGTCAAGCCAATGTTGGAATTAGTCATTTTAAGCGTGATTTTGTTTGCCGCCGCCTACGCTGCCTTCCTGTGGAAGGAGGGGCGGCGGGATGATGTTCTGTTCGGCGCCTTCGTTGAGAAGTCTCCCGCCGATCGGGTGAAAGAAGTCCGCTAGCGCCCTCGACGGGCCCTGTGTGAACGGCGCCGCTGCGGGCGCCGCAGCCGCATGTTCAGGCCATGCTTCCCGAAGGTTCATGCGTCGGCCAAGCCGCTGCACCAAACAAGCCGCGGCTTGAGACAGGCCGATACATGAAAGCTGCGTTTCAAGACGCGATCAGGATACGCTGAATGTGCCGTCGCGCGGCGAGGCGTTCGTTACAAACGCGACCGATAACCGTCCACGGCGTGGGCGATGAAGATGCCGGCGCTCATGACGCCGAAGAATGCGGTGACTGCTTCAAACATGGTGTCGATCCCTGACCCAGCGATCGGACCAAACGCCCTGCGACCCTGCACAGTCAAAAGGATTCCTCGCGCGGTGAGACTTTCAAAAGCTAATGATGATTTTGAGCAACACGCGCAGCGGATGTGTCCCGTAAAAAGACGGAAGCCGACGCGCAACGAATGATTTACCAAGGCAACGCTCTCCCCATTTCCGCCGCCTTCGGGCTGCGATATGTTCACCACTTGGTGCGGAAGTGGGCTGCATAGGGAACGTGCTGCCGCCAAACGCTTTTGATCAGGCGTTCGACGAGTAGGCGTGCGGCCGACGGAATGGTATTTGGGGCGATGGGGATTCGACGGTCAGATCCGATCATTCGGGCAGCGCGACGTGCTGCGGCGGTCGGAATGTGCCTTGCCCTCGCCAATTGTGCTTCATCGGGCAAATTTGCCGGCCAGGTCGATCCCAAATACGGCGTTTCCTCCAGCCCGCGGGTGGTCGCGTTCGGCGATCCCGTGCCGAAGGGCGGCGGAACCTATCGCATCGGCAAACCCTACACCGTGGGCGGCCGCGTTTACGTTCCGGAAGAAGACGTCAATTACCGCGAAGAAGGCATAGCCTCCTGGTATGGCGACGATTTTCATGGCCGGCTGACCGCGAACGGCGAAGTGTTCGACATGGGCTCGCTGACCGCGGCCCATACAACCCTCCCGATGCCGTGTTACGCGCGGGTGACCAATCTCGGAAACGGCAAATCGCTGATCGTGCGCGTCAATGACCGCGGACCCTACCACGGCAACCGCCTCATCGATGTCTCGAACAAAGCTGCCGAACTACTTGAATTCAAAGGCAACGGTGTCGCTCGGGTCCGCGTGGAATATGTCGGTCGTGCGCCGCTTGAAGGCTCCGACGACCGCCAGCTGATGGCGACCCTGCGCACCGGCACGCCGGCGCCATCTCCATCGCTGGTTCGGGTCGCGTCGGCCCGTCCGTTCGTGCCGGAAGTGGTTTCTTCCGGCCGCGCGATCCGCGGCGAGGTTCCGATGCCGGAAGGGCGTCCCTATAGCCTCGGCAATACGTCGGCGGACCAGGCATCCATCAATGCCACCTCGGAAATGTCGGCGTCCGCCCGCTCGCGTTCGGCGGGCAGGGTGATCGAAAATCGGCGCGAGGTATCGTACGAAAGCGATCCCCGTTATGCGCCGGACGAACGGCCGACCGCCGCCTATGCCCCGGTCGATCCGCGCGGACCGAGCGAGATCCTGGCCGGCCGCGGTCTCTACTGAGGCCGCGAGCTTCATTGAGCCGCTAGCTCCGGCTTTCCTTCAGAAAAGCGATCAAAGCCGCGTTGACCTCGTCGGCGCGCTCCTGCTGCACCCAATGGCCGGCGCCATCGATGATCAGCTTGCGCTTCAGGTTAGGCAGCACCCGGTCCAGTTCGTTGACGCGCTTGGCCCCGATCAGCCCGGTAATGACGGAATCATTCGATCCGGCGATGAACAGCGACGGCTGATGGATCTGGGCGCCCTGCCAGGGCGCAGTCAGTTCCCAATTGCGGTCGATGTTGCGGTACCAGTTGAGCCCGCCGCCGAAGCCTGACTTCTGGTAGGCTGCCGTGAACCGGGCCAGATCTGCTTCGCTGAGCCAGGCCGGCAGCGGCCGGCTCGTGCTGGTATCGCCGAGAAATCCCTTTCCGTCCTCGACGAACAGCGAGGCTGACGGATCGGAAAATCCCCGCCCCAGCAATCGGCGCATGGTCACGGCGACATCGCGCTCGAACTCGCGCTCGGCAACGCCGGGCGTCTGGAAATACTGCCAATAGAAATTGGTGATGCCGCTCTCGCGCAGGCTGTCGAGCGGGCGGCCGCGGCCGCGGAACGGCGGAGGAACGCTGAGGCCGGCTACGGCGGTGAAGATATCGGGCCGGAACAACGCCGCATGCCAGGCGACCGGCGCTCCCCAGTCGTGACCGACAATGACGGCCTGCTTTTCGCCGAGCGCCGCAACCAGCGCAACCATATCCCCGACCAGGTCGAAGATGCTGTAGGCGGCGATATCGGCTGGCGCGCTGGTCTGGCCGTAGCCCCGCATATCCGGGGCGACCACGTGATAGCCCGCATCGGCGATCGCCGGGATCTGATGCCGCCAGGAATAGGACAATTCCGGCCAGCCATGGCAGAGCAGCACCAGCGGACCGGTGCCCTGTTCGAGCGCAAACATCTCGATCCCGTTGGCGGAAATGGTGCGTGAGGATGGCATCGCTTTTCCGCCTTGTTTCCGGGATTTCGTCCGTAGTGTCCGTGACGTGGCAGGATAAAGTCGTTTCAGCAATACGGCAATTGGAGCGGCGCTGACGCGTCGCAAAACCCGTGTTGTTTGCGCTACTTCCAACTGTTAGAGCTTGGTTCGGAAAACTCATGCTCAGACTCAAGAAAGCGGGGCTCAGGGCATCGCCGATGGCACTCGAAATACCACTCTCCCGCACCCCAAAATCCGCTCTCGCGCGTGTTTGGCGCCCTCTGATCGCCGCGGTCGTGGCGATGGCGGTTGGTTGCGGTGGTGTGGTGTACGCCGCCAACCAAAGCGTGCAGGGTTTCAAGAAGGAGGAGGGCGGTTTCGACGGCGACGCGCCGACCGCGATCCTGATCGAAGCCACCAGCGGCAGCGTGCTGTTCGAGAAGAACGCCGACGAATTGCGCGCGCCTTCCAGCATGATGAAGCTGATGACGGCCGAGGTGGTTTTTCACGCCATCAAGCAGGGCGACGTCAAATTATCAGACGAATATCGCATCAGCGAGAACGCGTGGCGCAAGGGCGGCGCGCCCTCGGGCACGTCGACGATGTTCGCGGCCATCAACAGCAAGGTCTCCGTCGACGACCTTCTGCACGGCGCGCTGATCCAGAGCGGCAACGACGCCTGCATCGCGCTGGCCGAAGGAATCGCGGGCAACGAGCACACCTTCGCGACCGACAACATGACCAAGCGTGCCCGCGAACTCGGCATGACCAGGTCGACTTTCGCCAATTCCAACGGCTTGCCCGATCCCGGCAACAAGATGACGGTGCGCGAATTGGCGACACTGGCGCGTTACATCGTCCAGACCTATCCCGACTTCTACAAGCTGTTCGGCGAGAAGGAATTTACCTGGAACAAGATCAAGCAGCCGAACCGCAACCCGCTGTTGAATTCGCTCGAAGGCGCCGACGGGCTCAAGACCGGATACACCAAGGAAGGCGGCTACGGCATGGTCGGCTCCGCGGTCCAGAACGGCATCAGGCTGATCGCCGTCATCAATGGGCTCGAGGATTCGGAAGACCGCGCGACCGAAGCCAAGAAAATGCTGGAATGGGGATATCGCAATTTCGAAGTCCGGACTCTGTTCGCGGCGCAGCAGCCCGTCGGATATGCCAAGGTATTCGGCGGCGATACTGGTTCAGTACAGCTTGTCAGTCCCGATCCGATCAAGGTGATGGTGCAGAAGAACGGAACCGACAAGCTGATCGCGCGCATCATCTATAGCGGTCCGGTGCGGGCACCGGTCGCACCCGGTCAGCAGGTCGGAATCGTCAGGGTGTGGCGCGGTGCCAACGTCGCGATGGAGGCACCGGTTTTTGCGAACCAGGCGGTCGGCAAGGGATCGACGATGCGACGAGCGGTCGACGGCGTGAGCGAGCTCGTGATCGGAATGTTTCGCGCGGGCGCCGAGAAGCTCTGAGCATGGCCGCAGCGGTCAAACAATCTCCCGGACGCGGTCGATTCATCACGTTTGAGGGCGGCGAGGGGTCGGGTAAATCGACCCAGATCAAGACGCTTGCCGAACGTCTCGGCGCGGCAAAATTGCGCGCCATCGTCACGCGCGAGCCGGGGGGGTCGCCGGGCGCCGAGATCATCCGGCATCTGGTGTTGTCGGGCATGGGCAAATTACTGGGGCCCGACGCGGAAACGCTGTTGTTCGCGGCCGCCCGCGACGATCATGTCCGCACCGTGATCCAGCCGGCGCTCGATCAGGGCATATGGGTGCTGTGCGACCGGTTTTCGGATTCGACGCGCGTCTATCAGGGCAGGCTCGGCAATGTCCCGCCCGGCGTTCTCAACGCGATGGAGCGGGTCACCATCGGCGATCTCAAACCGGACCTTACCGTCATTCTCGATGTTCCGGTCGAAATCGGCATGCAGCGCGCGGCCGCACGCAGGGGGGCCGGCATGCCAGACCGGTTCGAGGCCGAAGACGTCAAGTTTCACCAGGAATTGCGCGAGGGGTACAAGCAAATTGCAGCGGCCGAACCACAGCGCTGCGTACTGATCGATGCGACCGCCGATCCCGCCACTGTGGCCGCGAATATATGGGCTGCCTTGCGCGACCGCCTGTTCGCATCATCCATTGCCGGCAACGCGGTCAATTCAGCATGAGCACGCGCAAGTCCGAACCGCAGGTCACGGTGGCGCATCCGCGCGAAACCGTGACGCTATCGGGGCATCGCGAGGCCGAGATGGCGTTGCTGAACGCCTATCGCAGCGGGCGTATTCCGCATGCATGGCTGATTGGCGGCGCCCAGGGGATCGGCAAGGCGACGCTGGCGTATCGGATGGCCCGGTTCGTGCTCGCACACCGCAATCCTCTTGCCGCGGACGTGCAAAGCGCCGAGACGCTGGCGGTCGATCCGTCCCATCCGGTGGCGCGCCAGGTCGCCGCCGGCGCCCATGGCGGGCTGCTGACGCTGGAGCGTTCGCTGAATGACAAGGGCGTGCTGCGGACCGTGATCACGGTGGACGAGACCCGCGAGACCATTTCATTTTTTGGATCCACCGCGGCGGTCGACGGCTGGCGGGTGTGTATCGTCGACACCGTCGATGAACTCAATCCGAACGCGGCCAACGCCCTGTTGAAGGTGCTGGAGGAGCCGCCGCAGCAGTCGCTGTTTTTGTTGGTCAGTCACGCGCCGGCGCGGGCGCTGCCGACCATCCTGTCACGCTGCCGCAAGCTGATGCTGCGTCCGCTGGCCACCAGGGACGTGATCCGCGCCGCCGCCGGCGCCACCGACATCGCGGCCGACGATCCCGCGCTGGCGGAGGCCGCGGAAGCCTCGGAGGGCAGCGTCTCCCGTGCGCTGACGCTGTTGGGCGGCGACGCACTGAAATTGCATCAGCGCACCGCGGCGCTGTTGTCGACGTTGCCGCGGGTCGACCCCCGCGAGCTGCATGCGCTGGGGGAAGCGCTCGGCGGCAGCGATCGGGTAGCGCTGGCCGCGTTCGTCGACAGCGTCGATCGCTGGGTCAGCGAGCTGCTGCGCAAGGATGACGCCAACGCCAATGCCAACCTTCCCCGCCTTGCACGACTGGCAGAGGTATGGGAAAAGATCAACCGCGCCGCGCGCGACACCGAAGCCTATAATCTTGAACGAAAACCGCTGGTTTTCTCGGTGTTTGGCCTACTTGCGGAAGCCATGCAGTAGAACGCGCCGCCAGGTTATTTTCGGGCAATCCCGTTTCAACGATGAAGGAATTTGTGGTGGCAACGCCGACTAAGAAAACATCCAGGAAAAACGCTGCCAAAAAATCGGCCAAGAAAACGGCCAAGAAGCGGTCAGCCAAGAACGCCCGGAAGAACGCTCGCAAGTCCGTCGCAGCGACGGCGAAGAAACGCGCTAAAAAAAGCAAGCGCGTTGTGAAGAAGGCAAAAAAAACAGCCAAGAAGGCCACTAAAAAGACCGTAAAAGAAACCGTCAAGAAAACTGCAAAGAAGACGGTCGCCAAGAAGGCTACCAAAAAAACTGCGAAGAAATCGGCGAAAAAGCCAGCGGCGAAAGCCGCTTCGAACATGCGTCGGTCGGCGCCCGCAACGGCGGCGCCGAAGGCTCCGTTGGCTACTGCGAAACCGGCCACCAAAATCGTACGTGCGCGGACTTCCGCGCCGGCAAGACCTGTGGCGGCAGCCGAGCGCAACACCTATTTCATCACCACTGCGATCGCGTATCCGAACGGAATTCCGCATATCGGACACGCCTATGAGGCGATCGCGACTGACGCGCTGGCGCGCTTTCAGCGGCTCGACGGCAAGGATGTGTTTTTCCTGACCGGCACCGATGAACACGGCCTGAAGATGGTTCAGACCGCGCAGAGCGAGGGCATGACGCCGGCAGACCTTGCGACCCGCAATGCGGCCCGGTTCAAGGAAATGGATGAGCGCCTGAACGTATCGTTCGACCGCTTCATTCGTACCTCGGAACCGACGCATCATCATTCGGTGCAGGTGGTCTGGAACCGGATGCAGCAGAACGGCGATATCTACATCGACGCCTATGCCGGCTGGTATTCGGTGCGCGACGAGGCCTATTACGCCGAGGACGAAACCGTCGTCGGCGAGGACAAGGTGCGCCGTGGCCCGCAAGGGACTCCGGTCGAGTGGGTCGAGGAGAAGAGCTATTTCTTCAAGCTCTCGGCCTATCAGGACAAACTGCTGGCGCTGTATAACGACCAGCCCGATTTCATTGGCCCTGACTCGCGCCGCAACGAAGTCATGAGTTTTGTGAAGGGCGGCCTGAAGGACCTGTCGATCTCGCGCACCACCTTCGATTGGGGCATCAAGGTGCCGAACGATCCTGACCATGTCATGTATGTCTGGGTCGATGCGCTGACCAACTACATCACCGGCGTCGGCTTTCCCGACGAGAACAGCCATAACTGGCGCTATTGGCCGGCCGACGTCCACATCATCGGCAAGGATATCATCCGCTTTCACGCGGTCTACTGGCCGGCCATCCTGATGTCGGCGGGCATCCCGGTGCAGAAGCGCGTCTATGCTCACGGCTTCCTGTTCAACAGGGGCGAGAAGATGTCGAAATCGGTCGGCAACGTGGTCGATCCGTTCAATCTCGCCGATCAATATGGCGTCGATCAGATGCGCTATTTCTTCCTGCGCGAGGTGCCGTTCGGCCAGGACGGCAGCTACAATCACGAAGCCATCGTCGCGCGCGTCAATGCCGACCTCGCCAACGATCTCGGCAATCTTGCGCAACGCTCGTTGTCGATGATCGCCAAACAGCTTGGCGGCGTGCTGCCGCAGCCGGGCGAATTCACCGACAATGACAAGGCCATCCTGGCGCAGGCCGATGGCATGCTGGCGCTGGCGCGCCATGCGATGAGCACGCAGCAGATCCATCAATGGCTCAATGCTGTCTGGGCGGTGGTCGCGGAGGCCAACCGCTATTTCGCGGGCGAGGCGCCGTGGGCGCTGGCGAAGACCGATCCGCCGCGCCAGCGCACGGTGTTGTACGTGACGGCCGAAGTGGTCAGGCAGATCGCCATCCTGGCGCAGCCGGTGATGCCGGCCTCATCGGCAAAATTCCTCGATAGCCTCGGCATTTCAGAGGGCATCGCCCGAGACTTCGCGGCGCTGGGCGAGGCGGGCCGCATCAAGCCCGGCGCAACGCTGCCGGCGCCATCAGCGGTATTCCCGCGCTATGTTGAAGCGCCGCCAGCGTGAACGGTTACACGCCGATGCTGATCGATAGCCACTGCCATCTCGATTTTCCGGACTTCGCCGAAGATCTCGACGCCATCGTCGCGCGCGCCAGCGCAGCCGGGATCGGACGCATCGTCACCATCTCGACACGGGTGAAACGCATCGGCGCGCTGCTCGATATCACCGCGCGGTTTCCCAACGTCTATTGCTCGGTCGGCACCCATCCGCATCAGGCCGACGAGGAAGACGGCATTCCGGCCGAAGAACTGATCGAACTGACCCGGCATCCCAAGGTCGTCGCCTTGGGCGAGGCGGGGCTGGATTATTTCTATGAACACGGCTCGCGGCAGGCACAGGAGCGTGGCTTCCGGTCGCACATCGCGGCTGCGCGTGCGACCGGGCTGCCACTGGTGATTCATACCCGCGAAGCGGACGAAGACTGCGGCAATATCCTTGAAGACGAGATGTCCAGGGGATCGTTTCGCGCCGTGCTGCATTGCTATACTGGCGGGCGCGAGCTGGCGATGAAAGCCATCGACATGGGCCTTTCGATTTCGTTCACGGGGATTTTGACCTTCAAGAAATCGCAGGCGCTGCGCGATCTTGCTGCCGAGCTGCCCGCCGATCGCATCATGGTCGAAACCGACTCGCCCTATCTGGCGCCCGGCAAGTTCCGCGGCAAGCGCAACGAGCCGTCTTATGTGGTCGAAACCGCCAAGGTGCTGGCGGAAACCCGCGGCGTTTCGCTGGAGGAGATTTCGCGCCAGACTACCGAAAACTTCTTCCGCCTGTTCAGCAAGGTTCCGCCGCTGGAAACTTCTTCAGCGGAAGTATCTTCAGCGGAAGGCTCGGCATGACGCTGACGCTGACCATCCTCGGCTCCGGATCTTCCGCCGGCGTTCCGCGCCCGGCGCTGGGCTGGGGCGCCTGCGATCCGACTAATCCGAAAAATCGCCGCCGCCGCTGTTCGCTGCTGGTGGAGCGGGTGTCGAACGCCGGCGTGACGCGGGTCGTCATCGACACCTCGCCCGATCTGCGCGAGCAGTTGATCGACGCCAATGTCCATCACATCGACGCGGTGTTCCTGACCCACGAGCATGCCGATCAAACCCACGGGATCGACGATCTGCGTTCGGTGGTGCTGCACCAGCGCAAGCGGATTCCGGTCCATATGAACAAGGCGACCGCGGACCACATGCTGCTGCGCTTTTCCTATTGCTTCGTATCGCCGCCCGGCAGCGATTATCCGCCGATCCTCGACTATCGCTCGATCGAAACCGGGGAGAGCCGAACGATCGACGGCAAGGGCGGCGCGGTGACACTGTCGGCGTTTTTGCTCGACCATGGCCAGATCACCGCGCTTGGCTATCGCATCGGCGATGCCGCCTATACCCCTGACGTCGTCGACATTCCACCCGAGAACTGGCCGCTGCTGGAAAATCTCGATCTCTGGATCATCGACGGCCTGCGCTACGCCCAGCATCCCAGCCATTTCAGCGTCAGCGACGCGCTGTCGTGGATCGATCGCTTCAAGCCGAAGCGCGCCGTCATCACCAATATGCATGCCGATCTGGATTACGAGGTGCTGCGCCAGAAGCTGCCTGATGGCGTGATCCCGGGCTATGACGGCATGCGGCTGACGCTGGAGCGGGCGGGGTAGAGGCGGGACGCGCAATCATCGTCATTGCGAGGAGCGAAGCGACGAAGCAATCCAGTCTTCTCTTGTTGCCCCTGGATTGCTTCGCTTCGCTCGCAATGACGATGGGTAACCGCTACGCCGAAATCGCCTTCGCCGACTTCACCTGATCCCGCAACAGGAATTTCTGGATCTTCCCCGTCGAGGTCTTCGGAATCGTGCCAAACACCACGGCTTTTGGCGTCTTGAACCCCGGCATCTGACCGCGGCAAAACGCGATGATCTCGGCTTCTGAGGTGCTCGCATTGTTCTTCAATTCGACGAAGGCGCAGGGCACTTCGCCCCATTTTGAATCGGGTTTGGCCACCACCGCCGCGAACAGCACCGCGGGGTGCTTGTACAGCACATCCTCGACCTCGACCGAGCTGATGTTCTCACCGCCGGAGATGATGATGTCCTTGGAGCGATCCTTGATGATGACATAGCCGTGCTCGTCGAGCACGCCGAGGTCTCCGGTATGAAACCAGCCGCCTTCAAAGGCGTCGCGGGTGGCCTTTTCGTTCTTGAGGTAGCCCTTCATCACGATATTGCCGCGGAACATCACTTCGCCGATGGTCTCGCCGTCGCGTGGTACCTCGCGCATGGTGTCGGGATCTAGGACTGTAACGCCTTCCTGCAGCGGATAGGCGACGCCCTGCCGGCGCTTGAGCTGCGCGCGGGCTTCGGCTGACAGGTCGTCCCAACCCGGCTGCTCCGCGCAAACCGAGGCCGGGCCGTACACTTCGGTCAGGCCGTAGACATGCGTCAGCTTGATGCCAATGCGCTCGGCGCCTTCGAGTACGGCAACCGGTGGAGCCGCGCCCGCGATCAGCCCGACGACGGGACGGGCGCTCGCGGTCTTCGGCGCGTCCGGCGCATTGATCAGCGTGTTGAAGACGATCGGCGCGCCGCACATGTGGGTGACGCCATGTTTCGGGATCAGTTCGAAAATCCTGGCGGGATCGACCTTGCGCAGGCAGACGTTGACACCCGCTGACGCCGCGATGGTCCACGGAAAGCACCAGCCGTTGCAGTGGAACATCGGCAGCGTCCACAGATAGACCGGATGCTGGCCGAGATTGCCGGCCAGGATGTTGCTGACGGCGTTGAGATAGGCACCGCGGTGATGGGTCACCACGCCCTTGGGATTGCCCGTGGTGCCCGAGGTGTAGCTCAGCGCAATCGCATCCCATTCGTCGTGCGGCGGCAACGTTTCGAAGCCAGGATTGCCCTGCGATACCGCCTCTTCATATTCGATGGCGCCGATGCGTTTGCCGCCGGCGAAGGCCTCGTCATCGACGTCGATCACGAACGGCTTCGGGCCGGTCATCAGATCGATCGCCTCGGTGATGACGCCGGAAAACTCCGGGTCAACCAGAATGATTTTCGCTCCGCCATGATCGAGCTGAAAGGCAATCGAGGCGGCATCGAGCCGGATGTTGAGCGCGTTGAGCACCGCGCCCGCCATCGGCACGGAAAAATGCGACTCATTCATCGCAGGAATATTCGGCAGCATCGCCGCCACCGTATCGCCGCGGCCGATGTTGCGGCCGGCCAGATACGAGGCAAAGCGCCGGCAGCGCGCATAGGTCTCCGACCATTTGAAGACCCGGCCTTCATACACAGCGCTGACATGGTTCGGATAGATCGCGGCGGTACGCGCCAAAAAACTCAAGGGCGTCAGCGGCACGAAATTGGCCGGCGTCTTGTCCAGCCCGATGCTGTATTGATTTTGGTTGCCCGTCATCGGCCACCTCGTTGTTTGGCAAAAACCGGGGTTACAGAAACCCGATCGATATCCACGGGAATATAGCGACGATGATCAGGCCCGCCAGCAGGGCCAGCATATAACCCAAGATCGGCCTGATACCCTCGGCGGGATCGACGCGGCCGATCGCGCAGGCCGCATAATAGCCGACGCCGAATGGCGGCGCGAACAGGCCGATGCCCATCGCGAGGATAATGATCATGGCGTAGTGGACCTCGTGCACGCCGACCTGCTTGGCTATCGGAAACAGCAAAGGACCGAACAGCACGATCGCCGGAATCCCCTCAAGCACGCTGCCGAGTACCATGAAGGCCACGATCGATACCGCGATGAAGGTCGCCGCCCCGCCGGGCAGGCCGGTCATCGCGGTTGCCAGCCCGCGTGAGAAGCCGGACTGGGTCAATCCCCAGGCCATCCCGGTCGCGGTGCCGATGATCATCAGGATCGCGCCCGACAGGCACGCGGTGTCGATCAGCATCGGCATCAGCCGCCGCCAGTCGAACTGACGATAGATCAAAAGACCGACCACAATGCCGTAGACAATGCCGATGGTGGAGACTTCGGTCGCAGTGGCGATGCCCTCGACCACGGCGGCGCGGATCACGAACGGCAGCGCCAGCGCGGGCAGGGCGATCACAAAGGTCTTCGCGATCTCGCCGCGGCCGGCTTTCTTGACGTGGCTGAGATCCTCAGCCCGGTAGCGCCACCACACCAGCGTCGCCAGCGTGATCGCACAGACCACGCCGGGCAAAAGGCCGCCGGTGAACAGCGCGGAGATCGACACGCCCGTCACCGAACCAATGGTGATCAGCACGAGGCTCGGCGGGATGGTTTCGGTCTGCGCGCCGGTGGCCGCGAGCAGGGCGACCAGATCGCCCGGCTTGGCGCCCCGCGCTTTCATTTCCGGAAACAGCACCGGGGCCACCGCGGCCATGTCGGCGGCCTTTGAGCCTGAAATGCCCGACACCAGATACATCGCGCCGAGCAGCACATAGTGCAGGCCGCCGCGGACGTGGCCAAGCAGGCTGGCCAGGAACGCCACCATGGCGCGCGCCATGCCGGTCATCTCGATCAGCAGGCCCAAAAACACGAACAGCGGCACCGCCAGCAGGATGAGGTGGCTCATGCCCTCGTCCATGCGACCAACCAGCACCATCAGCGGCGTATGTGTCGTCAGCGCCAGATAACCGAATACCGCGAGCCCAAATCCGAACGCGATGGGCACGCCGGCAAAGACGCAGAAGCCGGCCACGCCGACAAAGAAGATGATCAGATTGAGATTGCCGAGCGGACGCAGCCAGGGTTGCGCCAGCCAGAAAATTCCGATCACGGCCACGACCGAAATGATCGCCGCCAGGGTGATCTTCAGATCGCCGGAACGCAGCAACCGCAGCACCGCGAACATCGCCATCAGGCAAATGCCAACCGGCAACGCAGCGGCGCGCCAGGTATTGGGAATTTGCAGGGCCGGCGTGGTGATGAAGCTTTCCTCGTAAGCGTAGTCGTACGCCGGCCAGACGATCAGCAGTAAGAACGCCAGCGCGGCGCAGGTCGCGACCACGTCGAGATAGGCCCGCATCCCCGGGCCTGCACTGGCGACCACGGCGGTCATCCGCATGTGTTCGGCGCGGCGAAACGCCACCACGGAGCCCAGCATCGCCAGCCACAGGAACAGGATCGAGGCCAGTTCGTCCGACCAGATCAGCGGCTGATGCATGCCGTAGCGGGACACCACACCGGCGAACAGAATCACGACCTCGGCGACGACCAGCAGCGCCGCTGGAATCTCAACCAGCGTACCGAGCCAGGCCTCGATCGAACCGGCGACCGAACGGCGGCGAGGGGACGTCGCCTCGCCGGCCGTCATTGACGTGAATTCGATCTGAACCATCCCGGGTTCCCTCAGGCAATCCTGTTCAAGGCAGCTTGTTAAGACAGCTTGCCGACGGATTTTTCCAACAGCTCCCAGGCATGGTCGCCATATTTGCCCTTCCACTCGGCATAGAAGCCGGCAGACCGGAGTTTTTCCCGGAACGGCGCCACATCGGGCTGGTTGAAGATGAGGCCCTTGCCCGCGAGTTCCTGCTTCACGGTGGCGTTGAGTTTTTCGGTGTCCTCACGTTCCTTGACAGCCGCCGCGTTGACGTTCTTGGTCACGATCGCCTTGATGTCGTCCGGCAGCGCCGCCCATGCGCGGCGGTTCATCAGGAACCAGAAGCCGTCCCACATGTGATTGGTCATCGAGCAATATTTCTGCACCTCGTACAGCTTTGCCGCCGAGATCAGCGCCAGCGGATTTTCCTGGCCCTCGACGATCTTGGTCTGCAACGCCGAATAGACTTCGCTGAAATTGATCGAGGCGGGCGAGGCATCGAACGCCTTGAACATCGAAGTCCACAGCGGCGACACCGGTACGCGGATCTTGAACCCTTTATAATCGTCCGGCCCGTTGATCGGCTTGGTGGACGACGTAGTCTGGCGAAAACCGTTGTCCCAGATCTTGTCCATCACCTCGAGACCGGACTTGTTGATTTCGCCACGCACGAAAGCGCCGAGATCGCCGTCCATGGCCTTCCAGACCGTCGGGTAATCCGGGAACGCAAAGCCGATGCCGTTGATCGAGGCCGCCGGCACCAGGGTCGCCAGGATCAGGCCAGAGAGCGTGAAAAACTCGACGCCGCCGGAACGGACCTGGCTCAGCATGTCGGTATCCGAACCGAGCTGGCTGTTCGGGAAAACCTGCATATCGAACCGGCCCTTGGTCTCGGTCTTGATCGCCGCCGCCATTTCGCGGGCGCGGGTCACGAACGGATGCGACTCCGGCAGATTGTTGGCGAATTTGTAGGTCCATTCGGCAGCTTGCGCGCGTGCGACATACGGCGCGCCGACGCCGCCAATGACCGCCGATGCCGCGGTCGCCTTGAGCAGCGTGCGTCGTGAAAAGCTCATCTGGTTTTCTCCCTTACCGTGTTCTTATGTTGGCATCATACGGGCCCGGCTTCACCGGGTCACCCATCGTCCTTGGCTGGCTTATTGCCTGCTTTCTTCGAAAATACCAAGCTTTCCGCCATCAGCTTTTATGCGGATTGATTTCGTGCGACGCTGCCGCAACGAGGCTGGCGGAAAAGACCGGCCGATGTACGGTGCAGGGCAGGCCGCCATGACCGATCGAGGCGTTGCAATCGTCACCGGCGGCGCTTCCGGTATCGGGCTGGCGATTGCGAAGGCCCTGCTCGGCGATGGCTGGAAGCTCGTGATTGCCGATCTGGCGCCAGGCCCGCTGGAGGCCGCGCGCGCCCAGCTGGAACCGGTGCGCGCCCATGCCACCAAATGCGTCGTGATGGATGTCGCCAACGAGGCCAGCGTGATGGCGGGTCTGGACGGCTGCGAGGCCGGTTTCGGGCCAGTCCGGGGCCTGATCAATTCGGCCGGCATCGGCTGCGATATCCCGTTCTTCGACACCAGCGTCGAGCAGTTCCGCAAGGTGCTCGATATCAACCTGACCGGAACCTTCACGGTGGCCCGCGAGGCCGGCAAACTGATGCGCGCCCATGGTGGCGGCGCCATCGTCAACATCGCCTCGATTTCAGGCCAGCGCGGCAATCTCGGCCGGTCGGCCTATGGCGCATCCAAGGGCGGCGTGATCACGCTGACCCAGGTCATGGCCTGCGAACTGGCGCCTCAGAACATCCGGGTCAACGCCATCGCGCCGGGACCGGTCGAGACGCCACTGGTCCAGGCGCTGCAGACCGACAAGATGCGCGCCGAATGGATCAGCGAAGTGCCGCAGCGGCGCTACGCATCGCCGGACGAGATTTCCGGCGCGGCGCTGTTCCTGCTCGACGATAGCAAAGCCAGCTTCGTCACCGGGCACATTCTCAACGTCGATGGCGGCTTCGCGGCCGCTGGATATCTGCCGGTCCGGGCGTAGCTGCAACTCGCGATCGCGGGCTCGTTCTGCCGCGGGATCGCAGGATTTGTCGACAAGTCTCTGTAACTCCTATGGATATAAATATTCCATAATATACCTTATGCGAATGAGAGATATCTGGATCAGAGCACGGGCGCCT
>JBDTKZ010000042.1:0-49159 GCA_039935075.1 Bradyrhizobium sp.
AGTCGTGTGGTCCTGACGCCCCGGTGCTGGCGTCAAGTTCGCGATGATGCTTCGCATCACGCGGATGATGGTGACAAAAAAGCCGGTCGCCAAGGAGAGCACGAAATAAGCTGTAAAACCATTGCGCAGGGAAGGCCGGACTGCTTCCGCTGAACCTGTATGCTCGTGTGCGCTTTTTTCACTGTCTTTGCACGCGAGACCGCGGGTGCGGCGCGCACCCGGTCTTCCCTGCGCCCTCTCTTGAGGGGCGCTGAATTTGCAAAACTCGGGCGCATGGTGTCGCGAGAACGCGATTGTGTGTCCGTTGTATCGCGTGTGGCGCATCCTTCGAGACGCCGCGCAAGCGCGGCTCCTCAGGATGAGGTTCGCAAAGCTGTCACGGTGAGGAGCCTGACAATGCTGCCGTTTATCCGGTCCTCACGGTGAGGAGGCGCCAGCTGGTCCGCGCGTCGCGCGGCCCGATGACAGGCTCCGCGCCGTCTCGAACCATGGCGACACGGAATGCGCTGCGTGCAGTTCTTACTTACATCCCTTGGAGCGAGGATGACGCTACCGGAATCCCTCATACACCATCAGCCCGCGCGCGAGCGCGAGCTTTTTCAGGGCTCGCGGCACGAAGCGCTGCGGCGGATGGGCGAGGTAGCGAAACGAGGTCAGTTTGAAATCGGTGAGCACGCTATGGGCATCGCGGAACGGCGCCAGCAGGCCGGTCAGGCTGATTGGGGTGTGGGCGCGGGTGTTGAACGGCAGCAGCAGCAATTCCAGATGCGCCGGCGTGCCATCCTGCGCGGTCGCCGTGATGCCGGCGACGGCGCCGAGCATTTCCTCGGCCACCACGGCGATGATCTCCTCGATCTCGCGGCGGGTGTCCGGCGTGAACAGCGCCGAGAAGCTTTTGTCCTTGAGGTCGCGGCCGAGCAGGGCGCAGACCCGCGTTCCCGCCACCCGGAACGGGTAGCCGCCCTCGGCATCGTAGGAGAGCACAAAGATATCGCCGAGCAGTTCCCGCACCGCGCCGGGCTCGATATCGCCGCGGTCCGGCGCGCGTGCGCCACCGCGTTGACTGTCCCAATACGCGAAAAACTCGCGGTTCGAAGGATGCTTCATCGTTTGACCTTGCCCCGGCGCTGCGCTGGGCGGGACAGTTCTGTCCTGCTTTCACGCACGCGCATTCCCTACTGTGTTGTGCAGGGCAGACGGTGCAGCGTCCATGCCATAGCCGGACTTCCGCCCGTTTGGCGGGGCTTTCCTCGCGTTAACGTTAAATTAACTATGGGGTTGGCACCGCCGCGGATGGGGGTAGGATGCCCAGCAGTTACCTGCTGCCGGTTTTCTCCAGGGGCTGGCCGCGGATGCGATACAGGGTTGGTTCAAACAGTTTGGTCATTGCGCGGGGAGGGGTGGGGATGTCACCCGGTTAGCCCAGCGCGACAAGATCCGGACAGATCAGGCAGGGCGTTCTCAGCGCCCTGCCTTTTTGTTTGGCTTTGGGTGCCGAACTCGTGTTCCGGCGCCGCGCGGCGCTCTTGCGCCGCAGCACCAAGCCGCCTATTGGGGCGCAATCGTCAGCAACAGCCGCGGTTGAAGGTCCAGAATCCGTTGCAAGCTCCCCTCGAAACCACCCCAGAGGAACCGCCGGAGGCCCCGCGCGAACCGATCCTGACCCTGCCGGGCGCGCTGACCGCTTACATCGCGCTGCTCGCGGTGATCCACCTCGCGCGGATGCTGCTGCCGCTCGACATTGATGACCTCGTCATCGAGATGTTCGGTTTCATCCCGAAGCGCTACGATTCGACGCTGCTCGACGTCACCTTCCCCGGCGGCGCCGGCGCCAAGGTCTGGACCTTCGTCAGCTATTCGCTGCTGCACGCCAATCTCACCCATATCGGTTTCAACGTGCTGTGGCTGTTGCCGTTCGGCAGCGCGCTGGCGCGACGCTTCGGCGCGGTCAGGTTCTTCCTGTTCATGGCGGTGACCGCGGCGGCCGGTGCACTGGCGCATCTCGTCACCCATGAGCATGCAGTGGCGCCGATGATCGGCGCTTCGGCCTCGGTGTCCGGCGCGATGGCGGCCGCGCTCCGGTTTGCCTTCGTGCAGGGCAGCTTTCTGTCGTTCAGCCGCGGCGATGCCGATGCCGCGGCGCGGGTGCCGGCGCTGTCGCTGATGCACGCGCTGCGCAACGGCCGGGTGCTCGGATTTCTCGCGGTCTGGTTTGGCGTCAACATCATCTTCGGCATCGGATCAATCGCGATCGGCGCTGATGGCGCCAGCGTCGCCTGGCAGGCGCATATCGGCGGATTTCTCGCAGGATTGATGCTGTTCTCGCTGTTCGATCCGGTTCCGCGCGCGTCGGCCGATGCTGCGGGTGCGTCGTCGCCGGACGTTTCAAATCGGCATTGAACGCTGCTTGCGGCGCGGCGCGATTTCATTCATCATCGCTGGCGTAACGAGGCAGGGCTGCAAGCCCGTGAGCGAGCTTGATAGCCGCGTTTGCCGTTAGCTTTTGCAAAGAAGACCGCGCCTGCAATGAAACCGGCGCAAGGCTTTTTATTCAAGACTGTTGATTGAAGACTCTCGGCAATAAAGACGCGCTCGCTCAAGGGCGCGATCGGCTTCACGGAGGCGACAATGACGGTACGTGCAATTCTCGATTCCAAAGGCCACCAGATCCAGAGCGTCGAGCCCGGGACAAAACTCTCGGCCGCGATAAAGATCCTGGCGGAGAAGAAAATCGGCGCGGTGCTGGCAATGGAGCGCGGCCACATCGAAGGCATCCTGTCGGAGCGCGACATCGTGCGGGTGCTCGGCGAACGCGGCGCGGCCGTGCTCGATGAGCCGGTGAGCGCGGTGATGACCCGCAAGGTCATCAGCTGCAAACCGTCGGACACCGTCGCCGCCATCATGGAGATGATGACGCTGGGCAAGTTCAGGCATCTGCCCGTGATCGATGACGGCCGGGTGGTCGGCCTGATTTCGATCGGCGACATCGTCAAATGGCGCGTCAGGGAATACGAAAGCGAACAGGAAGCGTTGCGGGATTACATCAAGACCGCCTGATCATATCAGATCAGGGCGTCTTGATCAGATTAGGGAGCCTTGATTAGGGAGCCTTGATTAGGGAGCCTTGCCGCCGCCGTTGGAGCCAGGATCGTTGGGTCCTCCGGGCGCCAGAATGTGGATCGCCTCCTGGATCGACTCGATGGCGCGCTCGGCGGCGCGTGCGCCATGCGCGATCAGATCGTCAGCACGGTGGAAATCGAACCAGCCGATTTGTCCGACCCGCGGCGAGATCAGCAAGTCCGGCGGATCGCCGGCGAGGCGGGCGCGGGTGATGCGGTCCTGCATGATGTTGAAGGCATCGACCATCACGGTGGAGATGCCGGGCCGGCCGCCGCCGCCGAAGAACTCGCGCTTCACGGTGCGTTCGGGTGAGAAGAATTTGCCGAAGCCGCGCTTCGGCGGGTGGGGATCGAGGATCTCCGGCGTCGAGGCGACCGCGACCTCGGGCGCCGGACCGTGGCCATAGATCGTCGTCGAATGCGCAAACACGTCGCTGGAAAGATTGGCTGCGATCACGATCTCGGCGCCGAAGGCGCGCGCCGCCGACACCGGCACCGGGTTGACCAGCGCGCCGTCGACAAGCCAGCGGTCGCCGACCATAACAGGCGAAAATATTCCGGGCAGCGCGTAGGAGGCGCGCATCGCATCGACGATACGGCCATGGGTCAGCCAGATTTCGTGCCCGGTGCGGACCTCGGTCGCCACCGATGCAAACTTGATCGGCAGATCCTCGATCAGGTTGGTGCCCATCGCGGCCTCGAGCTGGGCGGCAAGCTTGGCGCCGCCGATCAGGCCGGAGCCGTTGAGGCGAATGTCCAGATAGCCGAAAATATTGCGCGGCTGCAGGCTGCGTGCCCATTCTTCCAGCGTATCGAGATGGCCGGCCGCATAGGCGCCGCCGACCACCGCGCCGATCGAGGTGCCGACCACGACATTGGGCACGATGCCGTGCGCGATCAGGGTCCGGACGATGCCGATATGGGCAAATCCTCGCGCGGCGCCGCCGCCCAGCGCAAGGCCGATCACCGGCCGCCGGACATGACCCACGCCCGCCTTGTCGCGGTTATCAGCGCCGTTCTGGCCGCGGCCGATCAAATTCTCCAACACGGTCGTCTCCTTGGAGGGGAAGCCTATTCGCGAAGGTCTGACCTTGCCAGAATCTAGCAAAACCATGGTTTATGCTGCGACACCGGATCGGACTAGGGATGGATTGTGACTGGACCACGACCCCGGCCGTTTTCAACCCATTGGCAGGCTCTGGGCGGCCTGTTCGACGATCGGACCGGGGCGGAGGCTTGAATTTGCCGCGTTTTCAGTGAAAAGCATGCGCTATGACTCCCAGGGGTAATGGCATCGATGAACTGGGGCGGCGGGGCCGCCTGGTATTGGCGTGTGTACTCGCCGCGATGCTGTTTTCCGTTTCGCCGGCCCCGGTGTCCGCGCAGATGTTTACCGACCGGCCGCCACCGGTGCCCCCGGCATCGGTTCCGGAAGCCGCCGGTGGCGCGATGAGCCTGGCGCCGCCGTCCGGGCCTGCGTCGATGCCGAGTCTGCCGCCGACGCTGACCCAGCCGTCCATTGTGCCGCCCTCGATCGCCGTGGCTCCGCCTGCGGGCGCCTCGACCGCGGGACAGGCGGTGCTGGCGCTGACCGCGCGCTACGGCAAAGACATGCCGGTGATCTCGAGCGGGCTGGTGTGGCGGGTGTTTTCGGACCGGCCGGACGAGACCGGCACCTTCAAATTGATCCGCGAAGACCACGGCGCGACGCCGAACATCGTGCTGCCGCCGGGCAGCTATGTGGTCCACGTCGCGCTGGGTCTGGTCAGCGCGGTGCGGCCGGTGACCTTGAAATCGGAAACCGATCGCGAGGCCTTCGTACTGCCGGCCGGCGGCCTGCGCATCGAAGGTCGCGTCGGCACGTCCAAGATTCCGCAGAACCAGATTTCATTCGCGATCTTCAAGGGCAGCCAGTTCGAGACCTCCGAACGCCCCGCGGTGCTGCCGAGCGTGGCACCGGGCGACGTCGCGCTGGTGCCGGAGGGGACCTATTACATCGTCTCCAGCTACGGCGACGCCAATTCCGTGGTGCGCTCCGATATCCGCGTGCAGGCCGGCAAGCTGACCGATGTGATCATCACCCATCGCGCCGCGGTGATTACGCTGAAGCTCGTCAGCGACAAGGGCGGCGAGGCGCTCGCCAACACCGCATGGTCGGTGATCACGCCGGGCGGCGACGTCATCAAGGAATCGATCGGCGCCTTCCCGCGTGTCATTCTGTCCGAAGGCGAGTACCGCGCCATCGCCAAGAACGAAGGCAAGGTGTTCGAGCGCCCCTTTAACGTCGTCAACGGCGTCGACGGCGAAGTCGAAGTCATCGCGCGCTAGCGCGGACCGCGCCGATCAAACCTGGCGCGACTGTCACAGTCGCTAACGCGCACTAACCATCGGCCGGCTTAAAACTGTCATAATCGACGGTTTGCCGGTACCGCCCCGCAATTTTTACAACGCGTTAAGCCGCCCCGAATTGGATGCTGCGGGATCGATGCTTGCGTCGCGGGGAATGTCATGAGTGCTGCTGCCAAAAAAACATCCGGAAAAATCGACACGAAGATGTTCGATGACGTTCCGGTCTTGCAGCGCAAATGGCAGGCCGCATTGCGACCCGGCGACACGCTGCCCCGCTACGAGGACGTGATGCTGGGAAGCCTTGGCCGGTTGGCGGACCACATCGTGCTGATGAAGGAAAACAATCAAACGCTCGAAGTGTCGCGCACCGGGCGCTATGTCCAGAAATGGCTGGATGACGAACGCTGGGACATTCCGCTGACCGCGCTGTCGCCGGATTGCGCGACCGCGCTGGGCGAGGCCGCGGCCAGCGCGCTGGCCAATAGCCGGCCTTATCTCGCGGTCGCGCATTGCGTTCGCGACGGTCTGGTCCGCACCTACGATATTCTGGCGTTGCCGACATCGTCGCGTTGGGGCGGTACCCTGATCGGGACCTATGTCAACGAGCGGGGCGCGCAGTATAATCTACTGGATACGATTTTCTCCGCGACCCACGACGGCGTGTTGTCGCTGGCAGCACTTCGCGATGCGCTCGGCCGTCCGTTCGATTTCCAGATCGTGCACCTCAACCAGGGTGCATCACAGCTGCTCAAGCTGCCGTCGGCCGATCTGATGTGGCGGCGGCTTAGCGCCGGCGGCAACGTGCTATGCGCGCCGCAAATCGTTCAGCGGCTGATCGAGATCATCGACGGTGGCAATGGCGGCCAGTTCGAGATCGACAGCGACGACCGCAATCTGAAGCTCGGCGTCACCGCTTTCGGCGACATGCTCTCGCTGACGGTGTCCGATGTCACCGATCTGAAGCGGCGCGAATCCTCCTTTCGCCTGCTGTTCGACAATAATCCGATGCCGATGTGGGTGTTCGACGCCGAGACCACCGAGTTCCTCAGCGTCAACGACGCGGCCGTGCAACATTATGGATACAGCCGCGATCAGTTCGTTGGCATGAAGCTTCGGCAGATCTGGCCGCAAGATGAATGGGCCATGCACAGCGAGGCGTTGGAGGAGATTGGCGACATCTACCATTCCAGCCGCGATTGGCGGCATCTGCGGGCGGACGGTAGCGAAATCCATGTGCTGACGTTTGGACGTCGCGTCGCATTCGATGGTCGCGATGGCTATCTGGTGGCGATCGTCGACATCACCGAACGGCGCAAGGCGGAAGCCCGCATCGCCCACATGGCCCACCATGACGGCCTGACCGACCTGCCGAACCGGGATTACTATCGGGATCGCCTGCGCCAGGCGCTGGAACACAGCGGGCCCAACAACAAGCGCGTGGCGGTGCTGTGTCTCGATCTCGATCTGTTCAAGAACGTCAATGATGCGTTCGGCCATCCGATGGGCGATCGCCTGCTGAAGGCGGTGGCCGAGCGGCTGCAGGCCGAGGTTCGCGGCGATAACCTGGTGGCAAGGCTCGGCGGCGACGAGTTTGCCATCGCGCTCGCTTCGGGCGTTTCGCCGAAAGAGGCCAGCGACTTCGCCGATCGGCTGATCCGGGCCTTGAGCGCCCGCTATGAGATCGACGGTATCGAGCTGGTCGTGGGCGCCAGCATCGGTATCGCCCTATCGCCGGGCGATGGCGACGGCTGCGAGGAGCTGATGCGCAACGCCGATATGGCGCTGTATCGGGCCAAGTCGGACGGCGGCGGCGTGCATCGCTTCTCCGAACGGGAGATGGACCGCCAGGCGCAACAGCGCCGCGATATGGAGCGCGACCTGCGCAGCGCCTTCGCGAATGGCGAATTCGAGCTGCACTACCAGCCGCTGGTGGATATCGCGGCTGACCGGATCAACGGGTTTGAATCGCTGCTGCGCTGGCGGCATCCGGAAAAGGGCATGATCTCGCCGGCCGACTTCATTCCGGTCGCCGAGGACATCGGTTTGATCGTGGCGCTCGGCGAGTGGGTGTTGCGCGAGGCTTGCAGCGAGGCGGCGAAATGGCCCGCCGACATCAAGATCGCCGTCAACCTGTCGCCGGTCCAGTTCCGCGGCCGCAATCTGGTTCAGGCGGTGGTTTCGGCACTGGCGCATTCGGGTCTGTCGCCGTTGCTGCTCGAGCTCGAAATTACCGAATCGGTTTTCCTGGCGGAGACCGAGGCGAACCTTGCGATCCTGCATCAGCTGCGGGGGCTCGGCGTCAGCATTTCGATGGACGATTTCGGCACCGGCTATTCCAGCCTGAGCTATCTGCGAAGCTTTCCGTTCGACAAGATCAAGATCGACCGTTCGTTCATCAAGGATCTGGCCGAGCGCTCCGACTGCGTGGCGATCGTGCGGGCGATTTCCAGCCTGGGGCGCAGCCTCAACATCACGACCACGGCCGAGGGCGTCGAAACCATGGACCAGCTGGATTGGCTGCGCGCCGAAGGCTGCAACCAGGTGCAGGGTTTTCTGTTCAGCGCGGCGCGGCCTGCCGCCGAGATCGAACAATTGCTGTTCAAGTTCGGCCGGCGCGCTTCGCAGGCGGCGTAAGACAGGGGTTAGCTAGAACCGGGTCACGATATCGGAGAGCGCAGGGCGCGGACGGTCTTCGTTCGGTTTGGTGACCGTGCCGATATGGATGAAGCCCGCGAGCTTCTCATCGGCCTTCAACCCAAACCCCTCCAGCACGTCACGGTCGAACGCGAACCAGCCGGTCAGCCAGTTGGCGCCATAGCCGAGCGCGGTGGCGGCGGTCACGATATTCATCGCGCTCGCACCGGCCGATAATTCCTGCTCCCACGGTGGCACCTTGGGATGTGGCCTGGTGAAGCTGACGACGCCGATCACCAGCGGCGCATCCATCAGGCGGCGCTTTTCAATCTCGACCTCGGCCGCCGGCGCGCCCGGATTTTTCCGGGCGAATACCTTGGCGATGACATCGCCGGCGCGGGCGCGGGCGTCGCCCTCGAACACGATGAAGCGCCATGGCGTCAGCTTGCCGTGATCGGGCACTCGCGCGCCGATGGTCAGGATGGTTTCCAGCTCAGTCGGCGAGGGGCCGGGACCGCTCATCTCGCGCGGTTTGACCGAGCGGCGGAGTTTCAGGAGTTCAAGGGCGTCGGGCACTATGATATCCTTCGGCAGGAATTATTAGGTGGTTTGCCTAACACGGAGATAGGTTGGCAACGAACACTTGGAAGTGACTTTAGATCGATTTTGAATGGATCTGATGGCAAACCGCCCGCGACAGTCCCTAGGACGTAAAGACATCTAATCCATGGATATAGCACCGATCAAATCCCATCGTGATTATCGCCGCGTTCTCGGCGAGATCGAAGGATTAATGAACGCCAAGCGGAATTCGCCCGAAGGGGATCGGCTGGATGTGCTGGTTACGCTGGTGGAGGCATGGGAGCGAAAGCATTATCCGCTCGATTTGCCGGACCCAGTGGAGGCCATCAAATATCATATGGAGCAGGGTGGATTGCAGCCGCGGGATCTCATTCCGTTCATTGGCAGCCGTAATCGCGTGCACGAAGTTTTAAATCGCCGGCGCGAGCTTACCCTGAATATGATCAGGCGATTGCACGACGGACTCGGCATTCCTGCCGAGTCGTTGATCAAGATCGGACAGCACAAGGCGGCTTAGCCAACCGACCGTGCCCGCTTCACATCCGGCGGCGTGGCTTCTTCGACCAGGGCGGCCAAAGCAGCCTCGGTCGACATCACCGTTTGCCCATCGCTGCCCAGCCGGCGCACCGAGACCGAATGGCTTTCGGCTTCCTTCTTGCCGACCACCAATAGCGCCGGGATCTTGGCCAGCGAGTGTTCGCGGACCTTGTAGTTGATCTTCTCGTTGCGCAGATCGAGTTCGATGCGCAGGCCTGCACGCCGGGCCTGTGCCGCGACCACCTTGGCGTATTCGTCGCCCTCGGACGTGATCGTGGTGACGACCGCCTGCACCGGCGCCAGCCAGAGCGGGAAGTTGCCGGCATAGTGCTCGATCAGTTGCGCGATGAAACGCTCCACCGAGCCGTAGATCGCGCGATGCACCATCACCGGTGTCTTCTTCGAGCCGTCGGCGTCGATATAGAACGCGCCGAAGCGTTCCGGCAGGTTGAAATCGACCTGCGTGGTGCCGCACTGCCAGTCGCGGCCGATGGCGTCGCGTAGCACGTATTCGAATTTCGGTCCGTAGAACGCGCCTTCGCCGGGATTGATCGCGGTTTTGATGCGGCCGCCCGAAGACGCCTCGATCTCGGACAGCACGGTGGCCATTACCCGCTCGGCATGATCCCACATCTCGTCGGTGCCGACGCGCTTCTCCGGCCGCGTCGACAACTTTACGACGATGTCGCCGAAGCCGAAGTCGGAGTAGGTGGACAGAAGCAGGTCGTTGATCTTCAGGCACTCGTCGGCCAACTGCGCCTCGGTGCAGAACACATGGGCGTCGTCCTGGGTGAAGCCGCGCACGCGCATCAGGCCGTGCATCGCACCCGACGGCTCGTAGCGGTGCACCACGCCGAACTCGGCCAGGCGCAGCGGCAGGTCGCGATAGCTCTTCAGGCCATGCTTGAAGATCTGGACGTGGCCCGGGCAGTTCATCGGCTTCAGCGCAAACCAGCGCTTGTCCTCGGCCTCATCGCCGGCCGATTGCGCCGCGAACATGTTCTCGCGGTACCATTCCCAATGGCCCGACGTTTCCCACAACACCTTGTCGAGGATCTGCGGCGCGTTGACCTCGTCGTAATCGCCGGCCAGCCGCCGCCGCATATAGGCGATCAGCGCCTGAAAGATAGTCCAGCCCTTGGCGTGCCAGAACACGACGCCGGGGCCTTCCTCCTGGAAGTGAAACAGATCGAGTTCGCGGCCGAGCTTGCGGTGGTCGCGCTTCTCGGCTTCCTCGATCTGCTTGAGGTAAGCGTCGAGCTCTTCCTGCTTTGCAAACGCGGTCCCGTAGATCCGCGTCAGCATCGGATTGTTGCTGTCGCCGCGCCAATAGGCGCCCGCCACCTTCATCAGCTTGAACGCATTGCCGATCTTGCCGGTCGACGTCATGTGCGGGCCGCGGCACAGATCGAACCAGTCGCCCTGGTAATAGATCTTGATCGGCTCGTCGCCGGGAATGGTGTCGACCAGCTCGACCTTGAAGTTCTCGCCCTTGTCGCGGAACACCTGCTTGGTCTGCTCACGGCTCCAGACCTGCTTGGTGAACGGCTTGTCCCGCGCGATGATCTCGCGCATCTTTTTCTCGATCGCGGCGAAATCTTCCGGCGTGAACGGCTCGTTGCGGAAGAAGTCGTAATAGAAGCCGTTCTCGATCACCGGGCCGATCGTGACCTGGGTGCCCGGCCACAGCGCCTGCACCGCTTCGGCGAGCACATGGGCTGCGTCATGCCGGATCAGTTCCAGCGCGCGGGCGTCGTCGCGGTTGATCAGTTCGATTTTCGCATCATGCGAAATCGGATCGTTGAGGTCGGTGACCACGCCATCCAGCGCCATCGCCAC
This sequence comes from Bradyrhizobium sp., assembly GCA_039935075.1. Classification (GTDB taxonomy): domain Bacteria; phylum Pseudomonadota; class Alphaproteobacteria; order Rhizobiales; family Xanthobacteraceae; genus Bradyrhizobium. The sequence continues at coordinate 11,061 of JBDTKZ010000042.1, forward strand.
GGTGCGCTTGGCCAGTGACGGCGAGATGCCCTTGGCGATATCAAGGCCGGTGATGTCCCTGGGGAATTCGCGCTTGGCGCCGTCGGGAAAAGTGAGGGTGATGGTGTTGGGTTCCACGGCCGGTTTCAAATTTGCAAGGCCATACTGGAATCCGGGTGCGGGCGTGTTGTTGTCAGGCATTGTCATCTCCTAATGCTCACTCCTGCGAACGAGCGCAGGTAAGCGGGAAGCAGCGGTATAGCAGGGGATTCGGGTGTTGCAACCGCGAAAAAGCCAGGCTTTCGAGGCTCGCAAGCGCGCCTTTGGGCGGAAGCAGGGCGTGTATCGGCACCTCCCGCCGCTCCGCCGCAGTGAGCCCGTAGCGACCCGCTGCGCAAGAATGGCCGCGGCATCGCGGGTCGATCAACCTCATGAAATTCCGGCGCGATGTGCTTTCCCTTGAGTGAAATCTATACTACATGCATTTGCATGAAAAATCCACCCGCCGACGTCCCTGTTCATCGCCGCTTCGCCCCAACGGCCCTGATGGTCGGAAATATCGTCACCGGCACCTCCGTATTTGCACCGGCGGCGATGCTGGGCGACTTGTCCAGCGGACTCGATGTCAGCATCAGCACCGCGGCGCTGCTGGTGACCTTCGGCGCGGTGGTGCTGTGTCTCGGCTCGCCGCTGACGGCATGGCTGACCGGTCGAATCGAGCGCCGCGCGCTGCTCACCGGCGCACTCGCGGTGATGGCGCTCACCAATGCGGCATCGGCATTCGCGCCCGACTTCACCAGCCTGCTTGTCATTCGCCTGATCATGCTGGCGATCGGCGCGCTCTACACCCCGTAGGCGGCGGGCACCGGCGCGATGATCGTGCCGGTCGAGAAGCGCGGCAGCACCATCGCCTATATCTTTCTCGGCTGGTCGGTGGCGGCGGCGGTCGGCCTGCCGTTGATCACGTTCGTCGCCAGCCGTTACGGCTGGCGCGGGGCCTATGGCGGTATTGGCGCGCTCGGCTGTGTTAGCTGCGTTTTTCTGGCCTGGCGGCTGCCGGGCGGATTGATCGGTGCGCCGGTTGACCTCAAGACATGGGTCGCGCTCGGGCGCAACCCGATGATCGCACTGCTGCTGCTGATCACGACCCTGCAGATGTCCGGCCAATTCGTGGTGTTCACATTCATGGGGCCGTTGCTCTCGAAATTGACGCAGGCCGGTCCGGACGCGATCGGGCTGGTGTTCGCGTTCTATGGCGTGTTCGGATTCATCGGCATCGTGGTCGCAACCCGTATCGTCGATTCCTGGGGCGCCTACAAAACCTCGTTGCTGTTCACCTCGCTGTTGCTGGCTGGCGTTACCGGGTGGGCGCTCAGCGCCGGCATCTATTCGTTGATGGCGGGATCGGTCGCGATCTGGGGCCTCGGTTTTGCTTCCACCAACTCGATGCAGCAGGTCCGGCTGGTCGCCGCGGCGCCGGCATTGGCGCCGGCATCGGTGTCCCTCAACACGTCGGTGCTCTATGTCGGACAGGCCATTGGTTCGGCGATTGGCGGTGTGTTATATGCGCGAAATCTATTATACGGCGCCGGCTATGTGGCGATGGGGTTTGTCGCGCTGGCGCTACTGACGGTGATGGTGACGGGGGTCACCCATCGCCGGACAAAAACGGGGTGAACTGACGATGAGAACCATGCTGGCGCTGGTCGCGCTAATCTATTCAGCTGCTGCAATGGCTCAACAGAGCCCGCCACCGACGGTTGGGGACCAACCGTTGGTGCAGGTCAAGCCGCATGGCGCAGCAGCGCCCAAGGCTGCGGCGCCCAAGGCAGCACCGAAGGCGACCGCGCCGAAGAATCTGTCCATTGCCAAGAAGCTGCAGGCCTGCCTTGAGATTGACGATGGCACCAAAGGCCGGCTCGATTGCTACGATACGGTTTTCCCGCCCAAGCCAAACCCGAAGGCGCCGGCCGCCAAGGGTGTCGCCGACTGTCGTTTCGCCAAGGAAGAAGACGCCCGGTTGAACTGCTACAACGGGTTCGCCGAGTCGATACCGAGATTCTGAGCGCTCGGTCTTACGGATAATTTGCCTGCTTCGGGCGGCCGTGAGGCCGTCAGTCGCAGATCCGCGTCAGCACCGCCTTGAACAGCACGCCGGGCAATTGCAACGCGGTGCCTTCGAAATCGATCATGTCGCCGTTTTGCCTGCCTTTGAGGGTCAGCGTGATCATGTCGGTTCCGAACAGCGCCTTGAGCGCGGGGTCATCATTGTGCCGCTGTGTCGATATCTTGACGTGAATTTCGTCGGCTTTGTCGGCATAGGTTCCGATGAACGCGAAACCGGAATTGCCGCCGCGCAATTTGCCTGCCGTCGCATACAGCACGCCGTTACCGGTGCCGTGGACGGTGTGAAATTCTACCTTGTAGAGGCCTTCCCGCAACTTGGATCCCCTGCGGTCGTGGTTTTGTTCGCGACACCTTATGGCCCGGGCATCCGTAACGAACAATGCTGCGCACAACAGATGGCGCGGCCATCAACACACATTTCGAATCATGGCCCCGATGGGCGGATAGCGTGCCGAAGAAACCGGCTTCTATCGGCCGGAAGGAAAATTGGTGCTCGCCGCCACCCGCGTCAGCGCCGGCGTTGCCGCCATTTTTGACAGCACTTCCTCGACCGGGTTTCTGGTCCAGGCGTGCGTCACGTAATCGCGATGCGTCACGCCTTCGGGAGTCTCGACAAACACCACGCTGCCCGGGCGCAACGGCCCGTTCATGTCTTGCGATACGGCGATGCCTTTCTCGCGCAGCATACGCATCAGTTCCTGGTCGCGGCGCGCGGTATAGTGCGTATAGGAACTGACGAAGAAACCGGAGCGGTGGTTCTCGATCCAGGACGCGAACTTGTCCAACTCGCCGTAAACCGCATCGAGCAGGAACACGCCGCGGACGCGATCACTGATACCGCCGACCTCGAGGCTCCACGCGGTCGGCAGGAAGCCGCCGCTATAGCCGACGATGACGATCGGCATGTTGGCGAACGTCCTGGCGGCGTTGGGATCGCCATAGAGGCGCGCCAGTTGACCGGCGGACTCGTCGATAAAGCGCTTGAAGCCGCCGGGCTGCCAGAATTTACCGGCGCTGGAATCGGCGGCATCGACCGCGAGTTGCGGCGCCAGCAGCACGGCATTGGCGCCGGAGTCCGAAATCTGTTGCGGCAGCAGCTGCCGGTCGCGCACGTCGCGTTCCAGCGTGGCGCCGTTGCCGTGGAAGAACACCACGATGACGCCGGGCTTGCGGATGTCGAAGGTCTCGGGGACATGCACCAGCACCCGATTGTCGCTGTAGGTCTGGTCCTGCCAATAAACCCGGCCGCTATAGCTGCGATGACCGCGGCGGTCGCCTTTGGAAATATTCAGGAACGGCGTTTCGGACGCCGGATTATTGCCGAAATAGGGGAAGGCCGAGGATTTCATGCTGACCAGCGTCGTCAGATCCTCTTGCCGGGGCGGACGCTGGTAGGGCAGTTGCGGCTCGAGCGACGCCACGCGATAGGGCGCAGAATCCGACGGAGTCAACGTTTGCGCCGAACCCCTCGGCACGCCTTGCGCCGTTGCCTGGGCGGCTCCTTGGGCGACGGTTGTTGGCGCGGTGCGCTTGGGCGCGAGATCGGCGACCTGGCGTTGCTGGAAACTCTCGCTGGCGCTTGGGAAGCGATCTCTGAACTGAGGTTTCGGAAACCGGTCGTCGAAACTATCGCCCGAGTTCTTTGGATTGGGGGCCGGCACGTTGGCGGCGAGGGTGCCGGGGCCGGGCGCCTGTCCGCATTGAACCAGAGCGAGGGAAAGCGGGACGAATGAAAGCAGGGTGATCCAGCGCCATCGACGCGACCCGGCGCGATAGTCCCGGACGCCAGGTTGCCGAGCTTGTCGCGGCGCAGGGCGTGCGACCGCCGGCGCTGGCGCACCCATACGATCATAGTTTTGGAATTTCGGACCCGCCCCGATCATCCACCCATTGCCCCGACATTCAACGGCGACTGTATTTCAGCGCGCTGGTCTTTAGGTGACGTTAAGCTTCCGGGGAAAAAACCCCACACCCGGCACGATCAAGAGACCACAAAATCGTGTCGCGATTGTGGGACCGTCACGTTGTTTTCGCAATCCGGGACCCGGTCGCGTGCCTCTTGGTCCATTTAAGGTATTTTAGTACCTATGCCGGGCCGAGATTTAGGTCCTTGTTAACCCTGCTTGAATTGATAGAGGGCAGCTTGCACCATGAGAATATCAGGGCGTGACGCCCCAGGCGTGGACCGCACATGACGGTATCAGGAACGGGAAGCGCGGCATTGCCCGATCGGCTTCCCGGCGGCGGCGCGACGGTCTCGGTGCTGGTCGCGACCGCCATCGTCGTGGCCGACATGATCGGCGTCGGGGTTTTTACCAGCCTCGGCTTTCAGGTCAAGGACATCCCCTCCGGCTTTTCGATCCTGCTGCTGTGGACCGTCGGCGGCCTGGTCGCGCTGTGCGGGGTGTTCTCCTACAGCGAACTTGGCGCGATGTTTCCGCGCTCGAGTGGCGAATATAACTTCCTGACCCGCGCCTATCATCCGGCGTTCGGATTTCTGGCTGGCTGGGTATCGGCGACGGTGGGCTTCGCGGCGCCGGTGGCGCTGGCGGCAATGGCGTTCGGCGAATACGGCAAATCAGTTCTGCCGGGCGCCTCGCCGCTGGCGCTCGCCATGGGCATGGTCTGGCTGGTCTCGATCGTGCAGCTTTGCGGGGTCAGGCATTCCAGCAATTTTCAGTTGATCGCGACCATCCTGAAAGTCGTGCTGATCGTCGCGTTCCTGATCGCGGGCCTGGCCGTCGGCGCGCCGCAGCCGGTTTCGTTCGCGCCATCGGCGGACGACCTCGCCCATGTCACCAGCGCGCCGTTCGCGATCGGGCTGGTGTTCGTGATGTATTCATTCTCGGGCTGGAACGCCGCGACCTATATCATCGGCGAGATGCAGCTGCCGCAGCAGAACCTGCCACGCGCGCTGCTGTCGGGGACGCTGATCGTGCTGGTATTATATGTCGCGCTCAACGCGGTGTTCCTCCACACCACGCCGATCGACAAACTGTCCGGGCAACTCGACGTCGCCCGGATCGCCGGCAGTTTTATCTTCGGCGATATCGGCGGCCGTATCGTCAGCGCGATGATCTGCATCGGCCTGATTTCCTCGATCAGCGCCATGATGTGGATCGGCCCGCGCGTCATGATGACGATGGGCGAGGACATTCCGGCGCTGCGGGTATTTGCCCGAAAATCCGGCAATGGCGCGCCGGCCTACGCCATCCTGTTCCAGCTTGCGATCGCGAGCCTGTTGCTGCTCACCCGCGGTTTCGAGTTCGTCCTCGATTTCATTCAGTCGGGTCTGTTGTTCTGTTCGTTCTTCACCGTGCTCGGCGTCATCAAGCTGCGGATCACCCATCCCGACCTGCCGCGGCCCTATCGCGCCTGGGGATACCCGGTCACCCCGATGGTTTTCCTGCTCGTGACCGGCTTCATGATGTACTATCTTTTGGTGGAACGGCCATTGCAGTCCTCGCTCGGTATTTTGATAATGGTTTCAGGCCTTTTGATCTACGCGGTTTTTCGCAAGCGGCCGGACCAAGCCAGCGCGACGATAGCTGCGGGCCGCGAGTAAGTATGCCCCGGTTCAGAACCATCGCGGCGCTCGTTGTCGCCATGCTGCTCGCGGCGATCGCGCCGGCGCGCGCCACTGACGCCGTCACCGTCAACGACACCGCGCGTTTTCTGGCGGGCATGCTGCCATCGGAGAAATCGCCGCTGACGCCGCTGACAAAAGACCCGGCGTGGCAGCGCCACGCCCGCTTGTTCGATGCCGCGTTCGGACAACTCGAGGCGCGGCAGCTTTCCAGAATCCGCAGCTGGGCGGCCGTCAATCTGGCCGCGCCGCGATCGACGATGTTCTACATGTTCAGCGGTCCGGACTTCCTCTACGCGGATGCGTTCTATTCCAAGGCGACGACCTATGTGCTGAGCGCGCTCGAACCGGTCGGCTCGGTGCCCGATCTGACAAGGATGGCGTATCTCGGCTCGACGCTGAACAATATCGAGCATTCGTTGAGTTCGATCCTGAGCTTCAGCTTCTTCATCACCAAGCACATGAAGACCGATCTGCGGGCCGATCAGGTCTCAGGCTCCTTGCCGATCCTGTACGTGTTCCTGGCGCGCTCGGGAAAGACCATCCGCGATGTCAGCCTGATCTCGCTCGACGACAAGGGCGCGGTGCATTTTTCCAACGACGATGCCGGCAAGAATGCCACGCGCGGCGTTCGGATTACCTTTGCCGGCGACGACGGGGTCGAAAAAACGCTGTATTTCTTCAGCACGGACCTTTCCAACAGCGGGGTCCGGACCAGCGGCTTCCTGAAATTTTGTGCGACGCTGGCGCCCGGCAACAGCCTGATCAAGAGCGCGTCCTATCTGCTGCATGCCGGTAATTTCACCGTCGTGCGCGACTTCCTGCTCGCCAACAGCGCGACCATCATTCAGGACGATTCCGGTATTCCGCTGGCCGATTATGACCCGAGGAAATGGCGGTTCTTTCCGTTCGGCCGTTATGCCGGGCCGATCGACAAATTTCCCGGCCGCTATCAGCCGGCCTATGCCGAGCTGTTCCGGCACAGCCAGCCGATGGATTTCGGCATCGGCTATCGCTGGCGATCGTTCGAATCCAACTTGCTGCTGTCGGTCAGATTGCCGTCTGATAGCAGCACTCCCGAGACCACCTCTTCGGCGGCACCGGTTGCACCGCCGCAGCCGAAACTGCCGCGGCCCAAAAAGCCGCGTCCGCTGCCGCCGGTCGATATGCCCAGAGGTTTCTGGTTCGGGCGCTAGTCTTTGTCGAGTTACCAGCGAACGCTTTGACTGGGATCGATAAAGCTCGCCGTGCTCGGCGGTGCGGGATTGGCGCTGTAAAATCTGAATGCCGTGACGATAACGATGAGCAACACGAAGATGGCGATCAGATCGATCTGTCGGGGATCGTGTCCCCCGTGATGCTGGTGGCTGATTTTCCAGCGCATGATTTTGGCCTCCCGGCGGAAGTACCAGATCAATGCGAGCGGCCAGCGCCGGTTCCACGCGCGGCTGCAATGCGAATTTTGCGTGGAAGCGCCGCAGCGATTGCGCGGCACATTTTCTAATTAAAGTGAGCGGCCAATCAGCACCTGTTGCTCAGGATGCGTTGACGCCGCGCCAGCGCCCGAAACGCCATGGCAGATACCACCGCGCGCCGATCGGCCTGGTCAGCGGCACGTTGTCGATCCCCGACGTGCCCCAGGGTTGGCAGCGCAACAATCGCGCCAAGGTCATCCATCCGCCGCCCCACAAACCAAAGCGCTCGATCGCCTCATCGCCATAGACCGAACAGGTCGGCAGATGCCGGCAGTTGTAACCGACCAGCGGCGACAGCGTATGCCGGTAAATCCAGATCAGCGCGCGCCCGGCGTTGCGGGGCAGGCGCTGCACGGTGCCGGCGCACGCCGGACAGAAATGGGACGATGGATGCTTCATGGGCGACGTGCTGCAATCATACGCAGGCCGATGCGCGGTTCCCATGCATGGAACCGTCGCGTGCTGGCATTTGCGCCACAATTTCGAAAATATCGCATGTTTTTGGTCGCACTGCAGCAAAGGTTCTATGGACGTCGCGGAATCGCACGGTTACCTTTTTGATAACGCCAGTATGACAGAATCATGTGGCGTTGAACTGGGGCCATTGCCACTGCCTGTATCGGGGCTTGCGGGGAAGGAACCAAATTGAAGTTCGTGAGGTCATTTGATCTTCGCGGCTTGGCGCTGTCAGGCGCCGCCGCCCTTTGCATCGCTTTGCCCGGCGTAACGATGACGTTCGGCAATGCCGCTCATGCCGGCGCGACGCTCGAAGAGCGGAAATTGCCGATGCGATTTAGCTGGGTGGCCTGCGAACCCAATTGCCGCGGCTGGATCAGCGCGGTCGGTATCGTCACTGCTGAGAGCCCCGCTGATTTCGATGCGTTCGCGCGGGAACGCCATCTCGACGGGGCGACCGTGGTGCTGGATTCCAGCGGCGGTTCGGTCAACGACGCCATTGCGCTCGGCCGGCGCTGGCGCGGCCTCGGTCTGGCGACGACCGTCGGTATCACCGTTGAGGATCATACCGCGCAGGGCGATCGGGTCGGCGTCGTTCCCGATGCCTATTGCGAGTCGATGTGCGTGTTTCTGTTGCTGTCGGGCAAAACGCGTTACGTGCCTGATGGCGCGCATGTCCGGGTGCATCAGATCTGGATGGGCGACCGCGCCGACGATGCCAAGGCGGCGAGCTACAGCGCGCAGGATCTGATGATCGTCGAACGCGACGTCGGCCGTCTTGCCAAATATACCTTCGACATGGGTGGTGCGGGCGATCTGTTGTCGTTGTCGCTGAGCGTGCCGCCGTGGGAAGATTTGCACGAATTGTCGCGGGACGAATTGCGGCTGACCAATCTCGTCACCACGGAGGCGGTGGCCGAAGTGCTGCCCCCGGCCAAGGCCGACAGCACCGCACCGGTAGCCGAACTCGCGGTCAAGCCCGTACAGGATCGCTTTGCCACCACCGCCGTGCAGGCCGAGGCGTCTACGCCAAAGGAACTTGCGATGCCGGAGAAGTCGACCAAGACGGCGGAGGCGATGGTGCCGGCCAGCTTGATTGCGGCGCCAGCGAAGTAGTGGCGAAAGGTTCTGATTCCCAACTTCGTCATTCCGGGGCGCGCTCTTGCGCGAGCCCGGAATCCATATTCCCTGCAGGGGTTATGGATTCCGGGCCTGCGCCAAGCGGCGCATCCCGGAATGACGAAAGTTGATTGTTTAACCCCGCGCCCCAACCGGCTGTTTTGCCTTTTCGTCCGCCCTGGCTTCGATCTGGCCGATCGCATCGACCACGGCATCGAAGGTCAGCATCGTCGAGGCATGCCGCGCCTTGTAGTCGCGCACCGGCTCGAGCAGCGCGATGTCGGCCCATTTGCCTTGCGGGGGGCTGCCGTTTTCCTTCAGCATTTTGCGGACGGTCTCGCGCAATTCTCGCAATTCGCTCGCGGTCGAGCCGACCACGTGGCTGGCCATGATCGACGAGGAGGCCTGGCCGAGCGCGCAGGCCTTCACATCATGGGCAAAATCGGTCACCACGGGCCCATCCATCCTGAGGTCGATCTTGACGGTCGACCCGCACAGCTTGGAGTGCGCCGTGGCGCTGGCGTCGGGCGTATCCAGCCGTCCCAGCCGGGGGATATTGCCGGCCAGTTCGATGATCCGCTTGTTGTAGATGTCGTTCAGCATATCATTGGGCTCTCGGGCCTGCGCCGCGATCACCCTGTGGATCACCCTTGGCGAGCGCGGTCTTGAGCCTTATATATGGCCAGCAATGGCGGAAAAACAGCCCGTCCATTGGCCCGGCGGCCTCAAATCGAAACCCCATCGGCCGCCGTGGTGTTAACATCGTGACTTCAGGCGTTCGGCGGCCAGCCGCCCCGTCTGCCGGTGACACTCCGGTCCGAAAGACCGGTCGAACGGAGTAGACATGGACGCCTTGATCAAATCCCTCCGCCCCACCCAGCCCGCCGACGGCAAGCCTTCGGATACGAAGCCTTCGGATCCGAAAGCCGCGGCCGCGAAGACGCCGGACATGCGCCCCGCGGAACTGGACCCGGCCGAATTTCTCGCCGCCGCCGTACGCGCCGACCAGCCGCGCCCGTCGCGTTCCGAGGCGGAGCAGGCCGTCCATATCCTTTTGAATTACATCGGCGAGAACCCGCAGCGTGAGGGCCTGCTCGACACCCCGCGCCGGGTGGTCGAAGCCTTCGACGAACTCTATCAGGGCTATCATCAATGTCCGGCCGAGGTGCTCGACCGCACCTTCGGCGAGACCGCGGGCTATGACGATTTCGTGCTGATACGCGACATCGAATTCACCTCGCAATGCGAGCACCACATGATGCCGTTCTACGGCAAGGCGCATATCGCCTATACGCCGGTGGAGCGGGTGGTGGGATTGTCGAAGCTGGCGCGCCTGACCGATATTTTCGCGCGCCGCCTGCAGACCCAGGAACATCTCACCGCGCAAATCGCCGCGGCGATCGATGAAGTTCTCAAGCCCCGAGGCGTTGCCGTGATGATCGAGGCGGAGCATACCTGCATGTCGGTGCGTGGCGTCGCCAAGCATGGTGCGGTCACGTTCACCAGCCGCTTTACCGGCATGTTCCGCGACAATCCGGCCGAGCAGGCGCGTTTCCTGTCGATGGTGCGAGGGTCGAACCGCTAACCGCCCCTCGATCGAGTTCAACGAGGGTCCGTCAGTGTCCACATCTGCCCACAATCAAGACATCGAGGAAGGGCTGGCGTTTCAGCCCAAATTCGACGCGTCGGGTCTCGTCACTTGCGTGGCCACCGATGCTGCGACCGGCGACGTGCTGATGGTCGCCCACATGAACGATGAAGCGCTGCGCAAGACCATCGCCAGCGGCGACGCCTGGTATTTCAGCCGCTCGCGCCAGGCACTGTGGCGCAAGGGCGAGAGCTCCGGCCATACCCAGCGCGTGGTCGAGATGCGGATGGACTGCGATCAGGACGCGGTATGGATTCGCGTCGAGCAGACGGGTGCTGCCTGCCACACCGGCCGGCGCTCGTGCTTCTATCGCAAGATCGATGGCGGCGAGGGCGGAGCGAAATTATCGTTCGTGGATGCCGACAGACTGTTCGATCCGGCGCAGGTCTATCGCAAATAGATCAAAATTGATGATGTGTGCAAAATTGATCATGCGTGAATAGCGGAGCTTCGACAGTTCGAGCTTCGTTTGCCTCTGGTTGCGCGATGTGCGACGTTCGTGCTGTCGTCGAGGGGCCGCTACCGTGACGCATCGCTTTCGATCCATATTCTCCTTTGTCGCCTTGATCGCGCTTCCGTTCGGAGCTGCGCAATCGCAGACCGGTGACCGCGCGCCTGATACGATGGCCGCGCGCGTGCTGGCCTGTGCGTCGTGTCACGGCGCCGAAGGCGAGGGCACCAGCGATGTCTATTTCCCGCGGCTGGCGGGAAAGCCGGCAGGCTATCTCTATAACCAGTTGGTGGCGTTCCGGGACGGGCGGCGCAAATACCCGCCGATGAATTATCTGCTCGAATTTCTTCCCGATGCTTACCTCAAGGAAATCGCCACCTATTTCGCCTCGCTGAGGCCGCCTTTTGCCGCGCCTGCGCTTCCCACCGTCAGCGGTGAAATCCTGGCGCGCGGCGAAACGTTGGTGAAGAATGGCGATCCGCAGCATGGCATCCCCGCTTGTTCGGGATGTCACAATCCGGGCTTCACCGGCATGGAGCCTGCGATCCCCGGCCTGTTGGGCTTGCGCGCCAGTTATATCAGCGCCCAGCTCGGAGGATGGCGCTATGGCACGCGGACCGCGGCGGCGCCGGATTGCATGCAGATCGTCGCCAGCCTTTTGACGGAGGACGACGTGAAGGCGGTCGCCGCCTATCTCGCGTCGCGACCGGCGCCGGCCGATCCGTCCTTTGCACCGCATGGAAGCCTTCCGATGCCGCTTGAGTGCGGCAGTGAACCGCATTGAGGGGGTCGTGGTGATGTCGCGAGCCTTGAACAGACTGCTTTCCGCGCTGGCCGCGTCATGGCTGACGATCGGCGTGACGGGTGCGACCGCGCAGCAGCTGCCGAAACCGGATCCGGCTTTGGTGACCAAGGGCGAATACCTCGCGCGTGCCGGTGACTGCATCGCCTGTCACACCGCGCGCGAAGGCAAGATCTTTGCCGGTGGCCTGCCAATGGGGACGCCGTTCGGCACGCTTTATACCTCGAACATCACGCCCGATCCGCAAACCGGGATCGGCACGTGGACGTCGGATCAATTCTTCACGACGATGCATAACGGACGTTTTCCGGATGGCGGATTGCTCTACCCGGCGATGCCGTTTGCCTCCTACACCAAGGTGACGCGTGAAGACAGCGACGCGATCTTCGCCTATCTGCGTTCGATTCCGCCGGTCAAGCAGACCAACCGCCCGCACGATCTGCGGTTTCCCTACAACAACCGCTCGCTGATCATCGGATGGCGAACACTGTTCTTCCGGGAAGGCGAATACAAGCCCGACCCGACCAAATCGGCCGACTGGAATCGCGGCGCCTATCTGGTCGAAGGCCTCGGCCATTGCGGGATGTGCCACACCGCCATCAACGCGCTCGGCGGCAGTTCGGAATCGCAGGCCTTCGAGGGTGGGCTGATTCCGATGCAGAACTGGTACGCGCCGTCGCTGACCTCGAACAAGGAGGCCGGCCTCGGCGACTGGAGCATCGAGGAGATTTCCGAACTGCTGCGCACCGGCGTCTCCAATCGCGGCGTGGTCTACGGACCGATGGCGGAAGTGGTTTATAACAGCCTGCAATATCTCAACGACGACGATACCCGCGCGATGGCCGTGTACCTCAAGAGCCTGGCGCAGGGCACATCTCCGGAAAGGCCGGCGGTGCCGTTGCCTTCGGCCGAAAGCAGTCTGCTGCTGTCGTTCGGCAAGCCGATCTACGATCGGGAATGCGCCGGTTGCCATGGCGCGACGGGTCTCGGCATGCCGCCGCATTATCCGCCGCTGGCCGGCAACCCGTCGATCCAGATGGGTTCTGCCGTTAACGCCATCCGGATGGTGCTCAATGGCGGCTATCCGCCGGGCACGGCCGGAAATCCGCGACCGTATGGCATGCCACCCTTTGCGCAGCGGCTGTCCGACGACGAGGTCGCCGCCGTCGTGACCTACATCCGGACTTCCTGGGGCAATCGCGGCGAACCGGTTTCGGCGCGGCAAGCCAATGAACTGCGTGCGGCGACGCTGAACTGAGGCATGCCATGATCAACTCATCTGCACCGCAGGCGACCACGTTAGGCGCCGAAGACGAACGCGTCGCCGCCATCGTTCGCTCGGGTCCAAGCGGGGCTATCGTCGTCGCAGGAATAGCAACCGCGGTGGTGATCGCGTTGTGGTTTGCGTTCTATCTGTTGGTGTTCCTGCCGCGGAGCGCTTGATCATGACGACCGAGAGCGATCCTCATCTTGGCGAAGCCGTCGCAGCCCGGATCGAGCGGCGATGGGCGACCGTGTCAATCGTGATCGTCGGCGTGCTGGTCGGCATGGCGATCTTCATCGGCATCGACCATGCGACGATGCCGCAAGGTCACGTCGAGACCGCCGATCCTAGCACGCTGCATCTCGCCGGCGAATTCATTGAGAGCAATCTCGGCAGTGCGATGGAGGCCGACGGTTCGGTCACCGTGCGCGCGATCGGTCAACAATATTCATTCACGCCGCAATGCATCGTGGTGCCGTCGGAGACGCCGGTGACGCTGCGCGCGACCAGTGCCGACGTGGTGCATGGCCTGCTGATCGAGGGCACCAACATCAACACCATGCTGGTACCGGGGTATGTCTCGGAATTGCCGGTCCAATTCAAGACGCCGGGCGACCACGTGATGCCGTGCCAGGAGTTTTGCGGGATCGGGCATCAGGGGATGTGGGGCAAGGTCAAGGTGGTCGACAAGACCGCCTTCCTTGGCATGATGGCGTCGCGACGGAGGCTGAGCTGTGCTGATTAACAAGCGGCTGATCCTGGCGCATTTCTGGCTCGCCTTTGCGGTATTCGGCCTGGCGTTGATACTGGGCGCCTGGCAGATGTTCGTCCGCAGCCCGCTCAACGCCTGGCATTTCGATCCGGAATTGTATTATCGCTCGGTCACCGCGCACGGCTCGGCGATGGGCTATGTGTTTCCGACCCTGATCGCGATGGGCTTTGGCTACGCCATCACCGAATCTGCGCTCGAAAAGCCGCTGGTCGGGACGCGCTGGGCCTGGGCCGGTTTTGTGCTGGTCGCGGTTGGCGCCGTGGTTGCGATGATCCCGGTCTCGATGGGATTGGCCTCGGTGCTCTACACGTTCTATCCGCCGATGATCGGCAATCCCTTTTATTACATCGGCGTCGTGCTGGTCGTGGTCGGCTCATGGATATGGGTCGCGCTGATGTCGACCAATCTTTCGATCTGGAAGCGCGAGAACCCGGAACGGCCGGTGCCGCTGGCGATGTTCGCCAATGTCGCGGGCTCCTATCTGTGGGGCTGGACCGCGGTCGGCGCCGCGCTCGAGATCATTTTCCTGATCCTGCCGGTGGCGCTCGGCCTCAAATCCACCATCGATGCCGGGCTTGCCCGCGTGTTCTTTTCCTGGACGCTGCATGCGATCGTCTATTTCTGGCTGATCCCGACCTACATCGCCTACTACACGATCTTCCCGCGCGCGATCGGCGGACGGCTCTACAGCGACGCGATGGCGCGGATTTCCTTTATCCTGTTCGTGGTGGTCGCGATGCCGATCGGCGTGCATCATCTGTTTGCCGACCCGGAAGTCGGCGCCGGATTCAAGTTCATGCATTCGGTGTTCACCGGCCTCGTCGCGCTCCCGACCCTGCTGACGGTATTCACGATCTGCGCCTCCGCCGAGATTGCCAGCCGCCTGCGCGGCGGCAGCGGTGCGTTCGGATGGGTGAGGGCGTTGCCCTGGCAAAATCCGATCATGCTGGCGACCGCGCTGTCGCTGGTCATGCTCGGCTTCGGCGGCGCCGGCGGCCTGATCAACATGAGCTATCAGCTCGATGCCAGCATCCATAATACGCAGTGGATCACCGGGCATTTCCATCTGATCTTCGGCGGCGCCATCGTGATCATGTATTTCGCGATCGCCTATGATCTGTGGCCGCATCTGACCGGCCGGGCGATGGAAAATTTCGGCCTGATGCGCGCCCAGCTCTGGCTGTGGTTCATCGGCATGATCGTCACCACCTTTCCGTGGCATTATGTCGGCATTCTCGGCATGCCGCGCCGCATGGCGTTTTACGATTACGCCAATCCGGCGATCTCGCCGCAGGCGCTTTCGGTGGTGATCTCGGCGGTCGGCGGTTTCATCCTGCTGATTTCGGGCGTGCTGTTTTTCGTCGCTCTGATCCGGGGCCAGATGGCACAGCGCAGCGAGGCGGGCGCCTATCGGTTCAGCGAGGCGGTCCATATGCCGGCGAGGATCCCGGTGGCACTGAACAGTTTTGGGCTGTGGCTGGCGCTGATGATCGGCCTCACGGTGGTGAATTACGGCTATCCGATCGCCCAGCTCCTGGTGCTGAAGCAAACCAATGTGCCCGCGGTCTATGTCGGAGCCAGCCGATGAGCGAGCAGAAGCTGTTTTCGTTTCGCAACCCGTGGTTCGGCGCCAGCGTCGGCGTCACCGGGGCGATCGCGGTGCTGGCTGCACTGGCCGGTCTGATCTGGCTTCCCCTGGTTCAGCCCGACCTCAGGATCAGCGGCATCTGGGACGCCATCTGCAGCGCGGCCGGGGTGCCGCGCGCCGTGCCGCAGTCCGGCATCCAGCAGCCTGATTTCAAGACCTCCAACGTCGTGATGACATCGGAGATGCTGACGCATCCGGATCAGGTGTCGATCGGGCGAGGCGCGACGCTGGCGCAGCGTTGTGCGATCTGCCATGGGCCGCAGGGCGTCAGCGATGCCAACTCGCCGAACCTCGCGGGGCAATATGCCGCCGTGACCTACAAGGAGCTGAACGATTTCAAGACGGGCGCACGGGTCAATACCGTGATGAGCCCGTTTGCCGCGGACATGCGCAACCAGGACATGCTGGATCTCGCGGCCTATTATTCCTTCCTGCCGCGGGTGCCCTCGAGCCATTTGAACGGCGGAGCACCAGAGCCGCAGATCGTCATTACCGGCGCCCCGATGCGCAATATCGCGCCCTGCGGCGCATGCCATGGCGACATCGACAACAAGGCCGGCAGTCCGTGGCTCGGCGGACAGTCGGCCGTCTATATCAAGGCGCAATTGAAGGCGTTCGCGTCGGGCAACCGGCGCAACGACATCAGCCAGCAGATGCGCAATATCGCCCGGCAAATGACGGCGGAGGAAATCGACGCCGTCGCCTTGTATTACGAGGCCCAGCCCTGATCGCCGCAGGCCGGCGCGCCGTCTTAACCCGCCATTAACCATACATGTCCCAATGTGACTGCGGCATGAGCGCCCTTTTGGGAGAAAGGTGCGCGAACGGGCCGGGCGGGCGTTTCGCGGGGAGCGGGGCACCAGGATATGACGGTCGATAGCTCAAGCGCCACGGCAACGGCAGGTGTCGCCTCGTCGCGCGCGCAAATTGCCGGCGCAATCAAGCAGGCCGCCAACACCACCGGCACCAGCTTCCAATATCTGCTGGCCACCGCGAAGATGGAATCCGACTTCAATCCGAAGGCGGCGGCTTCGACTTCGTCGGCGGCGGGGTTGTTTCAATTCATCGGCCAGACCTGGCTCGGCACCGTGAAGGAAGCCGGCGCGCGGCTCGGCTATGGCCAATATTCCGATGCCATCACCAAATCCTCCTCCGGCGATTACTCGGTCAGCGATCCCGCCAAGAAAACCGCGGTCATGAAGCTGCGGGACGATCCCGCCGCCAGTTCGGCGATGGCCGGCGTCTTGACCCGATCCAACAGTTTCAAGCTCACCGGCACGATCGGCCGCCGGCCGACCGACAGCGAACTCTACATGGCCCATTTCATGGGCGTCGGCGGTGCGAGCAAGCTGATCACCAATGCCGAGGACAATCCGCAGGCGTCGGGCGCGCGGATGTTTCCGAATGCGGCCGCGGCCAACCGCTCGATCTTCTATGACAGCTCCGGGCGCGCGCGCAGCGTCTCCGAAGTTTATTCGGTGCTGACATCGCGCTACGCCGCTGCCGCGAATTCATCGGCGACGCGCAGCGCGATGGCCGCGGTCGGGGATACCCCGGCGACGACCGCGGTGGCGAGCGCCGTGCAGGCGACCGCGCCGATGGACAGCGCCGCTTATCTGTCGACGTTTCCGAACGCGACGGCGGCGGCACCGGTCACGGTGGCGTCGGCTTCGACCGGCAGTTCGATGGCCGTGGATACCAGCTTCCGCTCGCTGTTCCAGGCCGGCGAGCGGTCACAGCCGGTTTCGCCGGCGATCCATAAATTATGGGGCGAATCCGGCTCGCTGACGTCGGATACGGTGGCCAGCGCTGCACCGGTGGCCTCGACGTCGGGCGCCAGCGCACCGCAAGGGCTCGATCTGTTCAGCGATCGCAGCGGCACCTTCAGCAGCTGATCCCGGCCGGGCTCGCCGGCGCAGGCCGGCATCCTTAACAAAACGTCAATAAAACCAGTCGTTTATGGTGAACGCTTTGTTAAGCGTCGTGGTTTATTTTGTATGACAGTGGCACCGCGTCACGGTGTCGTCTCAAGTTGCGTAAGCCGGCAGGACCATGATCGTTCGGCAGTTCATTAGTTGGGTTAGGACCGCTCCCGCGGGCGAGCGGGCAGAGGCGACGCGATCTCTGGCGCGGGCCTGGATCATCTCGGATTTGACCGAGGAGGATCGCGCCGGCGCGGAAGGCGCGCTGTTGATGCTGCTCGACGATCCGTCTCCTTTGGTGCGCCAGGCCATGGCCGAAGTATTTGCGCGCAGCACCGAGGCGCCCGCCGCCATCGTGCAGGCGCTGTCACTGGATCAGCCGTCGGTGGCGCTTCCGGTGCTCGAACACTCACCGCTTCTGATCGACGCCGACCTCGTCGATCTCATCGCGACCGGCAATTGCGAGACGCAATGCGCGATCGCCCGCCGCGTCAATCTGCCACCCTCGGTATGCGCGGCGATCGCCGAAGTCGGCACCGCGTCGGCGGCGCTGGAACTGATCGAAAACGCCTATGCCGAACTGCCGCCGTTTTCCTGGGACCGCATTGTCGAGCGCCACGGCCATCTCGCCGCGATCCGGGAATCGATGCTGGTGCTGGAAGATCTGCCCGCGGCGACGCGGGTCGCGCTGGTCGCGAAATTGTCGGATACGCTGGCGCAATTCGTCGTCGCCCGTAATTGGCTCAGCGCCGATCGCGCCGGCCGCATCGCCGACGAGGCCCGCGACCGCTCGACGGTGAACATCGCGGCCCGTTCGCGCGGTGATGACATCTGCGGTCTGGTGCGGCATCTGCGCGCCACCGGCCAGTTGACCGCGGGGCTGATCCTGCGCGCGCTGCTGTCGGGCAATCTCGAACTGTTCGATTATGCGCTGGCGGAATTGTCCGGGCTGCCACCGGCCCGGGTCTCCGCACTGCTGCACGACCACGGCGGTGCCAGCCTGCGGGCGTTGCTGACGCGCGCCGGATTGCCGGAATCGACCTTTGCTGCGTTCCGGGTGGCGCTCGAAGTCAATCATGAAACCGGGTTTGTCGACACGCTCGGAGGTGCTGCGCGATTGCGGCGCCGGATGGTCGAGCGCGTACTGACGCAGTGCGAGACCGATCCGAAAACCACCGAGCCGTTATTGATCCTGCTGCGCCGCTTCGCCACCGAGTCGGCGCGGGAAGAGGCCCGGATGTTCTGCGACGAACTGATGGCCGACGATGCCGTCGCATTGATGCCGGACGAGTTGATCGCGGCGTAGTTCACGAAATGCTATAAAGTTCGTCATTCCGGGGCATCGCGAAGCGATGAGCCCGGAATCCATAACCCCTGTATTGTTGCGCAGCACCGAACGCTGCCACAGGGAGTATGGATTCCGGGCTCGCGCAAAAGCGCGCCCCGGAATGACGAGAGTTGGTTTCCCCGCGTCCGCAGGGACGACGCGCGCTAATCCGCCGGAACGATGCTCGGAGCGAGGATGGCTTCGAGATGTTCGGGGCGGTTGCGGTTGGCGTAGGTGAGGTATTCATCGGCGATGCCGCGCAATTGCCGGCTCAGTTCGCTGGCGGTGCTTAACGTGTCGAGCCTGGTGCGCTCGCGCACGATGGCCTGAATGGCGTTGATGTGATGTGCGATCAGTTGCGCCGGCACCTTGCCGAGATCGGGCGCGTGCTCGATGATCCGGCACAGGCTGTCGGCCGCGGCGCCCGCGGAAGGAAAGCCGAACGTGGCGGCGTCGCCCTTGATGTCATGCGCGGCGCGGAACAGTTCTTCGCAATTGTCCTTGGTAAAGCCGTCCTTGAGGGTCGTGGCGTAGGCGGCCGTGAGCCGGTCGCTTTCGACCGTCATCCAGTTCTTGAATTCGCCCGACAGGCCGGCGAGGGCTTTCTCGGCGCGCGCCACCGGATCGTCGAGATCCTTGTCCGCGACGCGCCGCAACACCTTGCGCAGCGGATTGGGCTGCGTGATCACGTAGTGATCGGCGAAGGCCTCGATCTGCGGCGCTGCGGGCTTTTCTCTCGCCATATCGATACCTTGGATTCCTTGAGGCGCTACAGGGGAGTTCTGGCTTTGTCGAGCAGCGAGGGCTGCTGCATCACTTCCATCTCGCCGCCGACGCGACGCTCGGGACCGATATAGGCGGTAGCGGTGTTGCGCCGGCGGTCCGGGCCGAAATAGGTTTTGGTCTTGATGAACGGGCGCGGGTTGGCGACCACGTTGAGAATGCGCTGATAGAGTCCCTTGGCCGAGATCGGCTTGGCGAGAAATTCAGTGACGCCGGCGTCGCGCGCCACGGTGACGCGGCGCTTCTCGGAATGCCCGGTCAACATGATGATGGGCGCGTAGGGGTTGCCCTTGGATTCCGGCTGCCGGATCATCTGCGCCAGTTCGAGGCCGTCGAAAATCGGCATCGACCAGTCGGTGATGACGATGTCGGGGACGTAATGGGTGTACATTTCCAGCGCGGTGGCGCCGTCCTCGGACTCATAGACCTCGCGCGCGCCGAACGAGTGCAGCAGCGTGCGCAGGATGCGCCGCATATGCGGATTGTCGTCGCACACGAGAAATCGCAGCTTGTTGAAATCGATGCGGAACATGGCGCGGCTCTAAGCACATACCGAACGGCTCGGTATACTCCGCGTTAACCATATCCCGCGCGCGTTAACGAATGGTTGCGATCCGGCATGCCCTTGCCTTGCCGCCACGAAAAGGCGGCCGTGCCGGCGCGGTCAATGGCCGAATTGTTCGCTCAAAATGCGCTCTTCCAGGCTGTGGCCGGGGTCGAACAGCATCCGCATCGCGATGGTCTTGTCGGACAGCACCTCGACGCGGCGGACGTCGCGCACCTCGTCGTGGTCGGCCACCGCCGCGACCGGGCGCTTGTCGCCTTCGAGCACTTCGAGGACGACAAACGCGGTATTGGGGAGCAGGGCGCCGCGCCAGCGCCGCGGCCGAAACGCGCTGATCGGCGTCAGCGCCAGCAAGGCCGCGTTGATCGGCAGGATCGGACCCTGCGCCGAAAGATTATAGGCGGTCGATCCGGCGGGCGTCGCCACCAGGATGCCGTCGGCGATCAGCTCCGCCATGCGTTCGCGTTCGTCGATCAGGATCCGCAGGCGCGCGGCCTGATAGGTCTGACGGAATAACGCGACTTCGTTGATGGCGTGATGCAGATGCACCCGGCCATGGACGTCGGTGGCGCGCATCAACAGCGGATGGATCACGGATTCCCGCGCCGCCGTCAGCCGGGCGTGCAACTCGTGGGTCGAGTATTCGTTCATCAGGAAGCCGACGGTGCCGCGATGCATGCCATAGATCGGCTTGCCCGAATGCATGTGACGATGCAGCGTTTGCAGCATCAATCCGTCACCACCGAGCGCCACCACGATTTCGGCGCCGGCAGGATCGTGATTGCCGTACATCTCGGACAATTGCGCCAGCGCCTGCTGCGCTTCCGCGCTGGCGCTCGCGACGAAGGCGATCCGGTCATATCGCTGGGGGCTGGTCATGGGATCGCGGGCTCATGCTGGCGCGGATGGGAACGGATGCGCCGGGGGTCGTCTATACGACCTCTGCCAGCTTTGTCGAGATGGCCGGGTGCCGGGAAATTTCGAGCTTGGCCCTATCAGGGTATCGCGCAGCACCTCCGGCACCGGATCAACTCTCCGCGGGGGAGCTTGCGAAGCGGGTCAACCTGCCGCAGTTTTGGGCTACAAAACGCGGCCGTTGGCAATGAACCGCGAAAAACCGGCTGCAAACAGGGAAGGCAATCGATATGGCCACTTCTTTCGCGGCGCCTCGCTATCGGCGCCCCGTGCTTGCGGCGCTGGTGTGCTCGCTGGCCTTGTCGCTGGCCATCTCATTGACCCCGGGCGCCCGCGCGCAGGACGCGGCGCCGGAGCAGCAGCCCGCCGCGGCTCCCTCAGGCCAGAAATCAGGCGACCAGAAGCCCGGCGAAAAGGGCGGAGAAAAGGGTGGGCGCGGCAATACGCCGGCGTCACCGGCTGTGGCCGAACAACATCGCCTGCCGCCGGATGCCACCACCAAGCAAACCCTGGCGCTTCCGGGGCGCACGCTCAATTTCTCGGCAACGGTCGGCTCGATCCGGCTGTTCGACGACAAGGGCGAACCGCAGGCCGATATCGCCTTCACCGCCTATCAGCTCGACGGCGCCGATCCGGCCACGCGTCCCGTGACCTTCCTGTTCAACGGCGGTCCGGGCGCGGCTTCGGCCTATCTGCAACTTGGTATTGCCGGCCCTTGGCGGTTGCCGATCAATGGCGATGCCGGGGTGTCATCGGCGTCGCCCGATCTGCGACCCAATGCCGAGACCTGGCTCGATTTCACCGATCTCGTCTTCATCGATCCGGTCGGCACCGGCTATAGCCGTTTCGTCGCGACCGGCGACGATGTGCGCAAGCACTTCTTTTCCACCGAAGGCGATGTCAATTCGATCGCGGTGACGATCCGCCGCTGGCTGGAAAAATCCAATCGCCTGCTGTCGCCGAAATATCTCACCGGCGAAAGCTATGGCGGCATTCGCGGGCCGAAGATCGTTCGCGAATTGCAGCTCAACCAGGGCGTCGGCGTCAAGGGGTTGATCCTGTTGTCGCCCGCGCTCGACTATCGCGAGTTCAGCGGCTCGAGCATCCTGCAATATGTCGTGAGCCTTCCCACCATGGCAGCGGTGGCGCGCGAGACCAAAGGCCCCGTCACCCGTGCCGACATGGCCGATGTCGAACGCTATGCGGGCGGCGAATTCCTGGCCGATCTGGTCAAGGGCGTCGCCGACACCGAGGCGACGACGCGGATTGCCGACAAGGTGGCCGCGCTGACCGGGATCGACCAGGCAGTAAGCCGCAGGCTCGCAGGCCGTTTCGATACCAGCGAATTCCGCAGGGAATTCGATCGCAAGGACGGCAAGGTGATCGGCCGCTATGATGCGTCAGTGACGGGTTTCGATCCCTATCCCGATTCGAGCTTCTTTCATTTCAGGGATCCGTCGGGCGACCCCCTGACCGCGCCGCTGACCAGCGCGGTGGTCGACCTCACCACGCGGAAGCTGAACTGGCGGCCGGACGGCTCCTACCAGTTGCTCTCGGGCGCGGTGATCAAAGCCTGGGATTTCGGGCGCGGCAACAGCCCCGTGGAGTCGACCTCCCAATTGCGGGAAATTCTAGCACTCGATCCCAAGCTGAAACTGTTGGTGGGGCACGGCCTGTTCGATCTCGCGACGCCCTATTTCGGCACCCGGATTCTGCTCGACCAGATGCCCGCGTTCGGCTCACCGCCGCGGGTCAAACTCGTGGTCTATCCCGGCGGACACATGTTCTATTCGCGCGATGCCTCACGCCAGGCCTTCAGAACCGAAGTGCAGGCGCTGATGAAGTAGGGACGCGCCGTAGGGCGGATTAGCGAAGCGTAATCCGCCGTTGCTGCACCCGAAACATGCTTCACCTGTCGCGGCACAATATTGCTAATCTGCACGAATGCCAAATTATCGCCGCGCGTTCGTTCCGGGTGGCTGTTGGTTCTTCACGGTCAATCTTCTGGAGCGTCGTAAATCGTTGCTCGTCGATCATATTGACGCCTTGCGCGCGGCGGTGGAACAAACCCGCGCACGTTATCCGTTCGTGATCGATGCTGTGGTGGTGCTGCCGGATCACATCCACGCCGTATGGACGCTTCCGCCGGGCGATTGCGATTTTTAACTGCGCTGGCGGTTGATCAAGGGCCGCTTTGCTAAAACGCTTCCAAAGCAGGAGCGGCTCAGCGCCGTTCGCGTCGCGCGCAACGAGCGCGGCATCTGGCAACGCCGGTTTTGGGAACATTTGATCCGTGACGAGGCCGATTACGCGCGTCATGTCGAGTATTGTTACGTCAACCCGCTCAAGCATGGAATCACTACACGGGTGCGCGATTGGCCATTTTCCTCATTTCATCGCGATGTTCGCGCAGGATTGTTTCCGGATGACTGGGCTGGCGACGGAGAAATGAGTGGGGATTTCGGCGAGCGAGAGTAGTCATGCGAGTGCGGATGCAGCGGCGGATTACGCTTCGCTAATCCGCCCTACGGACTACGGCTTGGCGGGCCGTCGCTTGCGTGGTGCGTAGCGGCGTTCGAGCTCCGCGCTCAGGATTTTCTCCGGCTTCAAATTGGAGCCGGCGAGCCAGATGTCGGTGACTGCGCCTGACTTGTTGCGGACACGGCGTACCGGTTCGCCATGACTGCCGTAGCCGGCCGCAACCGCGATCTTGCCGGCATCGCGGCCGGAGATTTCGAGTTCCGATGCATCCATGAAGGGATTGATCGCGCCGGGAACGGCTGTCATCACGATGTTTCCGATCGGCACCAGATCGACCGCCCCCCATTGGCTCCACCAGCGGCCGGTCCAGTCGCGAACGCGGCGGCTCGGCGCACCACGCACGGCGAACGCGCGCAGGATATGGATCGCGCCATCGAGCCAGAAGCCGGCCCAGCCATCGGTGGAATTGGTCAGGATGGTGATCGCAAGTTCGCGGGCGGGGACGACACAGGTGCGCGAGATATAGCCCTGAAAACCTCCGGTGTGGCCGAACCAGTCCCAGCCGCCGGTGTTGCCGCTCATGGTGCCAAGGCCGTAATAACCTTCCAGGCTGGCGTGCGGATTGCGCCAATGCCTTCGCGTCATCTCGCGGCGGCTGGCGGTGGACAGCACGCTTCGCTTCGCATTGGGCGCCAGTTGCGCGAAGAAGCGCGCGACGTCGGCCGCGGTGCTGACGAAGCCGGCCGCCGCCGCCATCGCGTGCGCCGAGTTATCGCCCGGAATAACCAGGCGGCGGTCGAGCGGAAGCCTCGGCGTGTGGCCGCGTGCAAAGGCAACGCCCTTGGCGGGCGGCATGTCGGGCGTAGTCTCGCGCAGGCCGGTGGCTGCGATGATCTCGCGCGCGATCCAGTCGCGATAGGGCTCCCCGGTGATCGCCTCGATCGCGAGGCCGAGCAAGCCAAATCCGTGGTTGGAATATTTGAGCCGGCTGCCGGACGCGATGACAGGAGGCTGCTGCAGGTCGGCCATCAGCTCCTTCGCATTGAGATAGCCCCTTCGGTCGGTGAACTGTCCGGCATCGGCGCCGTCGCGGGTAAGACCGCCGCTATGCGACAGCAATTGCGCGATGGTCGCTTCCGCGACCCGCGGGTGCAAACCCCTGACATATTGTCCGATCGGATCATCCAGCCGCAGCCTGCGCCGCTCGCGCAGCTTCATGATTCCGGCGGCGGTAAAACTCTTCGAATGCGACGCGATCCGAAACCGATGGCGTGGCGTCAGCTTCTCACCGGTATCGAGATTGGCGCTACCGAACGCCTGTTCGAAGACGACCTTGCCGCGGTGGGTGATGGCGATCATGCAGCCCGGCTGCTGCGACGCCCGCATCTGGAATTCGAGCCAGTCGCTGACGTAGTCCATCGCGTATTGCAGCCACGGCTCCATGGGCACACCAAAATGTCGGGAGGGCGATCTGTGAAAGTTAGCCTGGTATTTATTCGGATGTTAGCCGACAAAATAAAGCGGGCACAACCTGTAAGCCCGGGCGGATTAGCCGAAGGCGTAATCCGCGTCTTCAAAACGAACGCAAACGCTGTGATCCGAGATAACTATCAGCGGCTAAGGGTCGAAATGGTTCGCGCGGGAAGCGCGGGCCAAACCTGTAGCGATGCCTGCCATTGCGATAGCGGCGCCACCTCAAGCGCAACGCAAACTTGGTCGAAAGATGCAATCGACGCCCCTGCAACTGGAGGACCGATTCTTCCTGGTTCTATTTCCCCAAAATACTCTGAGCCTGCGTCGATCAGCATAACGCCAACAGGCCACCAATTCGAACGGCGGGCTATTATGGATCCAACAAGGCGGCGGCTACTACTCCGAGTGTAATCAGCGTCTGAAAAACTGACCGATCAATTCCGCGAGGAAGAGAACAGGAATACGTGTACTAAACCGACCGATGAGGTTGTCCCAAGGCTGCGTTTTATTCTGGTTCGAAAACAAGTCGCCGCCTCCCGGGCGAGCGACAGTATGCGGGCGCGATTTGCGCGTAACCCGTTCGCTAGCAATGGGAAACCATCGCTTTCGGGCGCGACCAATTGACCCGTCGGGCAAATCAGCAAAAGTGTGTCCAGCTCGGTCGGCAAAAATAATTCGCTTCACATCCGACCCAAATCACCGGCTTATTTCCCTCGTCCCGTCCCAAACGAGGGGCGTTTCGCGATCGTCACGAACGTGGGGCGGGATGCGGTGGACGCGGAGGCGCTCTTGAAGAACAGCGCTGAGGCGGACGGCGAAGTCGTGTGGTCCTGACGCCCCGATGCTGGCGTCAAGTTCGCGATGATGCTTCGCATCACGCGGGCGATGGTGACAAAAAAGCCGGTCGCCAAGGAGAGCACGAAATAAGCCGTAAAACCATTGCGCAGGGAAGGCCGGACTGCTTCCGCTGAACCTGTATGCTCGTGTGCGTTTTTTGCTATGTGCATTGGCACGCGAGACCGCGGGTGCGGCGCGCACCCGGTCTTCCCTGCGCCCTCTTGTGAGAGGGCGAGATTTTCCAGCAAGGCTCGGGCGTAACGTGCCGCGAGATCGCGAAGCTGTGTTTTGTTTAATCTCGGAGCTACGATGAAAGTGCTGACCTATCCATGATCCCCGAGCAGAAGCGTCACGCTTTAGCTGCCCATCGCGCGCCAGGCGTTCGACGCGAACTGTCGGCGCCATGTCACGATCACCACCGCCGCGGTGGTCAGAAACAGCACCCACGGACTGACGAACCAGCCGAGATAGCCGAGCGCGAAAAAGAACGCGCGCTGGCCGCGGTTGAAATGCCGGCCCGCGGCTTCGAACAGTCGCGTGGTCCGCACGACATGCGCTTCGGCCTCGGCAGTGTCGCGTTGCTGCGCCGGCGGCATCGCACCGATCAGGATGGCGACGTAATTGAACAGCCGATAGGCCCAGGCAAATTTGAAGAAGGCGTAGATGAAAATCAGGATCAGCCCGACGCATTTGATTTCCCACAGCGCGGGCGAGGGGCTGAGATCGATCGGCAGCGCGCCGAACACCGCCAGTGCCTCGTTGGTCGAACGCAACAACGCCAGTCCGCCGCCGACCGCAAGCAGGCTGGTCGAGGCAAAGAAGGCGGTGCCATTTTGCAGCGACGCCATGATCTGGGTATCGACCATGCGCGCCTCACGATCGAGCATGCGCCGCATCCATTTCTCGCGATAAATATGCATGCGCGCCGACAGGCTGTCGCGGCCGTAGGCGGAATGCTCCAGCGTGACGGCGTACACCGTCCATTCCAGGACGAAGAAGCCCACCGCCAGAATATCGACCGTATATGCCGCCATATCGCTGTCCCCTTGCAGCCGCAAATGCTGCCACGCGGGCGCATTCGCGGCAACGGGGCGCAAGACGCAAGGGCTGGCGCAGGACTATGCGCAAGAGCGGGTTGAACGCGCAGCAAGCGGTATGGCATGGTGGCGCGCTCAATGAGATTTCCTGAAAGGTGTTTTGGCATGACGCTGAAGCTTGTCATCGGCAACAAGAACTATTCGTCGTGGTCGATGCGGCCGTGGCTGGCGTTGCGCGCGAATAACATCGCTTTCGACGAGGTCCTGGTCCCGCTTTATACTGGCGAAGCGGACAAGCAGCGGATTCTTGCCTTCACGCGTTCGGGCAAGGTGCCGGCGCTGGTCGATGGCGACATTACCGTGTGGGATTCGCTCGCCATCATCGAATACTCCGCCGAGCGGTTTCCGGAAGCGAAGCTGTGGCCGGAGGACCGTGCCGCCCGCGCCCATGCGCGTTCGATCTCGGCGGAGATGCATTCCGGATTCATGGCGCTGCGCAACGAATGCGGCATGAACCTGCACCGCCCGGTCAAAGCGATCGTGCTGTCGCCGGATGCACGCGCCAACATCGCGCGAATCGAGCAGATCTGGACCGAATGCCGGCAGCGCTACGGCCAATCCGGACCGTTTTTGTTCGGCGCCTTCAGCGGCGCCGACGCGATGTTCGCGCCGGTGGTGCATCGCTTTCGCACCTATGCGATCGAGGTGGCGCCGGAGGCCGCGGACTACATGAAGACGATGATGGCGTTGCCGGCGTTCCAGCAATGGACCCGCGCCGGCGTTGCCGAGACCATCGTGATCGAGAAATTCGAGACGGTTTGAGCCGGTATCGGGCACGACCGGCCGTCATGATGCCTTGACGGATCGCCGCTAAAGCGGTCTGAATCAAACATCGATCTCACGCGGAAGAAGGCTTTGACCATGGGAATTCTTGATTCGTTGGAAAATTCGCCCGCGTTCAAGGGCATGCTCGGCCAACTCGAGGGCGCCGTGCTTCCGGCCGTGCTGAGCGAAGTGCTCGGCAGCGGCAGCCAGGGTGGACTTTCGGCCATTGTCGCCAAGCTGCAGCAGGCCGGCCTCGGCGATCAGGTCAAATCCTGGATCGGAAACGGCCAGAATCTGCCGATCACGGCAGAGCAATTGCAGCAGGTGCTGGGCAGCGACACCGTCAAGCAGCTGGCCGCGCGATTCAACATCCCGGTCGATCAGCTCGGCCCGATCCTGGCTCAAATGCTGCCGAAGGCAGTGGACGGCGCGAGCCCGAACGGCCATCTGCCGCCCGCCGCCTGAGGCGTCGGCTTTCCCGGTTCCGGAAGACCCAGGCGAGTTCCTCCGGAGCCGGCGAAAAGCCTGATATCGCACTGAAAAAACTGCAAAATCCGCGTAGTTGCCATGCCCTGATGCATGGCCCGGGGGCGCCGCGTTGTGCTAGTCTGACGCAAGGTTTTCAGCCGGGCACAGCAGCGGGACCGTGAGCTTGACCGGCGTTCTCATGCGTATGGAGAGGGCGTTGACACACAAATACACCGTGGGCGAGACCGTCTACTTTACTGCCAGCAATGTCGCGCGTCCGGCCGCCACCGGCACCTATGAGGTGATCCGGCTGCTGCCGACCGATGGCGATGACTGCCAGTATCGGATCAAAAACTCGACCGAGGCTTTCGAGCGGGTGGCGAAGGAAAGCCAGCTCGCCGTTTCCTGAGACGATCGCGTGCCGGAGGGGGTGAAACGATTGCCGTCACCGCCGTCAAAAGGCCCCGTTCGCAGCACCATTCTGCACAAGCTTAAGTAAGATCGGCATTCACTTTCACCGAATGCGTTCTATGCTGCGCTGAGGGACATCGCGCATGAACTGGGCCTGGGCAACTTCGCTCGATCAAGTCTGGCGTTCGCCAGCATTTCCGACGTGGCTGACGATCGCCGCGGCGGGATTCTTTGGGATCATTCTGCTCATCACGCTGCTGCGCGCCGAGAGATCGGTCGCCAACGGCGCGCTGGCCGTCATTACGCTGCTTGCGATCGGTATCGCCGCCATCGCCAGCTATCGCGGGTTCGGTCCCGCCGATGCGGCCGGATCGGCCGCCGCGCCTCAATCACCGCCGCAGCTCAGCGCCGCACTGCCGGCGCTGTCGTGTATCGACGATATCGCGGGCGAGACGGTTTTGACGGCCTGCGAAAAGGGGCTGTTCGGATCGGCGGAGTCTGCCGCGGCCGCGGTATCCTATGCGGCGTCGCGGGTGACCCGGCTGACCGCGCTCGGCGACGTCGCTGCTGCGAACCGCAACATGACCCCCGAATTGCAGGCGCTTCGGCGTTCGGTCGAGCGCGATCGCTATGGATTGGTGGCGCATGTGCTGCTGACGCGCGATCACTGCACACCGGCGGACTGCGCGGCGTTCCGGTCGCTGACGGATCACAACCAGATCGTCGCGAACATGGATGAGCGAATCTATAACGGTTTTGTCACGCGGTACGCGCCGTCATGGAACGCGCCGCCTGCGGGACCGGCGACCGCCGCCGGGCTGGTCGCGGCGCTGCCGGGGTCGATGCCAACGGGCAGGCCGACCAATGCCGATTTCCCCAGCGCCGCCTCCACGCCGCCGGTCAGCATCATGAATCCGGAACCGGGTACATCGGCCTCGCGCGCGCCGGCTGTATCGAATGCACCATCGGCCTCCACGCGCCCAGCGGCGGCACCGCATTCAGCAGCTCCCGCGCTGGCGGCCGCGGCCAAGAAACCCCCGGCGAAGCCGCATCCGGCGGCACCGGTTCAGATTGCACCCGCGGCTTCCGCTCCCGCGGCCTCCAACGATTGATCCCCAGAAACGCCTCGCCGCTCCCTGACGTCGAAAGCCAAAGAATTCAAAAATAATGCCGCTTCATATCATCAAGCTTGCCGTCGGTTGCGAGTCCGTAAAAGAACTGAAGAGCTGGGTCGCGGAACGCATCCGAACCGCGAAGGCGAAGGGCCTGCCGCGTCACCACATCCACATCACGCGGATGACGCCGAAGCGGGTCGACGAGGTGCTCGACGGCGGTTCGCTGTATTGGGTGATCCGCGGTGAAATCGCAGCACGGGAGAAGATCATCGCGATCGAGCCGTTCCGCGACAAGGACGGCATCGGGCGCTGTCGGCTGGTGATGCAGCCCAAAGTGGTCGCGGTGCTGCCGCGGCCGATGCGGGCGTTCCAGGGCTGGCGCTATTTCGCCCAAAACGACGTCCCGCCGGATCTCGGCTCGGCCGGCGCAGGCATCGCGGCGATGCCCGAGCCGTTGCGCCGGGAATTGCGCGATCTCGGATTGCTCTAAACCGCTACGTTGTCGATCAGCCTGGTCTTGCCGAGCTTTGCCGCCACCAATATCCGCATCGGTCCGTCCTCGATCGAGCGGATCGGCGCCAGGGTGTCGGCGTGGCGCACCTCGAAATAATCCAGCGTGAAGCCCGCCGCGGTGATCATCTTGGCGCCGCCTGCCATCGCGGCGGCGACGGCGTCGCCAGCCCGCAGGCGCCGCACGCTTTCCTTCATGGCGCGGTACAATACCGGCGCGGACTGCCGCTCCTCCGGCGACAGATAGACGTTGCGCGACGACATCGCGAGGCCGTCGCGCTCGCGCACCGTTCTCGATCCCGTCACCTTGACCCGGAGGTCGAGGTCGCCGGCCATCCGGGCTACGACCCGTAACTGCTGAAAGTCCTTTTCGCCGAATATCGCGACATCAGGCCGGACTTGCGTGAACAGCTTGCCGACCACAGTGGCGACGCCGCCGAAGAAGTGCGGGCGGAAGCGATCCTCCAGCCCCGTGATCGCCGGTCCCTCCGGTACGATCCGGGTGGCGAAGCCATCGGGATACATCGTCTTGACGTCCGGATTCCAGATCAGGTCGACGCCCTCGGCGGCGAGCTTGCCGACATCGGACTTCCAGGTGCGCGGGTAGGAGCCGAAATCCTCTGTTGGCGCGAACTGGGTTGGGTTAACGAAGATCGAGACCACCACCCGTGAAGCACGTCGTTTCGCCAGCCGAACCAGCGACACATGGCCGTCATGGAGAGCACCCATGGTCGGCACCAGCGCGATGCTGGCCTTTCGCCCCCGGAGGCGATCGAGCGCGCGATTGAGCGCGGGGATGGTGCGGGCGATCAGGGGACTTCGCGACATAGGGACTCGATCTCTGTGGCTTAAGGGAGTGGGCGGCCTAGCCTTGCGGCGGGATGGCGACCCTATCAAGGCCGGTGCTTCCTCGCCAACCGCGCGCTCGGCGATGCCAGACACAGACGGGCGCCGGAGGTTTACCGCATATCGAACTCGTCGTCCGGCTGCGCGGCCTCTGCGATTCATGATTAAGGCAGCCGAACGAGGATTCGAGACCCTCGTCATGCATTTCACTTGACCGCCGTCGCGCGTAATTTGAAGATATCCACAGGGGTCGAAGGATGTTGGTGCAAGCTACTCAGGGGCAATCCGGCTCGGCTCACGTGGTGGTGCTGGGCAACGAGAAGGGCGGTTCGGGCAAGTCGACCACCGCCCTGCATATCGCTGTCGCCTTGATGAAAGCGGGCCAGCGTGTCGCCACCATCGACCTCGATTGCCGCCAGCAAAGCTTTACCCGCTACATCGAAAACCGCCGCGCCTGGGCGCGCCGTACCGGCCTCGATCTCGAAGTCCCCGTGCATCGCTGCATCAAGCTCGGCGAGACCATGCAGATCGCCGACAACGAGTCGTCCGAATTTCAGCAATTCATGGAGGCCGTGAGCGCGATCGAACGCAGCTTCGATTTCCTCGTGATCGATACCCCGGGTTCCGATTCCTATCTGATGCGGCTCGCGCACTCGATGGCCGATACGCTGGTGACGCCGATCAATGACAGTTTCCTCGATTTCGATGTGCTGGGCACCGTCGATCCCGCCAATTATTCGGTGACCGGCGAGAGCCATTACGCCGACATGGTGCGCGATAGCAGGCGCAAGCGCCGCCAGCTCGACGGCGCCAGTTGCGACTGGATCGTGGTCCGCAATCGGTTGTCGATGCTCGGATCGCGCAACAAGCAACTGGTCGCCGACAGCCTCAAGGATCTGTCTTTCAGGCTCGGCTTTCGTTCGATCGATGGGTTTGCCGAGCGCGTGGTCTATCGCGAATTCTTTCCGCGCGGATTGACGGCGCTCGACGATCTCGATGAGGCGACCCTGGGCACGCGCCCGAGCATGGGCCATGTCACGGCCCGCGAAGAGGTGACGAGCCTGCTGCGTCAGCTCAAGCTGCCGCTCGACGAACGCGGTCGGCGCCGCGCGGCCAACCGCGCCGAATGGTTCACGCAACTCGACAAGCCGCTCGAGCTCCACGATATCATCGGCGCCTGAACGGGTGGCGCGATCACCCCGCCCGGCGAGCTAAATTCGAGGCCGCCCGCGTTGGTGGCCTTTTCGTTTTTGGTCGGTCTCGGAGGAAAATCTCCGTAAAAGCCCGTGGTAAACAGCGGAACTAAACTTTTCAGGCCGGGTTTTACCCGGCATTTACTTAAGACCTGAACCCAACCTTCATCAGCGACCTACTAAAGATCGCAGGCTAAGTGGACCTAATTTATTGTGCGTCTGCACAATGAATGGGTGCGTCGCACAACGATCAGGCGGTCAATTCACAACATTTAGCCTTCCTGTCACGTCGCTGTGACGTATATTAATAATAAGGGGCCGCAGAGTCCTGGTGGGTTTAAGGCCCGAACTAAAGGGCTTTCCGCAGAGGCTGATGCGTCGAGGACGATCATGAAACGTGGAATAACCATTCTGCTTTCGCTGTGTGTGCTGGTAACGGGCGCGTACTTCACCGCGAGCAAATGGGCTATCCGCCATCAGACAGTTACGTGGATGGATCCGGCACGCGACAACCGTCCGGTCGAAGTTGATATCGCCATACGCCGCGACAAGGAAATGCTGGCGGATGCCGACATGATCACGTTGCCGGTCGCGATCCTCAATCATGGCAACACCGTCAAATTCACCGAATACTCGTTCCTGGCAAACATCTTCGCCGCGCGCGGTTACCTCGTCGTGAGCATTCAGCACGATCTGCCGACCGATGCGCCGATGGTGACCAAGGTCGGCGAGATCTATGTTGGACGCCTGCCGCAATATCAGCGCGCGGTTGCCAACATCCGGTTTGCGATAGACCGGATCAAGCAGCTGCAGCCGAGCGCGGATTACGATCATCTGACCATGGTCGGACATTCCAACGGTGGCGACATCTCGATGTATTTCGCCAAGATGTATCCCAACGAGATCAGGAAGGTTGTGACGCTCGATAATCTGCGGGTACCATTCATGACTGACGGCAAGTTCAAGATCCTCTCGTTCCGCTCGAAGGATCCGGTGTTCAAGCCCGATCCCGGCGTCGTGCCTGACGAAACCATTTGCGAGAAGTCCGGCATCACGGTCGTGCAAACCGGCTACCAGCACAACTGGATGAGCGATCGCGGGCCCGACGACGTCAAGGCGAATATCCAGGGGATGCTGGACAAGTTTCTCGAGGATGACAGCCCACTTAAGCCGGTCCTGACGGATATGCCGAAGATCACCGAGCCGGGACCCGTCGCGCTTTACGCGCCCGTCAAGGACTGACGCTCCGCGCGGCCGATCCGACCCGTCGCGTCCCGATCGGAAGCATCCTGCTGTCCAGCGGACCGGGCGCATTGACCGGGGCCTGACCGTACTCCACATAAGCTTGCAGCGATCAGCGAGCGCGTATGTCCGGCGAACCCGTCAAACCCAGATCTGCAGATCCGAGCCTCGTATCCGGCAAAGCCGGCGTGCCGTCATCGGCTTCGGAAGATATCGCGGCCTTCGTCGCCCAAGCGCGTGCGATGTCGCCCCATGCCGCGGGCGCCAGGGGCCGGCTGGTGTTTGCCCTTGACGCCACCATGAGCCGGCAGCCGACGTGGGACATGGCCTGCGCACTGCAGGCCGATATGTTTCGCGAGGCGGCGGCGCTGGGCAGTCTCGATATCCGCCTGGTCTATTACCGCGGCCTGAGCGAGTGCCGCGCCACGGCATGGATCTCCGACAGCGCCCACCTGGCCAGGCTGATGGGCAAGATCGATTGCCGCGGCGGCAATACCCAGATTGGCAAGGTGCTATCGGAGGCACGGCGGGAGGCCGTGGCCTCCGCGGTGCGCGCGATCGTGTTCGTTGGCGACGCCGTGGAAGAGGGGATCGACGATCTCTGCGCCAAGGCTGGCGAACTCGGTCTGCTCAAGGTTCCCGTGTTCATGTTCCAGGAGGGACATGACGGGGTCGCCGAGCAGGCGTTCCGTGAGATCGCGCGCCTGACCGGTGGCGCGTGGTGCCGGTTCGATCCGGGTGCCGCAGCGCAACTGCGCGAACTGTTGCGGGCGGCCGCGGCCTATGCGGCGGGAGGCCGCGAGGCGTTGTTACGGCTGTCGAAAACCGCGAGCGGTGCGGCGGCGCTGCTCGGACAAATGAAGTGATCCCGCTTTGAGCACACGCCGAAACGACAGCTGGCAGCCGGCATGCTTTTTACCGCCGGCGACGCTATATTGAGATCATGGCCACCCTGATTGCCGGCGCTGTCGCCGTTATCCTGCTCTATTCGCTGCTGCAGATGTTCCGGGCGGCCAATCCGGCCGTGCTGGCGCGCACCGTCAAGATCGTTGGCGGCGTATTGGCGCTCGCGGTAGCGGCTTTTACAGGCCTGCGGGGCGAATTGGCGGTGGCGATCCCGATCGGGATCTTCGGCGCTGGCTTACTCGGCTGGTCGCCTTTTGGCGGCTCGGGCTTTAACCCGCTGAGCGGGCTCGGCGGTCTGTTTGGAGGTGGAGGGGCGCAGCGCTCGCCGGGACAGACGTCGCGGGTGCGCTCCCAGTTCATCGACATGACGCTCGACCACGACAGCGGCAACCTGAACGGACAGATCGTGGCCGGACCCTATGCCGGCCATTCGCTCGGGGAATTCGACCTGTCGCAGCTGACAGTGATGATTTCAGGCTTCGACGCCGAAAGCGTGGCGCTACTTGAAAGCTATCTGGACCGCCGGTTTCCCGCTTGGCGTCAGAACGCGCAGGGCAACGCGGCACGGGGGCAGGGCCGCGCGGCGGCGAGCGGCAAAATGACGAACGAGGAGGCCTATCAGATCCTTGGCCTGCAGCCGGGGGCGGGGCGCGACGAGATCGGCCGGGCGCACCGCGGACTGATGAAGAAACTGCATCCCGACCAGGGGGGCTCGACGTACCTCGCCGCCCGTGTAAACGAGGCCAAGGATACTTTGCTTCGCACGCATCTCAGCTAACTCCGGCAACGCAACCAAACGCTACAAACCGAGAGTTGCTTCCTCTTCCGCTCTGGTGACGCCCCGTCATCGCCCGCCGTTGTCCGGCGTGGTCGATCTTTGATGTCTATTAGTTGTAACCGTCAAATCTTGACGAGAAGTTTGCGCGCGCGGATTTGGTGCGAACTTGGATTATTCCGGTGCGCGATCCCTGAAATGAAAAAGTCGCCTGCACCGGGCTGCAGACGACTTCAAGCAGGCGATTTGCGATGGACGATCCGGCTTCTCGTTCGTGCGCTGGCGCTCAGGCCGGCGACGACGGTGGTTCGATAGATTTTTGCGATCAGTTCTTGACGGTGATGCAGGAGATGTCGGAGCGCTTCAGCGTCCGGCAAACCGCTTCGGCCTGATCGCGGTCGAGGCCGGCGAAGCGGGCGCGGAACAGCTTCCGATCGCCCTTGGCGACCACCGCTTCCGTGAAGGGATCGGCCTTGCTGAGCATGCCACGGGCCTGGCTGCGGGCGGCGTCGATGCGCTCGCGCGCTTCGCTTTCGCTATCGAGTGCGCCGACCTGGATGATCCATCCGGTGTGGGCGGCGACCGGCTTGATGGCGCCGTTTTGTTGAATGGCTTGCGGTTGTTGCCTGGGATCGGCGTAGGCCATCGCCTGCGAAGGCGGGGAGGCGGCCGGGACGGTTGAGGCTGGCAGCACGCCGAGCACGCCGTTTCCGGTGCCGAATTTGGCCGGCTGCTGCGGCATTTCGGCTGGCATAGCGTCAGCCCGGTTGAATTCTGCCTTGGCGACGACGGCGCCCGATGTCTCGGGCAATTCGGCGCGCGGTGCCGACGATATCGAATTGGTGACCGCGGTGGGTTGGGAGGGCGCGGCTGAGGCGAGCTTGATCTGGCCGGCCTTGACATGGACCGTCTTCACCTTGACCGGCTTCATCGGCTCGGACGAACCGGGGATAGTCGCCATCGCCTGGGCCTGAATAACGCCGCTGGTCAGCGGCGCGGGCTCGGGTTTGGCAGCAGTGGGGGGCACCGCGGCTGCGGCCGCAGCCAGAAGGGAGGGGCGCTGGGCCGGCGCAATCGAACGCACTGGCGGCAGCGCGGCGGGCTCCGAGGACGCCGAGGCGACTTGAACGGCGCCCTGGACCTGAACCGCCTGGGTCGGTCGGGACTCGGCCACGTCTTCCGCGACATCGGCATTGGCGTCGGCCGGGTTGCGCTCGGTGATCGCAGCGACAGTCCGGGTGCCCGAGGCCTTATCAAGGTTCTCGGCCAGCAGGCTACGCATGGTGGCATCGCGGGAGCCGCCGCTGCGGCCGCCCATGACGACGCCGACGAGGTGACGATTGCCGCGCCGCAGGTTGGTGATGAGGTTGAAGCCGGAAGAGCGCGTGTAGCCGGTCTTGATGCCGTCGACACCTTCGACGCTGCCGAGCAGGTGGTTGTGGCCATGGACGGTATGGCCGCGGAAATTGAACGCCTCGGTGGCAAAGTAGCGATAATAGCGCGGGAAGCGGTCCTGGATCGCACGGCCAAGCGTCGCCTGGTCGCGCGCGGAGGTCACCTGCTCGTCGGCGGGCAGGCCGGAGGCATTGACATAGATGGTCTTGGTCATGCCCAGCGCCCGCGCCTTGCGGGTCATCATCTTGGCGAAATCGCCTTCATCGCCGCCGCCGAGCGCTTCAGCGATCACCACCGCGGCGTCGTTGGCCGATTTCGTCACGACACCCTTGATGGCATCTTCGACGCGCAACGTTGAACCGGGACGCAGGCCGAGTTTGGTGGGGTCCTGTTCGGATGCGTGCTCGGACACCGGCATTTCGGTATCGAGCGTGATCTTGCCGGATTCGAGCCGTTCGAACAGCAGATAGAGCGTCATGACCTTGGTCAGCGACGCCGGATGGCGGCTGCCGTCGGGGCTGTTGGATTCGAGTGTCGCGCCGGAGTTCGCGTCGACGATAATGGAGGAGAACTGCGGACTGTAGCTCTCGCGCTCTTCCTGGTGGTGCCGCGCGACGTGGGAGCGATGCCGGTAATGGCGCGCTTCGGCAGTGGAGGTGGTGAAAGTGATCGCGGCGGTAGTCGCAACCAGGCCGAAAGCACACACTCGCAACGTGCGCGAGGAAGCAAAGGTTGTACGAAGCATAAACTTCCCCGTCCCATTTTCTGTCTTGTTCACCGGTTCGTGAGGCTAAATTATGCCCAACGGCCGGCAACGTGTTCCTGCCCGAAGCGCCTGACCGCGTCAGGCCTCTCCACTGGAATAGCAAATCGGATCGCTGTTCTAGCTAACCAACTGCATACACACAATTTTTCGACGATCTGCCGGGAAGGCGAACAGCAACAGAATCAGGTTAGGTGGCCTGAGTTTCCAAAAGGTTAAGCAACCCTTGCGGGGTATTCCGGGGTTTGACGATAAACTTAACGATTTGTGCGTCGCACAAAGATTCTTGACTTTATTGTGCAATGCACTATGGTTGCGTTGTCAGGGAGCCGGGACCTCCCCGCCGATCTGTCAAATATCAGTCTGGGAAAGGACTCCATGATGGTCAAAGTCGAAGAGATTCAGCAGTACGGGACTTCTCTGCAAAGCGGCGTTCAGGCGATTGCTACCGCCTACGGCGACTACACCAAGAAGTCGTTTGAAGACACCAAATCGTTCGTTGAAAAGCTGTCGGGCGTGAAGTCGATCGACAAGGTACTTGAAGTTCAGACCGAATTCGCGAAGTCCGCTTACGAGACGTTCGTGGCCGAGTCGCAGAAGATCGCAGGTCTCTACACCGATCTCGCCAAGCAGACCTTCAAGCCGCTGGAAAGCATCGCCGCGAAGTTCACGCCGGCCGCCAGCCACTGATCGCTGACGCGATTTGCAAAACAAAAGCCCGGCCGTCAAGGCCGGGCTTTTTCGTCTGACCGCGGCTGGCGCGGATGGGACTATCGCGCGACGCGGAGCTGGCTGAGCGCCGTTCCGATCGTGTTGAAGGTCGTGGCGATCTGGGTCGAACTCGTCAGCATGAAGAACTTGCTTTGGTCGCTGGCGCAGTTTTGCAGCACGGTCGAGGTCGGGTCGGCCGGCGACCTGGTGTTCACCTGGATGGGGTAGATTGTGAACATCGGTCGGCCGCTGGCATCGGTGGCGGCCTTGAT